>JAZRDN010000001.1:0-12596 GCA_045660295.1 Eubacteriales bacterium
GTCGCTGAACAAGAAGGGCTTAAAGCGGTTATTGGCGGATAAATTACGCACCGCACCCTGCCAGAAAAGTTTCGCTCAAGCCTTTTTAAAGGCTTGCGGATTGACAAGGCAGAGCCTTGTCTCGCTCGTCGCAACGAGCGACACGCCCCAAGCGGCGTTTCTTTGGTTCTTTCTTTGCGCCTTTTGTGCCAAAGAAAGAACATCGTGTTTAAAACTAACTTTTAAATGCACCGCACAAAAGTTTTATAGGGAATAAACCTTTTATCCACTTTTTCTTTGAAGCCAGAGGCGCAAAGAAAAAGTTCACAAAAAGAAACGCCGAAGGATTATTTCGCCGCGTGCGCGCGGCGACAAGGGCTACGCGCCCTTGACTGGCGCCACCTCGCCGGTGGGGGCAATCATTGGTGCGGTGCGTTGTTCCAAGCTTGACCGAAACTTTTCTTGCGGTTGCTGTGCTCGACCAAAAAACTAACTCCTACAGTCTTGACAATTGCGTGAAAATAATATATAATGATAATTGTAAAAATACGAGTTTCTGAAAGGACTTTCAATTATGGAACAGAACGAACTTAAGAGCTTAAAGACCGTGGCGGCGAAGATACGTCTCGGTGCGCTTGAGGCGGTACACGCGGCGGCATCGGGACACCCCGGCGGCTCGCTTTCTATCGCGGAAATATTGGCATATCTCTACTTCAAGGAAATGAACATCGACCCGAAAAATCCCACCATGGCGGATCGCGACCGTTTTGTTCTTTCTAAGGGACACACCGCGCCCGGTCTCTACGCGGCGCTTGCTGAGAGAGGTTATTTTGACCGCGCTGAGCTTAAGAATCTCCGTCAGGTCGAGAGCTTCCTTCAGGGTCACCCCGATATGAAGATTATCCCTGGCGTTGACATGAGCGCGGGCTCTCTCGGTCTCGGAATCTCCTCGGCTTGCGGAATTGCTCTTGCGGGCAAGGTTGACAAGAAGGATTACAGAGTCTATACCATCGTCGGCGACGGCGAGAGCGAAGAGGGTCAGGTTTGGGAGGCGGCTATGTTCGCGGCTCACTACAAGCTGGACAACCTCTGCGTTATCGTTGACTGGAACGGACTCCAGATAGACGGTCCTGTTGAGGAGGTCATGAACCCCACGCCCCACGACAAGAAGTTCGAGGCGTTCGGATTCCACGTTATCTCGGTTGACGCTCACGACCTCGAGGCGCTTGAAAAGGCGTTTGACGAGGCTAAGACGGTAAAGGGCAAGCCCACCGCCATTATTGCCAAGTCGGTAAAGGGTAAGGGCGTTTCCTATATGGAAAATGAAGTTAAGTGGCACGGCTCCGCGCCTAATGATGAGCTCTACGAGCAGGCGGTAAGTGAGATTACCGAGGCTATGAAGCAGATATAAGGGGGACGAAGAAATGGCAGAAAAGATAGCAACCAGAGAAGCCTACGGCAAGGCGCTTGCCGAGCTTGGCGAAAAATACGATTTCGTCGTCCTTGATGCAGACCTTGCGGAGGCGACAAAGACACTTTATTTTAAAAAGGCTTTCCCCGAAAGATTTTTCGATTGCGGAATTGCCGAGGGCAACATGATGAGTGTTGCGGCAGGTATCGCTACCACGGGTAAGCCCGTGTTCGCGTCCAGCTTCGCTATGTTCGCGGCAGGACGTGCCTTTGAGCAGGTTAGAAACTCTATCGGATACCCTCACCTCAACGTAAAGATAGGCGCAACCCACGCGGGCATCACCGTCGGTGAGGACGGCGCTACACACCAGTGTAACGAGGATATCGCGCTTATGCGTACCATTCCCGGCATGACTATTATCAACCCCTCTGACGCGGTTGAGGCAAGAGCGGCAGTTGAGGCGGCTCTTAACATCAATGGTCCTGTTTATATGAGATTCGGCAGATACGCCGTTCCGGTTATCAACGACACACCCGAGTATAAGTTCGAGGTGGGCAAGGGAGTTGAGCTTCTTACGGGAAGCGACGTTACTATCGTGGCTACAGGCCTCATGGTGAGCATGGCTCTTGAGGCGGCTCAGGCTCTTAAGGAGGAGGGAATCTCCGCGAGAGTTATCAACATTCATACTATCAAGCCTATCGATAAGGATATCATCATCAAGGCGGCAAAGGAAACAGGCGCTATCGTTACAGCCGAGGAGCATAATGTTATCGGCGGTCTCGGCGGCGCGGTTGCCGAGGTGGTCTGCGAGGGCTACCCCGTTCCCGTTCTCCGCGTAGGCGTTGAGGATAAGTACGGTCACTCGGGTAAGGTTCCGCCGCTTCTTGAAATGTACGGACTTACACCCGCTAAAATTGCCGAAAAGGCTCGCGAGGCACTGGCTCTTAAGAAATAATCTACATGGAAAAGCGTGCGATATATTTCGCCGCTTTTCTCAAATAATAAAGCGAAAGGAGTGGAATAATGCTAAAAAATAAGTTCGTGAAAATACTCGCACTGGTGGCGGTCTTTCTCGTTGTGTTCTACTCCGTTATCGCTGTTCTGGGGGTTACGACTCCGTTGCAGAACCTGTTGGGAGTCACAGCTACACCCTTTAGATGGATGTTTTCGGGCGCCGCCAACGCCCTTGGCGGATTTGGGGAATATTTCACCGAATTTAATTCATTAAGGGAAGAAAACGCCGAGCTTGCCAAACGGGTCGCCGAGCTTGAAGCCGAGCTTGCCCACGTCGAACAGCTTGAGGGCGAAAACGCATGGATGCGTGAGTTCCTCGGAGTCAGCGACGCGCTCGAGGAGTTCGAGCTTATGACGGGAAATATCATCGGTAAGGAGACTAACAGCTATATGACCCTGTATACCGTCAATAAAGGCTCGCTCCAAGGCGTCGAGCGTGACATGGCGGTGGTCTCGGGCGGCAGTATCGTCGGCAGAGTCGAGTCTGTGGGTCTTAATTTCTGTAAGGTCTCGACTATACTTGAAAACGCCGCATCTGTCAGCGCGCTTTGCGCGCGAAGCGGAGCGCGCGGCATAGTTGACGGCTCGCTGGGGCTTCGCGGAAGCGGAAGCTGCGCCATGAATTATATCAACGAGTTCGCCGATATAGAGGTCGGCGATAAGATAATCTCCTCGGGTGAGGGAAGCGTTTATCCATACGGTTTCAGTATCGGAACAGTGGTCGAAAAGACCTTTGACGGCAATAACCGCACGGTTTCGGCGGTCATCAAGCCCGACGTTGATTTCGATACCGTCACCCGCGTGATGATAGTTAAGAGGAAATAGCCATGACCAAAAAAGAAAAAAAGGCGCTTTTCGCTCAAGTCGTGGGAGGATTGAAAAAAATATATCCCGATGCGGTCTGCGCCCTTGAGTTTGACGGCGAGCCATGGAAATTGTTGGTCATGGGCAGACTGTCCGCGCAGTGTACCGATGCGAGAGTCAACATCGTTTGCAGGGAGCTTTTTAAGAAATATCCCACCGCAAAGGCGCTCGCCGAGGGCGAACTGTCGGATATAGAAGAAATTGTTAAGCCGTGCGGACTTTTTCGAACAAAGGCGGCGAACATCAAGGACTCTTGTGCGATGCTCGTGGGCGAATACGGCGGAGTGTTGCCCGCGGATATGGACGAGCTTTTGCGCTTCCCCGGGGTTGGGCGAAAGATAGCCAACCTGTTGCGCGGAGACGTCTACAAGCTTCCCGCCATAGTGGCAGATACCCATTGCATACGCATCTGCGGAAGGCTTGGGGCGTATCCCGAAAGCAACAAGGACCCGATAAAAACCGAGAAGATAATGACCGAGCTTATAGCACCCGAGGAGCAGAGCGATTTTTGCCACCGCATAGTGCAGTTTGGCAGAGACGTCTGTAACGCGCGCTCGCCCAAGTGCGGCGAGTGTCCGCTTGCGAATTTGTGCACACACAACGTGAAAAGCAACGCAAGATGACACTCTAAACCATATGGAAAAATGATACGTAAAACAGCCTCCCGTCAAACACGGGAGGCTTTGCTGTTGGTGTAAGTGATTGTACGCTAAATCAATGTTTTTAGCACTATGTTCGCACTATCTCCGCGAAAAAAGTTTTGGTCAAACTTTTTCAAAAGCTCACGGCACTCCGGGCAGAGCCTTGGCTCGCCCTCCGCAGAGGGCGAAAGCTCCTGAGCCTTAGAAACGCGTATTCTCTTTTGGGTTCTTTTTCTCTTTCGCAAGAAAGGAAGAGAAAAAACATCGTGCTTAAAACTAACTTTCAAATGCACTGCACAACTGTT
Organism: Eubacteriales bacterium; assembly: GCA_045660295.1. Classification (GTDB taxonomy): domain Bacteria; phylum Bacillota; class Clostridia; order Oscillospirales; family CAG-272; genus RGIG8775. The sequence goes on from JAZRDN010000001.1 coordinate 4,215, forward strand.
TTATAGGGCGTAAATCTTTTTATCCGCTTTTTCTTTTTGAAGCCAAAGGCGCAAAAATGAAAAGTGGAATCGCAAGTGATTCTTTAGAAATTGATTTTTGCGGCTAAACGCCGCAAATTGCTTCGAAACCGTCAATTTGGCCGCGTGCGCGCGGCTACAAAGGCTACGCGACCTTGACGGTGTCATAAGCGACGCCGAAAAACTTCCTGTGGGGCGTAACGCTTAAGTGCGCTTAACAATATTTTCTTTAACATATTGAAATTTGTAAAATTATGTGATACAATTGTATCAATTAATGAAGTGTTGGATATTTTGGTGCGGAATTTTTGTTTAAAGAGGTGAGATCATGTCTCAAGAGATGAATATATGTCCCAACTGTAACTGGGGCAAGCTTGAAAAGGTCGATGGTAAATTGCACTGTCCTGCCTGCGGCGCGGAGTTTAATGACGAGACTTCCGATATCATAACGCATCTGAGCAGGGAACAGCTCGAGAAGCTGAGAAAGTACCGAGTGCTTCTGGATAAGACCTTGAAAAAGGAGTACGTCAGCTTAAACAAGGTCAGCGAGTGTTGCGGTAATATTTTGAAGGAAAGCCCCGACGATCTTATAGCCAATTTTTACAATGATCTTTGTGATAGCAACCGCGATACGGCTATACAGGCGATAGAGGACATAACCGAAAGAATAGACGACCTTGCCGAGGACGCGGTAGACCTTATCACCGACGTTCTTATCAAGTCGCTTAAGAAAGAGTATATCAACTACGTAAACACCTTCATACAAAAGGCTTATAACGGCAAAAACAATCAAAAATGCGGCGAGTATATGTTGCGTTATGAAGTCGAGGCGAGTAAAATAGACGAAGGTATATTCGTGCCGAATATGCCCAGAGATGTTTTTATTCTCTATTCCAGCAAGGACGGAGATATCGCGCGTAACTTGGTTGAATACTTAGAGGTGGATAACGGATTAAAGTGCTTCTGGTCGCAGAGAAATCTTCAGCACGGAATCGGCGCACCCGAGAATTACGAGGCTTATCTTAAAGAGGCTATCAGAAGCTGTAAATGCTTCGTTTACGTTTCTACTCCCAATTCGCGCGATGTAGGCTGCGACGCGTTTAAGAAGGAGAAGGGCTGGATAGAGGCAGACCGCTTCGCGAAGGACAGACCGAGAATCGAGTACCGTCCTATACCGGACGATAACATAGATAAACGCAACAATTTTGATGCCGCGTTAAGAGAGTTCTTCAGAAGCGAGCGCTACTGTGTAGCGCAGGACGAGGTGGCGAAGCGCATTTTGAAATATATTACCGCGGCTGAGCCTGAAGGGGAATATGAAGGCGGTGTAAAAATATTCGTCGATTCGCCCGAGGATTCCGCTCATGACGGCAGCTATGACACAAGCATCTTCCGTATTGAAAACGGCAGACTGATGGGCGTGATCTCTAATCAGTTGGGGCGGCACGTTATTATTCCGAGTGATGTTAAGTATATCGCCGCCAATGTTTTTGCCAATAACTCGATAGAATCTGTTGAAATATCCGAAAACGTTGCCGGCATAGGCGAAAGTGCCTTCGAAAATTGCCGTCAGCTCAAATCCGTAACCTTTGCGTCCTCGTGCAAGCTCGCTAAGATCGAGGCTAACGCCTTTCTTAACTGCTCGGCGATTGATAACGTCGAGCTGCCCGATAGGGTCAAGCAGATCGGTGCGGGCGCTTTTAAGAACTGCAATGGGCTGAGCTCGTTCAGATGCTCGGACAAGCTGATGAGTATTGGCGATAGTGCTTTTGAAAACGATTCCTCTCTTTCCGAAATAACCTTGTCCGATACCGTGAACAATATCGGTAAGCGCGCCTTCTCAAATACGGGGTTGCGGTATATCAGTCTTTCGAAGAACTTGAAAGAGGTGTCCGAGGAGGCTTTTGCCGACTGTTATTTGCTTGAGCAGGTGGTGCTTTCTTCGGGTATTACCCTTATAAAAGAGAAGGCGTTTGCGAACTGCTCGAACCTCAGCCGAATAAACAACCTTACGAATTTGCATATTCAGGCGCAGGCGTTCTGCAACTGTGAGGAGCTGGTCCTCGGCATACCCCAAAAGAGCATGAAAAACATTCACGAAACCGCCTTTGACGGTTGTTCGGGTGTAAGCTTTGAGCGCAGAAGCAAGGGCCCCGCGCTTATGTTGAGCGCCGCGGTCGCTGTTTTGGCGGTGATAGGTCCGGTTTTCGTTCTGGCGGGAATAGATATAAAGTGTTCTGACGTTGCTATCGCGGTTTTGAGCGCGCTGGCGGGCTTGGTGTATATCGTTTGTTTGGTGGATGCCGTAATTGACCGTGACCTGATAAGGGTCGCCGCGTCAACGGTGTTGCTTCTCATCGCCGCTCTTGAGATATTCTGGGGCGGATGGCTTGAAAATCTGTACGTGCTTGCCTTGGCGCTCTTTGAGTCGACGATTGCGGTGGTTGTCGTACATAGCTACAGCGCGGGAAAGAGATATATCAAGGGTCTGTCAATGGCGTACAAGCTGCTGTTCGTAGCGGTTTCGCTGGTTGCCGTTTACGCTTGCTTCTGTATCTTTGCGCATATGTGGGCTAAGCTGGTGGGCGTTGCGGTTCTGTTGATAGCGGTGTTTGCGGTGTTTCGTCTTGTCTCCTCTATGTCAAGCTCAAGACGCCGCCGCTGATTGGCGCTTAACTTAATATTAAAAAAGCAGACGCTATGCGTCTGCTTTTTGCGTGTCGTGTTGAATTAATGTTTGTCCCTCGTCGGCGGGGCGTGTTGATTTCTTGTCACGCGACAAAAAATGAACCAAATGAAACATGCCAAAAAATCGTTTTGCGGCTGAACACCGCAAATTTGCTCCGCAAATCCCATTTATATGCTCCTCTTAACACCCCCGACAAAAACTAACTAAATCAATAATTTGCCTCGTGGAGCTCGAAGTAGCTCTGGGGATGCGCGCAGGTGGGGCAGACCTGGGGCGCCTTAGTGCCCACAACGATATGTCCGCAGTTGCGGCACTCCCAAACCTTTACCTCGCTCTTTTCAAAGACCTGAGCGCTCTCTACGTTGTTGAGAAGCGCGCGGTAGCGTTCCTCGTGGCTCTTTTCGATGGCGGCAACCAGTCTGAACTTCTTGGCAAGCTCGGTGAAGCCTTCCTCCTCGGCGTCCTTGGCGAAGCCCTCGTACATATCGGTCCACTCGTAGTTCTCGCCCTCGGCGGCGTGGAGAAGGTTTGCGGCGGTATTGCCGATTCCCTCAAGCTCCTTGAACCACATCTTTGCGTGTTCCTTTTCGTTCTCCGCGGTCTTTAAGAAAAGCGCGGATATCTGCTCATAGCCCTCTTTCTTCGCCACCGATGCGAAATAGGTATATTTGTTTCTCGCCTCGGACTCGCCCGAAAAAGCCGCCATAAGGTTTTTTTGTGTTTTTGTTCCGTCGTATTTGCTCATTGTAATTACCTCCGTTTTCTTGATTTTTCCCGCCATACGCGGGATTTATTCCAATTCAATTATAGCATATTGGAAAAATTATGTCAATAGCCAAATTATCTGCCGTATTTTTTGTCGAAATACTCGATGAGCCTGTAAGCGTTTCGGTTTACCTCCGCCATGTACTTGGTACATTCGGTGTATTCCTCGTGCTCGTTGGAGAAGATGCCCTTGTTGGAATTGGTGCCGGATACGTCGCGGATTCTTCCGCCGATTTTCGTAAAAAGCGCCCCGCCCCTCAAAAACAACTAATTTTCCAAAAAACATCTTGACACGGGGAGAAATTTGTGATATCATAACTTAAACCGCATAGAAATCAGGGGTGCTGACGCAGTCGGCTGAGATGGAACCTTTCCGAACCCTTAACCTGATACGGATAATGCCGTCGTAGGAAGATTTTGTTTACTCAGAATTAGTTACCGCACGGATTTCCGTGCGGTTAATTTAATTCTAAGGAGGCTTCGATATGAGAAGCAAAAAAACTTTGACAATGGTTGAGTGCGCCATTATGATAGCACTCGCGTTCGCCCTGAGCTGGATAACGCTCTGGAAAATGCCCATGGGCGGCTCGGTCACACTTGCAAGCATGCTTCCTATTATGTTTATAGGAATCAAATACGGCTCAAGGATCGGACTCGGAACGGCGTTTGCCTATTCGCTGACACAGCTGGCGCAGGCTGTTATACAGGGCGACGTGTTTATCTACTGTAACACCGCGTTTATCGTGGTCATCTGCGCGCTTTTTGACTATATCGTGCCCTTTACGGTTCTCGGTCTGTCGGGAGCTTTTGCGAAAAAATTCAAGCTCGGCGCGTACGTTGGCATGGGGGCGGTGACTGTTATCCGTTTCCTCTGCCACTTTGTGACAGGCGTGTTTATCTGGGGTCAGTGGGCGCCCGAGGGAATGGGTAAGGTGGTTTATTCTATCGTTTACAACGGCGGCTTCCTTGCCCCCGATTTCGCCATCTGCCTTGCGGTGGCTATCCCTATGCTTCAGGTCAAGCAGATAAGAAAGCTGTTGGGGCTTTCAAAGAAGGAGAGCGTATAAATAAAAAGGAGACTTCGTATGCCAAAGCCCGTAAAGAGATTCGCTAAAATTTACACAGAAATAACCAACCTCTGCAACCTGAGTTGCGAGTTTTGTCGCGGAACTCGTCGAGAGACGGGCTTTGTGTCCTGCGAGGATTTTGCCATTTACGCAAAAAAGATAGCGCCTTACACCGATTACGTATATCTCCACGTGATGGGTGAGCCGCTTCTGCACCCCGACCTCGGCACGCTTATCGATATCGCCGCGGGCGAGGGGCTTAAGGTCAGCATAACCACCAACGGTACGCTTCTTTGCGACCGCCTTGCGCTCCTTGAGGACAAGGCTGACAAGCTATACAAAATAAGCATCTCGCTCCACTCGTTTGAGGCGAATGACGGAGCGGTTGATATGGAAAAATATCTTTCTGACTGCTTCTTTGCGGCGAAGGAGCTGGGCAGGGCGGGGGTCATTGCGGTCTTGCGCCTGTGGAATCTTGACGGCGAGTCACTCGCCGCGCCAAGGAACGCCGAAAACGGGGCTATCCTTAGCCGACTTAAGGAATTTTTCCCCGACCGATGGCGCGAGAACCGAAGCGGAATGAAGATAGGCGAGAGCGTGTATCTCGAATACGGCGAGCGCTTCGACTGGCCCGCGCTTGACGGAAGCGCGCCCGATTACGGTGCTCACGGCTTCTGCTACGCCATGAAGGATCACGTCGCCGTCCTCTTTGACGGGCGTGTGGTTCCGTGCTGTTTGGACGCCGACGGAGAGATAACGCTTGGCGACCTGCGCGCGGAGTCGCTTGATGAAATACTGGCGCGCGACCCCGCCGCCTCGATAGCCGAGGGCTTTGCTAACCACAGCTTGGTGCATCCCCTGTGCCGTCATTGCGGCTTCGCTCGAAAATGGGCGGCGGAGGCGCCGCAGCCCACTCGTCGGCTAAACGCGGAACGCTGATTCGACAGCATTTTTGTATTGCTATACTATTGACATTTTCGTGATTTTGTGATATAGTACATATGAATATGATTAACTGCGAGGTAGGTTATGGTAAGAGAAATTTCACTTGAGCGCTTGCTTAAAGCAATCGTCTCAAAAATATGGTTGGTGGTCGTACTGGCGTTGGTCTGCGGAGTGGGAGCTAATTTCTATGCTTCGCACGCAATAACTCCCATGTATACGTCAACCTCGATGCTCTACATATATAATAATAGCAACGGTAATACCAGCGGAAGACTCGACTCGGCGAGCATGATGGCGTCTCAGGGAGCGCTCCAGCTCTACCTCGTGGTGCTTAAATCGCAGTCTGTTCTCGAAAGCGCCCTTGAAACGGTTGAGGAGTATCAGGAAAAGGCGCGTCTTGGCGAGGAGGGCTATGAGGAGTACGAATTCCTTTTGGACTATAAGTTCAGCACAGGCTCTATCGCGGGCATGATCTCGGCTTATCAGGAAAACCAGACCGAAATTCTCACCGTAAAGGCGAGAGCCAGCGACCCGAGAGTGGCAAAGTTTATCGCCGCTACTGTTACCGAGGTGCTTCAGTATGAGGTTCCTCAAAAGATAGGAGCTACGTCCAATAAGCTTCTTCAGCCCGCTACCTTTTCTTCAAGCCCGTCGTCACCCGACGTTCGTCAGATAACCCTTGTCGGTTTTTTGATTGGCGCGGTAGTCGCTTGCGCGCTGATATTCCTTGGACTTCTGATTGATACGGTGGTAAGGAGCGAGGAGGCGCTTACGGAAGCCTTCCCGAACGTCCCCGTGCTTGGGGTTATACCCAATATCGACGGTGCGGCAAGGTCGACCGTGCGTCGCGGTAATAAAAAATGATTTGGAGAACAGATATGGCGTATAACAGAAAAAATAGCAGACTCCAGCACGTAATAAACGAGAACAGCCCTTTCGCTGTGACCGAGGCTTATAAGTCTGTCCGTACAAGCATCCTTTTCGCTAATACTGACGAGGGATGTAATATAATAGCCTTTACCAGCTCCGCCCCCGGAGAGGGAAAGACCATGACGTGTATAAACGTGGCGATAAGCCTTGCTGAGAGCGGCAAAAAAGTTCTTCTTATCGACTCGGATATGCGAAAGCCGCAGGTCGCTCCCACGCTTAAGCTCAATAGCGCGCCCGGACTTTCCGAGCTGCTTTCGGGCGTAGAGGATATGAGCGAGAATGGTAGATTTTGCCGTCAAAAGACCGATTATGAGGGTCTGGACGTGATTGCGGCAGGTGCTATCCCCCCTAACCCCGCCGAGCTTATCGCATGCCCCAGAACCGAGAAGCTCTTTGCGGAGCTTTCGAAGGACTACGACTATATTATTATAGATACCCCACCCTGCTTGGTGGTTACCGATGCCCTGCTTTATAAAAAGCACGTTATGGGCTACGTCGCGGTAGTGAGGGCCAACATCTCCCGCACCGATGCTACCGGCAAACTTCTCGAGCGCTTTGAGCAGATCGGCGCGCGTGTTATCGGCTTTATACTCAACGACCGCATCCAAAGTCGCGGAAGCTATAAGCGCTATAACGAGTATGACGGACGAGCTAAGAAATAAAGATTTGATGTAAAAAAGGGCTGAGTCGTTAAGACTTAGCCCTTTTTGTGTTTGAATACAAACATAAATTATTGTTTGCGCGGAAGCCCGCGCGGGCGATTGGTCAGCGTTCTGTGTGCGGTGCAAACATAGCGGTCGTTGCCACCAGTCGCACGCTGAACACGCGCTCCTTTGCTTTGGGTGCGTGGGTTTGTGCGGTGAATTGAATTTTAGCGTACAAACATATGCCTAAAGCTAACGAGGTGTTTTTTAAACACCGAGTGGGATGCGTGACGCTATGTTACGCAATCAATCGGGCGCTGACCAAATCGCCCGCTTCGCTCACAAGGTCGCAAGCGACCAGCCGCGCGGGCTTCCGCGCTGGAGCGTTTGGGGAGGGGGACCCCAACGCTTGCGGTAGCTATTGTAACGGCTACGCACTAAACGTCCTAAGCAGTTGTCGCGAACTAAGAATAGGGGCACAGAGCTAAACAAATACTCTCCATGCGCCAAAAGTTTTTGGGGCGCCTTTTTTTCAAAAAGGCGCGAAAATCCGACACAAAAACTAACTAAGCCGCAAAACAATAATTTATTTCAAGGAGCTGAATCGTTAAGATTCAGCTCCTTGCTAATTGGTTGTGAGAAAGAATAAAAAAACATCCGAACAAAGTTCGGATGTTTTTTGGTGACCCTAGCGGGAATCGAACCCACGATTACGCCGTGAGAGGGCGTCGTCTTAGCCGCTTGACCATAGGGCCATCAATCAGCTTGACTATTATATCATAACAAAAAGAGTTTGTCAATAGGTTTTTTGAAATTTTTTGAGAAATTTTTAATGTTCTCGAAAATCTTGCTCTCGTCGCTCTCCTTTGCCGAATTTTTCAAGCAGGGGAAGGTATTCACTCCATCTGTGCTCGCGTATCGGCATGGCGGGGTGCTTGGGGTCGTCGAAAATCAGAACGAGCGCGGGCGATATCGAGTTGTAGCTTTCGCAGAAGCGGTACTCTTTCAGCTTGCCCTCGAGAATTAATTTTTTTGCCTTGGCGTGATAGTTGAAATACGGCATTTTGCCCCCCTCGAAAACGCGTGTCGGTTTCCTACATTATTATATATACGCGCGTGTGGAATATACCGAAAAGAGTGTCGAAAAATTTTTTCAAAAAATCTCAAATTTTTTTCAAAAACCTATTGACAAAGGAAAACGATTGTGATATAATAACAAAGCTGTCGCGAAAACGGGGCAGTGAAACGGTCATTGAAAATTGAACAACGAAGAGAGAAGTACAAGCATAATAAGTATGTGCGAGAACGGAACTCGAAAATTTCT
>JAZRDN010000002.1:0-6034 GCA_045660295.1 Eubacteriales bacterium
GTCGTCAAAGGGGAAGAATGCGTCAGAGCCGAGCGCCACGCCTGTGATAGTATCAAGGTACGCTCTCTGCTCCTCGCGTGTGAAGGGCTCGGGGCGGGTGGTGAAGTACTTCTGCCAGTTGCCGTCAGCGCAAACGTCCTCCTCGTTCTGGTTGATGTAACCGTCGATAACGTTGTCGCGGTCGGGTCTGCCAAGCTCGGGCTTGAAGGGAAGCGCGAGAACCTTGTCGTTCTGGCGCAAGAACCATGTGTCAGCCTTGCCGCCCGCGAGTCTGGTGCAGTGAACTCTCGACTGCTGACCCGCGCCAACGCCGATAGCCTGACCGTCAACGGCGAAGCAAACAGAGTTGGACTGTGTGTATTTAAGTGTGATAAGAGCAATGATAAGGTCGCGGACAGCGCTTTCGGGGTGCTCCTTCTTCTCTGTAACGATGTTGGAGAGAAGCGCGGGATTTATCTCGAAGTTGTTGCGTCCCTGCTCAAAGGTGATGCCGTAAACCTGCTTCTGCTCGATGGGAGCGGGAATATAGTTTTCGTCAATCTTTACTATATTGTAGCCGCCCTTTTTCTTGGACTTGAGAATTTCAAGTGCCTCGGGCTCGTAGCCGGGGGCGATGATGCCGTCGGAGACCTCGCGCTTTATCATAAGCGCGGTGGTAACGTCGCAGACGTCGGAAAGCGCTACCCAGTCGCCGAAGGAGCACATTCTGTCGGTACCTCTCGCTCTGGCGTAGGCGCAGGCAAGGGGAGACTCGTCAAGACCCTCGATGTCTTCAACGAAGCAAGCCTTTTTGAGCTTTTCGGAGAGGGGGAGACCTATAGCCGCCGAGGTAGGGCTTACGTGCTTGAAGGAAGCGACCGCGGGCATACCGAGAGCCTCCTTTATCTCCTTGACAAGCTGCCAGGAGTTGAACGCGTCAAGGAAGTTTATGTAACCCGGTCTGCCGTTGAGGATCTCAATGGGAAGCTCGCTTCCGTCTGCCATGAAAATCTTCGAGGGCTTCTGGTTGGGGTTACAGCCGTATTTGAGTTCAAATTCTTTCATCATTTATACCTCACACGTTTTTATTTACTATTCTTGTGTCGCTCTCGCCTGTGGCAATGTCAATATATCTTACAAACAGCGAAACCTTGTTGTCTTCGTTAAGGTTAGTCCAGATAAGGTCTGTAAGAGTGTCGATATCCACATCGGGGAGCTCAAGTGTTTTGGGCTCGCCCTCAAAGGAGGGGAGGGGATTGCCGTCGCAGTTGTAGGTGTGGATGAACTTTGCTTTGCCCGCAATGGGGTTCTGGTAAGCGTATGTAAATCTCTCGCAGGAGCTGTCGTCACCCTCTGCGCTCTTAAGAATTGACATTGCGTAGTTCATGTCGCCGTTCTCGCGGTGAATGATACCCGAAATTCTGGGGGTGAAGTTGGGCTTGTCGTCCTCAAACTCTCTTGTTCTGAGCGCTTGCTCAAATGTCATCTGCTTGTCCATAAGGTCGTAGATAGTGTCGGTCTGGTCGCCGTTAGTGACGATAGTCTTGTTGCCGAGAACTCTTACGGGGTAGTAGATGATAAGGTGGGGGTCAACCATTTTCGCCTCGTCAAAAGCCTTGGTACGCATAGCGTCGCCCTCGGCAACGAAAACGCGGTTGCGGCTGTTTTCGCTTCTGCCCATGATAAAGTAGGCTGTTACAGCCTTTTTGCCGTCGGCGCTCTTGCCGATAATGATTCCTCTGCCGTGGTAGGCAAGGGAGTTAAGCTCGTCTTTGATTGCCTTGATTTTCATATGTTTTCTCCAAAATTGAATTTTAAATTGGTGTGTTGCAGGGCGGGGCTTGCTCCCGCCCTACGGGATAACTATTTTATATAAACCTTATTGTCCTTTACGGTTATTCTATCCTCGCAGAACAGCTTAACCGCTTCGGGGAGGATTTTCCATTCGGCTTCTTCCATTATGCGCTTTTGGAGTGTTTCGGGGGTGTCGTCCTGCTTGACTTCAACCGCCTTTTGAAGAACTATGGGACCCGCGTCACATTCGGGGGTGACGATATGTACCGTTGCGCCCGAAACCTTTACGCCTTTTTGGAGCGCCGCTTCGTGGACGTGAAGTCCGTAAAATCCCTTTCCGCAGAAAGAGGGAATAAGCGCGGGGTGGACGTTAAGTATGCGGTTTGGAAATCTTTCGTAAACCTGCTCGTCGATTATTGTAAGGAAGCCCGCAAGCACCACGAGGTCAATGCCCGCCTCTTCAAGTGTATCGGCAAGAGCCCCCGAGTAGTCGGCTATGCTGTCGTACTCTTTTCTCGCGAGAACTTTGCCCTCTATGTTGTTGTTTTTCGCTCTTTCGAGTGCGTAAACGTCGGGCTTTGAGGCTATTACAAGGGTTATTTTACCCTCGCCAAGCTCACCGCGCTTTTCGGCGTCGATAAGCGCCTGGAGATTTGTTCCGCCGCCCGAAACGAGAACGCCTATTTTCTTTTCTGCCATGTCTTACTCCAAGATAACGCCGTCGTCGCCCTTGATTATCTCACCGATAAGGTAAGCGTCCTCGCCGTTTGCGCGAAGTATCTCAAGAGCCTTGTCAGCCTCTGCCGCGGGAACTACAACGCTCATACCAACGCCCATGTTGTATGTGTTGTACATATCGCGCTCGGGAATGTTGCCTGTCTTTGCGATAAGCTCGAAAATGGGGAGAACCTTGACAGCCGACTTGTTTATCTTAGCGGTAAGACCCTTCGGGATAGAACGCGGAATATTTTCGTAGAAGCCGCCGCCCGTGATGTGGCTGATGCCCTTTACGTCTACCTTTTCAAGGAGCGCGAGGATAGATTTTACGTATATTCTTGTGGGTGTAAGAAGTGTCTCGGCAACGCTCTTGCCGCCAAGGTCGTCGCAGGGGGTGTAGAGAGATGCGGGGTTGTTGTCGATATCAAACACCTTACGAACCAGCGAGAAGCCGTTGGAGTGAACGCCGCTGGAAGCCAGCGCGATAACCACGTCGCCCTCAGCCATTCTCTCGTTGTCAAGAATCTTTTTCTTGTCAACGATACCTACAGCGAAGCCCGCCAGGTCGTATTCTTCCTCGGGCATCATGCCGGGGTGCTCGGCAGTCTCGCCGCCGATAAGCGCCGCGCCCGACTGAACACAGCCCTCGGCAACGCCGCCGACGATGTCTGCTATCTTCTCGGGGATATTCTTTCCGCAAGCGATGTAGTCAAGGAAGAACAGGGGCTTTGCGCCGCAGCAGATGATGTCGTTTACGCACATTGCTACCGCGTCGATGCCTATGGTGTCGTGCTTGTCCATGAGTATTGCCATTTTAACCTTTGTTCCGCAGCCGTCGGTGCCCGAAACGAGAACAGGCTCCTCCATGCCAGCCACGGGAAGTCCGAAGCAGCCGCCAAAGCCGCCTACGTCGTCAAGACAGCCCTCGTTTTTTGTGCGCGCGATGTGCTTTTTCATAAGGTCTACCGCACGGTATCCGGCAGTGATGTCAACTCCTGCCGCCTTGTAGCTTTCACTGTAACTTTTCATGTTCGTTATTTCCTTTCAAGTCAAAAATTTATTGCTTCTTTGGTTTGTCAGACAGCTTTCTGTCCAAATTTATGTCGTTGGGGTCAAGCGGCTTGGGGGGCTCTATGGGGTACTGTCCGTCAAAGCATGCCGTGCAGAATGTCAAGCCCTTCTCGGTGGCGAGCTGTTTCGCGTGCTCCACACTGAGATAACCCACGCTGTCCGCGCCCAGCTCCTTGGCGATGTCCTCCATGCTGTTGTGGCGGCAGGCTATGAGCTTGTCGGTGGAGTCGATATCGGTTCCGTAATAGCAGGGGCGGATAAAGGGAGGTGAGGATATGCGGAGATGAATCTCCTTTGCCCCCGCCTCGCGCACGAGGCTGACAAGACGCTGAAGTGTTGTTCCGCGGACGATAGAGTCGTCAACCATCACTATCTTTTTGCCCTTGAGCACCGACTCAATGGGGTTGAGCTTTATGCGAACCATGTTTTCTCTGGTCTTTTGACCCGGAACTATAAAGGTTCGTCCGATATATTTGTTCTTGAGGATACCCACCTCGTAGGGAATACCCGACTCGCGGGCGTAGCCCGTAGCCGCGTCAAGTCCCGAATCGGGAACGCCGATAACCACGTCGGCGTCAACGGGGTGCTCCTTCGCAAGGAATTCTCCCGCGCGGACTCTCGCCTCGTGCACCGAGGTTCCGTCTATAACAGAGTCGGGGCGGGCTGTGTATATATACTCAAATACGCAAGAGGCATTGGGCTTTTTGCCGCAGTGGTCTTTTATAGACTCCACCTCTCCGTCCTTTATAACTATTATCTCGCCCGGCTCAAGGTCGCGGATGAGCTTTGCGCCCACGGCGTTCAGCGCGCAGCTTTCGGAGGCGATGACGTAGCTTCCGTCGGACTTCATGCCGTAGCAGATAGGCTTCATGCCGTACTCGTCGCGGCAGGCAACCAGCTTTTGCGGAGACATTATAAGAATGGCGTAAGCGCCCTTTAGCCTGTACATGGCTTTGTTGAGCGCTTCCTCTATGGAAGGCGCCTGAAGACGCTCGCCCGTGATGACGTAGGTCATTATTTCGGCGTCGCTGGACGTCTGGAAGATAGAGCCCTTAAGCTCGAATTCGCGCTTTAATTCAACGGCGTTGGTAAGCGTGCCGTTGTGAGCCAGCGCCATTTGCCCCTTGATGTGGTTTACCACCAACGGCTGAGCGTTGGCGCGCCCCTTGGTTGAGGACGTTCCCATGCGGACGTGTCCGATAGCCATGTTGCCCGTGCCGAGGCTTGCCAGAGTGTTGGCGTCAAAGACCTCGCTTGCCGTGCCGTTGTCAACGTGGGCGTGGAATACTCCGTCGTCGTTGACTACGATGCCGCAGCTTTCCTGTCCTCTGTGTTGGAGAGCGTAAAGCCCGTAGTAGGTGGATGTGGCGACATCCTGTGACTTTGTAGGCGTGTATATGCCGAATACACCGCATGCTTCTTTGGTTTTTCTCATTCTTGTATCTCCGTGGTATTGGTATAAATATAAAACTTTCGGGTCAGGCGTTGTACTGCGCCTCAATAGCCGCGTTCTTAGCCAGAACCTTCTCCGCGCCCGCCTTGCGAGCCTCGTCCAGCTTGCTTGCAAGCTCGGCGTCGGTCACGGCGAGTATCTGAATAGCCAGCAGAGCCGCGTTAGCCGCGCCGTTTACCGCTACTGTGGCAACGGGCATGCCCGAGGGCATCTGAACTGTGGCGAGGAGTGCGTCCATGCCGTCAAGCACACCGCCCTTTACGGGGATACCGATGACGGGGAGAGTGGTGTTTGCGGCGATAGCGCCCGCAAGGTGAGCCGCCATACCTGCGGCGGCGATGATAGCGCCAAAGCCGTTTGCGCGCGCGTTCTGAGAGAACTCCTTTGCCTCAGTGGGGGTTCTGTGAGCCGAGTAAACGTGTACCTCAAAAGGTACGCCGTACTCCTTGAGTGTGTTAATAGCTTTTTCAACTACCGGAAGGTCGCTGTCGCTACCCATGATAATTCCTATTTTTTTCATAATTTTTCCTTTCTTTTTCGCCCGTAAAAAACAAAAGGGCAGTCCTATCCTCAGCTATCCTGTAAGGAGAGGGCTTGCCCAGACGGTCGGCTGATATTGCGCGCGGTTCCCATGTGGTCGATTCCACTGTTCCGTCGGTTTCCGCGGCTTCTGGTATGTCTTGGTCTGCGGAAAAAAAGCCCCGCAAAAAGATTACTAATATTATAATAACATATTTCCTCAAAAAAATCAAGCGAATTAGAAAAAATACATATAAAATTTTCGCCATTTCTACACTCTTTTTGTTGTGCTTTTTGACCAACCGCCTCGCACTGTGTTCGCACCGCAACCTGCGCCAAAAGTTTTGGTCGAGCTTTTTTAAAAGCTCGCGGATTGTCAAGGCGGCGCCTTGGCTCGCTCGTCGCAACGAGCGACACGCCCCAAGCGGCGTTTCTTTGGTTCTTTCTTTGCGCCTTTTGTGCCAAAGAAAGAACATCGTGTTTAAAACTAACTTTTAAATG
>JAZRDN010000003.1:0-10913 GCA_045660295.1 Eubacteriales bacterium
TTGATAGGTCGGAGGTGTAAGTACAGTAATGTATTTAGCTGACCGATACTAATAGACCGAGGGCTTGAACTTTTATGTTCAAAACAATTAACTTGAGTTTCTTTCTACACTTCCTATTAACTTTATTCGGTTTTCAATGGACGCTAACAAAAAGACGAGTTTCAACTCGTCTTTTTTTGTGCATATTTTTATAAATTCGCAAGAAATTGCGAATTATAGCTGTGATTTTGCTGAAATGTGTTGACTTTCTTGCCGATTTGGTTTATAATATATTTGAGATATATCATAAATGGGAGTGTGCGTATGGAAATAAGCTATAAAAAGCTGTGGATATTGCTCATTGAAAAGAATATTTCTCCTGCTACTTTGAGAAAGGATTTGAACATTGCCACAGGAACAATGACTAAAATGCGACGTAATGAAGAAGTGGCACTGTCTGTTCTTTTACGTATATGTGAGTATTTAGATTGCAATATCGGCGATATATGCGATGCAGTCAAGAAACAATTTTAACGGAGGAATAAAGGATATGAATAACAGCACGGATTCAACACGATTAAAAAGGATAACCAATGGTATTGCCGATTCTGCAGAAACCAGCATAACAGAAGCTGGGCAAAAAATGATTTCAGTTTTTATTAACGATGCTGCCTCATGGTTAATGAGCACTTATGAAAAATGGAAACGAAGTCAATCTCTTAAGCCCAAATATAAAGAATTACAAAAATATATTGAAGTCAGTAATGACACAATCCAAATTGGGATGGACAAAAAGGAACTTGCCGTTATGTGGGCTATGCGAAAATTGGGCTATAGCGAAGAAAAAACGCAAGAGGTTTTAGATTTGGCAAACAAGGCATATTTGCCTAAAGAAAAGAGGTAAACATGAAATATTGTATTAACTGTGGGCAAGAACTTGCCGAAGGTGCAAAATTTTGTGCAAACTGTGGTAAAGCGGTAGAGAATAACAGTTCAACAAACCAAAGAAAAACCACCTATGACGGAGAAATACATAAATGCCCTAATTGCGGTGAAGTGTTAGGGGCATTTGTTTCTGTTTGTCCTTCTTGTGGCTATGAATTACGAGGGGCACAGAGTGCAAGTGCTATTAAGGCTTTTTCTTCTAAAATTGAGCAAGCCACATCTGATGAGCAGAAAGTTACTTTAATTCGTAACTTCCCAATTTCAAATACAAAAGAAGATATCTTTGAGTTCATGATTTTGGCTTCAATCAGTATTACCGGAGAATACAACGAAGCAGTCTTTAATGCATGGTTGGCAAAATTTGAGCAGTGCTATCAAAAGGCGAAATTAGCATTTGGAAACGATTCTGATTTTGTGAAAATTCAAAGTTTATACGACCAAACCACAAAGCAAGTCAGCAAAGAGCGAGTTGCTCATGTAGCAAATAAATTTAGTGCTGCCGTTTCAAAATTCACAGCAACATTCCCCAATCCTATTTTTGGAATTGTAGTTGTTCTTCTTGGTATTTACGAAGTTATCCGAATTGTAAAAGGTGATTTTGCTGGCTTGGATATCATTATGGTAGCCCTGATTTTGTGGTGTGTATATAAAACAACCAACAAAAAAGGCAAAAAGAAGTAAGGAGGAACGGATATGGGATTATTCGATAGAAACAACCGCAAAGGCGGTTTGATGGACGAGATACGTTGTGATGAGCCTTCGTATCTTATTTGGAAGTGGCATCCTTCCGGTGTTCAGCAGGGCGAAACTGTTAGAGAAAACTCTATTCGCTGGGGGTCTTCTCTGCGAGTAAAAGACGGTGAAGTTGCCGTATTTGTTTATAAGCAGAAAGACGGCACAATGCAGGATTTCATTGTTGGTCCTTTTGATCAGACAATTAAAACTGCTAACTTTCCCGTACTGTCAAGCGTTATCGGTTTGGCGTATGAGGGTGGTACTCCGTTCCAGGCAGAGATTTATTTCATCAATCTTGCCCGTATTATCCAGGTGAAGTTTGGTGTGCCGTTCTTTGATGTGTATGATCCGCGATTTTCTGACTTTGGTGTTCCCGTCGCTGTTAGAGGTACTGTTAGCTTTGACATTGCTGATTATCGTGAGTTCATCAAATTACATAGACTCAGCAACTTTAATCTTGAAGACTTCCAGCACCAAATTCGTGATGCGGTTAATCGTTATGTTAAAGATGCTGTTGCCAATGCCCCTGCAGCTCACAACATCCCCGTTGTTCAAATCGAAAGCAAAGTATCTCAAATCAATGATACTATTGAATATGATTTGAAAGAACGTTTGGCTGAAAATTTCGGTGTTACTGTATCCGGCGTGGACATTAGTGCGATTGAAATTGACAAATCAAGTGACGGTTTCCGTCAACTCAAGGCAATTACGGCGGATGTTACAACGGCAACTATACAAGGACAGACGGCAGCCAACATCGAAAACTATGCCGAAAACTTGCGTATTCAGCGCGAAGAAGCACAATATGCACAGCATAAGGCAACGCAAAGTGCAAATCTCGGTGCATTCCAAATCGAAAAGCAGGCAGAGGTTGGCGTTGCAGGTGCGGAAGCTCTTGGTCAAATGGGAGCTAATGGTGCAGGTGGTGTTGATTTAGGCGGTGGCGGTGCGGGCTTTAATCCTGCGGCTGTGATGGCGGGTATGGCTCTCGGCGGTGCGGTTGGTCAAAATATTGCTTCTGTTATGAATGGGGCTATATCCGGTAATGGCTCGATTGCAACTCCACCTCCTGTTCCGACTGTGGTATATCATATAGCGGTTAACGGACAGCCTACGGGGCCGTTTGAAGTTTCTGTTTTGGCACAAATGGCAACTGCGGGGCAGTTTACCGCAGACAGCTTGGTTTGGAAAAATGGTATGGCTCAATGGGCAAAGGCAGGAACAGTTGAGGAGTTGAAAAATCTGTTTGCAAACGCTATGCCTCCTATTCTTCCATCTAATTGAAGATAAGTAAGCAAAATATTTAATATGAAATGCCCCGCCTCGGCGGGGCTATGCGTTTTTAGAAGAGTGCACGTTAAAGTTTTATCAGTTTTGTAGCATATTACCATATTAAAGCCCTCAAAATTACAAAAAATGTCAAAATTTATATTGACATTTTATATGAAAAATGATAAAATAAATAATGTAATTTTGTTTTTTCGGAGGACAAACAAATGAGTTTTAAAATGCAATATCTCAATGACCTTCTTGAAAGAGTCATGAAGAGAAATCCCAACGAGCCTGAGTTCCATCAGACCGTTAAGGAAGTTCTCGAGTCTATCGAGCCCGTGCTTGAAGCACGCCCCGACTATATCGAGTCCGGCGTTGTTGAAAGAATGGTTGAGCCTGAGCGTATCATCAAGTTCCGTGTTCCGTGGGTTGACGATAACGGCAAGGTTCAGGTGAACCGCGGCTTCAGAGTCCAGTTTAATAGCGCTATCGGTCCTTACAAGGGCGGTATCCGTTTCCATCCCACTGTAAACGAGAGCATTATGAAGTTCCTTGGCTTTGAGCAGACCTTCAAAAACTCTCTTACCTCTCTTCCCATGGGCGGCGGTAAGGGCGGTGCTGACTTTGACCCTCAGGGCAAGTCCGACATGGAGGTTATGCGCTTCTGCCAGAGCTTTATGACAGAGCTTCAGAAGTACATAGGTGCAGATACCGACGTTCCCGCAGGTGATATCGGTGTTGGCGCGCGTGAGGTCGGCTATATGTTCGGTCAGTACAAGAGACTTCGCGACGAGTTCACAGGCGTTCTTACAGGTAAGGGCATCCCCTATGGCGGTTCGCTTATCCGTCCCGAGGCGACAGGCTTTGGCGCGGTTTACTACACATGCGAGATGCTTAAGTACTTTGGCGACGATATCAAGGGCAAGACAGTTGTTGTATCCGGTTTCGGTAACGTTGCTTGGGGTACTGTAAAGAAGGTTACAGAGCTTGGCGGTAAGGTTATCGCTATCTCGGGTCCTGACGGATACGTTTACGATCCCGACGGCGTAAGCACTCCCGAGAAGATCGACTACATGCTTGAGATGCGCGCATCCTGCCGCAACCGCGTTGAGGATTACGCTGACAAGTTTGGCGTACAGTTCTTCAAGGGTCAGAAGCCCTGGGACGTTAAGGCTGACATTCTCATGCCTTGCGCTACACAGAACGAGGTTGATATGCCTGAGGCTAAGCAGATGGTTGCTAACGGTCTTAAGTATTACGTTGAGGTTTCCAACATGCCCACAACAAACGAGGCTATTGCATACCTTAAGGCTAACGGCGTAATCATTGCTCCCTCTAAGGCAGTTAACGCAGGCGGTGTTTCTGTTTCGGGTCTTGAGATGTCTCAGAACTCCATGCGTTACAGCTGGAGCGCAGATGAGGTTGACGCAAAGCTCAGAACTATCATGAGCAACATCTTCCACAACTCTGTTAAGGCAGCAAACGAGTACGGCTTTGGCGACGACCTTGTAGCAGGCGCGAATATCGCGGGCTTCATCAAGGTTGCAGAGGCTATGAAGGCTCAGGGTGTAGTTTAATATTAAAAGCATAACAAAAGGGGCTTGTTACAAGCCCCTTTTAGTTGCCTTTTTAGTGGTTTTATTCCAGCGTTTCGCCGCCGACGATCACGGTTATCTTGCCGAAAGGCTTGATGTCAAGAATAGCCAGCTTGTCGCCGAGCTTGAAGTTCTCGCGTCTTCCCGTAATTATTGTAAGAAGCTTGGGGGGAAGAACGAACTCCTCGTCGTTAATTTTCACTGTAAGCTTGCCCGAAAAGCCCTCAAGCTTTACGTCAACCTTGTAGCTCTCATCGTCTACCGTTACGTTCCATGTTTTCGTTGTCATGATTATTACCTCAAATCTTTAAATATTCATTACCTAAATTTTATCATAGCTCACCTTCAAAGTCAATAGAAAAATCGGAGTTCGCTAAAAAACAAGTAGCTTGTTATAAAATAAGACAGAAAAAGCCGTCCGCAAAAGCGGACGGCTTTAAATAATTCAATCTGTGAAAACTTATGCAAGCTCTGCGAAGTACTTGATTGTACGAACCATCTGGCTTGTGTAGGAGTTCTCGTTGTCGTACCACGAAACAACCTGTACCTGGTATGTGTCGTCGTCGATCTTTGTAACCATTGTCTGAGTTGCATCGAAGAGAGAACCGTACTTCATACCGATAACGTCGGAAGAAACGATGGGATCCTCTGTGTAGCCGTAGCTTGCGGAAGCAGCAGCCTTCATAGCAGCGTTGATGCCTTCCTTTGTTACGTCCTTACCCTTAACAACGGCAACAAGGATAGTTGTAGAACCGGTGTTTACGGGAACTCTCTGTGCGGAACCGATAAGCTTACCGTTAAGCTCGGGAATAACGAGACCGATAGCCTTAGCAGCACCTGTGGAGTTGGGAACGATGTTGGAAGCGCCTGCGCGTGCGCGGCGAAGGTCACCCTTTCTGTGAGGACCGTCAAGGATCATCTGGTCACCTGTGTAAGCGTGAACAGTTGTCATGATACCGCTCTGGATAGCTGCGTAATCGTTAAGAGCCTTAGCCATGGGAGCAAGGCAGTTTGTTGTGCAGGATGCAGCGGAGATGATAACATCATCCTTTGTAAGTGTGTTCTCGTTTACGCTGTAAACGATAGTCTTTGTTTCCTTATCAGCGGGAGCGGAGATAACAACCTTCTTTGCGCCTGCGTTAAGGTGAGCGGGAGCCTTCTCCTTTGTGGTGTAGGAGCCTGTGCACTCAAGAACAACGTCAACGTCGAGCTTACCCCAAGGGCAGTTGTTAGCGTCCTTCTCAGCATAGATCTTGATCTCTTTTCCGTCAACAGTGATGGAATCCTCACCTGCAACTACAGTGTGAAGACCTTCGCCCATCTTGCCGCAGTAACCGCCCTGAGCGGTGTCGTACTTGAGAAGGTGAGCGAGCATTGCGGGATCTGTCAAATCGTTGATAGCTACGATCTCATAGCCCTCTGCGCCGAACATCTGTCTGAATGCGAGACGGCCGATACGACCGAAACCGTTAATGGCAACTTTTACTGACATAGTAAAATCCTCCGTAAAATAAAATATAGTTAGTAATTAGGTAGTTACACCCATTCGTATATATTTTATCGCATTTTGGCAAAATATACAAGGGCTTTGAGAAAAATTTATCAATTTTGTAGGTTTGACAATTTTTAAGGGCTTTTTTTGCTCGTTATCTGTGCATTATGCCCACAGAGAACAGTCTTTTAGCCACCGCTGACACGCCAAAGGAAACCAATTTTGGCAGGTCCTTGAGCTTCTTTGGGCTTTTTGTCATTCGCCATGCCCATTCCGCGCCGTGGTCTCGCATTATCCGCGGCGCGCGGGCTATATTTCCTGACCATACGTCAAGCGAACCGCCAAGCCCCATGAAAAGCAGTACCTTTGGGAGCTTGGGGGCGTTTTTGTGTATCCATTTTTCCTGCTTGGGAGAGCCGAGGCAGACGTATAGCAGGGAAGCGCCCGACGAGTTTATTTTGTTTATTATATTTTGGCTTTCTTCTTCGGTGTGATAGCCGTGCGCCACGCCGCATATTTTAAGCCCACGATATTTCGCCGTGAGCTTTTTCTTCGCAAGCTCGGCAACACCCTGCTTTCCACCGTAAAGAAAAACTCCCAGACCCAGCCTTGCGGCAAGCTCCAGCATCGACTCGGCAAGCTCTATTCCGCATATGCGCTCGGGTATCGGCGTTTTTAAGAGCCGCGAGGCGAGGATTATTCCGTTTCCGTCGGGAATATTGTAGTCCGAGGTTCCCAGTATTTTGAAGAAATCGCTGTCGTTCTTGGCGTTTTGTACCATTATGGGGTTTGGGGTGAATATTACGGTGCGCCTTTTTTCTCTTAATCTTTGTGATATCTCGGCTGTCAGCGCGCGCCTGTTAAGGTCGTCTATCATAATTCCGCATATGTTGCGCTTCATATTGCTTCTCCTCTGTGTAAATTTTATCGCAAGTCTTGACAATCTCTTTAAATTGTTTTATAATATAGTATATATGTCTGCAAAAATATTGTATTTATTCATCGAAAGGATATAAATTATGGCAAATGACAAGAAAATGGTTGAGCAGATAACGTCTATGGACGTTGATTTTGCTCAATGGTACACAGACGTTGTAAAAAAAGCGGAGCTTGCCGATTATTCGGGTATAAAGGGCTGTATGATAATCCGTCCTTACGGATACGCTATCTGGGAAAATATACAGAAAGAGCTTGACAAGAGATTTAAGGCTCTCGGTCACGAAAACGTGTATATGCCCATGTTTATTCCCGAAAGCCTGCTTCAGAAGGAAAAGGACCACGTTGAGGGCTTTGCACCCGAGTGCGCGATAGTCACAATAGGCGGACAGAATACTCTTTCCGAGAGACTTATTGTAAGACCCACATCCGAAACGCTTTTCTGTGACCACTTCAAGGATATAATCCACTCGTACCGCGACCTGCCCAAGCTTTATAACCAGTGGGTAAACGTTGTTCGTTGGGAAAAGACTACAAGACCCTTCCTCAGAACCTCCGAGTTCCTGTGGCAGGAGGGTCACACAATGCACGAGACCGAGGAGGAGGCAAGAGAAGAAACACTTCGTATGCTTGGCGTGTACGAGGAGTTCTACCTTAACTGCCTCGCTATTCCCGCGGTTACAGGTCAAAAGACCGAGAAAGAGAAATTCGCGGGCGCTGAGGTTACTTATACCATAGAGCCTATGATGCACAACGGTGTCGCGCTTCAGGGCGGAACCTCTCACTATTTCGGTGACGGCTTCGCTAAGGCGTTCGATATAACCTTTACAAGCAGAGAAAACACCATCAAGTATCCTCACCAGACCTCTTGGGGCGTTTCCACAAGAATGATAGGCGCAATAATCATGGCTCACGGCGATGATAACGGCTTGATCCTTCCTCCCGCGGTAGCTCCGATACAGGTCGTTATAATTCCTGTCGCCCAGCACAAGGAAGGCGTTCTTGAGAAGGCTAACGAGATCAAGGAAAGACTTGAGGCGGCAGGTCTCAGAGTTAAGCTTGACGACAGTGATCAGAGCGCGGGCTGGAAGTATAGCCAGTACGAGATGAAGGGTGTTCCCGTCAGACTTGAGATAGGACCTCGCGATATTGAATCGGGAAATTGCGTTCTCGTAAGCCGTGTTTCGAGAGAGAAGAATTTCGTTGCGCTTGACGGAATCGAGACCGAGGTAAAAAATATGCTCGAGTTCGTTCATAACGAGCTTGTGGCGAGAGCTAAGAAGAATCTTGAGGAAAAGACCAGCGTTGCCACAAGCTACGAGGAATTTCTTGACGTTGCCGAGAATAAGCCCGGCTTTATCAAGGCAATGTGGTGCGGTGACGTTGAATGCGAGGAGAAGCTGAAGGATGTTACGGGCGGCGTTAAGTCCCGTTGTATTCCCTTTAACGAGGAACAGCTTTCCGATAAGTGCGTTTGCTGCGGCAGACGTGCAAAGCACATGGTTGTCTGGGGCAGACAGTATTAAAGGCATCAATAGAATATAGCAAGAAGGGGGAAAGGATATGAACGCGGTCAGACAGCCAACGTCGGGACGAAGATATCTCTTTGACCCCTTCCTTTTTGCGTGTACCGTCGGACTGTCGCTTGTCAGCCTTCTTATGCTGTGGGGCGGCAAAGAGGAATTCGGTACAAGAGCCTTTATCATGCAGCTTCTTATGACCGTGGCGGGAAACGTGGCGGTCATGGTGATATCGGCGTTTGATTACGAGTATATCGTTGAGAAATATTACGTTATTATAGGTATCGCGTCGGCGTTTTTTCTGGCGAGCACGGTGCTTTTCGGTATGAGCATAGGTACTAACCGAAGCTGGCTTGATTTGGGCTTTGTAACGATTCAGCCCTCGGAGTTCGTCAAGGCGACCTATATCCTTACCTTTGCAAAGCATCTGTCGGAGGTCAAGGAGACTATTAATCAACCAAAGACCCTGCTTAAGCTGGGGCTGCACGCGGGACTTTTTATCGGAATAGTCCTTGCCACGGGCGACCTTGGTGTGGCTCTTATGTATGTTGGTATAACCGCGGTGATGCTTTTCTGCGCGGGGCTCAGCCTCTGGTACTTCGCGGCGGCGATACTTCTTGTGGTGCTGGTGTTCCCGTATGCGTGGGATCTGCTTGAGCACTACCAGCAGCAGAGAATACTCGTCGGCTTTGATCCCGACCTTGACCCCAGCGATAAGGGCAGACAGCCTATAATCGGCAGACAGGCGATAATCAACGGCGGACTTACGGGTTGTGGTCTTTACGGCGGTTATTATTATACCACGCTTCCTATTGCCGAGTCGGACTTCGCCTTTGCCACGGTTTGCGAAAAATTCGGATTTTTCGGTGGCTTCGGCATTATGGCGCTTATGATATTGGCGGTTGTGAGAATATTTTATATAGCTAAGCAATCGCGCCGCGATTACGGCACTTATATGTGCGCGGGCGTGGCGGCAATGCTGGTTTTGCAAACGCTTGTCAATATAGGAATGTGCCTTGCCATAAGCCCGGTTATCGGAATAACGCTTCCGTTTATCAGTGCGGGCGGCTCGTCGGTGCTTGCGACTTATATAACCATGGGGCTGGTTCATAGCGTTATAACCAATAAAAAACGCCACATTTTTGAGGGAAAATAAAAATCAGTCATATAATAGCCTTCCGGAATATATAATGTAACGAAAGAGGAAAACTCAAAGTTCATTATTGTTTCGGGAGGTTTTTATGTTCGTTTATTCATTGCGCGCAAGCACTTTGCGCTTTTTCGGAGTCATAGCCGTGTCGCTGGCGGTGCTTTTCGTGCTTATAACCCTTGTGCCTACCTACGCCGCCGAAAGCGAGCAGGCGGCAAGCTATAGCTATGAGAAGGTCAAAAGCGAGGACGACGCCGAAAAGTTCCTCGCGCAGTTTGGTTGGATAGTTGACGCAAGCCCTGTGGAGGTCACCGATGTAACTATGCCAAGCGAGTTCGATAAGATATTTGCCGCCTATAACGAGATACAAAAGGAGCAGGGGCTTAATCTGCTTAAATATAAGCGCAAAAAGCTGACCCGCTATACCTTCGAGGTGAAGAATTACGAGGGATACGAGGGCAGAGTGCTTGCCAACGTGTTGGTGTACCGCGGCAAGGTCGTCGGGGGGGATATCTGTTCTGCCGATGTAGACGGATTTGTGCACGGATTTGAAAAATAATCGGCGGTAAATTTAGGTTAAATTTCAAAAAGGTATTGACTTTTTGCTTAAAATAAGGTATAATATCAGTTGTTGCCTTAAAAAGTGAATTGGAGGTGCGTTTATGACTTTTGACGTAAAGCCGCTTCTTCGCGGAGAGGTAAACTATATCAAGCTTGACTATACGCTTCCTGTGGAGCTTGCGGGAGTCAGGTTTGAAGAGGATGCACGTGTGGTCGGCGAGATAACCGACAGGGCGGGCTATATGCGCTTGTCGCTTAAGCTGTCTGTCCCGTATGTTACCGAGTGCGCGCGCTGTCTTGATGAGGTTCGCGGATTCTTTGAGGAGAATTTTGAGAGAACCGTCGTTACAAAAGGCTCGGTAAGCGACGAGGAGCTTGACGAGAATATTGACGAGTATGCGGTGTTGAATGAGAACGGAGAGCTTAACGTGGACGAGGAGGTTGCCGAAACAATTATCCTCACTTTCCCCAAAAAGCTGCTGTGCTCAGAGGATTGCCAAGGGCTTTGTCCCAAGTGCGGAAAGCGCAAAAAGGACGGAGATTGCGGTTGTGTTACAAAAGAAATTGACCCAAGATTGGCTATTCTTCAAAAATTACTTGACAATTAAGAAATTTTGTTATATAATTGTAACATAGCCGTAAGGGAGTCGAACCCACAAGACCTGCGACGATAAATTTTAGTATTTTTCGTCGCGCTTAGTCTTGTGGAGTTGGTACTCCACTGCGAC
>JAZRDN010000004.1:0-31097 GCA_045660295.1 Eubacteriales bacterium
GTGCGCTCTTTTTTAGTTTTTTCTCGTGTTTTCGACTTCTTTTTCTGTTAAATCCTGCTTTTCCCACATTAAATTCCACTTATTTCTCATACTAAATTCCACTGCTTTCCTACTGTGGAATTTACTTTGGGAATTCACGAAATTTTAAAAAACTCTTGAAAGGCAGAGAAAAATATGATAAAATTTAAGAAAGACTTAAATTAAAGCAATTTTTTTGGGGGGCATATGAGAAAACTTATTTATTCCGATTATACCGAAAAAACCAAAAAGAGCGTCGGATATATTGTTGACAGACTGGTGCAGAGCATACCGGTCGCGTTACACAACCACGACTTTTTCGAAATAGAGCTGATAATTTCAACCCAAAACACAAAGCACACTCTTAACGGACGAAAATACAATCTGGAAAAGGGCTACGTGCATATTATAAACCCCTCAGACATTCATTCCTTTGAGGTTAGCGAGGACGGTTATTTCGAGCGCTTTAACGTGCGCTTCAAGCAAGATGCGATAAGCGAGGGCGTTCTCACCTCGGTTATAAACAACAATTGTATCTGCAAGCTGCCGGAAAACGAGTTCAACATCATATCCAAGCTCTTTGAGGTTTTGGAATACTACTACGTTAACGAAATCAATTCCCCCGCGGCTAATGAGATAAGCTCGCGAATGATAGAATCGCTGATACTCATGATACGCGACTGTGCCGCGATCGATCCCAGTGAGGAATCCAACCAAAAGTCTCAAATACAAAAAATTCTGCTATATCTTCACAAAAATTTCAAGAACAATATCTCACTTGAGGACATCGCCAGATACAGCTCATTTTCACCCAACTACGTCAGCCAGCTTTTCCGCTCGGAGACCTCTATGACGCTGACGCAATATTTAACCAATCTGCGCTTGGAATACGCAAAAAATCTGCTTTTCTCCACCAACCACTCTGTAACCGAGATATGCGAAAAATGCGGCTTCCGCTCCTTCGCACATTTTCTGCGTTGTTTCAAGAGTGTATATGGCACAAGCCCATCAAAATACAGACAAAAAGCTCGAGCCGATAGCAGAAAGTCTGGACAGTAAAAGAAAGTCGATTGTGCAAAACATCTAAAAGCGAAGAACAAAATATACAAATTGCACAAAACCGAATTGACACTGATAATGTGGCATGATATAACTAAAAGGATAAATATTAATCAAAGAGGAAAGGATATATTATGTACGATATAGTAATTATCGGTGCGGGCGTCGTTGGCGGTCTCATTGCCAGAGCTCTTGCCAAATATGACCTTAAGTTGCTTATTTTAGACAAGGAGCACGACGTGGCAATGGGCGCGACAAAGGCTAACAGCGCCATAGTTCACGCGGGCTTTGATGCCAAGGAAGGCTCACTGAAAGCAAAACTTAACGTTCGCGGCTCCGAGATGATGGAGCAGGTTACAAGCGAGCTTGGCGTAAAATACAAGCGCAACGGCTCTTTGGTAGTCGCCTTTGAAAACGAGCGTGCCGAGGTAGAGGAGCTTGTAAAGCGCGGCATAGCAAACAACGTAAAGGGTGTGAGACTGGTTGAAAAAGAGGAGCTTCACGCTCTCGAGCCCAACCTTAACGACGATCTCACCTGTGCCCTGCTTGCTCCTACGGGCGCTATCGTTTGCCCCTACGAGCTTACTATCGCCGCTGTGGGCAACGCAATGGACAACGGAGCGGAGCTTAGGCTTGATTTCGAGGTTTCGGAGATCACACGCGAAAACGGCAAATTCATTATAAGCTCCACCGACGGACAGACTGTTGAGACAAAATACGTTATCAACAGCGCGGGCGTTTACTCCGACAAGATTGCCGAAATGACCGGCGACTGCGACTTTGACGTTCACCCCAGACGCGGTGAATACATGCTTCTTGACAAGGAGTGCGGTAGCTTCTGCTCCCACACTGTCTTCCACACCCCCACCAAAATGGGCAAGGGTATTCTCGTTTCTCCCACGGTTGACGGAAATCTTCTTCTGGGTCCCACGGCTACAGACATCGAGGACAAGAACGACACAAAGACCACGTCCGAGGGCTTTGCCACGATTATTTCCAAGGCTAACGACAACGTGAAGAATCTTCCCTTGAACAAGGTTATAACGTCCTTCTGCGGACTCCGCGCGGTTGGAAGCACGGGTGATTTTATCATCAAGTATAATGGCGGCGCAGTAACTCTTGCGGGCATCGAAAGCCCCGGACTTTCATCCGCGCCCGCAATTGCCGAGTACGTTGAGGGGCTTCTTCTTGAAAACGGACTCAAGGCTGACAAAAAGACCTACTACAACCCCACTCGCAGACCCTCTCACTACTTCCGCGAACTTTCTATGGAAGAAAAGAACGAGGTCATCAAAAACAACCCCAGATACGGCAAGATAGTCTGCCGTTGTGAGGGTATTACCGAGGGCGAGATAGTTGAGGCTATCCTTAACAATCCCCCTGCCACCGACCTTGACGGCGTAAAGCGCAGAACAAGAAGCGGTATGGGAAGATGTCAGGGCGGATTCTGCTCGCCTACCGTGGTCGAGGTCATCGCTCGCGAGCTTGGCGTCCCCTTTGAAAGCATAACCAAGTTTGGCAAGGGCTCTGTGATAAATTACGGCAAGACAAAGGGGGCTAACTGATATGAAAAAGGTTGACCTTGTTATAATTGGCGGCGGTCCCGCGGGAATGAGCGCCGCGGTTGCCGCATACGACGCGGGAATAAGAGATATTCTCATTCTCGAACGCGACAAAAGTCTTGGCGGTATTCTCCGCCAGTGCATACACAACGGCTTTGGTCTCCACCGCTTCAAGGAGGAGCTTACAGGTCCCGAGTACGCTTACCGCTACGAGGTACAGGTAAAGGAGCGCAACATTCCCTTCAAGACCGAAACCATGGTTCTTGACGTTTCCGAAAACAAAGTCGTTACAGCCATGAACAGCACCGACGGTCTGTTCCGGATAGAGGCAAAGGCTATTATCCTCGCCATGGGTTGCCGTGAACGCCCCAAGGGAGCGCTTAATATCGCCGGAACCCGTCCCGCAGGTATCTTTACGGCGGGTACAGCGCAGAAATTCGTAAACATGGACGGATACATGCCCGGCAAAAAGGTCGTTATCCTCGGCTCGGGCGATATCGGACTTATAATGGCGCGCCGAATGACTCTCGAGGGCGCTGAGGTCAAGGCGGTGTGCGAGCTTATGCCCTATTCGGGCGGTCTGGCGAGAAATATCGAGCAGTGTCTTAACGACTTCGGTATTCCGCTGATGTTAAGCCACACGGTAGTTGATATTCACGGCGAGGAGCGCGTTACAGGCGTTACCATCGCAAAGGTTGACGACCGTCGCAGACCTATTCCCGACACCAAGCAGTACATCGAGTGCGACACGCTTCTGCTCTCCTGCGGTCTGCTCCCCGAGAACGAGCTTACACGCGCGGCGGGCATAGAGATTGACAGGATTACGGGTGGAGCAGTGGTTGACGAGAACAGACAGACCCACATTGACGGCGTTTTCGCATGCGGAAACGTGCTTCACGTTCACGACCTTGTTGACTACGTTTCGGAAGAGTCGGACATAGCGGGCAAGGCAGCGGCAAGATATATCAAGAGCGAAAAGGCTGAGGCGCTTCCCTCTCCCATATTGCTTGAAACCGACGGCAGAGTCCGCTACACAGTTCCCCAGCGCATACAGAGCGCCGAGGACGTCACGGTTTATTTCCGCGTTGCCGACGTTTACCGAGACATCAAGATAGTCGTGCGCGACGGAGACGATATAATCGTAAGCAAGAAAAAGCAAAAGGTTGCCCCCGGTGAGATGGAAACTGTAAAAATCACCGCCCAAATGCTTACGGATATCAAGAGCGGCAAGCTCTCGTTCAGCATAGAATAAAGGAGGGATATGTTATGAAAAGAGAATTAACTTGTATAGTATGTCCCAAGGGCTGTCAGCTTGTCGTCGAGCTTGAGGGCAAAGAGACAATCTCCATAAGCGGTCACACCTGCAAGCGCGGTGAGGAATACGCAAAAACCGAGTGTACCGCGCCCATGAGAACGGTAACCTCCACCGCGGCGATAATCGGCGGCGGCGTAGTTCCCGTAAAGACCGACAGAACGATTCCCAAGGAATTGATGTTCGAGTGCATGGCAGAGATAAACAAGGCGCGTGTTTCGCCAGACGCAAAGCTGGGTGACGTGGTTATAGAAAACGTCCTCGGAACAGGCGCAAACGTTGTTACTACGAGAAACGCGAAAATATAAAGTGATAAAGAAAGAAGAGACCGCATAGCGGTCTCTTTTCCATTATTCATAACTTTCAATTGCATTAATATCGTCCTTTGTCAGCTCGACTTCAAGAGTCTTGTCAGCAAAGGTATAAAGGCAGAGCGTACCGTAGGCGGTATCCGTATAGATATCAAAATCCGCGTTTTCATACGCCACGTCACCGAGATAGTAGAAATCGGCGTAAACGGCAAGTGTAAGCTCGTCCACGGGCACGTTATCAAAAATCAGTCTGCGGTAACTGTATCTGCCCACGTGAAGCGATTCGCTGACCTGTGTGGGCTTTATTCGCGTAAGCTCCACCGACGTGGGAGCGTTACCGAAATTGTCCTCGCTATTATTGGGAGTGAGGTCGCGGGCAAGCACTACAGACACGTCATACCAGTCAAGTGAGCTGTCGGGATACTCGTCCTCGCCCAGCTCGGCGAAATCCTCTGAGTAGTCCTTTTTCAGCGCCTTAAGCGTACTGTCGTTATATCTTACAAGTATCTGAAGCTGTTCTATCTCGGGGATAAACACAACGTCAGAAACCGCAAAATAGCCGTAGCTTTTCTCGTTGCGGGTGATAGTATTCTGCTCCTGCGTTATCATGCCAAGACCGCCTTTGGCGTTGTACGCCTCGACCAGCCTGTCATTTGGGGTAAGCGTCATCAGCTCATCGGGAGGCGTGGAGGTGATAAAACGCCACACGAAAATTCCGACCACCAACGCGATAACAGTAACTATTATCAGCCTAAAAAACCATTTGATTATTGATAAAATATAACCCTTTCCGAACATTGGAAGACTCCTTTCGGGTATTTGATCTGATTATTTTACAACCGCGCTGCCGAGACGCCTTACAGGGCACGCAAGCGCGCTTCCGCTTACAAACGCCGAGATGACTCTTTCGCACTCCTCACGGCTCTCTGTGGAGAAGATAAAATGCAAGCCCTCAATTCCGTTTTTAGCAAGCAAGTCCTGCTTGTCCGACATTGAGGTTGGCAAACTGTTGTATATTACCGAGCGGTGCTTCCACTCACGGAGCACGGGGAATTTTGCGCCTCGTCTGTCAACAAGCTCGGTTCTTCCCTTTTCGCATTTACCGCAACCGCCAAGCTCCTTACCGACGCACTTTTCAAGAAGCATCAATGGCAGCCTTCCGTAGACGGTTACCAGCCTTGCGCCGCCGATATCTCTTGTCTGAGACAAGGAGAGCTCGGGTGACACAACAAAGCTCTCAAAGCCAAGCGCTTCAACCCTTGCGGCGCTTTGATTGTTGAACAGGTTCAATCTTATATCTCCGCAGAGCTTGAAGCCGTATTTCTTGACAAGCTCGATATGCCCGATATTACCCACGAGGGCATATTCGGCGCCTTGCTCACGCGCTTTTTTTAACATACTTTCAACCTGCGGGCGCTCGCGGTCAAAGATAACGGGCGGAACTGCGACACCGCCTGTCTCGCCGTTATATTTATGAAGCGGCAGGAAAATAATATCAAAAAACTCCTTTGCCGCGATCGGAATCTGCTCCGCGGAATAAAACACGGCGGTACGTGCCTTGATGGGTGCGCCCACCGGCACATCTTCGTCAAGGTCGGAAACCTTTTCTATTACCTTTTCGCCGAAGCTCTCAAGCCTCTCAAGCGCCTCTCTGCGAAGTCTGTTCAGCACTGACACGGGTATCATCAAGCCCTCGTCAAGCGCAAGCTCAAACTCTGTCGCCTCATACGCGGTAGCCCCCAGCTTTGTGAGCTGTTTTTTGACCGTGTCAAAGCTTAGCGGAGCGTTCAGAGCTTCCATTGGAACAATATCCGACACGTGCTCGACAGCACGCTCACCAGTTGACACCGTCATTTTGCAGGGCTTGCCACGCAATATCTCGGCTTTCACAGACACGGGAATTTTTCTCGTCAGCCCCTCAAAGGGCTTAAGCGCGCGAGTACTCTTTTTGTCGTCCTCGGAGCGCACTCCCAGCATACTTTTATCTATTCTCCCGGTAAAATATCCGTCGGTAAAGCCGCCGCGAGAGAATATCTCGGCAAGCTCGGTCATTTCCTCGCGCGTCGCCTCGCGCTTTTCGTCAAGCAGACGGCGGTATATCTTAGCCACGTCTCTTACGTACTCGGGCGATTTCATTCTGCCCTCGATCTTAAGCGAAGCCACACCGCACTCAATAAGCCTTGGAATATGTATCGCCAGCGAGCTATCCTTAAGCGAAAGCGGATATCCGCCCGAATAGGGCAGACGGCAGGGCTGGGCACATTCGCCCCTGTTGCCGCTTCTTCCGCCCACCACCGATGAAAACAGGCACTGTCCCGAATGGCAGACGCAAAGCGCTCCGTGAACAAAGACCTCCGCCTCAATTGGCGAGTTCTCGGTAAAAAATTTTATATCCTCGTAAGAAGCCTCGCGTGCCAGCACCATGCGAGAAAAGCCCATTTCCGCCATTTTCCGTGCGGCGTCAAGATTGTGACCCGACATTTGCGTGCTGGCGTGGAGCTCGCACTCGGGAAAGCGCTTTTTTATCTCCCAAGCGCCGCCCATATCTGCGACAATAAGTGCGTCAGCTCCTGCAAGTATTGCAGATTCTGCCGCACTTAAATAGGCTTTCATTTCTCTGTCGTAGCAAAGAGTATTCTGCGTAACGTACGCCTTAACGCCGTACGCGTGGGCGGTCTTTACCGCCTCACGCATCTCATCGGCGTCAAAATTGCGCGCGTTTTTTCTCGCGTTGAAGTCCGCACCGCCGAAATACACGGCGTCAGCGCCGCCCTCGATGGCGGCCTCAAGCGACCTCATATCCCCTGCGGGGCAAAGAAGCTCGGGCAATTTATACATTGTCAAAGGTTATAAGGTCGAACATGGAGCGAACTCTCTTATGAGCCTTCTGCTTTTCCTTTTCAACCGAGGTCGTTTCCTCTGGCTTTTCGGCGCTATCCTCAAGCTGGCTGTCGATAGTCAGCTGATTTCCGTCGATATTTCCGCGGCGGAGAGGCTTCATATCAAGCTCGAACGCATCCTCGATGTTGTCGGCAATAGCCGCTACGGGACGCTTTTCGGGCTCTGCCGCGTCAGCAACAATCTCCTCGGCAACCGCATCTGCGGCTTCCTCGGCGATAACCTCTGCAACGATCTCCTCAACCACTGCCTCGGCGTTGTCCTCTTCCACGACTATCTCAACGACAACTTCTTCTTCGACTTCTTCTACTTCTTCGGCAGAATCAACCTTAGCCTCGTCGGCGTTTTCGTTCTTCTCCTCAAGCTCGTCTATCTCGTCCTCGAGGCTGTCGATCTCATCCTCAAGCTCCTCTATTTTCTCAGCGGCCTCACCGTAAGCCTTGTTGAGCTTATCGTACTCTGCCGCCTTTGCCTCGTACTCTGCGTTCTTTTTCTCTATCTCGGCGTCCTTTGCCGCGAGAGCCGCCTCAAGCTCGGCTATCTTTTCCTCAAATCCGTCAGCGGATACCGCCGCCTGCTTTGCTCCGTCAAGCTCGGCAGCAAGGGCGGTATTCTTTTCCTCCGCCTCGGCAACCTGTGTCTTGAGTATTCTTATCTGGTCGTTGGCGATGTCTATTCCGCTCTTCATCGTGCGTGCCTGATCCTCGGTATATGTAAGCTGAGAGGCAAGCTTATCGTTCTCTGCCTTAAGCTCGGCAAGCTCGGATAACATAGCGTTGATATCAACGCCGCGCATCTCCTCCTCCAAACGGTTTACCGTTTCCTGAAGCTTGCTCTTCTCCGAGCAATAGTCAAGCGCGCAAAGAAGCGCCGCCTCTATCTTAGTGCAACGGTTTTCGCTCTTAAGAAAAATTTCTCTGATACGGCGATCGAGTACACCGACCATAGCCTCAACGACTTCGGTCTCTTCCTCGGTAATAATATTCATTTGAATGTCTGCGATAGTTATTGTGTGCTTATACTTCATTTAGGCATCCTCCGATTTTTTATTTTTACATTTAAGAAAATTTTCAAATAAATACGTGTTTGTCACAAAATATGCTTGAAAATTCATTACAAAAGTAGTATAATATTCTATACTGATTATATTATAATACATTTGAGCGAAAATGAAAAGGGCTTTTTGAAAAAAAATCAAAAAATTTAACATATATTTCAAACTTTTTGTTCACCAAGACGCTTTTGACGTCGAAAAAAGCCGTATTCGGAATTAACACGGAGAGAAACATGACAGATTTAATTTGCAAAATTTTTATAAAAAGCGATAATCTCGGAGACCCAAAGACCAGAGAGTCATACGGCACGCTAGCGGGCACGGTGGGAATAATACTCAATTTCCTGCTCTGCTCCTTTAAGACCGTGGCAGGACTTCTCTGCGGCTCGGTCGCCATGATAGCCGACGCGTTGAACAATCTCTCCGACGCCGGCGGTCAGGTGATTTCGATAATCAGCTTTAAGATATCCTCAAAGCCTGCCGACCGCGAGCACCCGTACGGGCACGCGCGAATCGAATACATAGCGTCCTTGGCGGTGTCGTTTTTGATAATCCTCATCGGCTTCGAGCTTCTTGGTTCATCGGTGAAAAAGATATCCTCGCCCGAAAAGACGGTATTTGAGCTTGCGTCGGTAATAATTCTCGCAGTGTCGGTGCTCGCCAAGGTCTGGCTATTCTTCTTCAACCGCAAAATAGCCAAGAAAATAAATTCCAGCGTTATGAAAGCCCCCGCCGCCGACAGCCTTTCGGACGCGGGCGCGACTCTCGCGGTGCTTATCTCCACGCTTATACTCAAATTCTTCGGCGTTGATATAGACGCCTACATGGGAATAGCGGTATCGCTTCTTATATTCGTAGCCGGTATAAAAGTGCTTAACGAGGCAAAAAATTTCATTATAGGCATGGCGCCCGACAAGGAAACCGTTCAAAATATAAGGGAACTGGTGCTCTCGTACGACGGCGTTATCGGCATTCACGACCTTATGGTGCACAGCTACGGCACAGGCACCACCATAGCCTCACTGCACGCCGAGGTTGACGGCTCCGCCGACATTTTCCACACCCACGACATGATAGACAACATCGAAAAAAGACTTCACACAGAGCACGGTATAGTCTGTACCATACACATGGACCCCATAGTAACCGACGACGAGGCGGTAAACTCCATGCGTATGATGGTGGCAAAAATAGTGGCGGAGACAGACGAAAGCTGGGACATACACGATTTCAGAATGGTAGTCGGCGCCACCCACACCAATCTGATATTTGATGCGGTTATCCCCTTTGAGTGCAAGCTGAGCGACACCGAGATAACCGAGCTTATAGACAAAAACATAAAAGAAAAGCTGGGCGACAACTATTTTGTTGTGCTCACCATAGACAAGGGATAAAAGGAGGAAAAAATGGGCAAAACACTGGGATTTGACCTTGGAAGCGCATATACGGCACTGTGTATCCAAGATGAAACCAACATCATGGCAATTCCGTCGGTAGTGACTATTGACAAAAAAAGCGACCGTCTCATCGCATCGGGCAACGAGGCTAAAAAGATGATCGGCAGAGCCCCCGACACGCTAAACGTTATCAAGCCCTTTAAAAACGGCCTGATGAACGACGCGGACGCCGCCTCCTTACTGATGACCTCGCTTCTTGAAAAAACCGATTCTTCCTCGGTGTTCAAGCGTACCGAAATAATATCTACACTTCCCTTCGGCGCGGAAAACGAAGAAAGCGCGAGAGAACGAGCCATAATGTCGGCGGGTATCTCCACCTTTGACTTTGTTTACACGCCTATCGCAATAGCGCTGGGAGCGGGCATGCCGGTGGACCTCTCCGAGGGAAGAATGATAGTTGACGTAGGCGCGGGACACACCGACGCCTCGGTAATAAGCCACGGTGACGTTATAATTTCAAGCACGATAAAAACCGCGGGAGACGCAATGACCGATGCTATCAGGGCTTACGTTGCCGATGAGCACGGCATTGAAATAGGCGAGCTTACCGCCGAGGCGCTCAAGATAAAATTGGGAACGCTGAACGCAAACGCGCCGATAAAGAGCGCTAAAATATGCGGAAAGGTGCGCGCTGATAAGAATTCCAAGCACGGCGACAGAATAACCGCTTCTGCGCTTATAACCTCGCAGGAGCTTGTCCCCATACTCACGCCTTACGCCGACAAGATAGTCGAAAACATTATCGAGGCGTTAAAAAACACGCCTACCGAAATATCCTCCGACATATCGGCTTTCGGTATACTTTTAAGCGGCGGCGGAGCTATGCTGAACGGACTTCCCAAATATTTGGAGAACGCTCTCCGCGTAAAGGTATCCACAACAAAAATGCCATCGCTTGACGCAATTCGAGGAGTTTTGCGCATAGTAAACGGCGGCAGAGCTTTCGCAAAATTCACAAGATAGTTCGCAGATAAGCCTCAAAAGCATACATATCACCCCTACATAAACATTTGGAGGCTTTGTATGCTTTTTTCCTCGATAGAATTTATTTTCTTTTTTCTCCCCATCTCAATGATATTTTATTTTCTCGCCCCCAAAAGGGCGAGGAACGCGGTTCTTCTCATATTCAGCCTTATATTCTACGGCTGGGGCGAGCCGAAATATCTTTTGCTGATGCTGGCGACCATAGCGCTTGACTATCTTTTCGGCTTACTTATCGAAAAAAATCGCAAGCGCGCCAAGCTGTGGCTTTGCTTGGCGATAATCTCAAACCTCGGGAGTCTGGCGGTGTTCAAATACCTTTCGCCCACACTTGGTTTTTTCGGGCTTGATCTTGTATCACTGGCGCTTCCTGTGGGAATCTCGTTTTACACCTTCCAATCGTTATCATACGTTATAGACGTTTACAAGGGTCAGGCGGCGCAAAAAGACCCCATAGCCTTTGGCACGTACATCACCATGTTTCCTCAGCTTGTGGCAGGACCTATCGTCAGATACGGAGATATTGCCGATCAGTTAAGGAAAAGGAGTACCGACACGCAAAAGACCGCCCGCGGAATACTGCGCTTTGTTTGCGGACTCTCAAAAAAACTGCTTTTTGCCAACAGCGCGGGCGAGATGTGGAGCTACTTTTCGTCATTACCGAGAGAGGAGCTGAGCACGCTTGGCGCGTGGCTTGGCATAATCTTCTTTGCCTTTCAGATATACTTCGATTTTTCGGGCTACTCCGATATGGCTGTGGGGTTAGGGCTTTTCTTTGGCTTTGACTTTCCCGAAAACTTCAACTACCCCTATATCGCCACAAGCATACGCGATTTTTGGCACAGGTGGCACATATCGCTCACCGTATGGTTTCGTGAATACGTG
Source organism: Eubacteriales bacterium (assembly GCA_045660295.1). Taxonomy (GTDB): domain Bacteria; phylum Bacillota; class Clostridia; order Oscillospirales; family CAG-272; genus RGIG8775. The sequence continues at coordinate 11,538 of JAZRDN010000004.1, forward strand.
TATATCCCTCTCGGCGGAAACCGCAAGGGCGAGACACGCACGCTTCTGAATATGCTTGCGGTCTGGGCGCTTACTGGCATATGGCACGGGGCGGCACTGAATTTCCTTGGGTGGGGGCTTTATTATTTTATTCTCCTCGCCTGCGAGAGGCTGTTCTTGGGCAAGCTCTTAAAGCGCTTGCCAAGGCTATTGGCGCGAGCCTACTCACTCACCGCCATTTTGGTGGGGTGGGTATTCTTCTCCGCCAAAGGTCTGGGTGATGCGTTCTCTTATCTTGGGCGGATGTTCTCGTTAAACGCGCCCGTGGGAAACGACGGCTACCACCTTGTGCGAAATATTCCCTTTCTTATCCTGCTTATTCTCGGCTCTACGCCGATTCCCCTTGAGGCGTTCGGGAGCCTTACGCAAAAAGGCGGCGCAAGGCGCTCCCTGCTGTCTCTCGGAAGTATTTTGATATTCATTCTCTGCGTCGCAGATCTTGTGGGCGCATCGTACAACCCCTTTTTATATTTCAGATTTTAGAGGTCAACATGGAACAGAAAAGATTTACAAAAAACGACGCGTCGTTTATCTGCGAAAACTGCGGCAAAGAGGTAAAGCCTTTGGGCTACAGCTCACGCAACCACTGCCCCTTCTGTCTTTGGTCGCTTCACCTTGACGTAAACCCCGGCGACCGCGCCTCGGAGTGCGGCGGAAAAATGGAGCCCGTAAAGGTCGAAACAGACCCACGTAAGGGATACGTCATAGTTCACAGGTGCACAAAATGCGGCGAGCTGAGGAGAAATCGCTCGGCTCACGAGGCTTCGGTTCAGCCCGACAACCTCAAATTGCTCATAAAGCTCACCGCCGGTGGCTTTTAATCACCTGAAAATCACTTGATTTTCACTCGAAAATTGCAGAATATTTGTGTTGTTCACAGATATTCTATATTTATATGATAGAATATAACAAGCTAAAAAACGGGAAAGGAACTCTCTGTAATGATAAAAATCGATCATCTGGTAAAAAATTACGGCGGTTTTTGCGCGGTAGATGACATCAGCTTTGAAATAGAACAGGGCGAGATAGTCGGACTTCTCGGTCCTAACGGCGCGGGAAAAAGCACCACGATGAACATTCTCACCGGTTATCTTTCATCCACCTACGGAAGCGTTGAGATAAACGGGCTTAATGTTCTTGACGCTCCCCTTGAAGCCAAAAAGCTCATAGGTTATCTGCCCGAGCAGCCACCGCTCTACCTTGATATGACAGTTGAGGAATACCTCAACTTTACTTACGACCTCAAGGGCTGCACGCTCAACCGCGAAAAGCATCTTGAAGAAATCTGCAATATAGTAAAGATACAGGACGTTTACAAGCGTCTTATCGGGAACCTCTCAAAGGGCTACCGCCAGAGAGTAGGCATAGCGCAGGCGCTTGTGGGAAATCCCGAGGTCATTATTTTTGACGAGCCTACCGTCGGTCTTGACCCCAAGCAGATAATTGAGATAAGAAACCTTATCAGAACGCTTGGCAAAAAGCACACCGTCATTCTCTCCACGCACATTCTTCAAGAGGTGCAGGCGGTCTGCGACAGAATAATAATCATAAACAAGGGCAAGCTGGTTGCCGACGAGCTTACGGGCAACATCACCCGCGCGGTGCAGAGCAACCGCCGCTTCAACGCCAAGATATGCGGTCCCGCGCGCGACATACTCGCCACGCTCAAGGACAAGCCCGGTATCGTTCACGTTGAACAGCTCGCGGAGCGTGACGGAGACTCCACCACCTTTATGATAGAAAGCGCGGTAGGCGTTGACATTCGCAAGACCCTCTTTTACACACTGGCGGAGAAGAACTGGCCGCTTATCGGTCTTGAGGCGCTTGGCATGAACCTTGAGGATATTTTCATCACCATCGTTGACACCACCGACGCGCCCCAGAGACGCGAGCGCGCAAGGCGCACAAAAACAGGCGGCAGAAGCTCTATTGAAAACGAGTACGCAAGGTCGATAATGGAAAAGACCGCCGCCGCAAAGCAAAGCTCTCTTAAGGGCAACGACGAAGAAAGTGAGGGTAAGTGATGTTAGCTATATACAAAAAAGAAATGCGTTCCTATTTCATCAACCCCATAGGATACGTTTATCTCGGTATTTTCCTTGCCGTTTCGGCGCTGGTCTGCTGTTACACCACTCTCCAGTCAAGCAGCTACGAGACATCCACATACTTCTACTTCATGATATTCGCATTCGTCATTCTCATTCCACTGCTCACCATGCGCTCGTTCGCCGAGGAGAGAAAAATGAGAACCGAACAGATGCTTCTCACCGCTCCCGTAACGATCACGGGCATGGTAATGGGCAAGTATCTTGCGGCGTTTACCATGTTCTTGGGAACCGTTCTGCTCTCTTGCATTAACTTTATCCCTCTTTACATCATCGCGGGTGAGGAACGCGCCGCGGTCGCCGAGACCGCAAACCCCGTTATCGGTCCTCAGAGCGCCGAAATAGTAGGCAGCCTTATCGGAATAATCCTTCTCGGCGCGGCGTTTATCGCTATCGGTATATTCATTTCCTCGCTTACCGAAAACCAGCTCTCGGCGGCGGTATCCACCATTGGCATCATACTGCTTATGGTAATACTCAGCCTTGTAAATCAGATAGGAAGCGACGAGGAAGGCACGAGACTTATCAGCAGCTACGCCGTTCGCTTCGTTATCGACTGGATATCGGTGCTCAGCCGATTCTCCAATTTCGGTTACGGACTTTTCGATTTCTCTGCGCTTGTTTACTATCTGTCTCTCGCGTTCGTATTTATCTTTCTTACGATACGCGTTTACGAAAAGAGACGCTGGGGATAACGCATTTCCCTCGCCTTCCCCGATAGGCTAAAACTTCAAATTTTTCGGGGAGAAAGGAATTCTCCACAGCGAGAAGAAATACAGCTTTGAACAACGGAAGCCTTTTTAGCAGCCGACGCTTCAAATACGGAAGCATGTCGGTGGCAATTACCGTACTGGTGATTGCGGCTGTTATCATATTCAACGTAATTTTCTCGGCTCTTGCCGCAAAATATACATGGTTTATAGACCTTACCACAGAAGGTATCTACACACTCTCTGACAACTGCATAGAACTGCTTGACGAGACCTTTACAAGGATTTCCGCCGAGAGAGAGGAAGCGGGCGAAGAACCGCTTAAGGTCAAAATAAGATTCTGCGACCTTGAGGACAACCTCATGGCAAACACATCCCAAAGATACGTTCTCATGACCGCCAAGGAGCTTGTGGAAAAGTTCCCCGACGTGGTTGAGATAGAATACATCAACATATGGGAAAACCCCACCGCGGTTGAGAAATACAAGACATCGGTGCTGACCTCTATACTTTCAACCCACGTCATCATCGAAAGCGGCACTGAATACCGCGCTTATGAGATAAACAAATTCTACCTCACCAATTCAAACTCCACCACCCCGTGGGCGTATTTCGGTGAAAAGCGCTTTGCTTCGGGTATTCTCGCGGTAACGCAGGCAGAATCGCCTGTGGCGGCGGTACTCACGGGTCACGGCGAGATTTTCACCGACACCGCGCTTATCGAGACGCTCGACCTTGCCGGCTACGAGGTCATCACGGTTGACGACCTTGTAAACGACGAGATCCCCGACAACTGCCGTCTTATGGTCTGCTACAATCCAACCTCGGACTTCCTTGACTCGGACGGAATTTCGGACATCTCGGAAATATCTGTGCTCGACAGTTTCCTTGCCGACAACAACCACTCGCTCATGGTATTCATGAGCCCCACCTCTCCCGTGCTGCCCATTTTCGAGGGCTATCTTGAGCTTTGGGGCATCTCCTTCGCGCGCGAGCAGGTTGACACAAACAAATTCAACTCATACACAGTAAAGGATACCGCAAACGCGCTTACAGGCGACGGTCTCACCTTTATAGGTGAGTACGAGAAGCTCGGTCTCGGCGGCTCTATCACCGCCGACATGCGTTCAAGCTCGGTGCCCAGAAAGGTCATCTTCAAGAACGCTATGCCTATTGCTATTGCGGACGAATTTGAAACCATGCACGATACAGACGGCTCGGGAGCGGCTATCACTTACGGATACAAGGATCTCGGAAGCGGTTACAGCCGTGAGACTTACTTCATATTCAACGCCTCCGAGGGCGCTGTGGCAATGGCTGACGGCAGAGAGGCACTCCGCTCCACCGCCACATCAAAGCTCGGTCTTATGACTATCTCGCGCCAGCAAAGATTCGTTCAAGAGGACAAAATCGGACTTTCGGTTGCCGACCTTTCCTCTTACGTTTTCGCCTGCGGCTCTACCGAAGCGGTCTCCAAGACACTTCTTGAGTCCAACACATACGGAAACAGCGAGCTTCTTATGAAGGTCTTCTACGAAATGGGTAAGGAAAACATCCCCGCCTCGCTTTCGATAACCCCCTTCTCCGACACCACTATCGACACCCTTACGATTGATCGCGCCAACGCGTACACTCTCGTGCTTACCGTTATTCCCGCGGCAATAGTATTCGGTATCGGAATCTTCGTAATTATCAGGAGAAAATATTCATGAGCGCAAACAAGAGAACACTTGCGGGAACGCAAAAAAAGGCGGTAATTCTTATCGCCGCCCTCATAGTTATATTGGCGCTTGTACTCGTTTTCGTAAATTATCTGACCGGCATCGACACCTTTGAGGACATAGACGGCACAAAGTATCGTATCAAACGAAGCGGTGACGTATACGCCCTGTTTGACAGCGACGGATACATGCTCGACACTACGGTTGAAAACGACGTGACCTATTACGTCACCGAGCTTGGAACACTGGTCTCTGTCGGAAGCAACGGCGACGCCTCAATCTATGCGGTGGTTGACACCGACGACGGCGAGGAGCTTTCGTCCTTCAACAACCTGATGATATACAAAAAAATAGACAACGCCAAGGTGCAGACCATAAAGATAACCAACCGTGCCGATGGGATTGAGGGCTCTTACATCTTCGAGCGCGATAAGAACGGCGAGATGAGAATAAAGGGGCATGAAAACACGGCGTTTGATGCCGAGGCTTACGCCTACCTTGCCAGCATCTGCGGAAACACAACCACAATGCGAAAGATTTCCGCCGAAGCGCTTGAAAAATACGGCTATGAGGAATACGGACTTGATGCCCCTCAGTCCACTATGACCATAACAGACACCTCGGGGGTTACTCACACGCTTGAAATAGGCAAACAGATAGTTTCGGGCAACGGCTACTACGTTCGTCTTGTGGGCAGAGATGCGGTTTACATTATGAACTCTTACGTTGGAAGATACATTCTCCAGCCCGTGGAATTCTACGTCTCCCCTATTTTGCACTACGGCTTAAACGAGCAGAATTACATGTTCGTCTACAATCTCAAAATGACCGACTTTGACTACGCAGAGGATGGAACACCCACAGCAAACCTCATAACGGCGCTGAGTTACTGGGACTACGCCGAGCGCGAGAACACCGAATTCCAAACTCAGGCTTACTACATGACCGACGAGTCGCTTGACAGCTATTCCCCCTCATCCGACGCGGTATACGAGGTAATGGGCAGCTTCCTTGAAATGGACTATATAGGAGTCAAAAAGCTGGGCGCTGACAGCAAGGCGCGCGCCGAATACGGTCTTGACAAGCCAGCCAAGGCGCTCTACTACGAATCCGAGCGCACCGACGATGGCAAAACCTACTATCTTAAAAATTATCTCTATTTCAGCGACCTAACCGAAAACGGCACTTACTACGTTGTATCCGACGTTTATCTTTCCGATCAAAAGGACGGCAATTACCGAAAGTTAGACAGCTTTGACTACATCGTCGAAATAGATCGCTCGTGGCTTGATTGGCTTGAGTGGGACACGCTTGACTGGATAGAGCGCGATTATTTCCAGATAAACATCGGTATCATAGACTATATGGAATTTACACTCCCAGACGGCTCAAAATACCGCTTTGAGCTTGACCAGATAGACGAAAACACTGTTAAGGCTTACGCCATAAAGAACGGCTCTCGCACACCTATCGACACGCGAAACCTTCAGACACTTTATCTCAATATGCTTGGCGGAAAGCTCTTTGGTTCGACTAAGATCACTGCTGAACGAACCAAGGAAATAATGGCATCGCCGGACAGATACCGCCTCACCTGGAGCTTTAAAACCACTACCGGGCTTGAACGCATTCATAGCTACTATCTGCTTGAGGGCAACAAGGATTATATCACGATAAACGGCGACGGAGGTTTCTACGTTCTCTCGTCGGTGGTCAAAAAGCTGGCAGAAGACGCTGTAAGCGTTTATAACGGACTTAAGATAACCGCTGACTCTCCGTATACAAACATCGACAAATAAAAAGCACAAGCCATTCTGGCTTGTGTAGAACACAAAAACCGCAGGATGGCTTACGCCATCCGGGGGTTTTATAAAAGATAATAAAGCCGACTGTAACAACAGTCGGCTTTATTAAAACAAAAAGTCAATATATTCGAATCAGATAACCAATATACCCAAATGCTCAAGAAGGATTTTTAAACCCATTAAGACGAGAATAACTCCACCGGCAAGTTCGGCGCGGGATTTATATTTTGCTCCGAATACGCTTCCTATCTTAACACCGATAACACCGAAAATAAAGGTTATCACGCCGATGAAGGAAATAGCAAGCCAAATGTTGTAATCAGGCAAGAGCGCAAAGGTAACTCCTACCGCAAGCGCGTCTATGCTTGTAGCAATAGCCATTACCAGCATGGTTGTAAAGCCAAACGAGCAGTCGGACTCTTTTTCTTCTTCATTGCCAAACGCTTCTTTTATCATTTTACCGCCTATAAAGGAAAGTAAAACAAAGGCTATCCAGTGGTCAAAGCTCGTGATATAGGAAGAAAATGCGGTTCCCAAAAAATATCCGATAAGCGGCATAAGTGCCTGAAAGCCGCCAAACCAAAGACCTGCCAAAAGCATATGCTTCGGCTGTACCTTGCCAACTGCAAGTCCCTTACAAACCGCAACCGCGAAAGCATCCATAGAAAGCCCTACGGCAATAAAAAACAAATCGAGTCCCATTACAAAAACCTCTTAAATTAAAAATCTTTTACTTTTAAATAACTATTTTCCTGTTATTTACAGATGAATTCCCCAGCAAATATTTACTTTTAAGTTAAGCCAATCTCTAAAACCTCACACAAGGCCAACGCAGGGCAAACCGTAAAGATAAAGATTTTAGAGATTAGCTTAGCCGTAAGGGCTACACGCACAAGAATTCCGGTGAGGCGAGCCTCACCGGAATTCATAGGTGGGTTTTAGAACCGCTTATCCGGTTCTATTTAATCGTATCAACCAAGTTGATACTAAGAATAATTCTCAATTAGTCAATACTATCGAAATCGTAGATAGTCCAGCCTGCAAGTGCGGGAGCTGTTCCACCAACAGAGATGTAGTTAGCGATAGCATTGTCAAGAGCTGCAAGAGTTGTAGCAGATGTTACATGACCCTTGAAGGTTGTTGTAGCATCATCTGTTCCAGTAGCAGCGATGAGGCACGCACCCTTAGCAGCGATGAGGTCATACTTCTCGTATGTAGCCTTTGCATCATCAACAGCCTTGTATGCATCGTAACCCTTATTAGCGTAGAAGTTAAAGGTCTCATCATCATCGTAATCGTTGTTAGAAGCAGCAACGTACTCAATGTTAGCAGCCTCAAAAGCAACATAGTATGCAACTACTGCCTTAAGAAGTTCTTCCTTGGTATAAGCAGAAGAAATATTGGAATTGAAATTAGCTGCAACACCTGCTGTAGATGTGCTATTAATATCCTTGTATGTGTCAGTAGTAAGGTTGCCATTAGAACTTAACACAACATACTTCCAGTCGCCATTAATATTGGAGTGATCAGAAGTGTTATCAGAATTCTTAAACGCGGTAATAGCCCAACGATCAATATTGTTAGATATAGCACCATCAAGCTTAGTAGCTGTGATAGAGTTGTAAGAGTCAACATCACCAACAAGCTTAACAGCACCTGTAAAGTTATTTGCAAGAGTTACAAGTGTTGTAAACTTGTCATTAAGCTTTCTGAGGGTTTCAAGAACTGCGCCTACACCGTCGGTGGAATCGAAACCTTCCATTACATAGAGACCGCCGTAGGACTCACCCTCGTCGTCAAGCTTCTCAGCGAAGAGCTTAAGGCTCTCTTTACCACCTGCAAATACCCAAGCGTCGTAAATCTTAACAGCCTCGTCGAACTTAGCCTTGTCGTTGAGAGAAACAGTGTTTTCATCGATTTCGTACTTAGCCCACTCTGTCTTCTCAGAATCAGACGTAATAACATAGTCACTGTTCTCGTCGTAAGGCATTTCCTTACCGCCGTCGTTCTTACCGTTACCGTTGAGATCCTTGTACTCGTAAGCTGTTCCGCGAACGTATGCAACTTCCTCAAGAATTGCCTTGAGCTCGTCAACATCGTCGAAGAGAGCCTTGATGCGAGTCTCTGCTGCTTCCTTAGCATCCTCAAACGCCTCAACATTGATAAGGCTTGTGAATGTGGGGAATGCATAGTTGAAGAATTCAATTGTGAATACAGGCTGCTCTGCACTAGCGGGCTTTCCGTCTGTACCAATATACTTAAGCATAACAGATACGCCGTCAGCCTCACCGAAAGTCTTAGCAAGAACATCAAGTGTTCCGCCATCTTCTACCTTCTTATAGTCCTCAGCATAGTTGATAGCGTCAGCAGAAGCAACGTAAAGTGTATCTTTTACAGTTGTATCAGTCTGAGGATCGCCGTTCTCATCAACCCAAGCAGCACCTGCCTTGGTGTATGTTATATCGTCAGCCTCATCAGCTGTACCGTTGTTGTAAACGATCGCGAAATCCTCAGCGGTAGCCTGACGAAGAAGAACATACTCACCAGCAAGCTTGATAAAGCCTTCGTTATTAGAAATCTTGTTGTTTTCAACCTCATAAACAAGGTAAGCAATAGCAGCATTGATCTTGTCAGCAAATGCCTGAGCAGCACCGAACTCCTTAGCGAAGAAGTTGTACTTCTCACCCTTGGTAGCGTAAAGTGCTATATAGTCGTTCGACTCGCCAGTAGCTTCCTTATCAAGGTCCTTGATATCAGCAGCAAATGTGAAGAGCTCAACGAACTGCTCAGCCTTGATATCGCTGAGATCAGTGATCTTAGCCATAACAGCATCAACTCTATCAACATTGATGCCCTTTACATACTCATCAACATCGATTGTCTTATCATCCTTTGCAGCCTCTTCCTTAGCCTCAACTCTGTAAAGAGTAATATCATCAACTGCAACAACGCCGGACTGCTCAACAAACTGTTTGAAAGCATCCATCTCAAGAGGGATGTCAATGCGATCAGCAACATCCTCAGACTTCACGTCCTTCTCCTGAAGCACGTGAAGAGCCTCTACAGCCTTAAGAAGCTCGTTGAAGTCCTCAACAGCCTCTGCAGACTTGGAAGAAAGCTTATTAAGAGTCTTGATACCGGGAACGATCTCCTTAAGGAACTTCTCGTAAGCGGCAGAAACAAGAGCAACCTCTCTTCTGGTCTTAAGATATTCATCGTAGAATTCGTCATTTTTCTCTGCCTCATTAATGATAGCAGCAGCGTCCTCAGCTGTGAGGTCGAACTCCTCGATCCAGTCAGCGATAACTTCATCAACCTTCTCGGTGTAATACTCGTCAAGGAAGATGTACTCTTCCTTATCCTCAGGATCAACGATAACAAGATTATCGTTGTCAGCTGCTGCGATTTCTGTGAAGTAGTAGAAACCGTCCAAGTCATTACCCTTAACACGACCATTGAGTTCCGCGTAAGCGTCTCTTGCGTCATAAAACTTCTCAGCCGCATCAGCTGTATCAACAAGAAGATCAGCGTTTGTTACAAGGTCAACGAGAGCCTGACCGCCAACAAACTCCGCACTCTTAACGAACGCCTCGTAAGTGTCCTGGAGAAGAGCAAGAAGCTGCTTGTCGCCGTTTGCATCGTCACCTGTAGTAACAATTTCAAAGCTCTGCACTGTACCCTTGTAATTCTTAGCCTTAACGTCTACCTTGAGAAGTGTAGCGTATGTAAGACCATCTTCACCGATAATATTCTTGATATCCTTAACGATCTTCTTTGCTTGATCCTTGTAGCCAGCAAGTGTAAGAGCCTCTGTATATGTCTTTACATTGCCCTTAGCGTCAACATACTGGAATGCGGTGTTAGCCTCATCCTCGTAGATTGCGCAAAGACCCTTAACAGAGTTGTACACATCAAGAGTCTTAGCTCTTGTTGTAGCAGTAGCCTCAGCAACAACATATCTGAGAGCATCCTCTTTCTCGTCTTCTGTGTAATCAAGATCCTCATAAACCTCATCGATAACGTCGATGAAGTCAAGAGCTTCCTCTACAAGCTGCTCAGCATCATCATTGATGTTACCAAGAAGAGCAATGTAGTAGTCATAGAGCTTCATTGCATAGGTCTTGTAGCTATCAAGAGTCGTCTCGAGAGTTGCCATAGCAGCTGCAACCTCTGCCTCAGTTGTAGCAGCGGTTACTGTAGCCTCAGCCTTAGCAAATGCGCTTGTGATTGCAGCAAAAGCCTCGTCGTCGTACTCAGCAGCGTTCTTATTGAACTCAGCTTTCTGTACAGCGATAGAAGCAAGTGCTTCTGTCTGCTTAGCCTGAACGTTGGCATCTGTGCCGCCCGCAACAGGCTTGTTTTCAACGTCCTGAACTCTGTTCTCGAGGTCGTCGATCTTATCAGAAAGATCCTTGTTCATCGACTCGATTGCAGCGAGAACGTCATCGTTAGAACCACCATTCTCAATCTTATCAGCAAGATCTCCAATGGTATCGTTCTGCTGGAGAAGCAAGTCTTCGATCTTGGAAACTCTGTCATCAAGATCATCAACTACTTCCTGCTTTACGCCTGCACATCCTGCAAATGCTGTCACGATCATAAGTGCAGCAAGAAGGAGTGCCATCAGTTTGATTTTTCTCATGTTTTCCCTCCATGAATTGAATTTGTAAACACATTGTACCGCATTTCAGTCAATTTGTCAATACTTTTACGAAAATTTTTTTATTTTTTTCAAAAAAAATTTTGTTTTACGAGCCGATTCGGCGTTTTTCTACATATTTATTATATTATATGCTTATCGAAAAATTTTGTTTTTGTGGATAACCGCCCCCGATTTTTTCGTCAAAATGCCAAAAATCGCCGCGAATCTCTTCGCGGCGACATATTATTAGTTTACCGAGTCCTCATACGAGGTATCCTGTGCAAGTGTGGCAACCGCATCCTCCCCGAAATAATCGAGGGGGTTGACCTGTATTCCGCTCACGGTCATTTCAAAATGAAGGTGAGCTTCGTCGGCGAGTTCGGTCATTGCCGTATCTCCGACATAGCCGATAACGTCTCCGGCCTTTACCCGAGCGCCCGCCTCTATACCGTCGGGGAGAGTAAGGCTGAGATTCTTATAGACGCTGACGGCGTCTCCGCTATGGCTGAGTGCTACGCACTGTCCCATGAGGGCATCCTCCCAGACCTCAACGACAGTTCCCGCCGCCACCGCGCTGACAGAAGCGTTCTCCTCGGCACAGATATCAACGCCGAGATGCACACGGTAGTCCTGCATGGTGTTTGAAAAGACCTGCATTTCAGCATCGTGAGACTTTGTGAGCTTACCGCTGACGGGAAGCGAGAAGGAGGGCAGCATATCTACGACCGAGGTGTCGGGTTCTTCGGTCTCACCGGGATCGGTGGTAACAGTGGGGTCGGTGGTAACGGGATTGGTGTCAACCGGCTTTTTGGAGCGGTTGGCTACGGCGGTAACGGTGATGATAACCGCGAGGGCTACGAGCAACGTAAGGGCTGTGATGTATACCGCGCGGTTTTCTTTAATGTTCTTTGCAAGCTTTGAGTTTTTGAAATCATTCATTCTTTGATTCTCCTTTGAAGTTTCGTTGCTGTTAATATTTTTACCACCGCGGGATTATTTATTCAAGTTATGAAAAAATTATTTACTTTTTCAAAAAAATGCGGTATACTATATACGAAAGAATCACCGACACGGAGGTTATATATAATAATGGAAAAAATCAAAGCAACTGAGGGGCGCATATTAAGCGTTGATTTCGGAGACACGCGCACGGGACTGGCAATCTCGGACGAAAGCCGTTTTTTGGCATCGGGCATAGGCTACATAAGCCCCGGAGGAATAGTAAAGACGGCTGACGAGGTGGCGAGAATCGCGGTCGAGCAAAAGGCGGCGGCGATAGTAGTAGGTCACCCCATCAACATGGACGGAAGCCGAGGTCCGCGCGCCGAGCGCGCGGCTGAATTTGCCGCGCTTCTTGGCGAAAGGCTCGAGGGAGTTCCGATAGCCCTATTTGACGAGCGCATGACCACGATGGCAGCGGCACGCTATCTGAACGAGACAAACACGCGCGGAAAGAAGCGCAAGGGGGTAATCGACACACTTTCGGCGCAGATAATTCTTCAAAACGCGCTCGACAGGCTCAAATATTGAGCATTTTATTCCATAAAAAATTGCAAAAGAGCCGACTTTTTCAAGTCGGCTCTTTGTTAGGTTATTCAAATATTACTCGTTGCCCGCCTTGACAGCCTCAAAGTCAGCCTCGATCTCTTCAGAGGGCTTCTCTGTAAGAAGCGAAACGACTACGATGCAGATCGCCGAGAAGATGAACGCGGGGAGAAGCTCGTAAATAGCGAAGACTCCGCCGAGCTTGCTGATAGCAAGCTTCCAAAGGAACACCATTCCGGCGCCGCCGACCATACCCGCGATAGCGCCCGCGCGGTTGGTTCTCTTCCAGAAGAGCGAGAACAGCATAAGAGGACCAAAGGTCGCTCCAAAGCCAGCCCACGCAAAGGATACGATGTTGAAGATAACGCTGTTTTCGTCAAGCGCGATAACGATAGCGATAGCCGCGATAACGAGAAGCGTGATTCTTGTAACAAGCATGACCTGCTTGTCGGTAGCCTTTTTATTCACAATGCCCTGATATACGTTCTTAGCGACAGCCGAAGCTGCGATAAGAAGGTAGGAGTCAGAGGAGCTGATTGTTGCCGCAAGTATACCTGCCATAACGAAGCCTGCGAGAATCGCGGGAAGCGAAGATGTTGCGAGGGTGATGAAGATGCTCTCCGCGGCAGACTTGGTAAGGTGCTCTACGGGGAACAGAGTTCTTCCCATGATACCGATAAACACCGCAACGCCAAGCGAGATAATCACCCATACCATTGCGATACGTCTGGAAGGCTTAAGCTCTTTCTCGTCACGGATAGCCATGAAACGGAGAAGAACCTGAGGAACGCCGAAGTAACCGAGACCCCAAGCCAGCATTGAGAAAACGCTGAGAATACCGTAGGGCTTCTTTTCACCGAACAGAGGAAGATTTCCTACCGTCGCCTGTACGCCTTGCTCGTCCACAACGGGGTTAGCCATACCGAAGAATTCAAGGAATCCGGGGATGTTCTTGGAATTCTCGATGATAGCGCCAACGCCGCCGGCGTTTACAACACCGATAACCACGATGATAACCAACGCAGCGATCATTACGATACCCTGCATGAAGTCGGAAGCGCTTTCCGCAAGAAATCCGCCGATGATAGTATAAAGAAGAACGAATATAGCGCCGACTACCATCATAACGATATAGGGTGCGCCAAAGAGCTGCGCAAAGAGCTTACCGCAAGTAACAAAGCAGCTCGAAGCATAAACTGTAAAGAAAACGAGAATAAAGAGAGCCGATATAGTCATGATCAGCTTTTTCTTCTCACGGAAACGGTTGGAGAAGAAATCGGGAATAGTGATAGAGTTGTTAGCGCGGATGCTGTAACGGTAAAGGCGCTTAGAGACCAAGAGCCAGTTAAAATATGTACCGATAGCAAGACCGATAGCCGTCCAAGCCGCATCGGCAAGACCGCACCAGTAAGCCACACCGGGCAGACCCATAAGAAGCCAACCGCTCATATCCGACGCCTCGGCGCTCATAGCCGTGACCCAAGGTCCGAGCGAACGTCCGCCGAGGAAATAGTTGTTTGAATTTTCATTTGCTTTTTTCGCATACAATGCGCCGATCACGATGACTGCCGTCATATAAATTATCATCGCAACCAGTATCTGGATCGTATTACCGTCCATTTTCAAGTACCTCCTTGAAGTTGGGATTTAAGGCAAAAAACCTATTAATATCCTATTATACCACACATATTGCCGATTTGTAAAGTGTTTTTTGCTTATTTGTTGAATTTTTTGATTAATTTTCCCAAAACGGCAAAAAAGGGCTGTCGCAGGACAGCCCTTAAAATTATCACTTAGCGTACTTCGCGTCGAAGTGTTCAACGTTCTTGTTGATGTCAGTCATGTCATCGGTAAGGTCGCCAAATGTTCTCGTCTTATGCGCCTTCATCGTGCCGGTAGGATTGGCGCCGGGAGAATAGCTTATCTTATTGTACCGGCTCTCGTCGGAAACGATAAGCTCAGCCTCAGTAAGGGGCTTATCCTTAATCTCAATATAACGAGCGTACCATTCGTCGTACATACGCTTAGCCCAATCCCAGATAGCCTGTTTTTCAGCATCATCGTCAACAAGCTGCTTTATGTACGTCTGATCCTTTGCTCCCTCGTCCTTATATACAACAAAGTGGGGGGGAAGGCAGACGTATTACAGTTGATTTTACCATGTTTTACGCTCTTTTATCAACGACAGTTTTAAAGATTCAACAAGTCGTTGCCAATTTCTCCGTTTTGACCAATTGCATAGCAATTTTTCATAGACAAACACCAACAAAGATTGACTTTGCCTAAAAAATGTGGTAAAATATATATAGAAAGAGACTTAAATAGAAAAAGCATAGAAAAGATACAGTAAAAACGGAGGAACCGATATGAAAAGATACGCAATTTACGGCGCGGGATCGCTTGGCACGGTGCTTGGCGCTTACATAACAAAAAACGGCGGTGAGATAGATCTTATCAACCGCAACCGCGCGCACGTAGAGGCGCTTAACGAAAACGGCGCCACTATAACGGGAACTGTGGAATTCAACGTCCCCGTAAAGGTGCTTCTGCCAGACGAAATGGACGGCAGATACGACGTAATCATTCTGCTGACAAAGCAGCTTCACAACACCGAGGTGGTAACAATGTTAAAGGAGCACCTCGCCGAGGACGGCGTTATCGTCACACTCCAGAACGGCTTGCCCGAACCGGGTATCGCCGAGATAGTCGGAAACGAGCGCACCATGGGCTGCACGGTTGAGTGGGGCGCTACCCTCTCCGCCCCCGGCGTTTGCACGCTGACAAGCTCGCCCGACAGTCTCTCCTTCCACATGGGCAAGATGGAGGGCATCACCGACGAAAAGTTTGCCGAGGTCAAGGCTCTGCTTGAGCTTATGTGCCCTGTTCACGAGGAGTCCAATCTGCTTGGCGTGCGCTGGTCAAAGCTGCTTATAAACGCCACCTTTTCGGGTCTGGGAACAGTTGTCGGCGGCACGTTCGGCGCGGTCTCCGAGAACGCCGCGGCGCGCAACGTGGCGATACGTCTTATGAAGGAGTGCATCGACGTGGGACACGCGGCAGGAGCGGAATTCGCGCCGGTACAGGGCAAGGATATTACAAAGCTATTTTACTACAAAACCGCGTTTAAGCGCACACTTGCCACGGCGCTTATCCCCATTGCCATGAAAAAGCACCGCGAAATTGAGCCCTCGATGCTTCAGGACCTTAAGCACGGCAAGCCCTGCGAGATAGACGCCATAAACGGTGTGGTTTGCGAATGGGGCAAGCGTTGCGGAGTAGCGACGCCGATAAACGACCGCGTTATGGAGATAGTGAAGAAGTGCGAGAACGGCGAGCTTAAGCCCTGCGCCGACAACATAAAGCTCTTTGACGACCTTTTGAAGTAAAAACGGCAAAATGTTTAAACTGTGCTCTCACAGCACAGCAAAGGAGCTGAGTTTAACAACTCAGCTCCTTTTTCGCATTTACCAATATCCGTTATATCCGTATTTCTTCATAATTGCGGGATAGTCCTTGTAGGCAATGTTAAGGTCTACATCTCCCCTTGCACCATCAACGCGACCTGCCTCGGTAAACTGCCATATTCCACAGGCTGTTCCCCCGGGAGGAAGCTCATAGTCACAATCGTCAAGGTAAACAACCTTATCGGTGGGATAGTGAGCTAACCACAAATCAAAGTAGGTGCAAATCTCCTCGGACTGCAAATAAGTCTCCAAAAAATACTTATAGGTGTAAATTCCGGGAAAATATCCGTTTTCAATAAGTATCTCGCAGAAAGCGTAACACATCTTCATTCTGCGATCGGTGGAAAGCTCTATTTGGCATGAATCCTCCAAATCAAAGTAAACAGGATACTCAAACGTTTTTCCCTCTATGAGGTCAAGCAGTATCTCTGCCTCCTCCTTGGCTTCCGCAACCGTCTCTGCGTAGCTGTAGAAATAGCAGCCAATGTCAAGTCCCGCCTCACGCGCCTCTTTATAATATCTTTCAAACTTTTTGTCGGGTTGCTCGCCTATATGACCTGCTCGAAGAATAACAAAATCTATCCCCGCGTCCTTAAGCTCTTCAAAGTCAATATTATCTCCGTTATGCTTCGACAAATCAACTCCGTAAGCGAGTATTCCCTCTCCGTCCCCCTCAGCACCCGAGAATATCTCGCTGTACCAAACGTAATCGGTCTTATAGCTGAATTTACAGGTCTTACAGGTAAACTCGGTATATCCCGTAGTTGCTATAGAAGGACGTGTTATACTTTTCTTGAAATTGTGTCCCGTAGGCTCAACATAATCGCCCACAAAGGAATATCCGCAAGAACAGGAGTATGTGGTATATCCCTCATCGGCACATGTCGGAGCGGTAACCTTATTTTTCAAGTGATGTCCGTTGGGAACGGTGAATTTGGTCTTATAGGTATATCCGCAACCGCATGCATAGGTAGTATAACCGCCCTCGGTACAGGTGGACGCGGTTATGGACGAGGTAAGCATATGCCCCGTAGGCTCGGTGAAGTCCGTGTCGTATGTATAGTCACAGTTGTTACACGCATAGGTCACATAGCCCTGCTTGGTACACGTGGGAGCGGTAAGCGTTTCCTTCAGGTCGTGCCCGAGCGGCTCGACGAAATTGAATTTGTAATTATATCCGCAATCCTTACAGGTACGCAGGGTATAGCCCTCGCCCGTGCAGTCGGGCTCGGTAATTTTTTCTGTGGTTTTGTAGTGCTCGCACTCTCCGTTCCCACACGCCGCGAAAGCGAACAAGGCAAGAAGAATCAGAACAAAAGCAAGAAGTTTTTTCATCGGAAGCTCCTTATATTACGAGTTTTTATTACGAGTTATATTTTATCACAAATGGGCAATTTTTGCAACAGTTAAGTTGTTTTCTTTGCCAGAGAGAGAATTATTACCGCCGAGATGACCGCCGCAAAGCCGACGATATCGGCAAAAGCAAAGCTGTTTCCAAGCCACAACGCCGAAATGACCGCCGCCGAAACAGGCTCTATACTTGAAGCCACGCTCGCCTTGACAGCCCCCGCGCGGTCAACGCCCATAATATAGAGTGTGAACGCCAACACCGTGCCAACCACAACGATTGCCGCCATAGCCGCCGCTCCGCCCACGTCCAGCGTCACGCGGTACGTCCACGGGCGTATTATGGGGAGAAGCAAAAGTCCTCCGACCACCATTCCCACACCCATCACGGTGATAGTGCCGTACTTTGGAATTATCTTCACCGGCAAAAGCGTGTAGAACACAAGCGCCACCGCCGCCAGAAGCCCGAAGGTCAGTGCTCCGCCGGAGATAGCCAGCGCGCCGAATTTTCCGTGGGTGGCGATAAGGAATGTTCCGCCAAGTGCCAGCACGAGTGCGGCAAGCTCGCCTATTTTTGGAAGCCTTTTGCCCACAAGGCAGGACAGAATCATTATCATAACCGGACCGAGGTACTGAAGCACTGTCGCCGTACCCGCGTTCGAGTAAGAAATAGCGGTAAGGTAACAGAACTGACTCATGAGAAGTCCGAAAACGCCGAAAAGCGCCGTCATTCCAAGGTCTTTTTTATTTTTAAACAGAGCAACGAGCTGAGGTCTGTATTTTATCAGGCTGATGACGAGAAGTATCAAGCCCGCGCTGAGTATACGTACCGAGCAGAGCCACGACGAGTCAAGGGCGCAGTTTTTGAACAGGAACTCTCCGCAAGACCCCGAAAAGCCCCAGCAGATACCGCCCGCAAGCGCGAGAAATATGCCGAGCAAGGATTTGTTTTTGGTCATATCAGTCTCCCGAAAGCTCCTTTGTTCTCTCAAAAGCCGCCGTGACGGCATCTATTACGCTTGCGCGGAAGCCGCACTCCTCAAGTGCCGCTACTCCCGCTATAGTCGAGCCGCCGGGACTGCAAACCGCGTCCTTAAGCGCCCCGGGGTGTTTGCCGCTTTCAAGGCAGAGCTTTGCCGCGCCGATAAGCGTTTCGGCGGCGAACGCCTGCGCCTTGTCGCGCGGAAGTCCGCATTTCACGCCGCCATCGGCAAGCGCCTCGATGAACATATAAACGAAAGCGGGACCGCAGCCCGAAACCGCGGTTGCCGCGTCGATGAGCTTTTCGTCAAGTTTGTTAAGGCTTCCCGCACCCGAAAGCGCCTCGCAGAGTAGCGTCTCGTCCTCGGAATCAGCCTTTGAGCCGAGAGCGTAGAGTATCACGCCCGAGCTTACCGCCGCGGGGGTATTCGGCATGATGCGTATGATTTTAACGTCCCCCAAAAGAGCCGTCAGCTTTTCAAGTTTAATACCCGCCGCCATGCTGACAAGGCAAAAGCCGCCCTTTCTTTCCGCAAGCGCGCTCTTTATCTCCTCAGCAAGTGCGGGAAGCACCTGCGGCTTTACGCCGAGGAAAATCATATCGCAATCGGCGATAATTTCAGCCGTGCTTACCGCCGCACCTGAAATTTCAGCCGCCAGCGCTTCAGCCTTTTGCGCGCAAGCGTCCGAGACGAAAACTTGATTTCCGCTCTTTGCCACAGCCGAAGCAAGTGCTCCGCCCATATTGCCCGCACCTATAAATCCTATTTTTTTCATGGTTAGTGTACCTCGTGTATATTTGTTCGATGAAATTTAAGCACTGTGTTCGCACAGCAACCCGCCGGAAAAGTTTTCGCTAAACTTTCGGCGACGCACAACACCAATGGAAGCCCCCCACGGCAGTGGGCGCAGTCAAGGGCGCGTAGCCCTTGTCGCCGCGCGCACGCGGCGAAATAACTCTGCGGCGTTTTCTTTGGTTCTTTCTTTTGCGCCTTTTGTGCCAAAAGAAAGAACATAGAAACAAAATGTAACTATTATAAGGCTTATGGTGGTTTTGTAAGGCATAAGTAAGAACTCCGCTTTTTCTTTTTGCCATTATAGGCACAAAAAGAAAAAGCTCACAAAAAGAAAAATGCCGCATGGGGAGTTCCGCTCGTTGCGACGAGCGACAAGGCTTACTCAGCCTTGACCCGAGCCCACT
>JAZRDN010000005.1:0-31021 GCA_045660295.1 Eubacteriales bacterium
TCCCCTCGCTATTTTTCCTCCAAAACTGCTTCGCACCCTTCGGCGAATAAATTTTTGATAGATTTTGGTGTGATTAGTCGCAGTGGAGTACAAACTCCACAAGACTAAGCGCGACGAAAGATACTAAAATTTATCGTCGCAAGGCTTGTGGGTTCGACTTCCTTGCGGCTGAGCTTACGCGCCAACTTCCTGAGCCTTTGCGGAATACTCCTCTGTCCACTGGTCAAGAGTACCGTCAGCAATAAGCTTTCCAAGCACCTTGTTGATAGCATCAAGAAGCTCTGTATTGCCCTTCTGTACACAGATACCGTACTCCTCAACCTCAGCGGCAGGAGTTCCGTCAGCCTTAACGAGTGCGAACGCCTTAAGAGAGCTATCGTTAGCAACGATGAGCTGAGCGGTAAGCTTATCTGTAACAACCGCGTCCTGCTTGTTCATAGAAGCAGCTGCAACTGCGGGAGAAGAGTAAGGAATAAGCTCTGCCGCGCCGAGTGTTCCGTCAGCGATAAGATCAGCTACAAGCATATCGGATGTTGTTCCGTTCTGAATACCGATCTTCTTGCCAACAAGATCCTCAAGGCTCTTGATAGTGTCGTTATCAGCGGGAACGATTACAAACTGCTCTGTGGAGGAGTAAGGAATGGAGAAATCAACCTGCTCCGCGCGGTCGGGTCTGATAGTAATACCGGCAGCGCCTACGTCAGCCTTACCGTTCTGAACCGATGTGCAAATGGTGTCAAAAGCAACGTCGGTAACAACGAGCTCCTTGCCGAGCTCCTCTGCAACAGCTTTCATGATCGCGATATCTACACCAACGATCTCGTTGTTGTAAATGAACTCATAGGGAGCAAAGCCTGCTTCTGTGTAAACAACAAGAGTGTTTTCGTCTTTTCCGCCGCAACCAACAAAGCAAAGCGCGGAAGCGAGCATCAAAGCAACTAAAACCAAAGACAAAATTTTTTTCATGATAGTGTTTCCTTTCTGTGATAGAACATTTGATTTTTTATTGTCTTTCAACGTAGTGTATTATAACGCAAAGAAATGCATTTGTCAATAGTTTTTTGAAAAAAACTTGAATAAAAAACCAAAATTCTTTAAAAATGTGAATAATTATTCATTTATTCAGCGTTTTAGCAAGATATTGACCTGTATAAGAGTCATTATGAGCCGCAATTTCCTCAGGTGTTCCCGTAGCGACCACCGTTCCGCCCTTATCACCGCCCTCGGGACCGAGGTCGATAATATAATCAGCCGTCTTGATAACGTCCAGGTTATGCTCTATGACAAGAACGGTATTTCCGCTATCCACGAGTTGCTTAAGCACCTCTATAAGATTGGCGACGTCTGCGGTATGAAGACCCGTGGTCGGCTCGTCGAGAATATATATAGTTTTTCCCGTACTGCGCTTTGAAAGCTCGGTAGCGAGCTTTACTCTCTGTGCTTCGCCGCCCGAAAGCGTTGTTGAGGACTGACCTATCTTTATATATCCCAAACCAACGTCATAAAGTGTTTTCAGCTTGCGCTGGAGCTTGGGGAGTCCGTCGAAGAAAGTGACCCCCTCCTCCACCGTCATTTCCAGCACGTCGTAGATGTTTTTGCCCTTATATTTCACCTCAAGCGTATCGGCGTTATAGCGTCTGCCTTTACAAACGTCACACTTGACGTAAACGTCGGGCAAAAAGTGCATTTCTATGCATTTTACACCGTCACCCTCACAGGCTTCGCATCTTCCTCCTTTAACATTAAAGGAGAATCTACCCGATTTGTAGCCGCGCGCCTTTGCGTCCTGAGTCTGTGCGAAAAGGTCGCGGATATCGGTGAAAATCCCCGTATAAGTCGCCGGATTAGAGCGAGGGGTTCTTCCTATGGGGCTTTGGTCAATATCAATTACCTTATCAAGATGCTCAAGCCCCTCTATTCTTTCATGCTTACCCGCGATAGTATATGCGCCGTTGAGCTTATTTGCCAAATGCGGATAGAGTATTCCGTTTACAAGCGAGGATTTACCCGAGCCCGAAACGCCCGTAACGCAGACAAAGCAACCGAGGGGAATATCGACGTCTACTTTCTTAAGATTGTTTTGCTCAGCGCCGTAAACCTTGAGATAATTACCGTTACCCGCGCGGCGCTTTCTCGGAACTTCTATCTTCTTTCGTCCCGAAAGATATGCGCCTGTGATCGACTTTTCTGATTTCTTAATTTCATCGGGTGTACCGAAGGCAACCACCTCACCGCCGTGTATTCCCGCCCCCGGTCCGATATCGACTATATAGTCGGCGGACTCCATGGTCTCCTCGTCATGCTCGACCACTACAACGGTATTACCGACGTCGCGGAGATTTTCAAGAGTCTTTATAAGCTTGGAGTTGTCACGCTGATGAAGTCCGATACTCGGCTCATCAAGAACGTAAAGCACGCCCACAAGCGCAGAGCCTATCTGCGTTGCGAGTCTTATACGCTGAAGCTCGCCGCCCGAAAGCGTTCCCGACTTTCTGGCAAGTGTGAGATATTCAAGACCTACGTTTACAAGGAAGCCCAGACGAGCTTTTATTTCCTTGAAAATATCTTTAGAAATCATTTTTTCGGTGTCGGTAAGCTCAAGCGCGTTGACGAATTCAAGCGATTTTTCAACCGACATACAGCAAAATTCATGGATATTTATTCCGCCAACCGTTACAGCCGCAGAATTTGCCGAAAGTCGGCTTCCCTTACATTTAGGGCACACGGTCTGGTCAAAGAACTGCTGGTAATACTCAGTATTCATGCCTTGAGCCATTCTCTGCTCCATTATTTTGATAACACCGTCAAATTTTACCTTTTGATTATATTCATCACCGCCGAAATAGCGCGTTATGCTATAAAGCTCGTTACCTGTACCGTAAAGCAGAGCGTTCAGTGAACTTTCGGAAAAATCCTTTATCGGCATATCAAGCGCAAATCCGCAACGCTCGCCAACCGCTCTGAAAAGCGGACCGTTCCAGCTTTCCTCATCAAGAGTCTTAAAGCCGTTCACCGCTATAGCGCCGTCTTCAAGAGAAATATTTTTGTTTGGTATGATTTTGTCTACCGATATTTTATTAAGCTCACCGATACCGAGACAGTAATCGCAAGCACCGGCGGGATTGTTAAAGGAAAACATTCTCGGCTCAAGCTCACCGAAAGAAATACCGTGCTCCTCGCAGGCATAAGACTGTGAGAACTCCAGCTCGTATTCGTCAGCCTCTCTGGGCATTACCACGACGGTAAGATGACCGTCGGCAAGACGAAGCGCGTTTTCTATTGAATCAGCAAGTCGGGAACGTATCTCGCCTCTCATAATAAGTCGGTCAACGATTATTTCGATGTTATGCTTAAGATTCTTGTCAAGCGATATCTTTTCCGAGAGGTCATAGATATTTCCGTCAACACGCACTCTCGAATATCCGCTTTTCTTGGCGTCGGAAAACACCTTTTCGTGCATACCTTTTTTCGCCTTTACCACAGGTGAAAGGACCATAAACCTTTCGCCCTCGGGAAGCTCGAGAATACGCTCTATTATCTGGTCGGTGGTCTGCTGTCTTATTTCTTTATGACAAACGGGACAGTGAGGAACGCCTATACGCGCGTAAAGCAAACGCAGATAGTCGTAAATTTCTGTCACGGTTCCGACGGTTGAACGCGGATTTTTTGACGTAGTCTTCTGATCTATGGAAATTGCGGGCGAGAGACCCTCTATAAGGTCAACGTCGGGCTTATCCATCTGCCCCAAAAACTGTCTTGCGTAAGAGGACAAAGACTCGACAAAGCGTCGGTGTCCTTCGGCATATAGCGTATCAAAGGCAAGCGACGACTTACCCGATCCAGAGAGTCCCGAAAGCACTACCAGCTTGTCTCTGGGGATAGTCACGTCTATGTTTTTGAGATTGTTTACTCTGGCGCCCTTTATAACTATTTTTTGTGTCATTATTTTTTATCCTTTTTATTATTCTGCGGTTCAAGCTCCTTGATCTTATCTCGGTAGTACATAGCCTCCTCGAAATCAAGACGCTTTGCCGCGTCCTTCATCTTTACAGTAAGCTCGGCGACAAGCTTTTCTCTTTCCTTTGCGGTCAGCTTGCCTGCCTTGGCTTTCGCTTTAATATGCTTATTATCGGCAAGGTCGCCTTGAACGCCGATCTCTATAACGTCGCGTATTCCTTTATTGACTGTCTTGGGAGTGATGCCGTGTTGCAAGTTATATTCGTGCTGGATACCGCGGCGGCGGTTGGTTTCGGCAATTGCTTTTCTCATCGACTCGGTAATGGTATCGGCGTACATAATCACCTTACCGTTTACGTTTCTCGCCGCACGTCCCACCGTCTGAATAAGTCCGCGCTCGGCACGAAGAAAACCTTCCTTATCCGCGTCAAGGATAGCCACGAGCGACACCTCGGGAATATCAATTCCCTCTCGCAAAAGATTTATTCCGATAAGAACGTCAAACTCACCCAGACGCAAATCACGTATAATTTCCATACGCTCGATGGTCTGCACGTTATAGTGAATATATTTCACCTTGACGCCGTTCTGCTCGAAATACTCACTCAAGTCCTCCGCCATTTGCCTTGTAAGCGTAGTGACAAGAACACGCTCGTTTTTAGCGGCGCGGAGCCGTATCTCGCCAAGCAGATCGTCCACCTGTCCTGCCACGGGTCTTACCTCTATTTCGGGGTCAAGAAGTCCTGTGGGGCGGATTATCTGTTCAACGGTCTGCTCTGCGTTTTCTGTCTCGTAATCTCCGGGGGTAGCGCTTACGCATACAACCTGATTCAGCTTACCGAGAAACTCCTCGAAAAACAGCGGTCTGTTGTCATATGCTGACGGAAGTCTGAAGCCGTATTCCACAAGATTGGTCTTTCTCGCTCTGTCACCTCGGCTCATGCCTCTCACCTGCGGAAGCGTCATATGCGACTCATCCACAAACAAAACAAAATCCTTAGGAAAGAAGTCAAGCAAGGTATACGGCGTTGAACCCGCGGGGCGCCCCGAAAGCACACGGGAATAGTTTTCGATACCCGAGCAGAATCCGACCTCTCTGAGCATCTCAACATCATATTTAACTCGTTCCTCTATTCTCTGCGCTTCTATAAGCTTTCCTTCCGATTTATAATATTCCACGCGCTCGCGCATTTCTTCCTCTATCTCGCGGAGTGCCTTTTCCCTTCTTTCGTCGGTAACAACATAGTGGGAAGCGGGATAAATGGCGGCATATGAAAGAATTCTCACAAGCTCACCCGTTACCACGTTGACCTCGCATACACGGTCTATCTCATCGCCGAAAAACTCGACACGGATAGCCTTATCCGAATAAGACGCGGGAAAAACGTCAACAGTATCACCGTTTACTCTGAACTTATCACGGACAAAATTTATATCATTCCTGTCATAATTGATAGCTATGAGATGCCTTATAAACTCCTCTCTGCTCATGAGCATTCCGGGTCTAACGGCAAGCACAAGCTTAGCGTATTCCGACGGGTCACCCAAGGTATATATGCAAGACACGCTGGCTACGATTATAACGTCTCTGCGTTCAAGAAGCGCCGATGTTGCGCTATGACGAAGCATATCAATTTCGTCGTTTATCTGCGCGTCCTTTTCTATATACATATCACGTCCCGGAACGTATGCCTCGGGCTGATAATAGTCATAATAGGACACGAAATACTCTACCGCGTTTTCGGGAAAGAACTCTCTGAACTCAGAGCAAAGCTGGGCGGCAAGAGTCTTATTGTGCGCAAGGACAAGAGTAGGACGGTTCACGTTGGCAATTACGTTAGCCATCGTAAAGGTCTTACCCGAGCCTGTTACGCCGAGAAGCGTTTGAAGTCTGTCTCCGCGAAGTATTCCGTTAGTGAGAGCTTCTATCGCTTCGGGCTGGTCGCCTGTGGGCTTATAGTCGCTATGCAGTTTAAACACGGCTTCTGTCATGATTCTTCCTTCTTGCTTTTTCTTTTACTTACTCCCGAAAGCGGATTCTGGCGCATTGCCGCTTCCATGCTTTCGTTACTTACGTGAGTATATATCTGTGTGGTATTAAGCTGCTCATGTCCGAGAATATCCTTGAGCACTCTCACGTCCACGTTACCCGACTGATACATAAGCGTTGCGGCGGTATGTCGCAATTTATGCACCGAATAGCGCTTAGATTCAAGTCCCGACATGTCGAGATACTTATAGACCATCCACTGAACAGTCTTTACGCTTATTCTCTGCTCACGAGATGAGAGGAAAAGCGCTCGGTTATCAACGTTAATGCTCATTCTCTTGGTAAGGTAGGCTGAAATCGCTTCTTGACACGCCTCGTTGAGGTATACAATTCGTTCTTTATTGCCCTTACCTACGACACGCAAGGAGCGCAGCTCGCGGTCTATATCGTTAAGATTTATCCCCACAAGCTCGGACACACGCATTCCGCAATTAAGGAAAAGAGTTATAATCGCGTAATCTCGGGATATAGACTTCGATTCCTTATCATTCTTAACGGTTTCAAGCAAATTAAGTGATTCCTCGAGTGTGAGATATTTGGGAAGCGATTTTTTTTGCTTTGGCGACTCAATATTTATAGCCGGATTTTCTTCAAAATACCGTCTTTTGGCAACAAGATACTTATAAAAGCCCTTTATAGACGAAAGCTTACGCGCCTTGGCGGCGTTGGAGTTGGCTTTTGCCTCGGTGACGAAAAACAGATATTGATATATATCCTCGGTACGCACAGCCTTTACGGTTTCGAGGTCTACGGAGCGTATGCTTATTTTTGCCAGCGATTCATCATCCGTGGGACTTCCGCATTTACACGCCAGATGGTACTTGAAAAAATTCTTCAAGTCAAGCGAGTATTCCTGCACGGTCTTTACAGAGCATCCTTGTATTGCAAGCTTATACGTTATAAATTCTCTGATTATCTCGGAAAAATCCGCATATTCCTCGGCTATATTCATTCCTGTCACCTCAACTTTCATTTTATATTATACAATAACTATTTATATTTTAGTGGATAAAGTGTAAACTTTTATATTTTTTGTTGAAATTTCTTTCTTATCGAGTTATAATAAACTCAGTCGATTTTATTGACTCTTATACATTCACGAGGTATTATATGTTTACATTCTTGAAAAAAAGGTCGTATGATTTAGTGCACATGTTTATCACGCAGCTTGCCATTTCGATTTTCGGTATGGCATTGGCTTTGGCAACCGCGGCGAATCACACCACGCTTCAGACCTGCACCAGTGTTTTCGCTATCATCTTTTATCTTTTCCTTATTTACACGAAAATATGGGAAATAGGTTACAAGGACAGCCATGCGTTTGCACGCGGAGACGCTGGATACTCCCGCTTGGAGGGGCTCTTCATGGGGCTTGCCGCAAGCTTTATAAACTTTATCCTTGCGATACTTATCACAGTAGGAATCGCATTTCCCACAAGTGAGATATGCGGTTCGATCGGCGCGGTGGCAAAGGTGATTGCCTTGCTCGTCGAGGGCATGTACACCGGTCTGCTTGCCATAAAGGTTGGTGGTGTATCGCTTAACTCCATGTGGTTTATGTACTTTATTATCATGATTCCGCTTATCGCGACCTCGGCTTTGGCTTATTATGCGGGAAGCAAGGGCTTTAAGGTATTTGGAAACGTGAAAACAAAATAACAAATTAGTCTAAAACAGCAGAGCGTTGCTCTGCTGTTTCTATTTTTATCAATCGCAATTATCGCAGTTATGGTAGACTTCCATAACGTCGTCGTCGTCCTCAAACTTTTCGATAAGGAGATTCATGAACTTAAGATCATCCTCATTATCGAGTGTTACGTAGTTAGATGGAATTTTGCTCTTTTCTGCCGAAGCAATAGTATAGCCAGCACCTACAAGAGCATCATTGACAGCGTAAAGGTCATCGGGAACTGTGTAGATCTCAAAGGAGTCCTCATTAGCCATAAAGTCCTCAGCGCCTGCCTCAAGCGCGGTCTCCATAAGCTTATCCTCGTCTATGTCGCCGTCCTCGTTAGCTATAACGATAACGCCCTTATCCTCAAACATGAAGCTAACGCTTCCTGTCTGTCCCATATTTCCGTGGTACTTGGAGAAGTAGGAACGAACGTTACCCGCGGTTCTGTTTCTGTTATCGGTAGTTGTCTCAACGATAACCGCAACTCCACCGGGACCGTATCCCTCATAAACGATCTCCTCGTAGTTTTCTCCGCCCGCGCCAAGCGCTTTCTTGATAGTTCTCTCGATATTATCGTTGGGAACGTTATTAGCCTTCGCTTTTTGAATAAGGTCGCGGAGCTTAGCGTTGGAGTTGGGGTCTCCGCCGCCTTCCTTTACCGCAATGGAAATCTCCTTACCGATTTTTGTAAAGACCTTTGCCTTCTGCGCGTCGGTCTTTTCTTTTTTGTGCTTAATATTAGCCCATTTGCTATGTCCAGACATTTTATATAACCTGACCTTCCTTAAATTTTTTCTTCTTTCTTGAGACAAATAAGTCCGAATGCGTTACCGAGCACAGTCTTTGCCGCCGCGGTAAGCATAAGTCTTGTATTCTTTATTTCTTCGCTCTCCGCATTCATTATCTTGCAGTTATGATAGAAGCGATTGAATGCGGTAGCAACGTCGATAATGTATCTTGTGATGACAGACGGCTCATAGTCCTTTATAGCGTCGAGCACCTTTTCGGGGAATCTTGCAAGCACCTTTACAAGCGCGCTTTCTTCCTCGCAGGTGATAACAGCCGACCGGCTTCCGTCATATGCTCCCGCCTTTTCAAGCACCGAGCACGCGCGCGCGTAGGTATACTGCGCGTAAGGACCTGTGTTGCCGTCAAAGCTGAGCGCGTCCTCAAGCATAAAGTTGATATCCTTCATTCTATTATTATAAAGGTAATAGAACACTATAGCGCCGACGCCGACAGACTCGGCAATTGCCTGCTTATTCTCAAGGTCGGGGTTCTTCTGCTCCATGATATCTCCAACCTTTTCTATTGCCATTGCGAGAAGGTCCTTAAGAAGAATTACGTTACCCGTTCTTGTCGCCAACTTTTCGCCGTTAAGGCTTACCATTCCATAGGGAACGTGAACAAGCTTGTCTGCCCAATCGTAGCCCATAAGGTCAACGACCTTGAACCACTGCTGGAAGTGTAGACACTGTGCCGCCGCGGTTACGTAAATGGCTTTTTCGAAGTTATAGGTTTCCTTGCGGTAAACGGCCGCCGCGATATCACGGGTTGGATAAAGAGTCGAGCCGTCACGCTTAAGGATAAGACAAGGCGGCATTCCGTATTCTTCAAGAGGCACGATAGACGCGCCGTCGTCTATTTTGAGAAGTCCGCTCTCGCGAAGCTTTTCAACCTGTGCGGGCATTTTATCCGTATAGAAGCTTTCGCCCTTGTAGCTATCAAATTCTACGCCGAGCAGTCCGTAAGTTCTGCTATATTCCTTAAGACTGACCTCGATAAACCATTTCCAAAGCTCGGTGTTTTGCTCATCTCCAAGCTCAAGCTTATGGAACTCGGCTCTTGCCTCGTCCTCAAGACCTTTATCCTTTTCAGCCTCGCTATGGAATTTTACGTAAAGCTCGACCAGCTTATCAACTCCGCCTGCTTCAACCTCATCACGGTCGCCCCACTTTTTATAGGCGACAATCATTTTACCAAACTGCGTGCCCCAGTCACCGAGATAGTTGATACCAACGCAGTTATATCCGACAAACTCGTGGAGTTTCTTAAGCGAGTGACCTATCATAGTACTGCCAAGATGTCCGATATGGAATGGCTTTGCCACGTTGGGGGAGGAATAGTCGAGAACGACTGTCTTGCCCTCACCAAAGGTATGCGAGCCGTATTTATCGCCCGCATCAAGAATATTCTTGACAACACCCTCACCGAGATATTTGTCGCTTATACGGATATTAAGATATCCGTTAACGTTTTCTATTTTTTCGATACACTCGTCGCTTACCGCCTCGGCGAGAGCCTGAGCTATCTGCACGGGCGCGCGGCGAAGCATTTTACTGAACTTGAAGCAAGGCAACGCCAAATCGCCCATGCTTGCGTCGGGGGGATATTCGAGCATGGCGAAAATATCCGACACACTTATTTCAGCCGCGGGATTAATAGTCAAAATCTGCTGGGCTATCTTTTCGGAAATAATTTCCTTTATCTTTAACATATCCAATTTCCTTTCACTGTCTATCAAAACAAATTTTATTATACTACATTATTTTAGTTTTTTCAATAGTTTTTAAGTAATTTGGCAGATTTTTGCCTCGGTGAAGCTAACAAGCTCGCCAACTCTCAGCAAAAGCTGTGCGCCGCGCACGCCCGCGCTCACCGTTATCTCCTCAAAGCTCTGCGCGCTTTCGTCGATATAGGTTGGGAATTTTTTCTTCATTCCTATGGGAGAACAACCTCCGCGGATATAACCCGTGGTACCGAGAAGGTCTTTAACGTGAAGCATTTCGAGCTTTTTATTCCCGGTAACGACAGCCGCTTTTTTCAGGTCTATTTCCCTGTCTACCGGTATACAAAAAACAACTACTCCGCTTTTTTCGCCCTTTGCCACAAGAGTTTTGAACACCTGCGCAAACGGCAGACCTATTTGCTCCGCGATGTGTGTACCCGAAAGGTCGTTTTCGTCCACCTCGTATTCCTTTACCTCATATTTTATCTTCGCCGCATCAAGACGGCGCATTGCGTTGGTTTTTATCATCAGTATCCTTTGCCCTCCTCTATCATTTCACGCGCGGCGGCGATCTGAGATTCGGTCACGTTTATACCGCCAAGAATTCTCGCTATTTCAGACACTCTGCCGTCGCCGTCAAGCAAATCCACCTGCGACTCGGTTCTGCCGTCCACATCGTGCTTGGAAATAAGATAATGACTATCCGCAAGCGACGCGATCTGCGCCGAGTGAGTGACCGAAATTATCTGCATAAGCTTGGAAATTTCCTTAAGCTTTATACCGACCTTGCGCGAGGTCTTGCCCGAAATTCCCGCATCGACCTCGTCGTAAATAACGGTCCCCACGCCATCCTTATCGGAGAGCACGCATTTAAGCGAAAGCATTATTCTTGAAAGCTCACCGCCCGACGCTATTTTTTCAAGCGGCATAAGCGGCTCGCCCGCATTTGTGGCAATAAGGAAATCCACATCATCAGCTCCGTCGTTTCGGAGCTTGGTCTGCGATTTTACCGAGACCTCAAATCTGACCTTGGGCATATCGAGGAATTCGAGATTTTCCATAACGCCCTCTGTAATTTTCCTTGCCGCTTCGCTTCGTCTTTGGTGTATTCGCTCCGCAAGACCGACGGCTGTTTTTCCGAGGCGCTTTATTTCGTTTGAAATATCCTCTTTTATCTCGTCCAAATTATCTATCTCGTCAAGCTGCTTGGCGGTCTTATCGCGAAATTCCAGTATTTCCTCGATGCTATTACCGTATTTTCGCTTAAGCTTGGTAATCGAGTCGAGTCTGCTTTCTATTTTGTTCAACTGTTCGGTAGGATTTTCGGCATCCGACGCAAAGTCGCGCACGGTAAGCGCAATATCCTCTATCTCATATCGGTAGTCGTTGAGTCTTTGAGAAAACTCCTTGACCTCGGGAAGCACGTCGGCAATTTTGTCCAGCGCCGCCGCCGAGCGTTCAAGCAGATAGACTGCCGAGCCTTTTTCGCTTGAATAAAGCGCGCGGTACACGAGATTTACCTTTTCTTCTATTTTCTCGATACTGCCAAGACGGTTGCGTTCTGCCTCCAGCACTTCTTCCTCGCCGACCTTCAGCTTGACCGAGTTTATTTCCTCAAGCTGAAAAGCCAAAATATCGCGCATACGCATCTTTTCGGCTTCGTTTGAGTTAAGCTCGTCAAGTCGGCTCTTGGCATTGGCAAGCTGTCTGTATATATCGGAATACTCAGCCAGTATCTCTCCGTTCTCGGCGAAGGCATCGAGAATTTCGAGCTGCGCGCTTTTGTGCATAAGACGCTGATTATCGTTTTGACCGTGAATATTTATAAGCAAGCGGCATATCTCACGCTGAAGCGCCTGAGTGATAGTTCTTCCGTTAAGCTTCACAACGCTTTTTCCGTCCTTTGACAAGGTTCGCTGAAGCATTACGGAATCCTCAAGCTCGAAGCCGAATTCATCAAGAATCGCTTTTACCTCGTCACCGACGTCGGTAAACACCGCGCTGACAAGCGCCTTATCCTCGCCTGTTCTGACAAGCTCTCTTGAAATGCGGTTTCCCGAAAGCATATTAATACTGTCGATGATAATTGATTTACCCGCGCCCGTCTCTCCGCTGAGCACCGAAAAGCCCGATTCAAAATCTATATCTAAGCATTTTATTACCGCTATATTTTCAATGTGCAGGGATTGAAGCATTTCGGTTCCCCTTTCCGAGCGCTTTATTTATCGCTCATTTCTTCTTTCAATCTGTAAATACTTTGGACAGCGATATCGGCATCACGCGCCACAGTAATTATAGTATCATCACCCGCAACGCAACCGAGTATACCGTTTATGTGCATAGCATCTATTCCCGCGGCTACAGCCTGCGCAAGTCCGGGATGGGTTTTCACAACGATTATATTGCCCACGTTCTCTATGCTGATGATTGCCGTAGCGTAGGCATTCTTGAATGTGCTTTTGTGAACAGAATCATTGTTTCCGGGCATGGCGTAACGGTATTTTCCGCCCGAGCCGAGAACCTTTGATATCTTAAGCTCGCGAATATCTCTTGAAATGGTTGCCTGAGTAACCTTATAGCCGTCGGCGGTAAGCATGGATATAAGCTCATCCTGCGTTTCTATCTCATGCTGTGTTATAAGCTGCATTATGGTTTGCTGTCTTTGTTTTTTCATAGCGAAGTCCTTTCAATCAGTAGAACTTATATCTGAGCTTTTCGTAAAAGCTTCTGTTCTTGACATGGATTATCGATGCGTAAAGCTCGGATTTTGATATCTTTACCACGTCGTTTTTAAGAAGCTCGTAATTGGTTCGACCGTCGAGCGTAAGGTAAAGAGTTTTTTCACGCTTACATATATGCTTGACCTCAAGAACCACGTCGTCCGGAAAAAGTATGGGTCTCGCGTTCATCATATGGGGGCACACGGGGGTTACGCAGAAGCAAGAAAGTCTTGGATCGGTTATAGGACCGCCCGCCGACATAGAATAAGCGGTAGAGCCCGTTGGAGTACACACAATAAGACCGTCGGCGCGGTATGTATTGACCTCGCGGCCACCCTCACTAAGCTGAAGATCTATTATCCTCGCGATAGAGCCGTTGGAGATCACCGCCTCGTTAAGCGCAAAAGCAGTCTGCGGTTCTCTGTTTTTGCCGATGATCTCGGCTTTCAGCATGGTTTTCTTCTCTACGGTATAGTTCCCCTTCATGACATCATCAAGAAACTCAAGCTCGCTCATTTCAAGCTCCGCCAGATACCCGAGTCTGCCAAGATTGATGCCAAGCACGGGAACCGAGCGATACGCCGCCTTACAAGCCGCATCCATGATAGTGCCGTCTCCGCCGAGAACGATTATCATTTCAACCGTTTCGTATATTTCGTGAATATTTTCAAATTTAACCTTGGGTCTTTTTCTGTACATACGCTCGATCCTGTCCTTGTAGTTGACAGGAACAAGTATCTCGCAATCGTATTTACCCAGCTTTTCAGCTACCGTCATTGCGGCGGCGGATTTTTCGCCTATATTGTAATTAGTTAACAATGCAATCTTCAACTGTAATTACCTCTGCAAATTTATTATTATTTCGGTTTTTACGCCTTTTCTGAACGCTGCAACGTATTCAACATTTCCATCGCCACCCGTGATCACCGACTCGGCTACGCCCAAGCAGCCAAATCCAAAGCCTTCCGCGAAGCTGACCACGCTTTTTACCGCGTTTATCCTGTCTTTGGGGCTTTTCACTATTCCCTTTTTGCCTATCGCGCTTCGGCCGACCTCAAACTGCGGTTTTATAAGACTGACAAACCATGCGCCGTCGGAAAGTAATTCTGAAAGCGACGGTATTATCAAGGTCTGCGATATAAACGAAACGTCCATTACCGCGATATCTATTTTTTCGTCAAAGTCGGAGCTTTTCAAATTTCTGGCGTTATATTTCTCAATATTGACAACACGAGGGTCGGAAGCAAGAGAGGCATCAAGCTGGTCGGCTCCCGAATCAACGGCAAAGACCTTGGTCGCACCTCTTTGCAAAAGGCAATCTGTAAAACCGCCCGTGGATGCGCCCACGTCGATTGCGGTCATACCGTTTACGTCTACACCGAATTTTTCAAGGGCGTATTCGAGCTTATATCCGCCACGTCCAACGAATTTCTGTTCCGCGGTTATCTGAACGCTGTTTTCGGCGTTTTCGTCTATGTTCTCGGATGCCTTTTCAATTTTCTTTCCGTTGATTACAACGCTCCCCTCGGAAATCATGCTTTGAGCCGCGGAACGGCTTTTGGCGTATCCGAAAGAGGACAAAAACACATCGGCGCGCATCAACGGTACACCGTCAATTTGAGCACTACAGGAACTATTACACCCAGTACCGCCCCAACAAACACCTGAAAAGGAGTGTGTCCGATAAGCTCCTTAAGGTTTGCCTGCATATCGCCCTTGCCCGAAAAAATTTCGGGAATGATCTGGTTGATTATTCTTGCCTGCTTTCCTGTTTCAAAGCGAACGCCCATGGCGTCACTCATAACTATCGTGGCAAGAAGCACCGACACAGCAAACTGAAAGCTTCCAAATCCAAACTGCCAAGCGCTGGATACCGCAAGCGCGCAAACAGTAGCGCTATGCGCACTGGGCATTCCGCCAGTGCCGCAGAAAAATTTCACAAAGCTGAAATCGTCCTCGCGGAAATATCCAGTAAAGACTTTTATTATCTGAGCCAAAATCCATGCGCAAGCAACGCTTATCAAGCAATAGTTTTGAAACAGTACCGAAACACTATACATAAAAAACTCCTTTAATGATTTCGTTTAAGAAGATACTCGGCGAGCGCCACGAGATTTTCGGAATTTTCGTATTTAGAGATAACCGATATAGCCTCATCGGTAAGCTTGCTCGCAAGAGCCGAAGCCTCTTTCACCGTATAAAAACTCATAAACGTCAATTTGTCATTTTCCTTGTCCGAGCCTACGTTTTTGCCAAGAAGCGCGCTGTCGCCTACAACGTCAAGTATATCGTCCACTATTTGGAACGCATAGCCTATATTTTCGGCATACTTCTCTACATCACTCATAATTTCGCTATTAAGAGGAACTCCCGCCGCAAGGCATCCCAGCTTTGCGGAGACCTTTATCATAGCCCCTGTTTTAAGTCTGTGTATTTTTTCAAGCATCGAAAGGTCACGCACGCGGCTTTCCTCGGCTTTTATATCAAGTATCTGTCCGCCTACCATACCTCGGTCGCCTGCCGCCTGCGCCAAAGCACTAACTGCCGCGATCGCCACCTCGGGAGACACGTTTTTATTATCCGCCGCAGTCTCGAACGCCTTTGTCAAAAGCGCGTCACCCGCAAGCACCGCTACCGCCTCGCCGTAAACCTTATGGCTGGTGGGCTTTCCGCGGCGGTAATCGTCGTCGTCCATACAGGGCAGATCGTCGTGTATAAGAGAATAAGCGTGAACCATCTCAACCGCGCACGCAAAGGGCGCGGCTTCCCTTTCGCTCTTGCCAAACATACGGCAAAGCTCGAACACAAGATACGCGCGTATGCGCTTACCGCCCGACAAAAGGCTATATCTTTCAGCGTTAAAAATCAGTTCGAGCGAAGAATCGTTATTGCCGCAGCATTCCGCAAGATATTCGTTCGTCTTATTCGCGTACTCGTTCAGTATGCTTTTAAAGTCCATATCGTTTTCCCTTTAATTGAAATCGGTCTCGGCAGCCTCACCGTCGGAATTAACTGTGAGAAGCTTTATTTTGCGCTCGGTCTCGTCAAGCTTTTTGTTACACTCACCTACCAGCTTAACGCCCTCACTGTATAACTTTATGGAGTCGTCAAGCGTTGCCTCGCCGCTCTCCAAAAGCTTTACTATTACCTCAATCCGTTCTATCGATTCTTCAAAGCTCCTATTCTTTGTTGCCATTTTTATTCCCCTTTTTTATACTTTTAACGGTTGCGGAAACACTGCCGTCGCTCATTCTGATGTCGATATCCTCGCCAACCCTTGCAGCCTTTACACTTTTCAGCGCGTTCCCCTCAGCGTCGGTAACTACGCTATATCCTCGCGCGACCACGGCGAGAGGGCTTAACGCCTCAAGCTTTGCGGCAACTCCCGAAAGACTTGCGCGCGCTTTATCCACACGCTTTTCCGTAATAATATCCAGCTTTTCGCTGAGATGGAGCAGAGTCATTCTTCTGTCGTTTACTATATACGACGGATCCGAAAGCGCCCCCGCCTCGGAAAGGTACTTGAGATTTTTTCGGTAATTATTGATACGTCCGAGAAGAAGGTTTGACATTCTTCCCTTTACCCCGTCCAGCGCCGATTTTATATCCACCATATCGGGAACGGCAAGCTCTGCCGCCGCCGAGGGTGTAGGCGCACGTTTATCGGCTACAAAATCGCATATCGTAAAGTCGCTTTCGTGCCCCACTGCTGAAATTACGGGTATCTCCGATTCGGCGACCGCATAAGCCAGTCGTTCATCATTAAAAGCCCACAGATCCTCCGCCGAGCCTCCTCCGCGGCCTATGATTATAACGTCCACGCTATCGGTTCTGTTAAAATACCGCAAGCCCTCGATAAGCTGTGGCGCGGCATCAGCACCCTGCACCTGCGCGGGATAGATATAGATCTCGGCGCAAGGAAATCTGCGTCCGAGTATATTAAGCATATCCTGTATCGCCGCCCCGGTGGGCGAGGTAACAATTCCTATTCTTGACGGAATTCTCGGAAGTCTTTGCTTTCGCGCTTCATCGAAAAGCCCCTCGGCTTCGAGCTTACGCTTCAGTTGCTCAAAGGCGAGATAAAGCGCTCCCGTGCCGTCGGGAAGTATCTCGTCAACGTAGACCTGATACTGTCCGTCTCTCACAAAAGAGCTGATTCGTCCGTGAACAAGCACCTTCATACCGTCTCTCGGTTCAAACGCCACGTTCTGAGCGTAGCTTTTGAACATTACCGCGCGGATCAACGCGCCGTCGTCCTTAAGCGAAAAATAGAAGTGCCCTGTTCGGTAGTGGTTGGTAAAATTGGAGATTTCGGCTCTTATCCAAACGCTTTTGAGGACGGGGTTGGAATCCATCATCATTTTGATGTATTCGTTTATCTGCGAAACGGTCAGAAATTTCATTCCGTTATCCATTTTATCCCCTCCCCACAAAATTTATCTGTTCAAGTAAAGTCTGCGGCAAAGAAGCGCTATGCCCGCCGCATTATCTGCCGAGAATTGAGGCTCGGCAAAAAAGGTGTTTTCTTTTCTCAATCTGTTCTGCAAAATCGAACAGCTCATCACGCCGCCGCTGTAAACGATTGGATAGCCCTCGTATCTTGACTTGATATCCTCTGTTATCCGCTCAAGCGTAGCGCCCACAAAATCGAGCACGTATGCCGCTACAAGATTTTTGTCTTGAGTCTCATTATAAAGTCCGAGAGCCTTATTTTCAAGCCCCGAAAGATTGCAATAGCCGTTCTTTACGCAGATTTGCGGCTTGGCATGCTTACCGTTATGTTCAAGCGCAAGCCTTTCAAGCTCTGCCCCGCACGGAAACTTAAGCCCCATTGCCACGCCTGTGCGGTCTATCGCCTGCCCTGCGTTTATGTCCTTGGTCCCGCCGATTATCTCGCACTCAAAGTCGAAGCCCTTGGGTGTGACCAAAAGCGCCTCGGTAGTTCCGCCCGAAACGTGAAAAGCGAGAAACGGCTTTTTTAACAATTCCTCGGGCATTCCTCCCGAATAAGCCGCAGCCATAACGTGTCCGTTCTGGTGAGAAAGCTCAAAGAGAGGAAGCTGCATGGTTTTCGCCATAGCATACGCCGCCGACTTTCCCGCAAGGAAGCAAGGCATATACGAGCCCTCACACGAGCGCGGAGAGGTCGAAACACCTATAGCGACAGGCGTATACTTCTCAAAAAGCGCATCTGCCACGGAAAATATTTCGGGCAGATTCTTTGTGTGAAGAAAAACGGCATCGCTCTGGCGAAGCCCTCTTTCGCCCTCTTTAACCACAAGCGGAATTTTGAGGTTTGCCACTACTTTGCCTTCCATGTCGGATACGGCAAGCGAAGTCGTATAATTACTTGTATCGATTCCGATACAACACAGCTCACTCATTGCCTTCGGTCTGAACCTCAACAGTATCCTTTACCTTGTTAAGGACGCCGTTGATAAAGCCCTTTGCCTTGGGATCGTCATATTTTTTGGAAAGCTCGATAGCCTCGTTTATAGAAATTACCGCAGGAATATCCTCCACGTAAAGTATCTCATATACCGCGATACGCAAAATGCAAAGAGAAAGCTTTGATATTCTCGTGGTCTTCCAGCCCTCAGCCGCTTTATTGATATAGCCGTCAATTATTTCGAGCTTGTCCTCAAGATCGAAATACATAGCCTTTACGTAATTGCGAGTATCCTGAGAAAGCTCACGCTCCTCGGCAGAAATAACATATATCTCCTCGGGAGTTTCGTCTTTTCTGAACTCGCTTTCAAACATGATTTCAAGCAGGGCGTTTCTGCGCTCTCTTTTTTCCTGAACGGTGATCTTGCGATTTGTCATCTTTAAATTGCCTTTCTTATAACATACAATATTGCACAAATATCCATTATATTATATTATAAGACTTTTTAAAGAAAAAGTCAACCGCATAAACAAGATTTTATTCATTTTTTATGAATATTTATCGATGTTTCGATAAAGTTTTCAAAATACTCTTGAAAAAATCACAATAATATTATATAATAGACCTAACAGCATAACAAAGGAGACTAAAGATATGCTTAACAAAACACCAAATGAGGCAACTCAACAGTTCACTATTAACAAGGACGGAAAGACTGACACAAAGAAGATCCTCAAAGAGATCTATTACGCGCTCAACGAAAAGGGCTACAACCCCATTAACCAGATCGTAGGTTATCTCCTCTCCGAGGACCCCACCTACATAACCAATTACAAAAACGCGCGCGCTCTTATCCGCTACATCGACCGCGACGAGCTTCTCAACGAGCTTGTAAAGAATTATCTGGGGGTAAAATAATCTCCCGATGACGGTAATAAACTTACACACGTTACAGATTGAAAGTCCCTCTGCAAGCACCGTTTTGTGCCTCGGCAACTTTGACGGTGTGCACATAGGGCACCGCACACTGGCAAAAGAGACCGCGCGCCGCAAGAACGAGCTTTCGGAAAAATATTCCGAGTTAAAAAGCGGCGCATGGTTTTTCGGGCGCGCGCCTCTGGAGGTCATAACAGGCAAGGCTCAGCCTCACATAACAGATTTTGAGCAAAAGCTGGAGCTTTTCGCTGAGCTTGGGCTTGATTACGCCTTTGTTTACGACTACGAGGAAATAGGCGGGTATTCACCCGAGAAATTCGTTTCGGACGTGTTAAAAAGAGAGTGCCGATGCGTTTTTGCGGTCTGTGGCTATAATTTCAAATTCGGAAAAGGGGCGGCGGGAGACGCGGCTCTGCTTTCGCGTTTAATGGACGGTAACGCGGCGATAATCGACAAGGTTTCGCTCGACGGACAAAACGTAAGCTCCAGCGAGATACGCAAGCTTATCGCTGACGGCGACATGGAGTTGGCAAACGCTCTGCTTGGGCGCAATCATTTTATCTGTAACGAGGTAGTGCACGGAAAGCATCTGGGAAGAAGGCTTGGAATTCCAACCATAAACCAAAAAATTCCCGACGGCTTTGCGACACCCAAAAAAGGTATTTATATCTCACGCGCTCTTATTGACGGAAAATATTACGGCTCGGTTTCAAACGTAGGCTTTCGTCCCTCGGTAGAGGACACTGCTTTTATGAACTGCGAAACCCATATCATCGGCTTTGATGGTGACTTATACGGACAGAAAATAAAGGTTGAGTTTTTAAAAAGGCTGCGTGACGAGAAGAAGTTTGACAATATTGACGGCTTAAGAGCTCAGATACTGACTGACATTGAACGAACCAAAGATTATTTCAGAAAAAAACAGGAGGCATGATCTTATGAAAAAGAATTTTTGCATAAGAGCCATGTCTCTTTTTCTTGTTTTACTGACGGTATATG
The DNA here is from genome assembly GCA_045660295.1 of Eubacteriales bacterium. Taxonomy (GTDB): domain Bacteria; phylum Bacillota; class Clostridia; order Oscillospirales; family CAG-272; genus RGIG8775. The sequence goes on from JAZRDN010000005.1 coordinate 20,236, forward strand.
CCCTTGCGCTTCCCTGTCTTGCGGCTGAAAATCAGCCGTCCATGGCAAATGTTGGCGCGGTATGTGTGGTAAACGCCGAACACAGAAAGATAGTGCTCCAAAAGGACGTTCACAAGGTGATCTACCCTGCCTCAACAGTAAAGCTTATGACGGCGCTGGTGGTTCACGATGCTTACGTGGGCAAACTTACCGAAAAGATAACGATAACAAAACCAATGCTTGACGCCACCACGGGACGGCATCTTGGGCTTGCGGTCGGAGAATCGTTAAGCGTAGAGGATCTGCTTTACGCCCTGCTTATAGGCGGGTACAACGACGCGGCGAATATTCTCGCTTTCGCTGTCTCGGGCAGTATCGAACAATTCTGCGAGCTTATGAACGCCAAGGCGGACGAGCTTGGGGCAACCGACACATACTACACGAACCCCACGGGCTTACACGACGACGCAATGGTGACAACCGCTTACGATACAGCGCTTATCGGGCTTGAGTTTCTGAACAATTCCGAGTTGTTCCCCATAACCAAGGCAATAAAGCATACTATGTCCGTAACAGGTGAAAGCGGAGAATTTACAATTTACAACCGCAATTATCTTATCACCACAAGCATGACCGAGGACTATTATTATTCCTACGCCGAGGGCATGAATGCGGGCGCTACCGACGAGGGCGGCGACTGCGCGGTCACGGCTGGACGGCTTGACGGTCTTACATACGTTTGTGTGGTAATGGGAGGAGATGTCTCCGACCCCGACGAAAATCACGCCTACAAGGTTGCAAAAAACACTTTAAGATACGCGCTTGTAAACTTCTCTGTAATAAAGCTGAAGTCGCAAAAAGCAACGATAGCGACTCTCCCCGTGGAATTCTCGGCAACCGACGACAAGGTAACGGTAAAGATGAACAAGGATCTTTCGTCGCTCATGTATTCCGGAGTGAACGTGGATAACGAGGTCGAATTTGTCACCGAGCTCGATTACGAGGTGCTGAACGCTCCCTTTGACGAGGGACACGTTGTAGGGCGCATAAAGGCTTATTACAAGGACAATCTGCTTGACGAGGCGGAGCTTGTGACCGAAAAAGGTGTCGACTCTCACGGTTTCCTTGTGTTTATGTACCACATGAAAAGACTGACGCAAAATCCGCTGTTTATTATCCCTCTCCTGCTCGCCGTAGGCGCATTCGTTTACTACAAGATAAAGACGGGCGGTGGCAAAAAGCATGAAAAGCGGAGACGAAGAAGATATTACTATTGATTTATCCACATACATAAAGAAGTGACAGCCGATTGCGGCTGTCACTTCTTTATATTTGCTTTCGTATTCTTTCAAGCGCGCCTTTTTCCAGTCGGGATACCTGTGCTTGGGAGATTCCTATTTCCTCGGCAATTTCGACCTGGGTTTTGTTTTTATAAAAACGCATATTTATTATCTTACGTTCCCTGTCGTTGAGCGTTTTCATTGCTTCTCGGAGGGCTATGCTTTCAAGCCATATCTCGTCGCTGCTTCCGGAGTCGCTTAACTGATCCATAACGTACAGCGAATCTCCGTTTTCGCTATACACAGGCTCATAAAGCGAGATCGGCTCGATTATAGCTTCCATGGCGCGCACGACAGATTCACGCGGCTCGCCTATTTTTGCGGCGATCTCGTCGGCGGTTGGCTCTCGCTCCTTTTCGGCGATAAGCTCCTCCCTTGCCTGCAGTGAGCGATACGCCATATCTCTTGTGGAACGGCTTATTCTTATTGAGGTATTATCACGCAGATATCTGCGTATCTCTCCTATTATCATGGGAACAGCGTAGGTTGAGAATTTTACGTCCAAGTCAAGGTTGAAATTATCAACCGCCTTTATAAGTCCTATACACCCAACCTGAAAAAGGTCATCAAGATTCTCGTTTCGGTTGGTAAATCTTTGGATTATACTTAAAACAAGGCGAAGATTTCCGTATATCAGCTTATGCCGCGCCTGCTCGTCCCCAGCCTTGCTCCTTGTCAAGAGGTCTCTTTTTTCATCGTCGGTAAGTGTTTTTAGTTTTGATGTATTTACACCGCATATTTCGACTTTATTATAATACATTCGACATCTCCCGTGTTTCTTGCCTAGCCGCAAGAGAGTCGAACCCACAAGTCCTGCGGCTACACCAAAAGTATTGACAGAAATGACTGTCGAATATTCAAAAAAGTCCCTTGACAAAAACTGTCAAGAGACTTTTTTCTTACTGATTATTCGCTTCTGAGCGCATCGATAGGATTAAGACGGCTCGCGCGTCTCGCAGGCGCCCAGCCGAAGATGATACCAACCGCAAGCGAGAAGAAGAAGCCAAGCGCAACCGCGCCGACATCTATGGTAAACGCCAATTCCATAAGCGTGGCGGTAAGAATATATGAGACTATCTCACCCACAATTATTCCTATAATTCCGCCAAGCACAGAAAGAATTATCGATTCAAGCAAGAACTGAAGCTGGATGATACTCGGCTCCGCACCGAGCGCCTTTCGCAGACCTATCTCCTTAGTTCTCTCGGTCACGCTTACAAGCATCATATTCATGATACCTATACCGCCCACCACAAGCGCTATAGACGCGATACCCGCAAGCAGGCTCGACATCATATCGTTCATGGTATTCATCATCGTAAGCAGGCTATCCATATTAAACACGCTATATGCCGTATCTTCATGATTGAAGGTGTTGTCAAGAAGCAGTTCGAGTCTGTCAACAAGCTCGTCTGTTCGGTTTGTATCCTCAACGTACACCTCAAGACTTGTGACGCTGTTCCTGCCGTTCAGTGTGAGTGCGTTTTTATAGGGGATATAGATATTGCCGTCGCTGTTGCTTCCGCCGTAAAGTATTGCCATGCTTGACATAATACTGTCGTCCTCACCGCAAAGACCGACGACGGTGTACTGAATTCCGCCTATTTTTATGGTCTCGCCCAACGGGTCAACTCCCGCGAAAAAGGTTTCGGCACAGGTTTTGTCGATAACGCAGACATTTACGTCTCCGCCCATATCACTGATTACAAGCGGTCGCCCGTACTCCACCGTTCCCTCGTTATGCACGAAATAGGTGTGATTTTTACCAGAAACGCTTACGTCATCACTGACGTAATTATTTCTAACCACCTTAGTCGCAACGCTTATTGACGGAGATATTCCCTCCACGTTTTCAAGCGCTTCTATCTCCTTAAGGTCATGCTCGGAGAGCCCTTGCTTTAACGCTGTTCCGTTAGCGTTTACTGTAAGAGAGCCTGCGCCCATGCTTGAAAATTCGCTCATCATATAATCCGAAACACCGGAAACAGTGGTAACAAGCGCGATAACGGCGGCAACGCCGATTATTATTCCCAGCATGGTGAGAAATGAACGCATTTTATTGCCCCAGATGTTCTGGACCGACATCTTAAAGCTCTGCTTTACAAGCCCGAATTTAAGCATCCTCCACACCTCCCTCGCTTATATTGCCATCAAGTATACGCACTATGCGCTTTGCGTGACGTGCGATATTAACGTCGTGGGTTATCATGATTATAGTTCTGCCCTCTCGGTTAAGCTCGTTGAATATATCCATTACCTGCGCGCCTGTTTTTTGGTCAAGTGCGCCCGTAGGCTCGTCGGCAAGCAATATCGTGGGATTTGTGGCGATAGCTCTGGCAATAGCAACACGCTGTTGCTGACCACCCGACATCTGATTGGGGAAGTGATAGAGTTTATCGTCAAGTCCGACACGGTACAGCATTTCGGTGGCACGCTCTATGCGCTGTTTATGTGACAGCCCCGCATATATAAGCGGAAGCTCTACGTTTTCAAGCGCGGTCTGTCTTTGAAGCAGGTGAAAGGACTGAAAGATAAAGCCTATTTCCTGACTCCTTATCCTCGCAAGCTCCTTTTCATCCTGATTGGCGATGTGCTTACCCGAAAGATAATATTCACCGCTCGTTGGTGTATCAAGACACCCGATAATATTCATCAGCGTTGATTTGCCGCTTCCCGAAGGTCCAAGAACTGCCAGAAATTCGCCCTCGTACACGTCAAGGTCTATTCCCTTAAGCACCACGGAAGTCTCGTCACCCATCTGATACTCCTTGACTATCCCCTTCATGGAAAGTATCTTACGGCGCTCGCCGTCAGGCATCTTTGGCTGTTCCCCGTGCTGAGCACGGTCATTGTTTTTCAAAGAACTCATATTTATCCTCCGAAAACTCAACCCATCATAGGAAATATCAGCCCAAAGCTCGGAACATACCAAACCGCATCGCCCTCCGAAAGCCCCTCGGTTATCTCAATATATATTCCGTCAGAAACACCGAGCGAAACGTTCTTTTCGACAAGCTCTCCGTCCTCACCCATAACGTATACAAACGCGGTATTATCCTTACGGTAGTTTATCGCGTCAACAGCAAGACTTATGGCGCCAAGGCTTTCCGAGCGAACAAGGCGCACTTCCACGCTCATTCCTCCGCGGACGTATTCGTCGGCATTGAACTCAACTGTTGCCTCAAAATATGAAACGCCGTTCGCTATGGTCGCGTTATTAGCCAGCCAGGTAATAGTTCCCGTATAGGTTCTGTCAATAGAATCTATATATATTTCCACGTCTTTACCCACCTTGGTATTGAGTATGGAATATTCGTCAACCTTGATTGTTATTTCAAGCTCGTCAAGATTGGAGATCGTAGCCGCTACCGTTCCTGCCGAGGTCATATTGCCCTCGGTCAGATTAAGCGACGTGATTATACCGTCACAAGGAGCGGTAACGGTATAATCGGCAAGAGTATCCTTAAGATTCCGAAGATCTTTTTCCATGCTTTCAAGGCTCAAGGTATCCTTTGCCTTGTTAAGCGCCGCCTCATAGGACGCAAGCTGCTGGTCTATCTGAAGTTTGACCGCATCATATGCCTCACAAGCGTTTTCATACGCGGTGGTAGCGGCATCAAGATTATCTACGATAGTCTTGAGCACTTGATCGTGATGCTCGCCATAATTCTTCACGATTTCCTCATATTCGGCATATTTTGAAGCCACCTGCGAAGCGTAATCCTCAAGATTGCGGAGATATCTTTCATACGCCTTGGCATCCTCCTGGGACACGCTCTCTGCCGCGTCAAGCTCTGCCTTTTTTTCGTCTACAAAGAGCTTATACTCGTCGTACTTTTCAAGTGCGTTTCTGTATTCTTTTCTCGCGTTTACAAGGTCATTGGAGTCCCCTACCGCATCCTCCAACGCGTCAATATAATCGTTAAAGCTATCTGTAAGCTTTTCCAGGTTGTCCTCAGCCGCAGTCTTTTGATTTTTAACGTTATTCAACGTAGAATTCAGACCGTTATCAAGCGCATACTTGAAATTGTCATACGCTCTCTGCGCGTCAGCCAAGGTATGCTCGTTAGCAATCTTCTGATTGTTAAGCGCAAGCTCTTTTTGAGATATATTATATTCGATAGTCTCACTGTCAAGCTTGGCGATAGCATCTCCCTCGGACACCGCATCGCCAACCTCCACAAACACATCGAGTATCTGCGCGGATGCCTTGGAAAGCGCGTTAAGCTCGTTAGTAAAGCCCACGTTACCCACAAAGCTGTTATAGGTTACGATATCACGCTTTGCGGCAATATCCTCGGTATATCCCGCCGTTGGACTTTGCGGACGAAAAAGCGCCGCCACAAGCAAAACCGCGACAACCACACAGATCACCGTTAAGACCTTGTGCTTCTTAAACACATTCAATACTTTTTTCATAACTGCTCCTTAAATATATTTATTGAGTTTATTTACCTAATGAATTATACACCAACTTAATTAACTGGAAGTTTACTAAAATAGTTTTTTTCATAAACTATATGTAAACAAAAAATAGACAAAGCAAAAAGTCCGACCTTTTGTCGGACTTTTTGTAAAGATCAGTCGTTTTCCTCTCCCCTGAGCTCGTTAAGCTCGGCAAAAAAGGTTTCAATATCCTTGAATTCACGGTAAACCGATGCAAATCTTACGTAAGCCACCTTATCGGTATCCTTAAGCCTTTTCATCACCATTTCGCCAAGCTCACGCGAGCCTATTTCCTGGGTAAGTGTATTCTGAAGCTCTGTTTCAATATCAGCCACAAGCTCCTCGGCATTTACGGGTCGCTTTTGGCATGCCTTGAGAACGCCCGACAGAAGCTTGTTTTTATCAAACATCTCCTTGGTTCCGTCTTTTTTGGTAACGAATATCTGCACTGTTTCAAGTATCTCAAAGGTGGTAAATCTCTTTTGACACTCGAGACATTCACGTCTGCGTCTTATACTGCTTCCGTCTTGCGTAGGTCTTGAATCTATCACCTTGCTATCGGGAAAATTACACACGGGACACTTCATAATTTTTTTGCGCCGAAGCGCTCCTTTCAATTTTCTGAAACACAATATAATGTGTTTATGCTGATATTATAACAGAAAATCTTCGATTTGTAAATAGGTTAGAGAATTTTTTTACAAATTTTTCCCAAGGTTAAAATCTTCGGATATACCGTCCATATTTTCGGGAAGCGTATCCGAGGTTACAATAGAACGAAACAGGTCAAAGATTTCAAAAAAGTCTCCGTAAAAAATCACGCTTTTTTCTTCGTCACCGCGTTTTACCGACACCTCGTAAGAAGCCTCCGATGCCCTTTTCAAGCGGTATTGAGTTTCAATTCCCAATATGCTCCTTTCATACTTGGCTATTTCGCAACACTCACGGCTTTTTTCATGACATATCATCTTTTTATTTCCTTTCGGTGTTATTTCCTGATTTTGATGTCCTCACCATTATACTACAAAAATCAAACTTTTTACGATTAAGATTTCGACTCAATATCACGCATTTATAACCATATTTTTACAATTGTGTTTTATTTTGTCTGCGAAACGAGTTCCAACATATACAACATATAAGCGCCCTCGTCTCTGTTAAGCGTCTGCGAAGCCGAAGCGTAACCGTTCTCGTTGGGCATTATCCCGTTATACGCGAGTCTGTATATTGCCTCCTCAGCCCATACCGGTAGAGCGTTGCTATCAGCGAACACGGGTCTTAATATGGGCGCGTCAAGCTCTGCCATGTTATTAAGTACAACCGCCGCCTCGGCACGTGTTATTTTATCGTTGGGCGCAAAAACAAGGTTGCCCTCGGAGTCGATTTTACCGCTTATTATACCGAGCTTGGCGGCGGTATTAACGTATCCCTTCAAATTTGCGGGGATAAGCGCATCGTCCGAGAACACCGTGCTTTCGCCATTGCCCGAAATATTTATGTTCATACTTTTCATAGCCATGACAAGATATTCCAGACGTCCCAGCTCCGAATCCGGATAGAAATAGTATTTTCCGTCCACCTCCTGAGCCGACATTATTCCCTTTTCGGTAAGGCTTATCGCCGCCACGTGGTATTCTCCCGAGGTTATATCCGAAAAGACCACCGACGAGCGCTGTGACTCCACATCAAGCTTTATCTCGCGAGATGCTGAATAATTGCCGTATTCGTCAAGAGCTACGTATTCAAAACTATCGTTTCCAACGTATCCCTTGGTTGGTGTATAAACGTATTCTCCGTTGTTATCGACCTTAAGCAATCCGTCTGAGGGCTGCTTGACTATTTCATAAATTATTCTGTCACCCTCGGGGTCATAGGCGCTAAGCTGACCGTAAAAGCTCACGTTTTTATAGGTCGAAACCTGTGTCACACCGCCTATATCGGCAGTAGGAGCGGAATTGGCGTATTTAAGCGAATACATCATACATTCGATATCGTACGCGCCTTGCTCTGTTTTAAAGCGAAAAGAGCTTTTGTCTATATTTTCGCCCAGAAACTCAAAATTCAGATATCCGATATTCGCCCTTGAGACAGTTTGCCCCTCGCTCACCTCGCTATTACCGAGATAGAGTATTCCGTCGGCTCTGCTCGGCAATTCGGTGACGGTAACAGACGATATGTACGAAAGGTTAAGCGCGCGCTCAAAGTCCTCGGCGTCAAACGAAAGTGTACTGTCAGCAACGCATGACAGAGCCACGTAGCTATCCTCGGCGATAATATTGAGCGCGGGGCTGACGGGCATTTCCTGCCCCTTTGCCGTAGTCATGGTAACCAAACTGAGGCTGAAACAAAAAACACATATCAGCGCAAATATTTTTCCGATTTTCATAAAAATCCTCCTTTTAATCAGACCTACTAAAATATATAGCTTGCCGGCGATTTATATTACTCTCGCAAAAAATTAATATTTAATTGTTGAAATATAAGAATAGATATGATAAAATTAGGAAAAAGCTATTTATTCGGGGGGACTTCTGCGTGAAGATCAATATATCGGAAGAACATCAAGGCAAAAGCGTTAAGGAAATGCTTAAAGACGTACTCAAATTTCCGTTGTCTACCATTACTTTTTTAAAGTCGCGTGACAGAGGTATAGTTCTCAACGGGGAGCGTGTAACGGTACGAAAAACGCTTAAAGCGGGCGATATTCTTGAGCTTGAATACACAGACGACAAAACCGTAGCCGAGCTTTCAAGTATTACCCCCGTCAACATTCCGCTTGACATAATTTATCAGGACGATGACATCATCGCGCTTAACAAGCCGCCCTTTATGCCAACTCATCCCTCGCACAATCATCAGGATGACACGCTCGCCAACGCCTTGCGATACTACTTCGATTCGCGTGACATTCCCTTTATTTTCCGCGCGGTAAACAGACTTGACAACCGCACAAGCGGAATAGTGCTTGTTGCCAAAAACCGCCTATCGGCAGGAAAGCTCTCAAACGACATAGCAAAGAAGAATATCTCAAAAAGCTATCTTGCGGTCCTTCACGGCAGGCTTGACAGTGAAAGCGGAGAAATATGCGCCCCGATAAAGCGTGAACAAGACAGCATAATCAAGCGAATCGTTAGCGACGACGGTGCATATTCGCTGACAAAATACCGAACACTATTTTCAAACGATATGTATTCGCTGGTATCAGCGTCGCCCATAACCGGGCGTACCCACCAGCTACGCCTTCATTTTTCGCACATAGGTCATCCGATCTGCGGCGACACGCTTTACGGATATCCCTCAGAGTTTATCGGCAGGCAGGCGTTACACGCATACGAGCTGAAATTTACGCATCCGACGACAGGACGCGAAATAACGCTCAACGCAAATCCGCCCCGCGATTTTCTTGATTTGTGTGAAACGGTGTTCGGAAAATCGACCACAGACTTAGAAAGGTTATTTAAATAATGACTAAAAAAAATCACTCCCAAAAAAGCGCAAGTGAAAAAATCCCGCTTGCCGCATATATTCTGCTGGGACTTGCGCTGCTCTCGGGCGTTATTTTGCTGATCGCCAAGCAAAGCCCCTCGTTTGCCGCATTTTTCAACAAATATATAAGCGGTACTGTAAGAGTGATATTAGCATACGCAACCAATCTTATCCCATTTTCCGTGGCAGAACTATTGATTATTCTGCTTCCCGTGATGATAACTGTTCTTATCATCTATGCAATCAAGAGGAAAGCCCATAGTCTCAAGGCTATTATTTCTTATTTCGTCACTCTTTTGGCGGGGGCGTCGGTTATTTTTTCAATATTTGTTTTTTCGTTCGGGGTCGGTTATCACGTCCCCACACTGTACGACCGCTTTAACATTGCCAACAACGGAGTAAGCGCCGAGGAACTGAAGCAGACTGCCACCGAGCTTGCTATACAGATCAACAGGCGCACCAACGGCGTTGATTACACAGCTGACGGCTTTTCTGTGATGCCTTATTCTCTTGAACAGATGAACGACCTGCTTATTGCGGCGTACAATCCAATCAACGAAAAATACACCTTCGTCCAAAAATTTTCAAGCAATATAAAGCCCGTGCTTATGAGCGTGCCTATGTCATACACCCACACCACGGGTATTTACACTTTTTTTACGGGAGAAGCCAATCTCAACGTTGATTTTCCCGACTACACTCTGCCCTACACGGCGGCGCACGAGCTGGCGCATCAACGTGGAATCTCACGGGAAAACGAAGCCAATTTTATTGCCTTTTTGGTGGGAATAAATTCGGGAGACAACTATATTGAATACAGCGCCTATCTCAACATGTTTGAATACGTTGCGTCAGCACTTTATCAGACAGACAGCAAAATGTATAACGAGGTATACGCTTTGCTCTATCCATCGGCAAAAAATGAGATCGCGGCTTATTCTAAATTCTATGAAAAGTACAGAAATTCCAAGGTGGGTGAGATAAGCTCCTCGATAAACAACGCCTATCTCGTTGCCAACGGCACGGAAGAAGGGACAAAAAGCTACGGACTGGTGGTTGACCTTACCGTGGCGTATTTCGCCGGGGCTTTTGACGAAAATTGAGTTTTAACATATTTTGCTGTCGTTTAATATAATAATATCGGAGATACTGTTTATTACGCTGTTTTTCTCCTAGCCGTAAGGGAATCGAACCCACAAGCCCTGCGACGATAAATTTTAGTATCTTTCGTCGCGCTTAGTCTTGTGGAGTTGGTACTCCACTGCGACCAATCACGCCAAAATCTATCAAAAATTTATTCGCCGAAGGGTGCGAAGCAGTTTTGGACGAAAAAATAGCGAGGGGAGGCGACGAAAAAATTCGCAGAGATATAAGATATCGCAAGAATTTTTTCAGAAGCATACACCGTTATTTTTCGTACAAAACCTTATGTGTTCGATTCCCTTACGGCTAGGCAAGAGAGAATAATCCGAACCCGCCCTAAAGCCTGAATTTTCGGCGCTTTAGGGCACTTGTCTCACTTGCAAAGTCCACAC
>JAZRDN010000006.1:0-39915 GCA_045660295.1 Eubacteriales bacterium
CCTTTTTTGCTACAAGGAGCAAAAATGACCTATTCACAGCTTTGCGAAGCGCTTATGGACGCGGGCATTGAAAACGCCGATTTTGAGGCTGCCCTGCTTATAAATTTTTTCTGCAAAAAAAACCGAGCCGAAATTCTCGGCAACCCCGACGCGCAATATAACGAAAAGGCGCTTTTTGACGCAATTGACAAGCGTTGCGAGCGCTATCCGCTTCAATACATTTTCGGAGAATGGGATTTTTACGGTGAAACCTACACCGTAAACGAAAACTGCCTTATTCCCCGCCCCGACACCGAGCTTTTGGTGGAATACGCCATAAAAAATCTCCCCGCGGGGGCTCGCTTTGCCGACCTTTGCACGGGCAGTGGATGCATTGCGGTCTCAACACTTGTTCACCGCCCCGACACGAGCGCGGTAGGGCTTGACCTCTTTCCCGAAACGGCAAAGCTGGCAGCTCACAACGCCAAAAGAAACGGCGTGGAAGAGCGCTTTTCGGCAATCTGCGCCGACCTGCTTGAGAGAAATCCATTCGGAACGGACGAATTTGACGCCATAATATCAAACCCCCCCTATATTCGCACGTCGGTGGTAGACGCCCTCGAGCCCGAGCTTTTCTCAGAGCCCCGCGCGGCGCTTGACGGCGGCGAGGACGGGCTGATATTCTACAAAAAGATACTCTCTGACTACACGACGAGTCTCAAAAGCAACGGCTTTATTCTCTTTGAGATAGGCTACGACCAAGGACTCGAAATAGCCGAATTGGCAAGTAACAACGGCTTTTCGTGTGAGATACACCGAGACCTCTCGGGCAATCCGAGAATGGCGGTGTTAAAAAAGAAAGCAAGTCAACTTGTGTCGGATATACAATAAAATTTGAATTATATGCAATTCTTTAGCTCGAAGTTTGTTGTATAATTTAATTGTAAAAAAGTCACACATAGAAAGGGCTCCTGACTACTATGAAAAAACTTGGATACGCCGTTCTCGGTCTGGGAATCGGTATGGCTCACGCGGAAGCTGCAGAGGCATCGGAATACGCCGACCTTGTTGCCGCTTGCGACATTGACGAAGCAAGACTTGAAAAATTCGCTTCTATTTATCCTAACGCTACTCTCTACAGGGATTTTGAGGAGCTTCTTAAGGATGAGCGAGTTGACATAATAAGTATCTGTCTCCCCAGTGCCATGCACGCTGATTTTGCGGTACGCGCAATGGAGGCGGGCAAGCACGTGCTTGTGGAAAAGCCGCTTGACATTACATACGAGCGCGCTCTCCTTATCGAGGAGGCTCGCAAGAGAACAGGCATGACAGCGGGTGTTGTTCACCAGAATCGTTTCAACCTCAATATGTACCCCATAAAGAAAGCAGTTGACGAGGGCAGAATAGGTAAGCTGGTACTCGGCACATTCGCAGTTAAATGGTACAGAGAGCAGAGCTACTACGACCGCGGCGGCTGGCGCGGAACGTGGGAAATGGACGGCGGCGGATCGCTTATGAATCAAGCGATTCACACCGTAGACCTTATGACTTGGCTTATGGGCGACGTTGAGTCGGTAACATCTACCTCGGGAATCTACAACCACAGAATAGACACCGAGGACTTGACCGCTTCTCTCGTTAAGTTCAAGAGCGGCGCAACAGCTACTTTTGTCAGCACGACCTGCGCATATCCCGGCATCTCCACCGAAATAATGCTTTACGGCACAGGGGGCTCTATTGAGGCTGACGCCGATATGATAAAGACCTGGAAGATGAAAGAACCTCTTGACGACATGGATGAGGACGACGAGGAGCAGATGATGCTCGACCGCTATTCAAAAGGTAACCGCGAGGCGGCGAAATACGAGCCCGAGGCACTTTACGGTCACAGACACGTTGTAGAGGACATGATATGCGCGGTAAGAGACGGCAGAGCACCCGAAGTATCGCCCACATCGGCGGCTAACGCGGTAAGATTTGTAAACGCGGTTTACGAGTCGGCAAAGAGCGGAAAGCCTGTAATATTTGAATAATGATAAACGAAAAGAGCTGGGGCATAATAACTATTCTCTAAAGGACAGCTCTGATCAAAATTACCTACCGATAAAAATAGGACGGAGAAATTTTCTGCACATTCTCCGTCCTGCTTTTTTAATCACATAAATTAAAAATCCACTTTACAAAATTGCCTTGCTGTGATATAATAGAGAGGTTGAAAATATTTCGAGAGGTATAGTATGGCAATCTTTTTAGCAACTCTTTCCCCAATGCTGACGCTGTTTTTATGCATCGCCGTAGGCTTCGTATTCATCAAAACGAAGATACTGCCCGAAGTATCAAGCAAGGTCATGGCGAAGATGGAAACCTGGATATTTTGTCCGGCGTTAAATTTTATGACCATGGTGCGTTACTGTACGGTAGACACTATCAGCTATCATGTGACCAATGTCGTAATGGCGACGGTGAGCGTGCTAATAGCCATGGCTATCGCGATTCCTCTTTCACACCTGTTTGCAAAGAAAAACACCGCTGAAAACGGTGTTTACAGATACGCCCTTACCTTTGCCAACAGTGGGTATATGGGCGACCCTATCGTTCTGGCTTTGTTTGGCGAAGCGGCGCTTGCATACTATAAGCTGTACTGTCTGCCCCTGTCCTTGGTTATTTACACCTGGGGTATCAGCGTGCTGACCCCAAAGGGAGAGGGAAAGAGCAGCGGGCTTAAGCGCTTGCTCAACGCCCCGACCGTGGCAATGCTTATAGGCGTGTTCTTGGGTCTGTCGGGTATAGGTAAACACCTGCCGAGTTTTTTTACCTCTGCTTTGGATTCGCTCAAGGCGTGCATGGGACCTGTTGCTATGCTTATTGCGGGCGCAACCATAGCCAGATACGACTTTGTGGCTATGCTCAAAAAGAAAAAGGTCTATATTGCCTCCGCTTTGCGGCTTGTGGTTATTCCAACTGTTATAATCGCCGCCCTGTTCGGTGTCAAGACCCTGTGTGGCTCACTTTTGGGAATACATATTGGAAATGATGTTCTGTTTTGGTCCTTTTTTGCCATAGGAACGCCCCTTGGGCTCAATACGGTAGTGTTTCCCGAGGCATACGGTGGCGATCCCGAAACGGGGGCGAGCATGACGATGATATCTCACACGCTTTGCGTCATTTCCATACCCATTATGTACTCGGTAATTGTGTCCCTGTTCGGCGCACCTTTTGTGGGATAAAGGAATAAGGACATACCATTTATAACGTATTTGTGCATACAAATGCAGTGATCGTAAAGAAAAAAGGACAGAGAAATGTTGAAAATTCTCTGTCCTTTTTCTGTCAGCAGGAAAGCCATTCTATCGGATATTCTTGTTCCATTTGCTTCTTTGCGCCTTTTGTGCCAAAGAAAGAAGAACGGTCTTAAAACTAACTGCCTAGGCCCTTAACCTATACCCTTCGCCCTCGGACACGACTATTCCGTCGCCAATCATTTCCGAAAGTATTGCTTCAGCGCAATCAAGGCTGACACCGAGCAAATCCGAAATATCTCCGCGCGTGGCGGATATCTTCACAGTAAGATAGTCGGCAACCACGTCTTTTCTGTGCGCCGTTATCTCCTTGCCGCCCCGTGTCTCTACGCCCTCATTTCCAAGCTCAAGCGTCAGCGTTACGCAGTCGGGGTCAAAGCGCTCCTCAAATATCGGCACTGAGAAACCGCGGTTCTTCCACACTCGGTAGATGTTGGGAATACCGCTACCCGTTCCCTTGCCAACGCCCGCAAGATTGAACATTTTTGTAAGCGCGCAGTTTCGGGGGTCGGAAACACCGCCACCAAGCGCGGTATCAACGTCTATTCTGAATCCGCCGGGGTTTGAAAAGCTGACGGTACTGTTTATATTGATTACTTTTATACCGCCATTGCCGTTATAATCGGCATTGACAAGGCTGTTAGCAAGCGCTTCGTAAAGCGCGTTACGTACTCCGTCATCGTCGCTTACGGCAAAAAGTCTTTGGCAAACCGAAATATAAAAGCGCCAAAGATTTTCACCGCGCAAAACGCCTTCTCCGTCTATGTATTCGAGGCTGAAGTCGGGGAACTTTTCAACTATTTTATTGTTGCGCCCGAACATAAGTAGCCCCGCCACTGTCGGTATCATCTCACCGTTTAGCGGCTTGACCGCGCCAATCTCAGCAAGAAAATCGGCATCGCCCACTCTGTCCTGCACCCCAAGCCCTAAGCAATAATTACTTACACTCTGAGGGTCAAGCGCGCCCAAACCGCTTCCGTACGCCACAGACATGTCGGCGCTCACCAGCTCGGCGTCACGAAGCATGGCGGCTATCTCGTCCGGCGTACATTTGTAATCGCCCTCGCCATTACGGCGGTACGTGCCGCCCTTTGGGTCTCCGCCCACGTACACTGGCTTATCGGCGCGGCGCGCGCGCGGAATATTTATCTCTATAATACGATTGCCGTCTACTTCGTGTATCCTGACGTCGTTTTCGGACAAGATATTTACGCTGACGGTTTTCTTGTCGTTCAAAAGCTCAAAAAACTCGCTTACAAGCCTTTCCGGCATGGGAAGGTCTACGGTATGGAAGGTCTTGTCTCGGTATTCCTCAACGCCAAGCAGAATTATTCCGCCCATGGTGTTAGCAAATGCCGAATAGGTCTCCCATATACTGTGCGGAAGCCCGCCGAGCGCCTTTTTTGCCTCAATGCGGTTGTTTTCGCGATAGTTTTCAATATTGGTAAAGTCAATCATCGTTATATTATTCTTCCTCGGGCTCGAAGCCCTCGAATATTGAGAAATCCCCGTTTTCACGGTTGATATCGAAATGCTCCTTTTTGCGTACCGTCCAGACGAACAGCTTTGTGCCGAACGCCGCAACGCAAAAGCGAATTGATATATCCTTTAGATACCTTTCGTCAGCGGCGATGAAATCGGGGCGCGAAAGGAAGTTGGTAAGCATCGCGGAAAGCATGAAATTTCTGAAAAAGTTCCCTGCCCCCTTCGATTTTATAAGGTTCGTAACAAGCTGACCGCGCACGGTATCGGGGCGGTTCTTCTTAAACCAGCGCAATAATAAGGGGTTAAAGGACTCCACGCAGTAAGCTCCGTCGTAACCGTCAAGAAGCTCTGCCGCCACGGGACAAAGCGCGGTGTTTCCGTTCTCGCCCTTAAGCTCTACCAAAAGCGGAACTCTGCCGTCAACCAGCTCAAGCACCTCTTTTAAGGTAGGGACGGTGTATTTAGTACCCGCAAGTCTATAATTTTTCAGTTCGGCAAGAGTGAGCGAGGAAAGCTTTACGTCCTCGCCGCACATTCTCATTAGCGAATAGTCGTGAAACACAACCGCCTCGCCGTCGGCGGTAAGCTGAATATCAAGCTCTATTCCATACCCTCTCTCAACCGCATACTTGAAGGCGGCAAGTGAATTTTCGGGCACTCCCTGCTCATTGTCGTGCAGACCTCTGTGGGCGTAATCTGTCAGAATATCGCTCATGTCGGGCTTAACAGTCACCCTGGGCATTACCAGCAGGGTGTAGCCCATAGCAAGCACCACCAAAATCAGAAAAGCTATTGCCATATCAGTCCTCCGCGCCGCTAAGCGCCTCGACAGATACCTTCGATATCGGCTTACTGTCACCATGCTTCACGAAAAACATCGTCACGAACGAGCCGAAAACGAATATCGCGGCATAGGGGAAAAGCGTTGTAAAGTTGATATCAAGGAAAATTCCGCTAAGCACGGGCGTTATCATCTGCGCCGACATAGACGCGGTATAGTAAAGTCCCGTATATTTGCCCACGTTTGAGCCCTTTGAAAGCTCCACTACCATGGGATAGCTGTTTACGCCTATTGTAGCCCATCCCACGCCCGCAAGCGCAAACAGAATATTCATCACCAGCAAGGAGCTGCCCGCGCGCATAAAGCCCGCTATTGCGAACACTGTGCCAAGAATAAGCACACCCGCGAGAATCGACTTTCTTCTGCCCACCTTGGAAGCGATAATTCCAATGGGAATATAGGAGATTATAGCCGCCGCCTGAGCGATAGTCAGCGTCATATTATAGTCGAGCGCAAGCACGCGTCCCGCATAGACCGAGTATTTACTTGTGACCGCGTTGTAGCCCATAAACCAAAGCACCACAGAGGCAAGGATAAGCACGAGAGATATCTTTTCAGCGCGCGAAAGCTGTCTGTCGACCGAGACGTCGGCTTCCTTTTCGTCCTCGTATTTTTTGCTTTCCTCAAGCATTTCGGCAGACCACTCGGGCTCTTTTACGAATATCATAAACACCGCGAGGGCGGCTATCATGATTCCGGCGACCACCGCAAAGAAAAGAGTGTAATTCATAAGCAGATTTTCGCTCTTTCCCGTTCCGAAAATTATTCCGAGAATAAGCACCAATATTCCGCCGACAGCGCCCATAAGATTTATTATGGCGTTAGCCTTTGAACGCAGAGGCTTTAGCGTTACGTCGGGCATAAGTGCCACTGCGGGCGAACGGAACGTACCCATTGCCACAAGCAGTATCAGTAATATTCCCGCAAAGCATACAAGCGGCGCCGGATTGTTGGCGGTAACTCTTGCCGCGTAAGCCTGACGTGCGGGGACGATATAATTGGTATAATCGGTCTTGTCACCGTTTTCGAGAAGCGAGGTAAACTCGTCTCTTGTCATTATTTCGTTAAGAGTCTGCTTCCCCGCCACGTCGGGCACTGATATCCGGAGAGCGGGCTCGGCGTCGTAAAGCACCTCAAGCGAGGTCACGTTATCCTCGCTTACCGCGCTCAGATTCTGCAACTGCATATTGTCGGCAAAAGAAAGGCAAATAAGTGCCACGCAGGCGATTACCGTACCGATAAGCACGAACGGCTTTCTTTTACCGAAGCGTGTATTCGTGCGGTCGGAAATCGAGCCAAACCACGGAAGCAAAAACAGCGCCAGCAGATTGTCAAGCGCCATAATAATACCCGAAACACTCTGCGAAAGTCCGAATTTATCGGTAAGTATCTTGGGCACGATGGTATCGTAGGCTTGCCAGAACGTACAGATAAGGAAAAACGCAAAACCGACAAGCAATGTTCTCTTGTAATTCAGTTTCATTTGAGCTTACCTTCCTTTTGCAAAATGTAATAGGTCTTAAGAATAGCCGTCTGGGTCTTTGAGTCGCGTATCTCGCCGTTCATAACCATTTCAAGCGCCTTTTCTATGGGCATTTTCACGGTCTCGATAAATTCATCGTCGTCGGGCTCGGTATCGCCGAACTCAAGACCGCGCGCAAGATACATGTGAATCACCTCGGTGAGTATAGCGGGAGAGGGGATAATGTCGCCTATCGACTCAATGCTTTTTGGCACGGCACCCGTCTCCTCACGAAGCTCGCGGAGCGCCGCTTCTATAAAATCCTCATTGTTACTGTCCAGCTTTCCCGCGGGTATCTCAAGCATGACTCGGCTGTGGGCGTAGCGGTACTGACGGACGAAAACTATTTCGTTATCATCGGTCAGCGGAACGACGCAGACCGCGCCGATATGCCTGCAATATTCGCGAGTGGCGGTATTGCCGTCGGGCAACGTAACAGTGTCCTTTCTTACGTCAAGCACTTTGCCGTTAAATATCTGCTCTGAGCAGACCTTGGCTTCAAAAAATTTTTCGTTATTCATAATGCGTTCCTTTGCGAAATAATATCTGTTACTATTATAATTGAATTTCCTTTTTTTGTCAAGGTTTTGAGGGCTATCTATTGATTTTTCAGTATACGCATGATATAATTTATAAAATCGTATAATTTATTGAACCGAGTATACTTATCGGAGGTCATTGGTATGAAAAGCTTAAAAAGGCTTTTGGGGGGAGTTTTCTTTGTGGCGATTGGAGTTATCTTTGCGCTGAACTCGCTTGGAGTGACCGATATTGACATTTTCTTTGAGGGCTGGTGGACTCTGTTTATCATTATTCCCGGCATTTCGGGTCTTGTCTCCGAGCGTGACAAAACAGGCTCGGTTATAGGACTTGTGATAGGAGTCGCTCTGCTTCTCGCGGCTCGCGGCATTATTGATTTTTCCACAATTCTTAAGCCGGTATTCCCCGCCATTCTCGTAATTATAGGGCTTTCCATAATTCTGAAGAAATTTACCCAAAATACTGATTAAAAAACTTATATTTTTCCAAAAATCACTGATATTATTCCCACTTCTATTGCGGTATCATTAAAACAACGACGCAAAAAGGAGCACTCTATGAACAGCATCACACTAAGCAAAAAAAATCACAATGAAAAAGAAATACGACGTCATCGTCTGCGGTGGCGGCGTTGCGGGCGTCGCGGCGGCGGTAACCGCAGCTAAGGAGTGACAAAAAATAAAATAGCACACGTAAACCAAGGCGCTCGCTAAACACCGCCCCTAGCGGGGAGCCAAATGGTCAGCGCGATACGTGCAGTGACAAAAAATAAAATAGCACACGTAAACCAAGGCGACGGCTAAACACCGTCGCCTTTAGTTTTGTATGCAGAATTATTTTGTTCAAAAAAGGAGCTGTTTCTCATTAACAGCTCCTTTGCTTTGTGTGCCAATATTATGGTAAAATACTTTGTCGTAGTTTTACAGTTCTTCCACGGTTCTCACGCTTTCAAGATGGGCTATCTCGTTCAATATCTCATCGTGATGAGCCTTTCGCGGAAATTTAAGCGTGAATATCACGCTTATGCCCTCGTCCTCCGAGCCTTTGGTTATCTCTGCGTCGAGTATCTCTATTTTCTGCTCGTTTATGCGCTCGTTTATTCTGTATATCTCGGATTTGTCCACAAAATCAACGTACACGTTAACTATTCTGGGGTTGGACATAAGGTAATATTCAGCCTTTGAGAAAAGCATCTCGGCAAGGATTATCATGACCGTACTGAACACTACCTCAAGGTAACAGCCCGCTCCCGCGGCAAGACCGATTATCGCCGTTGTCCAAAGTCCCGCGGCGGTAGTAAGTCCCTTGACCTGCTTACGGCGTGTTACGATTATCGCCCCCGCGCCAATAAAGCCCATGCCGGAAATAACCTGCGCGCCGAGTCTTAAGGGGTCGGAGACGAAATTTTCAGCGCCGCTCTCGCCGAGAGTCAGCAAATACTGCCCCACAAGCGTAGTCATTGCCGCGCCCATAGCCGTAAGTATATGAGTTCTGAAACCCGCCGCGCGGCGTTTTTTCTCACGCTCTATACCGATAAGCCCTCCGCAAAAGGCGGCAAGCACCAATCTCGCCACTATGCTTACGTCGTTAAAGCCGTAAAAAAGCTCGGATATCCTATACATTCCTACACCTCCTCAACACTTCGCACGCCGTCAAATGATGCCACCTCTGCCATAAGCACCGCGTGGGGCATTCCCTTGGGGAGCTTAAGCGAGACGACTGAGTTTGGATATGTACCGTCCGCCGATTTAGAGCGCCTTATCTCGATATCAAATATCTTAACATCCAGCTTTTTGATACCGTCGATTATTCCGCCTATATCGGAGCTTGAGGAATATTCAATGTAAATATTCATATTGCGCGCCGAGGCTATGAGCTTGCCCTCAATAAAGGAAAGCAGGGTCATGGTCAAAAGAATAAGCACAAAGCCCACCAAAGCGCCGAAATAGAATCCTGCGCCGATGGCAAGACCCATACACGCCGAAGCCCAAAGCCCCGCCGCGGTGGTGAGTCCCTTTATCTGCTGACGACCCGTTACAATTATAGTTCCCGCACCAAGGAAACCGATACCGCTGACCACCTGCGCGCCAAGACGCGACAGGTCTGTGGTATATCCGCGCCAGAACATATGTTGGCTTATAAGCATGGTAAGAGCCGCGCCCAAGCAGACTATCATGTGCGTTCTGAAGCCCGCGGGACGGCGTTTGCGTCCGCGGTCAAAGCCGATTATACCGCCGCAAAGAACAGCCGCC
The DNA here is from genome assembly GCA_045660295.1 of Eubacteriales bacterium. Classification (GTDB taxonomy): domain Bacteria; phylum Bacillota; class Clostridia; order Oscillospirales; family CAG-272; genus RGIG8775. The sequence continues at coordinate 9,919 of JAZRDN010000006.1, forward strand.
GCAAGTCTGAAAATAACAGACACGGTATTATATTCGCTGATAAGTTCAATAAAATTTCCCATAGCAAACCCCTTCAAAAAAGCAAGTCGGAGCTGTCAAAAACTTTAACAGCTCCGCTTTTTTCATGCCAACGCTCTTTCAAGCCATACAAGACCGATTGAGAAAGCATCATGCAATCCGTTTTTGTCGCCTTGCTTCAATATTTTGGTCGAATCCTTAGAGTCAATTATCTGAATAAGAATTTTGTCGGGGAGGCTATGACCGTTTACCTCCTTATAAGACATGATCTCAAGCACGAGGAAGCACTTCTCGTTCATGTCACCGTAGCAGATGGTGTTACCCTCTCTTACAAGCGGCTTGCCCTTATATTCAAGGAACTTTCCGCTTACAACCTTGCGTGTATCCGCCATTCGTTACACTCCCTTTCTATGTTAATTGAATTAATACTCTCTTTAGATTAGATTATTATACCACAATTTATACAAAAAGTCAACACCTATTCGATATATATTTTCTTTTTTGCCAAATATGCCGCCTCCTTGGGTGTTGGAATAGCCAAGGTGTATAGCGCGTCGGCACGCTCGGAAAGCTCGCGTTGACGGCATTCGGGGGTGTCGGCGGCCTTGGTGACTATCTTCATTCCGCTCTCTTTTTTGCGAAGCGACGAAAGTATTTCCCTGCCCACCGAATTCGCCGCAAGCACCGAGGTGTATTCAGGCTTTGCGTCAAGGTCTGCTTTGGTTACACCGAGAAGCGCGAAAAGTATGGCTCTGCGTATTTTTGCCGTGGTGTATTTCTTTGTGGAAGCATACCACTCCATATCTTCAAGGTTCTTTGACGAAAGCGCCGCATCCTTTATCCTGTATTCAAGTCCGTTGCCAAGCTCGGCTACATCCGAAAGCGACGCGGGATCAACCATTCGCCAATACGTCATCAACGCATTTTCAATCCTTTTTATGTCGGTGGGCGCTTCGCCGTTTTCAATTGCTCTCTTTATAATCTCAAGCGCTTTTGTGGGCATATATTCTTCCAACCCATTTGTGGCTTTAGTGCGCAAGAAATTTCTTATGGCGGTAGCCGATGCGAATTTCGAATTGATATCCTCATCACGGAAGGCATCGCCCACGCGCTTTACGGCAATCGGTTCGATGTTCAGTCCGCGGCGGTTTATCTCCTTGATATATTCCACGCCGAGTATATCGTTTGACAGCATTTCGGCATTTTTGCCAAGCATTATTCCAAGCGCCTCAAAATAACCCTTTGCCGCGCCCTCGTCGTGGGAGATGCCCTCTCTCATTTTGGCAAACTCGTCGCTTGCCGCCGCTATTGCCGCCTCTTTGATAAAATCAATATCGCCGCTCTCCGATCCGAAATATATTCTTGACACGCCCACACTCTCAAGCACCGAAATGCCCCCCTTGGCAAAGAACTCGGCGCTTGACATGGAAAATGGAAACGGCAGCTCCAAAACAAGGTCAACTCCGCACTTTACGGCAGCCTCGGCTCTTGTATACTTATCGGCTATGGCAAGTTCTCCGCGTTGGGTATAATTTCCGCTCATCACGGCAATCACAGCAAAGCCGTCGGCTTTCGCCTGCTTAACGAGATATTCGTGCCCGTTGTGAAAGGGATTATATTCGCATATTATGCCCGCTATTTTCATTTGGCTTCTTTTTCCTTTCTGTTTTCACTCTTTTTTGCAAAAAATTTATAAATGCTATTGAAATATTTTCCGATTTGTTGTATAATGAAATGTAAAATTTTTTCTATGGAGGAATACATAATGAATGTACTCGTAGTAAATGCGGGAAGCTCTTCCCTCAAATATCAGCTTTTTGACACCTCCGACGGCACGGTTGTCGCAAAGGGTCTTTGCGAGAGAATCGGTATCGACGGAGCAATCACCCACAAGCAACTTGTAAGCGGCAAGGAATATTCCGCTCAGCTCCCCATGCCCAACCACACCGCGGCAATGACATACGTTGTTGAGGCGCTTACAAACGACGACCACGGTTGCGTTAAGAGCATGGACGAGATCGAGGCCGTAGGTCACAGAATCGTTCACGGCGGCGCTTATTTCTCTGAATCTATGCTCCTTAACAAGGACGTTCTCGCAAAGCTCGAGCTTTGCCGCGACCTTGCTCCTCTTCACACAGGCGCTCACATTCAGGGTATCGAGGGTTGCCTTGCGGTAATGCCCAACACACCCCAGGTTCTCGTGTTTGACACCGCCTTCCACCAGACTATGCCCAAGGAAGCATACACATATGCTATCCCCACAGAGCTTTATGAAAAGTACTCTATCCGCCGTTACGGCTTCCACGGTACTTCTCACCGCTACGTTTCCGCAGAGATGACAAAGATTCTTGGCAAGGTTGAGGGCACAAAGATAGTTACCTGCCATCTTGGAAACGGTTCTTCCATTTCTGCTGTTAAGGACGGCAAGGTAGTTGACACAAGCATGGGCTTTACACCTCTCGCGGGTGTTGAGATGGGTACACGTTGCGGAGACATCGACCCCGCTATCGTTCCCTTCCTTATGGAGAAGCTTGAGATGAACACCACACAGATAAACGACTTCCTTAACAAGAAGTGCGGATTCCTCGGAGTTTCCGGAGTTTCCTCCGACTGCCGTGACCTTGAGGCGGCTATCGCTGACGGTAACGAAAACGCAAAGCTTGCTATGGACCTTCTCGGATACCAGATCAAGAAGTACATCGGCTCTTACGCGGCCGCTATGGGCGGTCTTGACGCTATCGTATTTACAGCAGGTATAGGTGAGAACACCGCTTCTATCAGAAGACGCGCGCTTGACGGTCTTGAATTCCTCGGCGTTGAGTATGATGCCGACGTTAACGAAAAGACATTCGGCAGAAACGGCGTAACCGAGCTTTCCACAAAGGACTCGAAGGTAAAGGTATACATGATTCCCACCAACGAGGAGCTTGTTATCGCAAGCGATACAGAGGCTATTGTAAAGGCTTCCAAGTAATTAGAGTCAGAGGGCTGTTCTTCAGCCCTCTATCATTATATCACTTTATGTTTAAACTTTCAACACCTAAAAAATTTTATTATGAAAAAGGATAAAGAAAAAGGCTGAATGATCAGCCTTTTCCTTTTATAACCGACAACGGGAGCTTCCGCGCCTCATGAGCCGAAAAATCCCTGTGCATAAGCTCCTCGAACTCGGCGACCTCGCCCGCGCCGAGGAACGTGCCGACGTAGCCGTAAAGCGCTCTGAAGGCATCTGTCTGGGAGAGCTTGCGGATATCTCTGCCGTCGGTATCCGAAATATAGTCAAGCAATCCGTCGTAGAAGCCAAACGGACTATTTGCTTTTTTCACGGCAAAGTCAAGGCAAAGCTCAAATCTGCCGCTACTGTAATATCTGTCAAGCAGGTCGGCTATTCTCGACAGCCTGTAAAGCTCGTCTCGGCTTATATCGGCGGTTTTGAGCACGTTGTAGGGCGGACGCGTGGAACAGACTATACCGTATTTTTCGGCGTTTTCTCTCAGCTTAGTGCCGTGCAGAAGCTTGAGGAAGCCGAGCTGAAGCATATCGCAACAGAAATAAGCGTCGTTAAAGGATTTTTTAAAGCTATCGTAGTCCTCATATGGCAGACCCGCGATAAGGTCAAGGTGAATATGTATATTTCCCGCCCCGCGCAGTCTCTCCACCGCCGCTATTACCTGCGCGCTGTCGATATGGCGCGAGACCTCGGCAAGCGTTTTGGGATTGGTGCTTTGAAGTCCTATCTCAAGCTGTATCTTGCCCTTTGGCATTTTTGCCAATATTTCAAAGCTCTCCTCGTCAAGCAAGGACGCGCATATCTCGAAATGATAATTTTTCGTATATCTGCCGTCGGCAAGCGCACGCCATATATCATTGGCTCGCTTGCGGTCACAGTTAAAGGTACGGTCAACAAATTTTATTATCTTTATGTCCTCCGAGAGGCTTTCAAATTCAAGCAGGTCGGCAAGCGTTTGCTCGGCGCTTTTTGCGCGAACGCCGCGCTCGGCAGAGGAAAGGCAGTAGGAGCAGTTATAGGGGCAACCCCGTGACGATTCGTAATATAACATTTTGCCCGATTTATAGTCACCATCGCGGTAGAGTATTCCCTCGTCGCCCATAACGTCGGGCTTTTCGCCGTATATTATACGCTCAAGTCGCTCGCCGCGCGAGAGTGCGTCACAGATTCGGCAAACGGCGTCCTCGCCCTCACCGCAAACGATATGGTCTATAAAAGTGTCGCCGTCAAAGCGCTCGGTATCATACGACACCTCCGGACCGCCAAACACAATCTTCGCGGACGGCAAAAGCCGCTTTAAGTCGGCGGCGACAGAAAGCATCTCGGTAATATTCCATATATAACACGAAAAGCTGTAAAAGTCAGCCCTTTCGTTGTAAAGCCACTGTAGCACCTCGTCTCTGCGGTCACGGAGATTGGCTTCAACGATCTTTGGGGCGTATCCCGCCCTCTCAAGAGCACCGCGCAGGCAATACGCCGCAAGGCAGGTATGCGAATATGAGCCGTTCATGGCAAACAAGACTATCTTCATTTTCTCACCTCTTTTTTATTTTACCAAAAAACAAACGAAATTACAATGTTTTTATCAAATTTCTATTGACCGCGATTTTTTAGTGTGGTAGATTATAAAGCCCACGCAAGGAGACAAATCATGATAATTATAAAAGAAAACGGACTTGCCGCTTATTTTGATGTGACCGAAAACGGCTTAAAGGTAACTCTCAAAACCAATCAGGCGGTAGTTATTGAAATCAAATAAATTTGAAGGAGCTGACCCTTAACGAGTTAGCTCCTTTATCGTTTTCTTTTAAAGCATCTTCTGTCCGTTTATGTCAAGTCCGAACTTAAGCCCGAGATAATCAGCCGCCTTGCGGCACATTATCATGCGTCCGAGGAATATTTCAAAATAATCCATCACAGAGCTGATAGTGCTGTCAATATCAAGATAAAGCGTTATCTCCATTTTTTTGGTATCGACATCAAGACGCGAGCCTTCAACCGAATAATTTACTCTGTCGTGAATATCAAAGGTCGAGATATCGCTATTGCGTACACGGCTTCGGCGCACGTCGCTCTTGTCGGCGAGAATAAGCGCCGCCGACACGGCGTTGACCGCAACCCCAGTTCCCTCGTCGTGGTTTCCTATCGCCGTTATGACCGTGGCGATATCCTCAGCGGGCATATCCTTGTGGTCAAGCAGACGGAACATCATGACCGCGCCGCTTTGCGAGTGGTCTGTTCTGTTTACAAGATTTCCAATGTCGTGGGTGTAGCCCGCAATGCCCGCAAGCTCAACCTCATGCTCCGAGTGTCCAAGCGCGCGCAGAATGTACATAGCGGTATCAGCCACCTTAAGCACGTGTGAAAAGCTGTGCTCTGTGTAGCCCAATGCCCCAAGCGCATCGTCCGCCCTTTTTATATAGACCTTTATCGCCTCGTCTCTTTTTATGTCCTCAAAGGTTATCATAAGCCACCTCCATATATTTCTATAACTATTATAAACGTATTTCAACAAAAAATCAAGTCCTTTAACACACATTTAATAGTTGAGTTACAAAAGCCATCTTCCGCACCGAAAAGTAAAGGCGACGGTTCGGCCGTCGCCTTGGTTTACAGGTCGAAATGTATCACATACGCTCCTTTGTCGCCGGCAATACACATTCGGTTAGGATTACTCCGCAACCGAGAAATCGTCCTTTCCTACTCCGCAAAGAGGGCACTCGAAGTCCTCGGGAAGATCCTCAAACTTTGTTCCGGGCGCGATTCCGTTTTCGGGATCGCCAACAGCCTCGTCGTATTCCCATCCGCAAACATCACAAACATACTTTTTCATAATAAATTCCTCCGAATATTTTTTATTTAAGTTAAAGAGCTTTGCGCTCTCTTTTGCTTACGTTTGAATTATACCACAATATTTTCCGAAAATATGTTGAATTTTCAACAAAATAAAAAAATTTTTAAAAAATTTCACTTTAATTCTTCCACCTATTGCAAAAATCAAAAAAATGTGCTATAATCATTCTCGACACATGAACAGAGTAGAAAGATGTGCGTTTCAGTGTCGCGCGGACGGGGAGTTGTCGCGCGAACGAATAGGTTAGACAATAGAAGAATATTCTAAACTCGTATTATTCTCTCTTGTCTGAACGCCTTGCGGTACATCTTTCGCATCCCACTGTTACCCACGGTCGCAATATCCGATGTCTTTGCTTTTGATTTCGAAGATATCCCGAGCCTCCTTTACGGTAATGAGATGTTAATTCTGTAAAAGGAGGATTTTTTTATGCAACAACAAAAAAATCGCTTACGAGGAAGCGTCAGAAGGCTCACTGTCGCGGCTATGCTTACCGCCATAAGCGTGGTTATCGGCATCTTTTGCAAAAACTTTCTCAATTTCGGCGGCGGTCTGTTCCGCGTGACCTTTGAAAATTTGCCCATTATACTGTCGGGCATACTTTTCGGTCCTGTGACGGGCGGTCTTGTGGGCGGTGCTTCCGACCTCATAAGCTACATGCTGTCCTCGCAGATATATCCGCCCAACATTATCGTTACCGCGGGCGCGGTGGCGGTGGGAGTTATATCGGGACTTATTTCGCGTTTCGCCGTTAGGGAGAGAGGAAACCTTCAGATAATCCTTTCGGGTGCGGCGGCACACAGCGTCGGCTCAATGTTAATCAAGCCCATAGGACTTTATCAGTTCTACGGTGCGCTGGTCTTGTGGCGAATTCCGCTTTATCTTGTTATCGCGCCGCTTGAAATTCTGTTGCTCTGCCACATGTTCCGCAGGGATAGCTTAAAACGCCTTTTTAGAGATAGCTTTAAAGACAAGGAGAAATAAAATGACCTACGAAGAAGCTATAGAATATATACACAGCATAAACTGGACTTTCTGCAAGCCCGGACTTGAGCGCATAGGCGAGCTTTGCGAAAGGCTTGGTCACCCCGAAAAGGCTCTGAAATTCATTCACGTAGCGGGCACAAACGGAAAAGGCTCGTTCTGTTCCATGACCGAATCGGTACTCCGCGCGGCGGGCTACCGCACTGGACTTTACACCTCGCCCTACATCCGCGAGTTCAACGAGCGCATGCAGGTAAACGGCGAAAACATCTCCAATGCCGAGCTTGCCGAGATAACCGAATACATTCGTCCAATTGCCGACTCAATGGACGACAAGCCCACCGAGTTTGAGCTTATCACGGCGGTAGCCTTTGAGTATTTCCGCAGACAAAAATGCGATATTGTAGTGCTTGAAGCGGGACTTGGCGGAAGGCTTGACTCAACGAATATCATCGACACCCCGATTTTGTCGGTCATCACGGGAATAGCCCTTGACCACACCGCAATTCTGGGCGACACGGTAGAAAAGATCGCCGCCGAAAAGGCGGGTATAATCAAACGCGGCGTTCCCGTCATCTTCGGAGGCGAGGACGACACCGCGGCTCGCGTAATAAAGGAAAAGGCCGACGAAATGGGTTCGGAATTTATCCGTGTTGATTACGGCAAGCTAAAAAACATAAACGCCACACTTGACGGCACGACGTTTGATTACAGCTTCCGCACAGGACTTCACATAAATCTTCTCGGGCTTTATCAGCCGAGAAACGCCGCGGTGATGCTTAACGCCGTAAATACTCTCAACCGTCACGGATTTTTGATCAAGGAAGGTGACATCAGAAGTGGGCTTGAAGCCGCCGTTTGGCACGCCAGATTTGAAAAGGTCTGCGCTGACCCGCTTATCATCTTCGACGGAGCGCACAATCCGCAGGGTATAAGCCAAGCGGTAAGAAGCATAAAGCACTATTTCGGCGGTAAAAAGGTCTGCCTGCTGACGGGCGTGCTTAAGGACAAGGACTACACCGAGATATCGGGCATGCTTGCAACGGTGGCTGAACAAGCCTTTACACTGACCCCCGACTCGCCCCGCGCGCTCACGTCCGCCGAATACGCCGAGGTGTTAAAAAAAGCGGGCGTTCCCGCAGAGCCTTACGGCAGCATTGAAAGCGCCTTCCTTGCCGCGAAAGCCGCCGCCAAGGAGCAAGGGCTTCCTCTTGTGTGCCTCGGCTCGCTCTACGTTTACGCTTCACTCTATCCGTTGTTTTGAACGGTAACGTAAAAATGAAAAAAACAAAAGGAACCGTTTCGGTGTAGGCGGTTCCTTTAAAAATAGTTTTATGTAGATAAATTTCAACAATACTTAGGTCTTAAAATCATCCAAATAATCCAAAGACCGCCCGTAATAAATATCATAAAAATATCAAACCAAACGGAATACTTGCGTCTGATTTTCCCACCTACGACCGCAGAAGCCGATGCCGATGAAGAAGCAAAAGAGAAAAGCCTCAAAAAACGTAATGTTTTCAAGGCTTTCGGTGGTGCGGGTAGCAGGACTTGAACCTGTATGAGGGTAACCTCACTAGAACCTGAATCTAGCGCGTCTGCCAGTTCCGCCATACCCGCATTATTAAGTTTTTCGCTGTTAATTTTTACACGGAGCGGCTCTCCGAGGCGGGGCTATTTCAGCCGTTAAGGCGTTTCACTGAGGTGACGCTACCTGAATCTAGCGCGTCTGCCAGTTCCGCCATACCCGCGTATTAAGTTTTTCGCTGTTAATTTTTACTCGGAGCGGCTCTCCGAGGGCGAGGGTATTAAGCGCTTCCCTTTTCCGCCGTGCGCGCGATTATTATTATACACAATTTCATATAAAAAGTCAAGGGGTTTACAAAAATTTACTGCTTTTTACCGTTTTTATTGCTCTTTTGGGGGGGATTTGAGTTACTTGTTAAGAAAAATCTTGACAAATTTGTCAAGATGTGATATTATATGTGTAAACAAACTTGAAACGCAATGTTTCTATGAGTGCGAAGACACGTCTTCAATCCCGGGCACTCTTCCGTCGGAAGAGTGCCCTTTATTTTCAAAAAAGGCAGAGTAAGGTATGAAAAAAGGACGACTTTTCAGACACGGGGTAATATGGAAAATATTCCGACCTCTCGTGAGTGTTTTCTTAAGGATCAAGTTTGGCTACCGCTTCAAATTCGCCAACGATCTCCCCGAAAATTACATAGTTCTGGCAAACCACACCACCGATTTTGACCCGTTATTCGTGGGCGTCAGCTTCAGACAACAGATGTATTTTGTTGCCAGCGAGCACATATCCCGCTGGAAGGTCGCTTACAAATTCCTCAAATACGGCTTTGATCCGATAATCCGTTACAAGGGCGCTATCGCCGCCTCCACGGTAATGGACGTATTACGCAAGGTCAGGCGCGGCGCAAGCGTATGCATTTTCGCCGAGGGTGTAAGGTCGTGGGACGGCGTAACCTGCCCCATACTCCCCTCCACCGCCCAGCTTGTCAAGGCGGCAAAATGCGGACTTGTTACCTATCGGGTAGAGGGCGGCTATTTCACCAGCCCCGCGTGGAGTGAAAAAGGCACCCGACGCGGACACATCAAGGGCGCGCCCGTAAACGTCTACACCAAGGAACAGCTTGCCGCTATGAGCGACGAAGAAATATACGAAATAATCAAGCGCGACCTTTACGAGGACGCATACGAGCGTCAGCTTGCCGCGCCAAAGAAATACAAAGGCAAGCAACCCGCTTACAGACTTGAAAATCTTTTATTCATCTGTCCCGAGTGTCGATCGCACGGAAAGATAGTCACCCACAAGGACACCGTGGAGTGCACGGCGTGCGGACACAAGTTCATATACAACGAATACGGAATGCTTGAGGGCACGCGTGTAAAGACTGTCAAGGAGCTTTCCGAATGGCAAAAGGGCGAGGTAGCAAAGGACGCCGAAAACGGCGTTGTCTACACGTCCGAGCTGGCGCGGATATTGGCTATCGGCAAGGGCACGGAGAAAATTATTGCCGAGGGCGCGCTCACCATGTCGGAAAACATGCTCAAATGCGGAGATTTCGAAATGCCGCTCGCGTCAATTCCGGACATTGCCATTCACGGCAAGCACTCGCTTGTTTTCTCGGGCAGCGAGCAATACTACGAAGTAAATCCGATAAAAGACGACAATGCGATGAAGTTCCTTCTGCTTTTCTCTGAATACAAAAAAATAAAACAAATCAAATCAAACAGTGAGGTAAGCATATGAATTATTCGGCAGCTAACACAGAACTTTGGAATCCCATTATTCAGATAGGAATTATAGCGGGACTGATAATTTTGGCAAACGTACTCAGACGCAAGGTAACGTTTATCCGCAACAGCCTTATGCCCACAGCGGTATTGGCGGGATTTATTCTGCTTATTCTCCGAACAACGGGCATAGTCACTATGAGCATGGACTTCCTTGAGGCGCTTACATACCATATGCTGGCACTCGGATTCATCGCTCTCACGCTCCGCTCCCCCGAAAAGCAGACCGAGGACGGGGCTATCATCGGCAGTAAAAGCGGCGCGCTGATAGTCAGCACATACCTTGTTCAAGCCATTGCGGGATTTGTCGTCTCACTTACGCTTGCATATACCATCAGGCCCGATTTCTTCAAGGCGTCAGGAATACTGCTTCCCATGGCTTACGGTCAAGGTCCCGGTCAAGCTAACAACGTAGGCTCAAGCTATGAGGCGCTCGGTATGACAGGCGGTCAGAGCTTTGGACTGTCGCTTGCCGCGGCAGGTTTCCTTTGCGCTTGTATTGTCGGCGTAATATATCTCAACATTTTAAACAGAAAAAACATAATAACCCGTATCCGCAAAAAGGATTCGGTTTCGGGTTCGGTGACCGTAGAAATTTTCCAGGACAATGACGAGATACCAATTGCCGAATCTATAGACAAATTGAGCATTCAAGCGGCTATAATTGCCCTTCTCTACCTGCTTACATACCTGCTGACCGCCGGGATAGTCGCACTTCTTGAAATGATTGCCCCAGGTCTTGCAAAGACCTTAAGTCCTTTACTTTGGGGCTTTAATTTCATTGTTGGCTCGGTAGTGGCAATAGCTTGCCGTTCGCTATTTAACGGTCTTAAGAAAGCTAAGCTTATGAAGCGCAAATATCTTAACAACTATCTGTTAAACAGACTTTCGGGGCTTGCTTTTGATATCATGATAGTTGCCGGCATCGCAAGTATAGATATCAAAGAGCTGTCCGGCAACTGGTTGCCCTTTATCCTTATGGCGATTATCGGCGGAGTCGTTACGTTTATATATCTTAAGTTTATGTGTAAACGGCTTTACAAGGGATATGAGCACGAAGGTTTCTTTTCCATGTTTGGTATGCTTACCGGAACTCTCAGCTCGGGCGTACTCCTTCTGCGCGAGATAGACCCCGACATGAAAACACCCGCGTCCAACAACCTCATTACGGGAAGCTCCTTCGGAATTATATTCGGCGCGCCCATGCTTCTTCTTATAAGCTACGCCGCGCAAAGCGACACTTCGGCATGGATAGCGCTGGGACTTATATTCATATATCTCGCCGCGCTTCTGCTCTTCATGGCAAAAGTAGGAAAAAAGAAAAAGAATTAACATATCCCAAGGGCTGAGCCATTAAGCGCTCAGCCCTTTTTTGCGTCACAAAAATTATTTACAAATGCCTGTTGACGAATTAATATTAATATGATAAAATAAATATGATTGTGAGCATTTTTGAAAGGAGCTTGGACAGTGATAAAAATTCTTATACATAAGTTCAAGGAGTCAATGACCTCGGTACTGCCCGTCGCGGTGCTGGTCTTTATCTTGAATCTGACTCCGCTGATTAACCTTACGGGCGCGGAGCTTGCGGTTTTCCTTATTTCCGCGGTCTTTCTTATAGTCGGAATAGGAATGTTCAATCTCGGTGCTGACCTTGCGATGACACCTATGGGCGAGCACATCGGCGCGGGTCTTACAAAATCCCGCAGTATCAAGCTTTTGCTGTCAGTCTGCTTCCTTATGGGACTTCTCATCACTATCGCCGAACCTGACCTATCGGTGCTTGCCGCGCAGGTCGCCGATGTTATAAACGGCACGGTGCTTATCGTAGCGGTAGGCGTGGGAGTTGGTATTTTTCTCCTGCTCTCGGTACTTAAAATAATATTCAAAAAGCCACTTTCATCAATGCTGATATTCTTCTACATGGTACTTTTCGCTATTTCCGCGTTGGTTATCATAAATGGCAACGAGGACTTTCTTTCCCTCGCGTTTGATTCGGGCGGAGTTACCACAGGTCCTATCACAGTTCCCTTTATAATGGCGCTGGGCGTTGGTATCGCCACCACAATAGGCGGCAAGGACGCAAACGAAAACAGCTTCGGTCTTATCGCGATGTGCTCCATAGGTCCTATCCTGGCAGTAATGATGCTGGGTATAAATATCTCGGGTGAAATTGGTTACACGATACCCGATTACAGCGTAGAGGCTCAGCTTGGCAGCGCGTTGTTTGAAACGATATACCACACGACAACCGAGGTGCTTTTGGCGCTGGGACTCATAGTCGTATTCTTCATAATTCTCCAGATATTCTGCCTCAAGCTCCCCAAAAAGAAGCTCTTGCGCATAACCGTAGGAATAGTTTACACCTTCCTCGGTCTGGTGTTCTTCCTCACTGCGGTAACGGTTGGCTTCATGCCCATCGGATATAAGATAGGCACTCAACTTGCCGCGGGAAGCTCGGCGGTGCTTGTCGGCTTTGGATTTATTCTCGGTATGGTGGTCGTTCTTGCCGAGCCCGCGGTACAAATACTCAACAAACAGGTTGAGGACATAACCGACGGCACAGTCAGCAGAAAGTCCATGATGATAGCGCTTTCCATAGGCGTAGGTATCTCTATCGGGCTTTCGATGCTCCGCGCCATACTCGGATTTAACATTCTTTACTACGTCATCCCCGGTTATTTTATCTCTCTCGGTCTTTCGTTCTTCGTCCCCGGACTTTACACGGCTATCGCCTTTGACTCGGGCGGAGTTGCCAGCGGTCCTTTGACGTCGGGCTTCATTCTTCCCCTCTCTATCGGCGCGTGCTACGTGCTTCAGGGTGAGGGCGGAATAATGAGCTGCGCTTTCGGAATAGTGGCAATGGTTGCGATGACACCTCTTATCACTATCCAGCTCCTCGGCTTCAAGGCGATACTGACCGGCAACATGCGTAAGCGCATCGCTATGAAGCGCATACTCAGCGCCGACGACGAACAGATCATCAACTTTATGTAAAAGGAGGCAGTTATGGCTGAAGTTAAAAAAACACCCGTAAAGCGCGCTACGCGCCAAGTAAGACGTGTATCGGCAAAGCCTGTCGAGGAAAAACCGATAGCTCCGCAGAAGCTGCAGCTCCTTTTCACGGTGGTTGACAGAAAAAAGGCTGAATTTTACGCCGATTTTCTTCAATCCTTTGAGGTAAACATGCAGCTTACCCTCGCGGCGAGAGGAACAGCAAGCTCCGAAACGCTTAGCATGCTGGGACTTACCGACTCCGAAAAGAGCGTTATCATAAGCGTAATAAAAGAAGAAAAAGCCCCCGCGGCGCTCCACGCGCTGGAGGACAAATTCCGCACCATAAAGAACGGCAAAGGCATTGCCTACACAGTTCCCATGTCGGGCACGATAGGCGTTGCAATATATCAGTTCCTTGCCAACATACCCAAGTAGGAGGTTTTGAAAATGGAATTCAAACATGAAGTTATATTTTGCATAGTAAACGCAGGCTTTTCCGACGCGGTAATGGATGCGGCAAAAGAATTCGGCGCTCGCGGCGGTACTGTAATACACGCCCGCGGAACAGCAAACACAGAGGCTGAAAAGCTTTATCAGATAACGGTTCAACCCGAAAAAGAGATAGTCATGATACTGGTTTCGTCGGATATCAAAAACGACATTCTCCACGCGCTTTACCGCGCGGTAGGACTCAAGACCCCCGGTCAGGGCATTGCCTTCTCGATGCCTGTTGACGCGGCGGTGGGACTTTTTGAGCAAGGCGCGGAGCAGAACAACTAAACAAGATTAATAAAAAAGGAGCTGAGTCATTAAAGACTTAGCTCCTTACAATTTTTATCTCTTTTTCCACGCAAGCGGTGAGAAGAAAATGAGCATGGGCATTATTTCAAGTCGTCCGACAAGCATAAAAAGAGACAAAGCTACCTTCGACAGCGGCGAAAATCCCGCGAAGTTCCCTGCGGGTCCGACCGCTCCGAGACCCGGTCCGACGTTATTTATACAAGTGATAGCCGCCGTTACGTTAGTTGTAAAATCGAATCCGTCAAGCGAAAGAAGAAACGAGATAAACACGATAAGCACAAGATAAATCGAAATATATCCCGTTGCGGAACGCACAGTATCGTCGGGCACAGCCTCTCCGTCAAGCCTCACGATATTGACCGAGTGAGGGCGCAATATCTGTTTTATCTGACAAAGTATGCCCTTGAACACAATAATCACACGAGATAACTTAAGTCCGCCCGCGGTAGAGCCGGCGCACGCGCCCGTAAACGTAAGCAGTATAAGTACGGCTTTTGAAAACTCGGGCCACTCCGCATCGTAGTTAAGCGTGGCAAATCCGCTGGTAGATATGATTGACGCAACCTGAAAAAAGGCATCGCGTATACAATCACCGACACGTTCCACGGTGCTGAGGGTGTTGGCAACGATAGCCGCCACAGAAACAAGGCAAAGCACAGAATAGGTTCTGAACTCCTCGCTTTTGATAAGCTCTCGCGCACGTCCTATTATCACGAAATAATACAAATTAAAATTAACGCCAAAAACAAACATAAACACGGCAATGACCCATTCGGCGGCGGCATTGTTATAACCGCCTATGGAGCTGTTAAGCACCGAAAATCCGCCCGTGCCCGCGGTAGCGAAGCTGTTGACAAGCGAATCGTACACAGGCATTCCGCACAGAAGCAAAGCCACAAACTCAATGAAAGTAAGCGCCATATAAATGCCGTAAAGAATCAGCGCGGTGTGGCGCATTTTGGGCACCAGCTTGCCCTTTGTGGGTCCCGGCACCTCGGCGCGCATAAGGTGAATATTCTGACCTCCGCCCGAGGACGGAAGAATAGCCATCATAAACACCAGAACTCCCATTCCGCCTACCCAATGGGTAAAGCTGCGCCAAAAAAGTATACCCTTTGGCAATGATTCTATTTCGGTCAATACAGACGCTCCCGTGGTGGTAAAGCCCGACACGGTTTCAAAAAAAGCGTCAATGAAATTTGGGATAGCGCCGTCCAAGAAAAATGGCAACGCGCCGAAAGCAGACATCAGTATCCACGCCGACGCCACGACCACAAAGCCGTCCTTGGCGAAAATACGTTTGTTTTTTGGCTTAAAGAGCACGGCAGGCAAAGAGATTATCAACAGCATAGCGATGGTCACCAGAAAAGGAACTACGCTTTCGCCGTAGATAAGCGCTACCGACGCGGGAAGCACCATGAGCACCGCCTCGATAAGCAAAATTATGCCAAGCAAATATCTTATCATTCGGTAATTCATTTCAAAATTTCCTTGATTTCTTTGATTTTTCCCGTGGTGGTAACGACAATAACGGTATCACCCTTGCTTATAACGTCAACACCCGAGGGGATAATGACCTTATCCTCATGAACAATGCACGCAATAAGTATGCCACTCTTAAGCTCAAGCGTTTTAAGCGGTATATCTGTTATTCCCTCTATATCCTCTTTTACAAGGAATTCAAGAGCCTCGACCTTATCGTCCATGAGCTTGTAAAGCGACTCTATCTCCGAGTCGCTTGTGCTTGCCATTGAGCGTACGAAGCGCAGGATATTGGATGCGGTAGAGGAGTTGGGAGACACGATGCTGTCAAGCCCCAAGCTCTTGAAAAGCTCGGTGTATGACATTGCCTTTATCATTGTGATTATCTTGTTTGCGTTACAGCTTTTGGCGTACATGGAAACGATGGCGTTTTCCTCGTCCTCGCCCGAAAGCGCCAAAAACGCGTCTGTTTTTTCAAGTCCCTCTTCAAGCAGAACATCCTGCTTTGTGCCGTCGTTGCATATGACCGTGCAATCATAGGTCTCGGCAAGGTCTCGGCAAAGCTCCTTGTCGCGCTCGATAACAGTTGAATGTATCTTTCCGTTCTTAAGAAGCTCCTCAAGATAATAAGTGGTTCTTCCGCCGCCGACAACAAGCACGTCGCGCACGGGATTCTTGTATGCGCCTATGGCTTTAAAGAATCGGGTAAGCTCCTCGTCGGGCACGGTAAAGCAGATAACGTCGCCCGCCTTGATACTGAAATAACCCGTGGGGATATGCGCCTCGCCGTCGCGAAGCACCGCGCAGATAAGAAAACGCATATTCAGCTTTGCGCGGAGATCGTTAAGAGAGATACCGCAAATAGGCGAATCGGCGTTTACCACAAATTCAGCCATTTCAACACGTCCGTGGCAGAACGTATCTATTTTCGCTGCCGACGGAAAGCGGAGCATTTTATATATTTCCTTTGCCACCGCAAGCTCGGGATTTATAGTGAGAGACAAATTCATATCGCCCTGCATCAAGGACATAAGCTCCGAGTATTCGGGATTTCGCACGCGAGCCACCGTATTTTTGGTGCCCAGCTTTTTAGCCGCCGCACAGCACAGAATATTTATTTCGTCCTCGGAAGTGACCGCGATAAGCAGGTCAGCGTTCTCCGCCCCCGCCTTTCTAAGCAGTCCTATATTCGCGCCGTTACCCTCGACTCCAGCCACGTCACATTGATTGGTTATTTCGGAAATGGCGTTGCTGTCGGAGTCCACGAGCGTAATGTCGTGTCCCTCATCGGCAAGCTGTATACATATAGCCGCGCCTACAGTTCCCGCGCCTACAATAACTATTTTCATCGTCCGACTCCTTTCACAAGGTCTTATATGATATTTTACCACAAAAGCCGTAACATTTCAAGTATCTGGATAAAATTGCTCAACAAAAAGAAATTATAGTGGTTACTTTACTATAAGAAGCGAAAAAAATCGAAACAAAAAGCGAAAAAAGTATTGACAAACAAGAAACAATGATGTATAATAATAGTCGCGAGTTCTGCAAAGGCCGCTCGCAAAGTACATGGAGAAGTACTCAAGTTGGCCGAAGAGGCGCCCCTGCTAAGGGTGTAGGTCGGAAATAACCGGCGCGAGAGTTCAAATCTCTCCTTCTCCGCCAAAATAAAAGCGAGTCCTAATGGACTGGCTTTTATTTTGTTTTGAAAAGGCGAATTTGAACTCGAAGCGCCGGGAACCGGCAAGGGTAGCAAGAAAAAACGATTAAGTATCGTTTTTTCGCAGCGAAACCGCCCAAAGCAAGGAGCCGAAGAAAGCGAGTCCCCGAGCGACGTGCGGCGACTATGCGACGGTGGAGGGCGGCTTTGCCGCTTCAAATCTCTCCTTCTCCGCCAAAAAACGGGATAGTCCACACGGACTATCCCGTTTTTTCGATGTCGAAGGGATTTGAACTTGAGCGACAGATCGTCAATTTTTTGTGTCGCAGTCCCCTTCTTGCGCAGGCTTTTGTTTTTCCGAATCATTATTAAAGGCTCTCGCCTTGGAAAACCGGAATATCTGACTGCTGTACAGTCCCCATTTACCCGACAGGACAAACACGATAACGCAAATGAGCGCAAAAGCATGAATGTTATTGCATCCAAACATCTCAACACTGAGAACAATAGCGGTGATAGGGCTGTTGGTAACGGCGCAAAACAGACCGATAAGCCCGAACGCCGCGGCATATCCGGGATCCAAGCCCAAGAGACCGCCAATCACACACCCAAACGTCGCTCCGATACAGAATGTAGGTACTATCTCGCCGCCCTTGAAGCCTGCCGCCAACGTAACAGCGGTAAACAGAAGCTTCAATCCAAAGTCATACCAATCGGCTTTTCCTTCAATGGCATGCAGAGCCATTTCCATACCCGCGCCGTTATATCTTCCGTCACCCACAAGCACCGTCAGTACTACGACAAACACCGCACCGACAAAAATTCTGAGCCATGTGTTCGGAAATCTTTTTTCTGCCATGTGCTGAGCACGGTGAAAGATCCAACACATAAGTATTCCCAACATTCCGATACCCACCGCCAAAATCAGCAGTTTAATACCGTTGGGCACGTTTAACGAAATGATCTCATTAAGCGCCACCGTTTCGGGGTGAACACCCAAAGCCACCGATATAACGCTGGCGGTAAACGCCGCCAGATAGCAGGGCAACAACGCGGGTGAGAAGATAGTGCCCACCGATTCAAATTCCATGGTAAAAAACGTTGCGGTCAACGGCGTGCCGAACAAGCCCGCAAACACCGCGCTCATGCCGCTCATAATCAAAACAGTACGTTCTTCCGCATGCAGACGGAACAGCTTTGCCAATGCTGAAGCCCCCGCGCCTCCAAGCTGAAGCGCCGCGCCTTCCCTGCCCGCAGAGCCGCCAAACAGGTGAGTGATAGCGGTTGAAATAAATATCAAGGGCGCAACCAACGCCTTTACGGGCTTATTGCTCAAAATAGCGTCGATAATTTCATTCGTGCCTCTGTTATTGCTCATTTTGAATATTCGGTACAAGCCCACAGTCGCAAATCCGCCCAAGGGCAACAGAAATATCAGCCAAGAATTCTCCGCGCGCAGATTTGTAACCAACGCGAGAGTGTGTGAAAAAAGCGCGCCCACAAAGCCGCCAAGAACGCCTATGATCAAGCCGAGCAGTCCCCACTTGAACAGTCTTCGGAAATATTTTACGGGATATTGTATTTTTTTCAAAACAGACATATTAAAAAATCCTTATTTATCGTATTTCAAGTTCCAAACCTAACCATATTACCATATTATTGTAATCATTTTACGCGATTTTGTCAAGTACTTTATTACAGAATAAATAACGGTAAATAACGGAATAACGGATAAATGTATCAATCCGTATTGACAAAT
The DNA here is from genome assembly GCA_045660295.1 of Eubacteriales bacterium. Taxonomy (GTDB): domain Bacteria; phylum Bacillota; class Clostridia; order Oscillospirales; family CAG-272; genus RGIG8775. The sequence goes on from JAZRDN010000006.1 coordinate 28,799, forward strand.
ATATAATCAATATGGTACAATATATTGATAATCTATTGTAGTACAGACAACCCATAAATCTAAAAACACAAACAGAAAGGTTAAAGATAAAATGGCTTTTTTCTTACACGGAGTTCATGTTCCTCACAGAAAAAATACCGCCGATTGCTCTGCCGCGCGTCTGACCGACGTTAAATCGGTAACTATCCCTATGCTTATGCACATCGGCGCGCCCGCATCACCGACTGTAAAGGTTGGCGACAGCGTTCAGGTAGGCTCGCTGATTGCCGATGGCGTTGGCGAGATTTCCGCACCTATTCACGCAAGCGTTTCGGGAAAGGTAACGAAGATTTCTGATATACTTCTCTCAAACGGAAGCAAGGCTCCCGCTATAACTATCGAATCAGACGGGCAAATGACGCCCTGTGACTCCCTGCAAGCGCCCACGGTCAGCAACCGCGAGGAGCTGATACAGGCTATCCGCGCCAGCGGAGTAGTAGGTCTTGGCGGAGCGGGCTTCCCCACACATGTAAAATTGAACGTCGCTCCCAATCAAATCGAAGAACTGATAATAAACGGCGCCGAGTGCGAGCCGTATATTACAAGTGACTCTCTGACAATGACAGAGCGTGCCGACGATATAGAGTTCGCTCTGCGCGCTATAATGACGCATCTTTCTGTCAAGCGCGTGATCATAGGCATTGAAAGTGACAAAAAGAAGGCTATCGAGTCTATGCAGAACATGGCGAAAAGGCTGGAAGGCGCTCATGTAAAGGTGCTCCCTCGGCTCTATCCTCAGGGTGGAGAAAAGGTGCTGATATACCACACCGCGGGCAAGGTAGTTCCCACGGGCAAGCTTCCCATAGACGTTGGTTGCGTAGTGTGCAACTGTACCACGGTAGCCGCTATCGGAGCGTATCTCAAAACAGGTATGCCCTTGGTTGAAAAGTGCATTACGGTTGACGGCGGCTCGGTAAGCGCTCCGCAAAACCTCATCGTCCCCATCGGAACTTCTCTTGAGGACGTATTTGCTTTCTGCGGCGGCTTTACAGTTGCCCCGCAAAAGGTTTTGTACGGCGGTCCTATGATGGGCGTTTCCGTTCCCGACCTCAGCGTACCCGTAATCAAGAACACCAACGCGGTGATCGCGCTTTCGCCCAAGGAAGCCAAGCTCCCCAAGACCACCGCCTGTATTCGTTGCGGCGCCTGCACCAACGCTTGTCCGCTTGGGCTTGCCCCCGCGCAGATCCTGCTCGCTTACAAGAAAAAGGACACCGATATGCTTAAAAAGCTGTCGGTTGAAACCTGTATGCTGTGCGGTTGCTGTAGCTTTACCTGCCCCGCAAACCGCCCTCTCGTACAAAACAACAGCCTTTCCAAGCAATTGTTAAAAGAAGAAAAGTCAAAGGAGGCGTCCAAGAATGGATAATTTGTTGCATTTGTCGGCTTCGCCGCACATTCATAGCGGAAAATCGACCTCGGCTATCATGCGTGACGTTCTGATAGCGTTGCTTCCCACAACAGTGGCGGGCATCGTGATATTCGGTTTGCGTGCGCTGTTGGTCATAGCGGTATGCGTCGCGTCCTGCGTGCTCCTTGAGGCACTCTATAATAAAATAACCAAAAAAGCTCAGACCGTAGGCGACCTGAGCGCGGCGGTCACGGGATTGCTTCTGGCGCTCAATCTGCCCGCCAATATTCCGATCTGGCAAAGCGTAGTAGGCTGCGTGTTCGCTATAATTCTGGTAAAATGCCTGTTTGGCGGTATTGGTTGCAATCTGGTAAATCCCGCCGCTACCGCGAGAATTTTTATGCTTGTATCTTTCCGAAGCATGGCAATACAGGCTATGCCTACAATTGTAGACACCGCGTCAAGCGCGACTCCGCTGGCTCAGATAGCCGAGGGCGGCTCGCCCAGGATGATCGACCTGTTTCTCGGAACAACGGGCGGAGCGTTAGGCGAGACCTGCGCAGTGGCTCTTTTGATAGGCTTTGCGTATCTTCTGGTTCGCCGAGTTATTACCTGGCATATTCCCGTAGCCTTTATAGGAAGCGTGTTTGTTCTCTCCCTGCTCATGGAGGGCTTTGACGCGGTAAAGGCGCTTTCGCTGGTGCTTTCTGGCGCGCTTCTTCTGGGAGCAATCTTCATGGCGACCGATTACGTAACCTCCCCCGCCACTCCCTTTGGAAAGATCATCTTTGGCTTGGGAGCAGGACTACTTACTTTTATGATCCGCTATTTCGGAACCTATCCCGAGGGCGTATCGTTTGCCATTCTGTTTATGAATATATTGACACCCTATATTGAAAAGCTGACCGCACGCAAGATTTTTGGAGGAACAAGGGTATGAAAAAATCCGTAAAAAACATTTTGGTGCTGGTCTGCATATGCGCCGTGGTCTCTGTACTGTTGGCGATGACAAACTCCATCACCGATCCTATTATTAAAGCAAACGAACAAAAGAACGCCAACGCGGCGCTTTTGGAGGTTCTGCCCGACGGTGGAAGCTTTGAGCTGATCGACATCAGCTCCTATACGCTCCCCACAACAGTTTCCGAGGTATACCGCGCCGAAAAGGGCGGATACGTAGTAAAGCTGAACACTACGGGCTACAATTCGGGAATGGTACTTATGTGCGGTGTTGCGGCTGACGGCAGTGTTTCGGGAACAAAGCTCATCGCCTCAGCTGAGACCCCCTCTATCGGCGGTGTTGCCGCAGAAGCGTTTGCTGTCTTAGTGACAGGAAAAAATCTCAGCGACATTGACGGCGTTGAAGCCGTGGCGGGCGCTACCAAGACCACGGCGGCATACCGCGCGGCGGTTAAGGACGCGTTAAACACGGCGGTAATTCTGGGCGGCGGCTCTGTGGATCTCCGCACCGATGAGGAAATTCTGGCTGACAATCTTTCTGCCGCGCTGCCGCAGGCTGAGGGAAGCTTTAGCAAATATTTCTTCGTTGAGGTAATTGACGGCGTTGACGCTATCTATACGGCAGAAAACGGCATGGGCGCGGTCTGCGTAATCGGCGAGCAATTCATTGCCGTTGACGCGGCGGGTACGGTGCTCACCGAGTGCTCCGAGGCAGACGCTCAAAACGTCAAGAACGCCATTGAGGCGATAAACTCCACGGTAACTACCGACCTTGACCTCACCGCGTATTCGGGTCTGCCCTCTCAGCTTGTTTCGGCTAAGCAGACCGCTACGGGAAATTATATTATCGAGATCAAAGCCGCGGGCTACGGTATCTCGGGCGGTAACGAGTATCATCCCGCTTCGGGTGAATATATCTATATTCTCGTTTCGATAACCGCCGACGGAAAGATCATCGACTGTCTCACGCTTTCACAGGCGGAGACAAACGGCTTCGGCTCGGTTTGCGCCGAGGAAGACTTCTACGGTCAGTTTGACGGCAAGACCGAGGAGACATACGACGGTATAGACGCCATCAGCGGCGCGACTATAACAACAGACGGCTATAAGAAGGCTATACTTCGCGCCTTTACGTCGGTAAAAATTTTTGAGGAGGGCAATAAATAATGAAAAACAATAATTGTCTTTCCGTGCTTTTAAACGGTATTCTTAAAGAAAATCCCGTTTTGGTTCTGATTCTCGGAACCTGCCCCACCCTTGCTACTACCACAAACGTTTTCGGAGCGTTTGGCATGGGAATAGCAACGTTAATGGTTCTTATCTGCTCCAACGTGCTGATCTCACTGCTTCGCAAGGTCATTCCGGACAACGTGCGTATTCCCTGTTATATCGTAATCATAGCGGGATTTGTAACCGTCGTGCAAATGGTGGTTCACGCCTTTCTCCCCGACCTTTACGATATGCTTGGCGTATATCTTGCGCTGATCGTTGTAAACTGTATCATTCTTGGCAGAGCCGAAATGTTCGCAAGCAAAAATTCTGTTGGCAGATCGGCGCTTGACGGTCTGGGAATGGGTATCGGCTTTACGGCGGCACTCTGCGCCATAGCAATCATTCGCGAGGTACTGGGTGCGGCAAGCTTTGCGGGCATCGCGATTCCCTTCCTCGCAAGCTACAAGATCGAATTCTTGGTAAAAGCACCCGGAGGTATGGTGGTCTACGGACTCTTGATCGCTCTGGTCAGCGCGCTTACAGCGGGCAAGAGCCCAAAGAAGAAGGAATTTTCCTGCGCGGGCTGTCCGAGCGCAAAGCTCTGCGGCTCGGCAAAATGCGCGGAAGAAAAGGAGGATGCGTAAATGGAAGGATTTAAAAACCTTGTTGTTATACTTTTGTCCTCTGTGCTGGTAAACAACTACGTGTTGAGCCGTTTTTTGGGAATTTGCCCCTTTCTCGGCGTTTCAAAGAAGCTGAATCAAGCAGTCGGCATGGGCGCTTCGGTAACGGTTGTAATGCTTCTCGCTACTCTCGCCACATGGCCTATTCAGAATTTCATCCTTAACCGCTTTGGACTGGAATACCTGCAAACTATTGTATTTATCCTGATCATAGCATCTCTGGTGCAGATACTTGAAATCATTCTTAAAAAGTTCTCGCCCGCATTACATCAAGGCTTGGGCGTTTATCTGCCCCTTATTACCACAAACTGCGCGGTTCTCGGTGTCGCGATCAACAATATCACCGACGGTTACAGCTTTGTGGAGTCCATAGTCAGCTCGCTTGGCTGCGGACTTGGATTCTTGCTGGCAATGGTTCTGTTTTCGGGTCTGCGCTCGCGCATCGACGAGACCGAAGTTCCCAAAAACTTTCGCGGAGTTGCCATCACACTGATTGCCGCATCCTTTATATCCCTTGCTTTCATGGGATTCGCGGGTATAGTAGATAAGCTGTTCGCATAGGCAAGAGAGAATAATCTAACCTGCCCTAAAGCCTGAATTTTCGGCGCTTTATGGCACTTGTCTCACTTGCAAAGTATAGGAGGTTTGTATGTTAATTGATATATTGACCGCTTTTGCCGTTGTGGTATCGGTCGGTCTGTTTTTCGGAATACTTCTTGCCCTGTTCATTCATTTCTTTGGAATAGAGGAAGATGAAAAGACCAAACAAATAAGCGCCGCACTTCCCGGTATAAACTGCGGCGCTTGCGGCTTCAAGGGTTGCAACGACTATGCCGAAGCACTTTCAAAGGGCGTTGCCAAGCCCAATCTCTGTATTCCCGGAGCCGAGGACACCGCCAAGGAATTGGGCGTGATACTCGGGGTTGAGGTGGACGAGCCGAAGGACATGGTTGCCTTTGTACACTGCAACGGAACATGTGACGCCACATCGGAAAAGGCGGAATACGAGGGTATAGAGTCCTGCCGCGCGCGCACAATGGTTTACGGAGGCACAAAATCCTGCAACTACGGATGTATCGGTTGCGGTGACTGCGCCAAGGTCTGCGTTTCGCAAGCTATCTGTGTCGAAAACGGCATAGCAAGAGTTAATACAAGCCGTTGCGTCGGTTGCGGCTTGTGCACAAAGGAATGTCCTAAAAACATTATTTCTATGATTCCTCAAGAAGCGGCAACCGTGGTCTACTGCAGCAGTAAGGACAAGGGCGCTGATGCCCGCAAGGCTTGCAAGAACGCTTGTATCGGATGTAAGAAGTGCGAAAAGGTCTGCCCCCACGGAGCTATTACCGTAATAGACAACTGCGCCGTCATCGACTACGGCAAGTGCACGGGCTGCGGTCTGTGTACCGAGGGTTGCCCCACGGGCTGTCTCCAACAGGTAAGCTTCCCCGATCTTCCCGAGAGCTTCAGCCTGAGCTGACACGATGAAAATTTTTATGAATAAAGAATCAACGACTGCCGCGTCAAGCGGCAGTCGAAAATATAAAAACGATATTATTTTTATAGTCTCTTTACTGTTGCTCGTTTCAATTGCGGCGCTGGCTATGTTCCTTTTCAAAACTGTGGGTGACACGGTTACGGTGACAGTTGACGGTCAGCCTTTCGGAGAATATCCGCTTAACGAGGAGCGAACGGTTGAAATAAAGAACGGGGACGGCTATAATCTTTTGGTCATTGAGGACGGTAAGGCATACGTAAAGCAGGCTAACTGCCCCGACGGCATCTGCTCAGCCCACCGCCCCATCGGTCACAACGGCGAAAGCATTATATGCTTGCCCAACAAGGTGGTCGTTGAGGTCCGCACCCAAGACCAAAATCAACCCGATATCATCGCATAGGCGAGATAAAATTGGAGATTAAAGTGAAAAACAGTCAGATAAGAACGAAAAAAATCGCGTTTATTGGGCTTACCGCCTCATTGGCGCTTTTGTTGTCCTACGTAGAATTTTTGTTGCCACCTCTTTTTGTCTCTGTCCCGGGAATCAAGCTCGGTCTGCCAAACGTTATCATCTTGTACGTGTTGTATTGCATGGGAATCAGACCCGCCGCGCTTGTATCCTTTACGCGCCTTTGCGTCTCGTCGCTTCTGTTTGGCAACGCTATGACCTTTGCGTATAGCGCGGCAGGCGCGGTTCTTAGCCTTTTGGTGATGTGCGTACTGAAAAAGACCGATAAGCTTTCGGAGGTAGGCGTAAGCGTGGCGGGCGGAATAACACACAATCTCGGGCAAATTCTGGTTGCTATGGTGGTTCTGGATACACCGCAGATAGCCTTTTATATGATCGTCTTGGCTGTAACAGGCACGATATCGGGAATTTTTATAGGTCTTTGCGGAGCGCTTATGGTAAAACGTATACCCCAAAAGAAATTGTTTAAATTTTAACAATTATTTCATACGTATATATTGACAACCCTCGATGTATATGCTATAATAACACAAGTAAATAATAAACAAAAAATCCACAAAGGAGAACAAAATGAAGAAAATCATATCTATTCTCATGGTATCTGTTATGATACTTACGCTCTTCACCTTCACAGGCTGTAAGAACGAAGAACCCACCCTTAAGCTGGGTCTCGGTTTGGACATTGCCGCATCGGCAACCGACGCTACCGCTGACAAGGCAGGTCAGGGTCAGGCTACAGTTACCGCCGCCGCAGTTCTCGTTGACGCTGACGGCAAGATCGTAAAGGCTTTCATCGACTGTGCGGACAACAAGGTTGGCTACACAGAAGAAGGCAAGGCAGTTGCAAACGATTCATTCAACACAAAGTATGAGTTGGGCAAGGACTATAACATGGTCGCTTACGGCGGCTCTGTCAAGGAGTGGTTTGAGCAGGCAGACGCTTTCTGCGCACTTATCGTAGGTAAGACAGCCGCAGAGGTAAAGGCTCTCGTTGCCGAGGGCAACAAGGGCACTGATGAGGTGCTTGGCGCAGGCTGCACTATTGATATCTCTGAGTTCGCAAACGCGGTAGACAATGCTATCAGCAACGCAACCGCATCGAACGCTACCAAGAATGACACACTCAAGCTCGGTATATCCACCATCCAGACTGTAGCAGACGCTACCGAGGACAAGGCAGGCTCCAACAAGGTTGAGATAAACTTCTTTGCCGCTGCGGTAAACGCAGAGGGTAAGGTTGTTGCCGCAAGCAGCGACTGTGTTGAGGTAAGCTTTGGTTTTGATATCGCCGGCAAGTCTACTTTTGATGCCACAAAGGAAGTTGTTTCCAAGAAGGCTCAGGGCGACAGCTACGGCATGAAGGCATACGGCGGATCGGCTAAGGAATGGTTTGAGCAGGCAGCTGCATTTGACGCGGCTTGCGTGGGCAAGGCGGCAAATGAGATCGAGGGTCTTATGGCTGAGGACAACAAGGGCTCTGCAGATCTTCAGTCGGCAGGCTGTACGATCATCGTAAGCGGATTTGTAAAAGCAGCTTCCAAGATCGGCTGATTACTTTAACGTAAAATAAAAGGGAGGATATCCTCCCTTTTGTTCTTAGGCAAGAAAAAATTTGATGAAAAAGCAACAACTCATATCAATTGCATTGTTAGTGTGCGTACTCTTCTCTTCCCTGTCATTCACGTCGTGCAGCAGGCAAAAGAACAAATACGTTACCTATTCCCTTGATTATTTTGACACGGCTACAACAATTACGGGGTATGAGAGTGACCGTGAAAAATTCGATCAGATAAGCGGCGAGATCCTTGACCTGTTGGGAGAGTATCACAGACTGTTTACAATATATCATCGTTATGACGGCATAGAAAACCTATGCACAATAAACGAATTGCAAAATGGGGTTCACCGCACCGTCACCGTTGACGCCAGAATCATAGATATGCTTCTTTACGCCAAAGAAATGTATGAGATAACCGACGGAAGAATGAACGTGGCAATGGGCAGCGTGCTTTCTATCTGGCACAGATACCGCACCGAGGGTCTTGACGAGCCTTGGGCGGCTGAGCTTCCCCCCGTCGAGCTTCTTGCCGAGGCGGCACAGCACACGGATATCAACACACTGGTCATAGATGAGGAAAGCTCTACCGTGTGGATATCCGACCCCAAAACCACACTGGATGTGGGGGCGGTCGCCAAGGGCTACGCCGTGGAAATGGCGGCGCGGTCGCTTGAGGAGCAAGGCATTTCGGGTTACGTTATCAACGTAGGCGGCAACGTTCGCACAGTGGGCACAAAGCCCGACGGACAAAGCTGGCTGGCGGGAATTGAGAACCCAAGCACTGAGTCGGACGAAGCCTATCTGGCATATCTGCAATTGGCAGGCGAATCTATCGTAACGAGCGGATCATATCAAAGATATTACACCGTGGGAGACAAAAACTATCACCACATTATTGATCCGCAAACACTCATGCCCGCAGAGGGATACCTTTCGGTGTCGGTGGTCTGCAAAAACTCGGCAATGGGCGACGCGTTGTCAACAGCCTTGTTCTGTATGCCACTTGACGAGGGGCTTGCGCTTGTAGAAAGCTTACCCGACGTGGAAGCGCTCTGGGTAATGTCAGACGAGTCAAGACGAGAATCAAGCGGATTTTCCGGATACGTTACAGAACCTTGACAATTTGAATATAAAAAGGAGCCGAATCTCACAGGATTCGGCTCTGTTCTTATGTAATTTAACTCTGCATCGCGCCTGCCAACTTCATTTCGTCGGTTTTCTCAGCGTCGCGATTGACCTCCTCGGGGTCGTGATACGTGGGAACGGCTTTCTTCATAGCCTGCTTGACTATATCCGATCCAAGCTCGTTCTTTGCGGCTTCAACCGCGTCCTTGAGCATGTTCAGCTTATCACAGACCGCCTCGCGAGAAAGCGGACGGTCACGCTCGATAAATATAAGCTCGTTTTCGGTCTTATCAAGCTCCTCGTTCTTTATAAGAAGCTCCTCGTAGAGCTTTTCGCCGGGACGAAGCCCTGTTTCGATGATATCAATATCCTCGTAGGGGGTAAGTCCCGAAAGCTTTATCATGTTTTCGGCAAGGTCGATTATCTTTACGGGCTTGCCCATATCAAGCACGAACAGCTCGCCGCGCTTAGCAAGCGCGCCCGCCTGCATTACAAGCTGGCTTGCCTCGGGAATAGTCATGAAATATCTGATTATGCGCTTGTCTGTAACAGTAACAGGTCCGCCGTTCTCGATCTGGTGCTTGAAAAGCGGAATTACCGAGCCGTTTGAGCCAAGCACATTTCCAAAACGCACCGCCGCAAAGGTTGTCTCGCTATCGGTACGGCACTGAATGACCATCTCGCACATGCGCTTTGAAGCGCCCATTATGTTAGTGGGATTTACCGCCTTATCGGTGGAGATGAGAATAAACTTCTCTACCCCATACTTTTCAGCCATATTTGCGGTGTTATAAGTACCCGCCACGTTATTTTTTATTGCCTCGCAATTACTGTGCTCCATAAGCGGAACGTGTTTATGCGCTGCCGCGTGGAATACTATATTCGGCTTATAATTAGCGAATATGCACTCAAGTCTATCCTCGTCACGCACCGAGCCGATCTCAACACACAAGTCAAGCTTATCGCCGTACTTTCTCACAAGCTCCTGCTGGATATCATAGGCGTTGTTCTCGTAAATGTCAAGGATAACAAGTCTCTTTGGTGAGCATTTCGCTATCTGACGGCAAAGCTCGCTTCCGATAGAACCTCCGCCGCCCGTAACCATTACTACCTTATCTTTATAAAAACTGCGTGTGCTTCCGTCGTTGATAACAAGAGAATCTCTGAAAAGCAGGTCCTCTATCTTTATCTCGCGGAGCATCTTTCTGCCCTCGCCCTCTATGCCGTCAACCGTTACGGGAACGTCGTATATCTTTATCTTGCAACCGGTCTTTGAATAAAACTCGTGCAGTCTTTTGGCTTGATCTCCGCTGAACTTAGGCAGGGCGAGAATGATCTCCTGCACGGGAAGCTCCCTGATCTTTTCCACGGTCTCCTCGTTTTCGGGATACACGCGGAGCCCGTTTACTAACTTGCCTATCTTCTCATTGTCGTTGTCGATAAAGCAATAGGGCTTATAGTGCGACTTTTTGTTCGCCATAAGCTCCTCGGCAAGAAGCACTCCAACGCTTCCCGCGCCGACGATAGCCACGTTTATTTTGTTTTTGGAGATATCGACTATCTCTCGGTTTTTGAGCTGTTGGTACACAAAGCGGTTGGTAAGGGTGAGCAGACAAAAGCCCATGAACACCAAAGTGGTCTGCCACACGCCCATATTCCAATGCGTAAAACGCGTGATCAGAACGCTTATTACCGCGGCAACGCAATCGGCAATCACCATGAAAAGATACGCGCGGGAATTAGCGTATCGCCAGATGTTGCTATATACCTTGAAGCCGAGTCTCACCATCATCCCGATAAGCCATGAAGCGACGAAATGGATCACATATTGGCTTGGTTTAAGCACCACTCCGTTTGATGAAATATTTGATATAATTATAATCGTCAGATACACGCACGCGAAGCACAGCGTATCTATCAGGCACAACAATGCCTTTCGTCTGTTTATCATAACCCTCTCCTTATGTAATCAAAAAAGCTCGTACAGCGTCAAAATCCAACGCAAAGCATATCCATACATATATAGAATATCACAAGTTTCGTTTTTTGTCAAGTAAAGCGCCAAATTAGCGAATTAAATTTTAAAAAAAGTGAATTCCCAAAGTAAATTCCACAGTGGAATTTGAAGTGGAATTTAGTGTGGGAAAGATTTTGTGGTAGAATTTAGTCTGGGAAAAGGAGGTTCCAGACTATGAACTACGAAAAGCGAAACAAGCATATGACAC
>JAZRDN010000007.1:0-71297 GCA_045660295.1 Eubacteriales bacterium
GTCCACTTTTTCTTTGTACCAAAAGGCGCAAAGAAAAAGTTCACAAAAAGAAACGCCGAAAGGAGCTTTCGCTCGTTGCGACGAGCGAGACAAGGCGCTGCCTTGTCAATCCGCGAGCTTTTAAAAAAGCTCGACCAAAACTTTTGGCGCGGGGGGCGGTGCGTACTATCTTATCTGCCCGTTGCCCGTTATGACGTACTTATAAGTCGTAAGCTCGGGCAGTCCCATAGGTCCTCTGGCATGGAGCTTCTGGGTGGAAATCCCCATCTCACATCCAAATCCGAACTCGCCGCCGTCGGTGAAGCGTGTTGAAGCGTTCACGTAGACCGCCGCGCTATCCACGCAAGCGGTGAAAAGGTCGCACGCGTTCTTATCCTCGGCTATTATCGCCTCGCTATGCGATGTGGAGTGCTTTGCGATATGCTCCACCGCCGCCTCAACTCCGTCAACCACGCCCACGGCGAGGATATAATCAAGAAACTCGGTATCAAAATCATCCGCGCCAGCGGGTGTGCCGTCAATTATCCTCTGTGCCCTCTCGTCAAGGCGAAGCTCGACCTTTGAGAGTCTCTCGCTAAGCAAGGGCAAAAAGCTCTCGGCTATGGCGCTATCCACCAGACAGACCTCGGCGGCGTTACAGACCGAGGGACGGCTTGTTTTTGCGTTCTCGATTATGTCAAGCGCCATGCTTATATTCGCCGACTTATCAACGTAGATATGACAGATTCCCGTACCCGTCTGTATACAAGGAACGGTGGCGTTTTCTATGCAGGCTCTTATAAGCCCCGCACCGCCGCGAGGAATAAGCATATCAACGTATCCGTTGGCGCGCATAAGCTCGGTAGCACTCCCACGCGTGGTATCCTCGATAAGGTTTACCGCATCCTCGGGAAGCCCCGTGAGGGCAAGCCCCCTGCGAATCACCTTTACTATCTCGCTTGAAGTGAGGTAAGCCTCTTTTCCTCCGCGCAGTACGCAAACGTTTCCGCTCTTAAGCGCAAGCGCCGCCGCGTCTGACGTGACGTTGGGACGGCTCTCGTAGATGATAGCCACAACGCCCATGCTCACGCTTATCTTTTTTATCACAAGCCCATTTGGACGTGTGTTTTCCTCAATAACTCTGCCAAGCGGGGACGGCAGAGCCGCCACACCTCTTATGCCGTCAGCCATTCCGACGATACGCTTTTCGTCAAGGCGGAGTCTGTCCTTCATCACGTCGGATATTCCCTCTGCCCTTTCGATATCCCCCGCGTTAGCCGCCAGTATCGCCTCAAGCGACTCTTGCTCACAGAGCAGGTCGGCTATTTTCAAAAGCGCCTTATTTATTTTTTCTCCGTCAGCCGCCGAAAGCTTCGGAACGGCTGCCTTTGCGGCTTCAAGTATCTCTTTTGTGGTTCTCATTTTCAATCCTTTGCGTAAAATCTCGTTCCCACCGACCTGCCATCGGCGATGTCGTAAAGTGTCTCGGGGTGCTCGCCGTTGGTGATTATCATGTCACAGCCCTTTTCGGTAGCTATCTGCGCCGCATGGAGCTTGGTAGCCATTCCGCCTGTGCCAAGCGCCGAGCCCTTGCCGCCTCCGAGGGCGATTATGTTTTCGTCTATCTCATAGACGCTCTCGATAAGTCTCGCGCCACAGTCCTTTCTCGGGTCGGCGGTGAAAAGCCCGTCGATATCCGACAAAAGCACCAGCAAATCAGCCCTCACGCTGACCGCGACTATGCCCGCGAGCGTATCGTTGTCGCCTATTTCTATCTCCTCGGTAGCCACTGTGTCGTTCTCGTTTATAATGGGAAGCACCTGCATGTCAAGCAAACGCTTCATGGTATTCTCAAAGTTGGTATGGCGCTTCTCGTTTCTAAGGTCCTCCGCGGTCAGTAATATCTGCGCCACGGTGTGGTTATACTCGGCAAAGAGCTTGTCGTATGTATACATAACCTCGCACTGACCGACACCCGCCGCCGCTTGCTTGCCCGCGGTATCCGAGGGTCTTGAGGGCAGATTCAGCTTACCCACGCCCATACCGATAGCGCCCGAGGAGACGAGTATTATCTCATGCCCCGCGTTTTTAAGGTCGCTGAGCACCTTACACAAAAGCTCTATCCTTCTTATGTTGAGTCTGCCGCTCGCGTGCGCCAGCGTAGACGTTCCTACCTTTACGACCAGTTTCATAAAAACCTCCGAAATATACGAATATAAACAAAATTCCATTTTAAGTATAACACACATTTACAATTTTAGCAATATATTTTTTCTCATTTATTGACAAATTTCACCGAAAGTCGTATACTTGTTTTGAAAAAAGCCAAAAGGAGAACACCATGGACTTCACAAAACTTGACAAACTTATCGACAGTCTGCCCGCATGCGGCATTCCCATGTGCGACCTTGCGGTCACTTACAAAGGTGAGCTTGTTTACCGACACAGCTCGGGCTACTCCGACGCCGAGCTTACAAAGCCCACGTCGGCAGACGATATATACTGGATATTCTCAAACACAAAAATAACCACCTGCATCGCGGCAATGAGGCTTATAGAGGAAGGTAAAATGGCGCTTGACGACAAGCTCTCCAAGTACATTCCCGAATTTGAGAGCATGCAGGTAAGAAAGCAGGACGGCAGTATAGTTCCCGCCCAAACTCCGATAACCATAGAGCACCTTTTCACCATGTCGGCGGGCTTTGACTACAACGTTGCCGCCGCGCCCATAAAGGCGGCAAGGGAAGCGCGCGGAAACACACTCGACATAGTAAGAGCGATGTCAAAGGTTCCCCTCGGCTTCGAACCGGGCACCAACTACCGATACAGTCTTTGCCACGACATTCTCGCGGCGGTGGTCGAGGTAGTAAGCGGAATGAAGTTTTCCGAATACACCGACAAATACATTTTCAAGCCCCTTGGCATGACCAACACCGGCTTCCGCCCCACCGAGGAGCAGAAAAAGAGATTTTCGGCAATGTACAACTACCACGGCGGAGTAAACAAGGCTATTCTCACCGAATGTACCAACAGCTACGCCTTTTCCGACACTTACGACAGCGGCGGAGCGGGGCTCTACTCTACTGTTGACGACTATCTCAAGCTGGTAACGGCGATAGCGCTGGGCGGGACCACCAAGGACGGTTATCACCTGCTCTCCCGAGAGTCGATAAATCAAATGCAGGTCAACCGCATTTGCGACGAGGGCAGAAGAAGCTTTTCAACCTCCCGCCTCTTCGGCTACGGCTGGGGACTTTGCGGACGTGTACACGTTGACCCCGTAGTCTCGCACTCCAAGTCGCCCGTAGGCGAGTTCGGCTGGGACGGTGCGGCAGGCGCTTTCAACATGATGGACCCCGAAAAGCAGATCGCTCTTTACATGGGCACGCAGGTCAGGGGCTGTCAGTACATCTATCACAAGATACACCCCGAAATAATCAACCTCGTTTACGAGGCGATAGAGGGGTAAAACCTAAAAGGAGCTGTTCCGAATGGAGCAGCTCCTTTTTTACTGTCAGTTCGCGTACTTCTCGTCAAAACAATCGACAAGCTCGTACACGTTCTTATTTATTTCGATCATTTTATCGGTGAGGTCGTGATACTCGTTATGGGTATTTGAAACTATACCCTTATTGGAATCCATACTCGACACGTCGGCTGCCTCGCCTGTAACGTTGAGCGCCTCTACTCCGTCGCCGTCAGAGGAAATAATTTTGTCCGCAATTACGTCATTTGCCTCTGCCTTTTCGGGCTCTGCCACAGCGCATCCGCACTGAAAAAGCATTACTACAGCAAGCAAAAGGACAAGCAATCTCTTTTTCATGTGTTTTCTCCCTTGATCTTTTATTTTCACTAAAAATCATTTTACCACACTTTCACCGCGTGCGCAATGGATTTTTTCAGGCACTTTTATGGATTTTTTAGCGCGCGAGAGCAATATTTAAAACAATTTTACAGTTAATTTCATCACAAAAAAGCGCTTAATGTCAATAGTGCCGCCCCCTTTTCTACTTCTTGACCAATCGCTCCGTACACAAATTATATATTATGACCAAACACAGAAAAACGCCCATCAAGCGAAAGCAAAGATGGGCGTTTTTCGACAGAATGAAAGGGCTGCCGCTTGGCAGCCCTTTGATAAAACAAAATTATTTTCCGTTTTTCTGTCTGTACTGAGAGGGAGACATTCCGTAGGCGCTCTTAAACTTCTTGCTGAAGTAAAGCGCGTCGTCAAAGCCCAGCATATCGGCGATCTCATTCATGGGTATATCGGATATAGAAAGAAGCTCAGCTGCCTTCTGCATAAGGATATTGGACTTATACTTCGAGGGCGAGCAACCCTTACACTCGGTAAACAGGTGAATGAAATGGAACTTACTTATACCGCACATTTCTGCATATTCTTCGTTTTTATACCAAACGCTGTAATTTTGCTCCATAGCCTTGATAGCAGGAAGAAGAACCTCATATTTTCCGTCGCTTTTAAGGGCATGGTCGGTAAGCCTTGCCATCTCGGAAAGAAGCATTATGAAGAGCGAGTTGCACTTGGTTAGATAGCAATACTCTCCATATGTATATTCCTTTATCAACATATTGATCGCCTTGCATATTCCGGCATCAACGTCAATAAAATAATAGTGTTCTTTATCAAGACCGCAATCCTCGAGTATATCCTTTACTCCCGTTCCGGAGAAATGCGCCCAGTAATAGGAGACGGTGTCCTCCTCGTAGCTTCCGTATATCTGTGCTTCACCCGGCTTGAAAATCACCAGATTACCCGCGCCCAGATCCATACGCTTTCCGTCCAACTCAAAGTACATCGTTCCGTCGATAATATAAACGAAATGATAGTCCTTGCGTCCCTTGGGCTTATTGACTTCGATAGGTGTGGTCATTTCCGCGCAGAGACCGCAGTTGATTATCTCAAGATATTTCTTGCTTACTATTTCCTTAGCAGACGAATTTATCTGAACGATTTGCATATAAACGTCCCCCTTAATTTATTCTACATGGAAATGATATCACATTTTCTCGGTTATGTCAAGTGCTTTCTCGCATTTTTTTCCATATTTTTTATTATAATCCCCTATTCAACGACATCTTTAACTTTCATATAAGCAATAAACCCGAAACAAGGAGAACACGCCATGCTCGCCCAATTTTTGACCCTGATAACCAAATTCGCCCATGTAGTGCTGGGAATAGGAAGTCCGCAGTCCTTCCCACCTCCACTGGGCAAGGAGGTTGAAACCGAATATTTCAGGCTTGCCGCGAGGGGTGACGAGGAAGCGCGAAGCAAGCTGATATTGCACAATCTGCGGCTCGTCGCCCACATAGTAAAAAAATACTATCCCACGGTAAAATTCCAAGAGGACCTTATCTCAATAGGCTCTATCGGTCTGGTGAAGGCGGTTGACAGCTTCTCGGTGGAAAACGGCACAAAATTCGCAACCTACGCCGCCAAGTGCATACAGAACGAGATACTCATGTATTTTCGCTCTCAAAAAAAGCTCTGCTCCGAAATTTCGATAAACGAGACCATCGACGTTGACCGCGACGGGAATCCGCTTACATACACCGACATTCTCTGCTCCGAGGAAAACGTCAGCGAGGAGATAGGGCGCAAGGTACAGACCGACAAGCTGATTCAGTTGGTAGAGAATCTCCTTACCGAGCGCGAACGGCAGATAATCGTCATGCGATACGGGCTGTACGGCGTTCCTCCCGTAACTCAGAGAGAAATAGCCTCTATACTGAAAATTTCACGCTCATACGTTAGCAGAATAGAAAAAAGTGCTTTATCAAAGCTATCCGAGGCATTCGACAACAATACATAATATAAAATATATTGTCAAAATCAAAAGCCACGGCGCCATATCAAAAAAAGCCGTTTTCCCCCTTGCAATTTTGAAAGTTTTATGATATAATAATATAAATATATTTAATCGTAATTTAATCATAAGGAGGTGAAAACATGAAAGAACTCTCGGTCGCCGAGCTTTTTGACCTGTCACACACGCTGGCTTCCCCTCTGCTCTCCTCGGTCACGTACCCATGGGAAGCGCTTCCAAAGATAAAGGAATTTATTCTTGAGCTTGGAAAAACGCTCCCAGCGAACGAGTACGACTCCCCCGCGGATGGCATATGGATATCCAAGGACGCAAGTGTCGCGCCGAGCGCGGTCATAAATCCGCCCTGCATAATCGGAAAGGGTGCGGAGATAAGACATTGTGCTTTTATTCGCGGCTCTGCCCTTGTGGGCGAGGGCGCGGTAGTGGGTAACTCCTGCGAGCTTAAGAACTGTATTCTTTTCGACAAGGTTCAGGTACCCCACTTCAACTATGTAGGCGACTCCATCTTGGGCTTCAAGTCTCACATGGGCGCGGGCTCTATAACGTCAAACGTCAAGAGCGATAAAACGAACGTGGTGATAAGCGCAAACGGCGAAAAGATAACCACGGGACTCAAAAAGATCGGCGCTATCTTAGGCGACGAGGTAGAAGTGGGCTGTAACAGTGTTCTCAACCCCGGAACAGTCGTAGGCAAAAACAGCAATATCTACCCCCTGTCGAGTGTGCGCGGCTATATTCCGCCCAAGCACATCCTCAAATCCCCCGACTGCATCGTAATCAAAAAATAACGAAAGGACAAAATTATGGGAAGACTTTTTGGAACTGACGGAATAAGAGGCATCGCCAACACCGAGCTTGGTTGCGACAAAGCAATGACCATCGGACGAGCCGCCGCTATCGTTCTGTCAAAGGGTCTTGAAAAAAGACCTACGTTTATCATAGGCTCGGACACCAGAGCGTCCTCCGAAATGCTTGGCGCGGCGGTATCGGCAGGAATCTGCTCGGCGGGCGCTAATGTCATCATGCTCGGCGTTGTCCCCACCCCCGCGGTAGCCTATCTCGTACAGACCTGCAAAGCAGACGCGGGCGTTATGATCTCGGCATCACACAACCCCTTTGAGTACAACGGAATCAAGATCTTCAACGGTGACGGCTTCAAGTTGCCCGACGAGCTTGAGGAAGAAATAGAGGATATTATCCTGGGCGTTGAGGCGGTAGAAAGCCAGCCCCCCACAGGCGGCGAGATCGGTCGTATTACCTACAAGTACGACGCTGTTTCGACTTACATGGAGCACGTAAAGGCATCGACCGCGGCAAATTTTGAGGGACTCAACATCGCTATCGACTGCGCGAACGGCTCGTCCTCTGTATCGGCTGAAAAGCTTTTCGTTGAGCTTGGCGCTACGGTACATATGCTCAGCAACCACCCCAACGGAATCAACATCAACAAGAACTGCGGCTCTACCCACATGGAGCGCCTGCAAAAGTACGTGCTTGACAACAAGCTCGATTGCGGTCTCGCCTTTGACGGAGACGCCGACAGATTTCTCTGCGTTGACGAAAAGGGCAACATCATCGACGGCGACATGATAATGGCTATCTGCTCGCTTGATATGAAGAAAAAGGGCAAGCTTGCTCAAAACACGGTAGTCGGAACTATCATGACAAACTTCGGATTTACCAAGTTCTGCGCCGAAAACGGAATTAATTTCATCGCAACAAAGGTTGGCGACAGATTCGTGCTTGAGGAGATGAATCTTTGCGGCTACGCGCTCGGTGGCGAGCAGTCGGGTCACATCATATTCCGCGAATACGCGACCACGGGCGACGGTCAGCTCACCGCCGTTCAGCTTCTTTCTATCATGGTTGAGGAGAAAAAGACGCTCTCCGCGCTTGCTTCGGTAATGACCAAGGCGCCTCAGACTATGATAAATCTCGAAATTTCGGCAAACGGAAAGCGACTTTTCTATACGGACGCTACTGTCAAAAAGGCGATCGACGACGCCGCGGCAGAGCTCGGAAGCACGGGAAGGATCGTTGTTCGTCCCTCGGGAACAGAGCCTCTTATCAGAGTTATGGCTGAGGGTGAGAACACCGAAATTATCGAAAATGTTGCCAAGAAGGTTGCCGATGTCATTACAGTAAGACTTGGCAACAAGTAATAAGATGCGAGCGCCAGACCGTCTTACGGCGGTTAACGAGGTAGAGGATTTATCGAAATATTCGGCGGATATCCTCTCGGCAGATACAACTGTCGCAGGCTGTTTACAAATATACGGGCAACCGTAAAACAAAAAGACAGTCAAATAATATTTGAGGTAACGATTTAATATGTGTGGAATCATTGGTTATACAGGAGCAAAAGACACGGTAAAGGTTCTTCTCGACGGGCTTGAAACCCTTGAGTACCGCGGATACGATTCCGCGGGCATTGCGCTCTACACGGGCTCGGGAATAAGAACCATCAAATCCAAGGGCAAGCTGGCGGTTCTTGCCGAAAAGCTTAAGAATTTCGGAACTATCAATTCCTCTTGCGGCATCGGTCACACCCGTTGGGCTACTCACGGCGAGCCGTCAGACCGCAACTCGCACCCCCATTTTACCGAAAATCTCGCTCTCGTTCACAACGGCATTATCGAAAACTACGCCGAGCTTGCGGCGGTGCTTGAGGCAAACGGCTACACCTTTTTGTCCGAGACCGACACCGAGGTGGCGGCGAAACTTATTGATATGCTCTATATCAAGTACAAAAATCCCCTTAAGGCAATTTTTGAGTCAACCGAAATAATTCGCGGCTCTTACGCCTTCGGAATTGTGTTCGCGGACATTCCCGACACAATTTATTCCATAAGAAAGGACTCGCCGCTTATCGTGGCAAGGTCCGCAGACGGCGGTATGATCGCTTCCGACATCCCCGCCATACTGGCTCACACCAAGGAATATTACCGCCTTGACGAGGGCATTGTGGCAAAGATAACGCGCGACGAGGTGCGCTTTTACACAAGCGATTTCAGCGAGGTCGGGCAGAAGCTCGAAAAGATCGACTGGGACGTTGAACAGGCTCAAAAGGGCGGTTATCCTCACTTCATGATAAAGGAGATACATGAAGAACCCGAGGCAGTGAGAAAAACCCTCGCGCCAAGAATCAGAAATCGGCTTCCCTTCTTTGAGGTCGAAGCGCTCGACACCGATTTTATCAACCGCTTTGAGCGTATTCACATAGTTGCCTGCGGCACGGCTATGCACGCGGGACTTGTGGGAAAAACGATAATCGAAAGGCTGGCGCGAGTTCCCGTAATTGTGGAGATTGCCAGCGAGTTCAGATACCGCGACCCGATACTCGGCAAAAACGACCTTGTTATCCTGCTTTCACAGTCGGGCGAAACCGCAGACACGCTGGCGGCGCTCAGGCACGCCAAGGCGTGCGGAGTCTATACGCTTGCCATCGTCAACGTAATGGGCTCGTCGGTAGCCCGCGAGGCAGACAGCGTAATCTACACGTGGGCTGGTCCCGAAATAGCGGTAGCAAGCACCAAGGCTTACACCGTCCAGTGCGCGCTTCTTTACCTTTTCGCCATAAGACTTGCGATAGCAAAGGACAAAATAAGCGAAGCCGACGCGGCGGCGCTCTGCGCGGATATGCTTACTGAAATTCCTCGCTCCATTGAAGAAGCGCTTAAGCTCGAGGAGCAGATAATGAACTGCGCAAAGAGCTTTGTCACCGCGGAGCACCTGTTCTTTATCGGTCGCGGAATTGACTATTCCATAGCCGTAGAGTCCTCTCTGAAGCTCAAGGAGATATCCTATATCCACAGTGAGGCATACGCGGCGGGCGAACTGAAGCACGGCACTATCTCTCTGATTGAGGAAGGAACGCCCGTAATCGCTATCACCACAGAGAAAAGGATATGCGAAAAGACGGTATCGGGCATCCGAGAGGTCAAGGCGCGCGGTGCCAACGTACTTTCGGTGTGCACCGAGTCGCTTTCAAAGCAGTTCAATATTCCCTGCAACGAAATGCTGATAGTTCCCGATACCCGTGAGGAGCTTGAGCTTTTCCCCGCGGCGACTATTTTGCAGTTGTTTGCATACTCGGTATCGTATGCAAAAGGGCTCAACGTTGATAAGCCCAGAAATCTCGCAAAATCGGTAACAGTTGAATAACTTAGGGCGCTGTCTCTTACGAGACAGCGCCTTTTTCACGCACCTTGTTCGCACTGCAACCGCGCCAAAAGTTTTGGTCGAGCCTTTTTTAAGGCTTGCGGTACTCTGGGCAGAGCCTTGGCTCGCTCGTCGCAACGAGCGAAAGCTCTTTTCGGCAAAAAATAATGGGGTTTGCGAAAGCAAATTTATGCCGTTTAGGCATAAAACCATTATTTATGTCGAATAGCGTAGCTATTCGTGTTTCTTTGGTTCTTTCTTTGCGCCTTTTGTGCCAAAGAAAGAACAACGGGCTTAAAACTAACTTTTACATGTTTGGTGCACAACAATTTTATAGGGCATAAACCGTTAATCCGCTTTTCTTTGAAGCCAGAGGCGCAAAGAAAAGCTCACAAAAGAAACGCCGAAGGATTATTTCGCCGCGTGCGCGCGGCGACAAGGGCTACGCGCCCTTGACTGTCGGCACCTCGCCGGTGCGGGCTTCCATTGGCTGCAGTGCGAACACAGCGCAAAAAAGCGACGGCTTTCAGCCGTCGCTTTTTATAACAAATTTTATTTCTTAAGTCCCAGCTTCTCGACCGCGTCCTCACGCATCTTATACTTGAGTATCTTGCCTGCCGCGTTCATCGGGAAGGCCTTTACAAAGTCGATATATCTGGGCACTTTATGACGCGCCATGTGGGAAACGATATAATCCTTCATTTCCTCAACAGTCATATCCTCGCCCTCTTTGAGAATTATACAAGCCATTATCTCCTCGCCGTAGCGCTCGTCGGGCACGCCGATGACCTGAACGTCACGCACCTTGGGATGAGTATAGATAAATTCCTCTATCTCCTTGGGGTAAATGTTCTCACCACCGCGGATTATCATATCCTTAAGGCGACCCGTGATACGGTAGTTACCGTTCGAGTCACGGCAAGCGATATCGCCTGTGTGAAGCCAGCCGTCAGCGTCAATAGCGTCGCGGGTAGCGATGGGCATTTTATAATAACCCTTCATTACGTTATATCCGCGCGCCACGAACTCGCCGTTCTCGCCGTCGGGAAGCTCCGCGCCGGTTTCGGGGTCAATTATCTTACATTCAACATGCGGGAAAGCGTATCCGACTGTCTCGGTACGATCGTCTATGGGGTCGTCAAGCTCGCTCATGGTACATCCGGGCGAAGCCTCGGTCTGACCGTAAACGCTGACGATACCGCGCATATTCATCTCGTCGGGCTGTGCCGCGCGCTTCATAAGGTCAGCGGGGCAGTTAGCGCCAGCCATAATTCCCGTTCTCATATAAGAGAAATCGGTCTTGCGGTAGTCCTCATGGTTGAACATCGCTATAAACATTGTGGGAACGCCGTTAAAGGCAGTAATATGCTCGTCATTTACGCAAGCAAGCGCGGATTTGGGTGAGAAATACGGAAGCGGATAGATAGACGCGCCGTGTGTCATTGAAGCGGTCATGGAAAGCACCATTCCGAAGCAATGGAACATAGGAACCTGTATCATCATGCGGTCGGCGGTGGAAAGATCCATTCTGTCGCCGATACACTTACCGTTGTTGACAACGTTATAGTGAGTAAGCATAACGCCCTTGGGGAAGCCTGTCGTACCCGATGTGTACTGCATATTACATACGTCATCAGGCTCAACTGCCGCCGCGCGGCGATATACTTCTTCAAGCGGAACTCGATGAGCAAGTCCAAGCGATTCCTCCCACGTAAGGCAGCCCTCCTTGCGGAAGCCTACGGTAATAACGTTACGCAAGAACGGAAGTCTCTTACAGTGAAGCGGCTCGCCCGCCTTTGTGTCCTTAAGCTCAGGGCAAAGCTCGCTGATAGTGCCGTTATAGTCCGAGTCTCTCCAGCCGTCAACCATAATAAGAGTATGGGTATCCGACTGACGAAGCAGATATTCAGCCTCGTGGATCTTATAAGCGGTATTCATAGTAACCAGCACCGCGCCGATCTTTGTGGTCGCCCAAAAGGCAATATACCACTGGGGCACGTTGGTCGCCCAGACAGCTACGTGATGACCGGGCTTTACGCCAAGCGCGATAAGCGTGCGCGCGAATGTGTCAACGTCGTCTCTGAACTCGGCATAAGTCCTCGTATAATCAAGAGTAGTATACTTAAAGGCTATCTGGTCGGGAAATTCCTCGACCACAGCGTCAAGCACCTGCGGGAAGGTAAGGTCAATAAGCGACTCCTTTTTCCAAAGGAACTTACCCGTGTGAGTCTTGTTGCTGTAAAGCGTTTTCTTGTTCTTTTTGGGGTCGTCGAAGTGGTGCATATAGCTGACGAAATGAGAGAAGATTATCTCTATATCGTCTATATCGTCAAGCCACTTGGAGTCCCACTCAAGAGACACGAAGCCGTCGTAGTTTACGGCGCGAAGGCTATTCATCATGTCGCTCATGGGAAGCTCACCCTCACCGATAAGGCAATACTTAAGCTCGCCGTTATCGCGCTTTGAGTCCTTGATATGCACGTGCTTAACGTACGCACCGAGATTTTTTATAGTAATGTCGGGGGCCTCGCTCGCCGAGAAATACGTATGATACATATCCCAAAGCGCGCCGAGGTTGTCCGAAGCAAAATGATTAAGCACGTCGCGGAGCTTTTCGGTAGTAGCGAAAAGTCCGACAGTTTCAAGCAGAATTGTTACTCCTGTCTTTTCGGCGATGGGAAGCATAACGTCAAGACACTTCTCTGTCATTTCCATATCGCCGTCGGTAATACCCGTTCCCGCGTGAATACGGACGTAGGGTATCTTGAGGTTTCTGGCGGTATTGATGCAATCACCGATCTCCTTGCAGTTCTCGTCAAACGCCGCGGAATCGGCTATATTGCAAGCCGCGTCAAGACAAGGAATAGACAGACCTCTGTTTATCATATCCCTTACGATAGCAAAAGAATTTGCGGGATCAAAGGGGTTACCGGAGCTGCGAAATTCCTTGTTTTTTATATTATGAAGCTCTACGCCGGCAAAGCCAAGCTCGGAAGCGATATTGCAGTAATCCTCCCAGCCGTAATTCTGCCAGCCCTTGATGGAGAATGACAGTTTCATATCTGGTTCTCCTCGTACGCGATCTTATTGAGAGCCGCCACGTATGCTCGGATGCTTGCGCCGATAATATCGGTGGAAAGTCCGTTGCCCGAATAGAGCTTGCCGTTTGAGCGAAGCTTTACAAGCGCCGAGCCCATTGCCTCACGTCCCTCGGTCACAGACTTTATCTGGAAGTCGTCAAGCTCGTAGTGATGTCCGATTATCTGCTCGATAGCGCGGAATGCCGCGTCGATAGGACCGTCGCCCACGCTGATGCCCTCAGTGATAGCGCCCTTCTTTTCAAGCTGAATGTGAGCGGTAGCCGTGATAACGTTTCCGCTATTGATAACGTAGCTCTTAAGCACGAATGTGGGGGGAACCTGAAGCGCCGCGCTTGCGACTATGGCGTCAAGCTCAGCCTCGCCCACGTTCTTCTTTTCCGCCACGCGGCAGAACTCCTCGTAGACCTTTGCGTTGTCCTCCTCGGAAAGCTCGTAGCCAAGCAGCTTGACTGCCTTGCACACGGTGGGCATATCGTCGTCAGACTTAAGGTTGATAACACCGGCCACGTGAGCAGTGCCCATGCTTGCCGATTTATCTCTTTCCTTGGGGGCAAGTATCCAGTTGATCTGCGCGGTAAGGCGCTTAAGCTCTGTTATTTTGATGCCGCACTCGATGCCAAGCTCAATTCCGCGAGCCGCGATAAGCTTTGCAAAAACATCGGTGGAAAGGCAGTTTACAGCAACCGCCGCGAGCTTTATCTCGTCAACGTCGCACTTAACCGCCGCCACGGTATTTGCCGCCACCATATCTATGGAATTGGAAAGCTGAACTCCCAGCTTTGCGCCTGCAATCACGGGAGCCGCCGCCTTAACACTTGCGATAAACGCGCTCATCTCCTCAGGAAGCATTGTTCCCGCATCGTCGCAAATGGTCACAACAGTTGCGCCTGCCTCGACTGCGGCAACCATAGCGGTTGCGAGGAACGGAATCTCGCTTCTTGTAGCGTCCTCTGCGACAAATTCGGTCTCAACGCCGAAGGATGCCGCTTTCGCAACCAAGCTCTTTATGCTCTCAAGCACCGCCGCGGGCTTTTTGTGGCAAAAATACTCCATCTGAACGGGAGAGGTAGGCACTCTGACCTGAAGTCTCGCCTTATCAGCGTCTGCTATTGCCGAATAAGCCACCTCAACCGAAGCCTCGTCATTTCCCACGGGCAAAGCGAGCGTGCTGTGCTTAAGGAAAGGAAGGATGGTGCGTGCCAGAAGCACGTCGGTCTTTTCGTTCTCAATGGGAGCAAGCTCGATAACGTCAACGTGCATCTTATCAAGATTTCTGGCGATCTCTATCTTTTCCTTAAAAGACAGAGGCGCCTCTGCTCCCGTGCGGTTTATTCTCAGCGTTGTATCGGAAATATATATCTTTTTCATTGTTTAAGTTCACCTTTCATGGAATTTTTGTGTGCGTTTTTTATGCACAAATTATACATTAATCGCCCACAAAGACTATCCCTCGGGCGTAAAAGTAAAATTCTTTGATTACTTTGTTATGGGATATGTCCAGTTATAGGTGTCCTCTAGTCGTCCCCACTGAATTCCTGTCAAGGTGTCGTAAAGCTCCTGTGTTGTCTCGCCTATCTTTCCGTCATTGATAACGTATCTCTTGCCGTTATAATGAAGCTCGCCGATAGGAGACACAACAGCCGCGGTACCGCAGCCCCAGCCCTCTTTAAGAGTGCCGTTTTCAAGAGCATCAATAAGCTCGTCGATAGAGAGAAGTCTCTCAGAGACCTTCTGTCCCTTAGCCTTAAGAAGCTCTATGCACGATTTTCTCGTGATACCGGGAAGAATAGAGCCTGTAAGCGCGGGGGTTACAACCTCGTCGCCAATCTTGAACATTACGTTCATGGCGCCGACCTCCTCGATATACTTACGCTCAACGCCGTCAAGCCAAAGAACCTGAGAGAAGCCCTTCTTTTCAGCCTTCTCGCCCGCTCTGTTGGACGCGCCGTAGTTACCGCCGCACTTGGTGTAACCCGTACCGCCGCGAACCGCGCGGACGTCCTCGGTCTCTATCATAATCTTAACGGGGTTAATTCCCTCTTTGTAGTAGCTTCCTACGGGAGAGAGAATGATAACGAACATAGAACGGTTGATGGAGTGAACGCCAAGGAAGGGGTCTGCTCCAAAGAGGAAGGGTCTGATATAAAGAGACGTACCGGGAGCTGAGGGAACCCAGTCCTGCTCTACCTCAATAAGCTTTGTAAGGGCTTCGAGAGCGTCCTTTTCATCAAGC
Organism: Eubacteriales bacterium; assembly: GCA_045660295.1. Taxonomy (GTDB): domain Bacteria; phylum Bacillota; class Clostridia; order Oscillospirales; family CAG-272; genus RGIG8775. Next base: position 15,327 of record JAZRDN010000007.1, read on the forward strand.
AACGGAAGGCTCATACGGTCTGCCGAGCTGTTCATTCTCTTTATATTCTCCTCGGGTCTGAAAAGCTGAACCTTACCCGCTGCGGTGCGGTAAGCCTTAAGACCCTCGAATATCTCCGCGCCGTAATGGAACACTGTGCAGGCGGGGTGAAGCTCAAGATTAGCAAAAGGAACTATTCTCGCGTCATGCCAGCCCTTATCACGTGTGTAGTCCATTATAAACATGTGGTCAGTGAAATATTTTCCGAAACCGAGCTCGCTCGCATCAGGCTTTTGCTTGGGAGCGGCGGTTTTCTGAATTTTGATCTCCATGATAATTTTCCTTTCTGAAATATCTGTCCTTATCAGTCCTTATAATTATAACCAAGCTCAAGAGCCTTAAGGTTAGCGCCTATAAGGTCGGCGCGCTTTGCCGAAACTATCTTCTTGAACACGTCCTCAAGACCGTCGAAGTCAACCGCGCCGGTCTCCTTAATGAGCTTGCCAAGAAGTATCATATTAGCAAGTGTGGGGACGCCTGCCTCTGCCGCCATTTTCGTAGCGGGAATATAGTAAGCGTCAACGTCTGTTCTCTCGACCTTTCTCTCGATAAACGAGGAGTCAACGAATATCTTACCGCCCTTTGCAACTGCGTTTTCGTACTTGTCAAGCGAGGGAAGATTCATAACCATAAGCACGTCGGGATTATCGACGATAGGCGAACCAACGGGGGTATCACTTATAATAACGCTACAGTTTGCCGTTCCGCCTCTCATTTCGGGACCGTAGGAAGGAAGCCAGCTAAGCTCCTTATTTTCATACATTCCCTTATAAGCCAGAAGCTTACCCGCAAAGAGAACGCCCTGACCGCCAAAGCCCGCAATCAAAATCTGATTTGTCATTTCTGTTCCTCCTCTGCGGTTTTGTCCTTATATACGCCGAGAGGATAGTAAGGAAGCATCTTTTCCTCCACCCACTCAAGCGCCTTTGAGGGTGTAAGACCCCAGTTTGTGGGGCAGGTGGAAACGACCTCAACAAGAGAGAAGCCCTTTCCGTTTACCTGATTTTCAAACGCCTTCTTTATAGCCTTCTTCGCGTTCTTTACGTTCTTTACGTTATTTACCGCTACTCTTTCAAGGTATGTAGCGCCCTCAAGCTCGGAAAGAAGCTCGCAAACGCGGATAGGATAGCCTGCGGTCTTGGTGTCACGTCCGTAGGGAGAGGTCTGTGTCACCTGACCGGGAAGCGACGTGGGAGCCATCTGACCGCCTGTCATGCCGTAGATAGCGTTGTTTACGAAGATTATGGTGATATTCTCGTTTCTTGTAGCGGCGTGGATAGTCTCAGCCATACCGATAGAAGCGAGGTCACCGTCACCCTGATATGTAAAGACGATATTATCGGGGTTTGCGCGCTTAACGCCCGTAGCAACTGCGGGTGCGCGTCCGTGAGCCGCCTGAACCATATCGCAGGCGAAATAGTTATATGCCATAACAGAGCAGCCTACGGGAGCGATACCAATAGTCTTGCCCTCGATGCCAAGCTCGTCAATAGCCTCTGCTACGAGTCTGTGAATAATACCGTGTGTGCAGCCGGGACAGTAGTGAAGCGGCGCATCGGTAAGAGAATGGGGTTTATCAAATACTACCATCAGTTAATACCTCCTGCTTCCTTAATTTTCGCAAGAACCTGCTCGGGAGAGGGGATCATGCCGCCTGCTCTGTTGCAAAGAAGCACAGGCTTTTTGCAGCGTGTGGCAAGCTCAACGTCCTCGATCATCTGTCCCATAGACATCTCAACCGTAACGAACGCGTTGACCTTGTCAGCCGCCTCGCGGAGAACCTTCTTGGGGAAGGGCCAAAGCGTAATAGGTCTGATCATACCTACCTTGATACCCTGCGCGCGAGCCGCCGTAATAGCGTTCTTGGAAACTCTTGCGGCAATACCGTATGCAACGACGCAGATCTCGGCGTCGTCCATCATGTATTCCTCATACATTACCTCGTTTTCTTCGATCTGCGCGTACTTTTGGTAGCGCTCGAAGTTAAGCTGCTCAAGCTCATCGGGAACAAGCGAAAGAGAGTTGACGATATTGTGCTTTCTCTGCATCTTCGTGCCCGTTACAGCCCAAGGCTTGTCATATTTCTTCTGCTCGGGAATATCGAGAGAAACAGGCTCCATCATCTGACCCATAGTACCGTCAGCGAGTATCATGGAAACCATTCTGTACTTATCCGCAAGCTCAAAGCCCTTAACCGTCATGTCAGCCATTTCCTGAACAGACGCGGGAGCGAGAACGATATTTCTGTAGTCACCGTGTCCGCCGCCCTTAGTGCACTGGAAATAATCCGACTGAGAGGGCTGGATACCTCCGAGACCGGGGCCTCCGCGCTGTACGTTGATAACAAGAGCGGGAAGGTCACAACCCGCGAGATAAGATATACCCTCGCTCTTAAGCGAGATTCCGGGGCTGGAGCTGGAAGTCATAACTCTTCCGCCCGCCGCCGCAACGCCGATAACCATATTGATAGCCGCGACTTCGCTTTCAGCCTGAAGGAAAGTACCGTCTATCTTAGGCATACGCTTTGCCATGTATGCCGCAATTTCTGTCTGAGGTGTAATGGGGTAGCCGAAGTAGTGACGGCATCCCGCAAGAATAGCCGCTTCGGCGATAGCCTCGTTACCCTTCATCAAAACCTTTTCTGCCATTTTAATCCTCCGTATCCGTTTTAACGGTTAGTTTTTATTTCTCAACTTTTATGATGCAATCGGGGCACATTGTAGCGCAGAATGCGCAACCGATACAAGCCTCTTGGTTTGTTATCTCGGCAACGTAATGTCCCTTTTTGTTGATTTTCACCTTGGAAACCTCAAGAATATGCTTGGGGCAGGCGTCAACGCAAAGTCCGCAGCCCTTACACATATCAACGTTAAATGTCAGCTTAGCCATTTATTTTTCCTCCTAAATCAGTTTTTTCTGCAATTTCATTTTCAAAAGCCTGCCGTTCCCTTCCCCAAGGCTCTCGATGCCGTCAAAGCAAGGAAAATCGGGGACGGTGGTGAGCTTGATATCAAGTCCCGATAGTCGTGATACGCTCTCTGCGTATTCAAACGAATCCTTGACCGTTTGGGGTGTGGTCTCGGGTCCTAAATTGGAGTTGTTTACAATTCCGTTAAAGGGTATACCCGACGCCGCCTCTATCTCACGCATTATCTCCACCGTATCCTCGGGTGTCGAGGTAAGCGGACGGTAGCAATTGATAACGAAAAGCATATCGTAGTCGTTTTCTTCAAGTATGCTCGGCGTATATCTGCCCAAAGCGAAAGCGCCTCGGTCGTCTCCGCCGATATCAAGCACCGCGTGGCGGTTCTTGTCGAAAACCACTTTATACATCTCTGCGGGAAGTGCGGGCAGGTCCACGTTCGAGTTAGCGAACTCTGGGGATATAAGGTGTATTCCCGCCTCGGTCAGTTCCCTTTCGCTGTCCTTTGTTCGGAAATAAGGATTGACCGTATCAAGGTCGGCGATAGTGACCTCAAGCCCCGACGCCTTAAGCTCGAAGGCGTAATTCACCGCCGCGTTGGTCTTTCCGCTTCCGTAGTGACCCGCGAAAAGCGTTATTCTTTTATATTCCATATGCCCTCCGACGAATTAAAGCTTGTTTCTCTGTATCTTTCCGCTGGTTGTCTTGGGCAACTCTGTCTTAAATACTACTATTCTGGGATACTTATAGGGTGCTGTACGGCTCTTTACGTAGCTCTGAATCTCCTTCTTAAGCTCGTCTGTGCCCTCTGTTCCCTTGGTAAGCACGATGCTCGCCTTGACCACCTGACCTCTTACCTCGTCGGGAGCGGCGGAAACACCGCACTCGAGAACGTAAGGAAGCTCCATAATAACGTTTTCGATCTCAAAGGGACCGATACGGTAGCCCGAGGACTTGATAACGTCGTCAACTCGTCCAACGTACCAGAAATATCCGTCCTCATCACGCCAAGCGGTATCGCCCGTATGATAATATCCGTCGTGCCATACCTCGTTTGTTTTTTCACTGTCGTTATAATAACCTCTGAAAAGTCCGCAGGGCGCGCCGTTCTGTACGTTTATACAAATTTCACCCGTTTCACCCACAGGAACCTCGTTTCCGTCTGCATCAAGCAGCTTGATGTCGTAAAGCGGAACAGGCTTACCCATAGAACCGAGTCTTGCCTTTGTACCGATAAGGTTAGCAAGCGCAACGGTGGTCTCGGTCTGACCGAAGCCCTCCATTATCTGCAGTCCCGTAGCCGCCTCGAACTGTCTGAACACCTCGGGGTTGAGAGCCTCGCCCGCTGTGGTCATATGCTCGATAGTCGAGAGGTCGTACTTTGAGATATCCTCTTTAACCATAAGTCTGAGCATCGTAGGCGGTGCGCAGAAGGTGGTGATATTATACTTAGCGAACATAGGAAGGATATCGTGAGCGTCGAAGCGGTCAAAGTCATAAACGAACAGACCTGCCTCGCAGAGCCACTGCCCGTAAATTTTACCCCACGCCGCCTTAGCCCAGCCGGTGTCCGAGATGGTAAGGTGGAATCCGTCGGGATTTACGCAATGCCAATACTTGGCTGTAATAAAGTGACCGAGCGGATATTTGTAGTTATGGCAAGCGATCTTGGGATTGCCCGTAGTGCCCGAGGTAAAGTACATGAGCATAAGCTCCTCGCCGCAAGCGGTGTCCTCGGTGCGCTCGAATTTACCCGTGTAAAGGTTATATTCGTCGTCGAAGCTTCTCCAGCCCTCTCGCGTGCCGCCGACAATTATCTTAGTCTCAAGGCACTCGGCGTGCGCCGACGCCTTATCGACCTCTGCCGCCACGTTGTCGTCGGCGGTACAAAGCATCGCCTTTACGCCCGCGGCGTTAAGTCTGTATTCGATATCGTGCTCCTTAAGCTGATTGGTTGCGGGAATAGCCACCGCGCCCAGCTTATGAAGCGCCACCATAGCGAACCAGAACTGGTAATGTCTCTTCAGGATAAGCATTACCTTATCGCCCTTCTTGATACCCAGCGACTTGAAGTAGTTAGCGGTCTGTGAGGACGCGCGCTTAAGGTCGGCGAAGGTAAATTTTCTTTCGGTCTTATCCTTTGCGATATGAACCATAGCCACCTTATCGGGCTGTTCAACGCCGATTCGGTCAACCACGTCAAATGCAAAGTTGAATTTATCCTCGTTCTTGAAGTCTATAGCCTTAAGAATTCCGTTGTCATCCTCTGTGGGAATAATGAAATCCTCCCATACGCGGCGTCTTGTCGCCTTGACCTCGCTCTTTCTGGGCTTGGCGGTAAACTCCTTGACCGCGCTGTGGGTGATTTCCGACATAGAAACGCCCGCGGGGTTAAGAACTATCGCGTAGAAGTAACAGTCTTCACCGCCGATAGCTATCATACCGTGAGGCGTGGAGCTATCGTAGTAGATGCTGTCGCCTTCCTCAAGAATCTCCTGATGGTCGCCCACCTGAACCTTAAGCCGTCCCTTAACCACGATGTCACATTCCTGTCCCTCGTGGGTGGTAAGCTCTATCGGCTCATACTCAGCCTTTTCCGAGTACACGCAGTGAACGTAAAGAGGGTTTGAGGTTCTGTTTCTGAAGGAGTGCGCGATATTGTAATAGGTCATTCCGTGCGCCTGCTCGATCCTCTGTCCCATTCCGCGTCTTGTAAGGGTATAGGATTTAAGTCTGGGAGCAGCGCCCTCGATGATCTCGGTAACGTCAATGCCCAGCGCGGTAGCGCATCTGAACAGGAACGCAAAGTTAAGGTCGGAGCGACCCTCCTCGCACTCTACGTACTCGCCGATGCTTACGTCGGTCTTTGACGCCATATATTCAATGGTATAGCCTTCCATTTCACGGAGCGCCTTGATACGCCCCGCCATGGCTTTTATTTTCTGGTCGATGTCGTTAAAATTACTCATTAATACCTCCGAAAATCATATCTGTCTTCGAAAACAAAACTCGTCTCAAAGACGTGAAGAATCTTTGAGACGAGTACAATTAATTCTACCCGCGGTACCACTCAACTTGCGCCGATACGGCGCCACTCTCGGACTCAAAGAAGCCCTATGCGTTCACGCAGCAATCACGGAGAGGTTCTACTTGCTCTCGCTTTCTTCCTCTCGGCTCGGGGGCTACAAACACCGACCCGCACAACACCGACTTACACCAGCCGTCGGCTCTCTGCGCTTCTGCGAACCGTATTCTCCCCGTCCTCGCCTTTCATATTATATGTATTAAAATTCTATCACATTTTTATCATCTTGTCAAGCAATATCGAAAGTTTTCGAAATTTCGGCAAATTTCACAATTTTCGCGTGATTATAGCTTGTTTCTTTGGATTTTTCCGCTGATGGTTTTGGGAAGCTCATCGCGGAACACAACGATTCTGGGGTACTTATAAGGAGCGGTATGCGACTTAACGTAGCTCTGGATCTCCTTTTTAAGCTCCTCTGTTCCCTCCGTGCCCTTTGTAAGCACGATGCTTGCCTTGACCACCTGACCTCTTACCTCGTCGGGTGCCGCGGAAACGCCGCACTCAAGGACGTAAGGAAGCTCCATGATAACGCTCTCGATCTCGAAGGGACCGATGCGGTAGCCCGAGGACTTGATAACGTCGTCGATACGGCTGACGTACCAGAAATATCCGTCCTCGTCACGCCAAGCGGTATCGCCGGTGTGGTAAAGTCCGTCGCAAACGGCTTCTTTGGTCTTTTCCTCGTCGCGGTAGTATTCTCTGAACATACCGCAAGGGGAACCCTTATCAAGGTGAATAACGATCTCACCCACCTCACCGTTGGGAAGCGATCTGCCGTCGGGGTCTACGATATCAACGTCGTACTGAGGAGACGCCTTACCCATAGAGCCGAGCTTGGGAGTTGTGCCCACAAGGTTTGCGATGGTAAGAGTTGTTTCGGTCTGACCAAAGCCTTCCATGATAGTAAGTCCCGTAGCCGCCTCGAACCGGCGCGACACCTCGGGGTTGAGCGCCTCGCCTGCGGTTGTCATATGGTGAATAGACGTAAGGTCGTACTTGGAAAGGTCCTCTTTTATAAGCATTCTGAGCATCGTTGGGGGGGCGCAGAACGTGGTAATATTATACTTGGCGAACATGGGAAGGATCTCAGCCGCAGAGAATCTGTCAAAGTCGTAAACGAACACCGCGCCCTCGCAGAGCCACTGACCGTAGAGCTTACCCCAAAGAGATTTACCCCAACCCGTGTCGGAGATAGTGAGATGCAATCCGTCACGCTCGCAGCAATGCCAATACTTAGCGGTCACGTAATGACCCAGCGCGTAGGTATGCTTGTGGGAAGCCATTTTGGGGTTGCCCGTTGTTCCCGACGTAAAGAACATAAGCGCCGCCTCGTTTCCGCAAGAGGAATCGGCGGTACGCGCGAATTTGCCCGAGTACAGACCGTACTCGCTGTCAAAGTCGTGCCAGCCCTCGCGAGTTCCTCCCACAAGGATCTTGGTCTTGAGCTGAGGGCAGCTTTCAGCCGCTTTGTCAACGATCTCGGCAACGTCATCATCAGCCGTGCAAAGGATAGCCGAAACGCCTGCCGCGTCAAAGCGGTAAACGAAATCGTGGTCCTTAAGCTGGTTGGTTGCGGGAATTGCCACCGCGCCGAGCTTATGAAGCGCCACCATAGCGAACCAGAACTGGTAGTGTCTCTTAAGCACCAGCATTACTCTGTCACCCTTCTTGATACCCAGCGAGGTAAAGTAGTTAGCGCACTGCGCCGACGCGCGCTTGATGTCCTTAAAGGTAAAGCGGCGTTCGGTCTTATATTTATCAACGTGGAGCATAGCCAGCTTTTCGGGATAAGCGTCGGCGATCTCGTCAACGATATCAAAGCCGAAGTTAAAGCTCTCCTGATTGGGGAAGCTGATAGACTTAAGGCATCCGTTTTCGTCCTCCTCGGTCTTAATAAACTTCTCACAAACAAGCTTTTCGGTCTTTCTCGCGGTAGCGATGCTCTTTCTGACGGTCTCCTCCTTGGTATCCTCGCCCGGAAGAACGACCGCGCAGAACACGCAGTCCTTACCGTCAACGGCGATCATACCGTGTGGAGTGGAGCTGTTATAATAAATGCTATCGCCTTCATGAAGCACCTCTATATGGTCACCGACCTGCACCTTAAGGCTACCCTCAAGCACAAGGTCAAACTCCTGTCCGCTATGGGAGATAAGGTGAATGGGCTGGTTCTGCTGTTTTTCCGAATATTCGTAACGAACCCAGTACGGCTCCGCGATCTTCTTATTGAATTTGGGCGCAAGGTTACAAATTTCGATACCGTCCTCTTTAGCGGTCTCCTGACCCTGTCCGCGTCTTGTCACCGTATAGGACGAAAGCAGGGGCGAGGTTCCCTCAAGAAGGTCATTCATCTCAACGCCTAACACCTGCGCGCAGCTATGAATAAAGGTAAACGGAAAATCTACCGTACCCTCCTCGTATTTTTTGTAGTTATCAAGTGACACCTTTACCAAAGCAGCCATCTGCTCCTCGGTGTAGCCCGAGATCTCGCGCATGTCTCTGATACGACCCGCGATCTCAAGTAGCTTTGCGTTTTGTGAATTGTTGTTCTGCATGGTTTTTCCTTTCTGCCTCTCTCGGCAATAAACGTTATTGACCGGATCTTCGAGACCGTAAAAAACAAAACCGTCTCAAAGAAATTTCTTTCTTTGAGACGGGTAAAAATCATTTTATCCGCGGTACCACTCAAATTGCGCCAACAAGACGCCACCTCTTCGGACTCCGGCAAGCCCTATGCGTTAACGCAGCAATCACGGGAGAAGCCTACTCGTATTCTTTCAGCACTCCGGCTCGGAAGTGATAGGTTTATAAACGCTCTGCCATTGGCTCGCACCCTACGCCAACTCTCTGGAAGCATACCGTTTGACCGTCTTCGTCACAGCCTTTTTTATTTGGTTGTGGTGATTATACACCTTTTTCCCCGATTTGTCAAGAGATTTTTTGAATTTTTTCTCATTTTTCTCTCATTTTTCACATCAGCGGCGCGAATATCCTCATTATCGAACGGAAGAACCTCATAAGCAGGCCGCGTTTACAATCCTCCGCGGTTATCTCACGGCAGACCTCAAGCGTATCGATGAAGTCCTTTTTCACGTCCTCTATGACGGCATCGTCATAAACAAGCGCGCCGCATTCAAAGTGAAGATAAAGGCTTCTGAAATCAAGGTTTACCGTTCCCACCACCGCTCGCCTTCCGTCGCTGACAAAGGTTTTGGAGTGGATAAATCCCGGTGTATATTCGTATATCCTTACCCCCGCCTCCACAAGCGGCTCGTAATAGGAGCGAGTGGTAAAATGAACGAGAAATTTATCTCCGTGATGAGGTGTGATTATCCTCACGTCCACGCCGCTTTTTGCCGCCAGCCTCAGCGCCGACAGCAGGTCGTCGTCAACGATAAGATAGGGTGTTGTAATGTATAAATATTCACGCGAGCCGTTTATCATCTGCTTATAGATGTGCTCGCCGAGACGCTCATTGTCTATGGGGGAGTCGGTATAAGGAAGCACGAAGCCGCCGTTTTCATTCTTCTCCGCGTCATCGGGATAATATCCGCGGTAGTCCTCGTCGATACCCTCGCAAAAGCCCCACATCTGCAAGAACATGACCGTAAAACTCCACGCGCCGTCTCCGCAAAGACGTATAGCGGTATCCTTCCAGTGTCCGAAGCGCTCTATCCCGTTTATATATTCGTCGGCGAGATTTATTCCGCCCGTGTAGGCTATCTTTCCGTCTATTACCGATATTTTTCGGTGGTCGCGGTTGTTCTGTACCGACGATATAAAGGGAACAAAGGTATTGAACACCGAAATTTTTATTCCCTTTTTAGCAAGCTCCTCTATTCTGTCGTCCGAAAAGCCGTAAAGACTGCCCATATCGTCGTAAACAAGGCGCACGTCAACTCCCACCGCGGCACGCTCGGTCAGTATTTCCTCGATAGCGTCCCACATTTTCCCTTCCTTGACTATAAAAAACTCAAGGAAAATATACCGCTCGGCTTTTTTCAAATCCTCGCAAAGCGCCTCGAACATCTCCTCGCCAAGCCTGTAATAGCTCATTTGAGTGTTTTTGTATATGGGAAAGCCCATATAGCTGTCGGCGTAGCTTATTTGTGTGGAAAACTCGGGCATTTTCGCCTTTGCCTCATCCACCGCCACCTCGGGAAGCCTGAAAAACTCGGCAGACGCTTTGTTTATCTGCTCGGTGCGCTTATGTAAGCCGCGCCAGAGGGCGTTACTTTTGTAAAGCAGATAGAACACGCCGCCAAAGAGCGGAAACATAAAAATAAGGAAGGTAAGCGATATCTTATAGGCGGGCTTATTCTTTGAGATGACCACGTGAAGCTCCACGAAAAAGCTGACGAGATTTGCCGCGTTCATCACTATATCCGACACCATGGAATTTGAGAATATAGTATATCCGATAAAGGCGAATTGCAACAAAATAAGGAGCGCCACAAGCACTCTCTGTCTCAAAAATCTTCTTATCCACCTCGGCAATCTCAAAAACTTCACCCTCTCCGCTTGAAAAATTCACATATGTGTGGTAAAATGAATACGATAAATTATAATACCATCATTTTTACCCCGCTTCAATAGCTTTTATGAAAAATTAACCAAACAAAAGAAATTTTTTTACAAACGGAGGCATTTATGACACGTGAGCCAATGTTGATAAACGAACTCATAAAAGAGGCTTCCTCTCCCGCGCGTTTTGTAGCCGAGAGCGAAGCGGAATACGAAAAAAAGCTGTCTGATACGGCAAATGAAATAGCAAAGAACGCCGACGAGCATCCGTTTATACTCATTTCGGGACCCTCGGGCTCTGGAAAGACCACCAGTGCCCTTAAGCTTGAGGAGCGCCTTGATAAAATGGGCTTTGAGACCCACATTCTGTCGCTTGACAACTATTTTCACCCCATAACCGACGACGAGCGCCCGCTTTTCGAGGCGCACAAGCTTGACCTTGAAGCCCCCGCGAGAGTTGACACAGACCTGCTTAACAGCCAGCTCCGCGCCATTATGGAAGGCGAGGATGTAGCGGTGCCTCGCTTCAACTTTGTGACGAACCTGCGTGAGGTAGGCGACAGAAGGCTGAAGCTCCGCAAGGGCGAGCTGATAATCTTAGAGGGTATCCATTCGCTCAATCCCTCTGTAATAGAGAACGCCGAGGACTTCAGCACCAGAATATACGTCAGCGTCCGCTCACGAATAGAGCACACAAAAAAGGGCGAGAGCTACCTGCTTCACCCCTCAAAAATAAGGCTGGCGAGACGCATGATCCGTGACGGGCGCACCAGAAACCGCAATCCCTCGGCGGTGGTCTCACTTTACGACAGCGTGGAGCGCGGAGAAAACCTCTATATAATGCCCTACAAGCACCGCGCCGACTTCGACATCGACACCTTTATTCCGTATGAACCATGTATTTACAAGTCTTTGCTCCCCGCCTCGCTTCCCGATGACGAGGCAAAGCACCCGTGGCTGACCGAGCTTTTTGAGGTGCTTGGCGAGATTCCCGCAATACCCCCCGAACTTGTACCGACGGAGTCGCTTTTGCGCGAATTTATCGGAGGAGGCAAATACGGAGACTGACAAAATACTGAATTTTCACAAATGAATTTCATTATGACAGCAAGTTACAAACGAGTGAAGCTTGCTTGCTACGCAAGCAACGTCACCATGTCTATCGTGGGCAATCTTTCGCCCGTTCTCTTTCTTACCTTTACTATAAACGAGAGCTCCAAAGCGGCGCAAATTGCCGCGGACATGGGACTAACGCCCGACAGACCGGGCATGAAATGCGGAATACTTGTGGGAATGCTGTTCTCGCTTGTAGCGGTTTTCGTGTATTTGAGGATAATGAAAACGCAGAAAAATTTTGTAGCTGAAAAATAAATTTTATAGCTGAACGGCGAAGGGTTTACCCCCGCCGTTTCTTTTTGCGCCGTGCAAACAAAAATTTCCACCTACTGTTTACGTCTCCACTCGCGTGGCAAAAATAGTATAAGAAATCAGAGGAAAGGAGCTTTTATATGTCAAACACCGATTTACCTCGCACCGAAATATCCGCCTTTAAAAAGTCAAAGGACTTTCTTATATGCGTTGACAGCGACGGCTGCGCCATGGACTCAATGAACGTAAAGCACTTAAAGTGCTTTGGTCCGCTGATGATAAAGGAGTGGGAGCTTTACAGGTGGGAACACGATATCCTTGAAATATGGAACGAAATAAATCTTTACACAAAGACACGCGGAGTCAATCGCTTCAGGGGGCTTGCGCTGACCCTTAAGGCGGTCAACGAGCGCTTTCACCCGATAGCCGAGATAGGACATCTGCTGTTCTGGTCGGAGCGCGGCAGGGGGCTTTCAAACGACTCGCTGAGGCGAGAAATTGCCGACAATCCCGACATCGGGATATTAAAAAAAGCCCTCTCGTGGAGCACAGAGGTCAACCGCGCCATAGAATCGCTTGGCGAAGACGAGATATTGCCGTTTGAGGGGGTAAAGGCAGGTCTTCGGCAAGCGAGTGAATTTGCCGATATTGCCGTGGTTTCGGGAGCTAACGCCGACGCGCTTATCCACGAGTGGTGCAAGCATGGGTTGGCAAAGCACGCCGACCTGCTTCTGTCGCAAAGTGCGGGAAGCAAGTCCTTTTGCATTGGCGAGCTTGTAAAAAAGGGCTATTCACCGCACAAAGTGCTTATGTGCGGTGACGCCGTAGGAGACCTTGAGGCGGCAGATGCAAACGGAGTATTCTTCTTCCCTGTTCTCGTGCGCCGAGAGCGCGAAAGCTGGGACGAATTCCCCCAAGCCCTGAAAAAGCTGTCAAGCGGCGATTACGTTCAATACGGCGAAAAAAAGAAAGCCGAATTTTTAAATAATCTGAGCTAATAAGGAGTTAAAAATGGTAGATCTCAAAGCAAAGCCCTACTGCCTTTCAGACGACGGCATCGAATGGGTCAACTCAACAATAAGCGCTATGACCGACGAGGAAAAGGTGGGACAGCTCTTTTTTCAGCTGACCGCGTCAACCGACGAGGAATATTTAAAGGAGCTGATGAACAAATATCATCTTGGCGGTTGCCGATACAACGCCATGCCCGCCGAGAAGGTACGCAAGCAAAACGAAATTCTCCAAAAACACGCAAGGATACCGCTTTTTATAGCCTGCAACACAGAGACGGGCGGCAACGGGGCGTGCACTGACGGCACGTATATCGGAAGCGGTATAAAGATAGGCGCTACGGGCAACGCCGAATACGCCCGCGCGCTTGGCAAATACGCCAACGAGGAAGCGGCGGCGATAGGCTGCAACATGGCGTTCGCCCCCGTATGCGACATTCACCTCAACTGGGAGAACACCGAGATAGTCTCAAGAGCCTTTGGCAACGATGCCGAGCGAGTAGCAGAAATGAGCCGAGCCTACGTTGAGGGCGCGCACTCGGTAGAGGGCTTCGCATCGGTGGCAAAGCACTTTCCCGGCAACGGCTTGGACTTCCGCGACGCCCACATCTCAAACAACGTGAACCCAACGGGCGAAAAGGAATGGTTTGAGACCTTTGGAAGGGTTTACAAGACGCTTTTTGAAGCTGGAGTAGACGCGGTCATGGGCGGTCACATAATGATGCCCACCTATATGCGTGAGCTTTACCCCGACATAAAGGACGATGATATCCTGCCCGCCACGCTCTGCCGTGAGATAATGACAGAGCTTTTGCGCCACAGACTGGGCTTTAACGGAATGGTTGTGTCCGATGCCAGCCACATGGTGGCAATGACCAACCGAATGAAGCGCCGAGACATGCTCCCCGCGTGCATCAACGCGGGCTGCGACATGTTCCTTTTCTTCAACGACCCGGACGAGGATTTCGAGTGTATGCTTTCGGCTTACAAAAGCGGTGTCATCACCGAGGAACGCATGACCGAAGCGCTTACGCGTATACTCGGGCTTAAGGCGAAAATGGGCTTGCACAAAAAGCCCAAGGACGGGCTTGTGTCAAGCGCCGAGCCGTCCGCCGCTCTCGGCAAGCCCGAATACAGAGAAATCGCCGAAAGCATAAGCCGTGACAGTATCACGCTGGTAAAGTACAAGGACGAGGGCGTTCTTCCGCTGACACCCGAGAAATACAAGCGCGTTATGATAGTTTACGTCAAGGGAGCGGCAGGACCTATGGACGCTTTTATAAAGATGGCAACGGGTGACAACGCCAAATCCAACCCCGCCGAGGAATTGCGCGACAGGCTCATTGCTCGCGGATTTGACGCCTTTATTTACGAAAGTCCCTTGGAAGCAATGAAGAAGAAGATTGCCGAGGGCGAAAAGCCGAGTCTTAACCTCTATTTCGCGGGCAAAAACTCAATAAGCGATTTTGTTTCGGGGCAGGATATAGTCATCACACTGTTTGACGTAACGGTAGGCAGACCCAGCTTTGGCATGTCAAAGGGTGGCGGTGAGATACCCTGGTACGTTTTTGAGCTTCCTGTAATAGCAATAAGCGTAAACGCACCAACCATGCTTGCCGATATTCCGCAAGCGCGCACCTATATCAACGCCTACGACTCAAAGCCCCACACCCTTGACGCGCTTGTTGACAAGCTCACAAGCTCTCCCGATGCGTTCACGGGAAAAGACCCTATCGACAGTTTTTGCGGCATATGGGATACGAAAATTTAATTATAAAAAGGGGCTGTCTTACAAGAGCACAGCCCCACACTTGTATTATGCGGCAGATTATTATTTTTCGATGTTTTGACAAAAAATTTGACAAAATTTTCATAGTTGTCTTGACGGAAAGCCTGTGATGTGGTATACTTAACTCATCTATTTACAAATTACGGAGCGAAATTTATAAACGTGGACGTTACGTCTGATGAATAATTTAAAGGAGTTTTCGGATATGGACAAGATTCAAGGAATCAAGGATTTTGAAAGCAGAATCAAAAGAATCCTCATCACAGAGGAAGAAATCGACGCCGCTACAAAGAAGGTGGGCAAGGAAATAGACGCACTGTACGACGGACGCCCGATACTGCTTGTAAGCATTCTCAAGGGCTCGTTCGTATTTATGTCAGACCTCTGCCGCGCGGTCTCTGTTCCCTGCGAGGTAGGCTTTATGTGCGCGAAAAGCTATTACAACGGCACTGTCTCGTCGGGCACAGTACAAATCACAATGGACCTTGAGCAGGACATAAGCAAATATCACGTTGTAATCGTAGAGGACATTGTGGACACGGGAAGAACACTTAACGACGTTGTGGCGCTTCTTAAGAAACGCAACCCTCTTTCGATAAGGGTCGTAACACTCTTGGACAAGCCCTCAAGACGCTTGGTGGACTTCAATGCCGATATAGCTCTGTTCACCATTCCCGACCATTTTGTTATTGGCTACGGGCTTGATTGCGGCGAGCTTTACCGCAACCTTCCCTACATAGCAGAGTATAATCAGGACGTAAAGTAAGATTGGATAGGCAAAGCGCTCGCTTTTTGCGAGCGCTTTGTTTTGATATGCGTTTGTACGCTATATTAAATTTGGTATATTGTATAGGATATCGCCCCCTGCGAGTTTCTTCACCCAACAAAAATCGGTAGCCGAGTCGTTAAGACTCGGCTACATTTTGCGTTATTCACGTCAAGACTTGTATCGCCGATCACGGGAAGCTGAAGCTCGAGAGAATTACAGTTACCGATTGTCAATTGTGCAATATAATATATATACCATATACAAATTGTGCAAAATGCACAGAAACACAATCAAAGAGGCTGAGTCAAAAACTCAGCCTCCACCTGTAATCTATCCTATGAATTTGTGTTTTGGGCGTTTTCAAGAAGCGCCTTTACCTTTGGGTCATCCATTCTGATCTTGCAAAAAAGCTCCGCAAGCTCAAGGAGCGGTAATTCCAAATCAGAAACGGTCATAGTGCGTGTAAGCAAAGTTCCCTTCTTTCGCGTCACGTTGTATTCGTTGACCTGCTCAACCAAAATCATTTTCCATGAATCTTGCATTCCTTGAGAGCCGGCAATTATCTGACAAACCGAAGATGCGTCTATTTTGCTCTTTGAAGAAACAGCCACCTTATTAAGGTTATCCATAAGAACCTGCCTGTTCCACGAGCATTGGTGCATAATAAACGCAAGATTGTTTCCAAATCTAATGTTTTCAGGCTTCTTTTTACTGCTCGGATCGCGGCTTTGTAGCTTGTTCTTGATGAATCTGTTCATGTTGTTGAAGAAGCTGGCGTATTCCTCGGAGGTAAGCTGTGACATAACGTCGTCAAAAAGCTCTCTGACCTCCTCCTCGCTTCGAGGCGTGCGCGCCGAGGCTCTTTTGAGGCTCACAGACGAAATCGACTCCGCAGAGCAAAGCCCGAACAGCCCCGCAACCTCATGGGCATATATGCCGCCCAGATCACGGAACAGCCTAAGCTCCTCACCCGCAAGCGCGTCAGCGGCAAACGACCAATAGACAAACGCGCGTTTCTGATCCATCATAACGCCGTCACCTTCCGCATATTTTCGCCCGAGCTTTATCCAGTCATTCTTGTTCATATCATTCTTCCGTCCTTGTTGTTAATAGAAATCTTCTGTCATTGTATCACATTATCCGACATTTTTCAAGGGGTAATTTACTAAAAAAGCCCCCGAAGGGGCTTTAGTCAGTTAAGGTTTTTTGGAGGTTTATTTGCGCTGTGCCAGATATTTCTGGTACACCATCAAATCTGTTTTGGGTGTCTTATAACCCTTTTCTTCATTGTACTTGATGTACTCGCCAAGCTCGTCGCCCTTTATACTCTTTGGGGAGTGGGCGATGACATCGTTGACGTCCTCGGTCGTAACCACCGAGGCTACGCCCGTCTCGTAATGTCTGAACAATGGTCTGTCGCCGATCCTCTCGCATATGGTAGAGATATCAGCCGAGCTATATCCCTCAAGGAAGTCAGCTATTGTGTCAAGGTTAACGTTGGAAGCAAGGGGCGGAACTCCGCCGCCAAGGCTCTTTTTAACAAGAAATCTTCTCGCTTCCTGATCGGGCAAGCCCACGTAGACCTGAGTATCAAGACGCTTACCGCGAAGGATAGCCGAGTCAATGCTGTCGGGGCGGTTTGTGGTTGCCACAAACACGATGCTACGGTCGGTATTAGCCTTTACCATAGCGTCAATTCCCTGCAAAAGCTCGTTTACTACACGGTTCATTTCGCCGTCCGCACCCTCGGTGCTCTTTGAGCGCTTACCCGCGATCGCGTCAAACTCGTCAACGAACGCCAGAATCCTTGGCGAATCGTCGGCAATGATGCTATCCATATAAGCCTTGATATTGCGTATAGACTGTCCTAAACGGGAATCAATTATCTCACTCGCCTTGCAACGGTGCATAGACATGTCAAGCTCGTTGGCAAGAGCCTCGGCAAACATGGTCTTTCCCGTACCGGGAGGTCCGTACAAAAGCAACTGTATCGTGCGGCTGGGCTTCTTCTTGTACATGCCCATGACCTCGGGGTGATTGATAGGACCAATTACCTTGTTTCTGAGCAGAGCCTTTACGTCGTCAAGACCGGCGATGTCGCTGAAGCGGATCTCGCTTCTGGTGGTTTCGGCAGCGAACTTGGGCGCCCTATCGTCATCCGCGTCCTGCGCGGAAACCGAAACGTGAGCGTTTCTGAGTCCCTCAAGACGAGCTGCCCAAAGATTCATTTTCTGCTTATAAATGTTACGCAGGTAGTCCTTTTCGCCTTTATCCTCAGCAATACGGGCGGCAAGCTGATAGGCTTTGGAAGCCGCCTCACGCGCCGCATCATACTGCTTACCGTTGATGGCGTTATTATAAGCCACCTCACATTCGCCAATCAGACGATTGACTTTTTCATAGTAGTATTCAGCCATAGTACCTTCTCTCCGTAAAAACAACAGCCGATATTATTCGCCTATCTTTGTATTATCGTTCTTAAGAGAGGTAAAAGGAACCTCAGCCACGGTTGCGCCGACATTGTCAAGACCTGCGGTCTTCTGGAACTCTGCCTTCATCGTATCGAAAATGTTATTAGCCTCCTCAGATGTCTGTACATCGGAGTTCTTAAGAATAACGTCCATCTGATTGTCAAAAGCGTCGAGCATATTGTCCCACTTGTCGAGATTCTGGATAATGTCGCCGCCCTTGAGAGTGTTCATAAGGTTACCAACGCCGTTCATAACGTCCTCAAGACGTCCGATGCTCTCAGCATATTTCTGATGCATCTGAGCGCGCCTCGCACGGGTATTCATATCGCGCCAAACCTTGAGAATGCGTTCGGAAATGCTCATCTCCATGCAAAGCATCTTTGCCTCGGTCTCATCACCTGCCGCAAAAGCCTCCATAATACGGCTCTTGTATTCGTCACGTTCCTTCTGAGCGTTCTTTACGTTTGTTGCGCACTCCTCGCAAAAAGCCGCGAGCTTCTTCTTCTGCTGATTAGCCAAAACCTGCTTTTCAAACTCGATTTCCGCCTTTTTCTTCTTGCTCATAAACAATGCCATGTTATTACTCCTCCGTCAAATTGAAAATTTATTTGTTTTTAGGGATCAAACGTTAGTTTCGCTGTTCTTGACAGTCTGCTCCGTCTTTGCGAACGGAACATCAGCCTCTTTTTCCATATTCTTGAACATCTCGGCAAGCTCGGGGTCAAGCTCAACGTCAGCGCCGTTGTATTCATCAACAGTGGGTATGTTAGAATTTATACCGTCCTTTAAGCCATCGAGAGCGAACACTATCTTTTCGTAATCGTGCAAGATCTCGCCAAGAGCCTTGTTCTTGAAGAACTTCTTTATATCTCCAACGTCAACACCCGAATTCTTAATATAAATGACCTTTTCCTTAAGCAGCACCAGCTTAGTCTGATTGCTTGCGCCTTGATCGACCAGCATCTGAGTCGAATTTCTCTGCGCCTTAAGCTGCTGGAACTTGATATTACCGCTCTTAAGCTCTACGTTCCTGCCCTTTTCAGCAAGAGCCTTCAGGCTTACAGCCATTTCGTCCATAGCCTTCTGGAGCGACTCAGATTTCTGTCTCAGACCGTAAAGCTCAGCCTCAAAGTTGGAAACGATATCGTCGCTCATAGAAACAAACGCGTCCCAATCCTTTACGCGAGTCTTCATGATCTCCATAGAGCTCTGATCGACTCCGCTGTCATTGAGCTTGCTGATAGCGTCATTGATAGTGTTGATAACTACTGTTACGTTATCGTTTGTACGCAAAGCGCGGTCGATAAGCGTAAACTGGCTATCGGCGATAGCCTTCTTCTCTACGTCGTCTCCCGCGGAAACATATGCCGAACGAAAATCCTGAACAAGGTCGAATATCTCGTCAACTCTGTCACTCTTGCAACAGGGATACTTTCCGTCGAACAAGCCCTGATAAAGAGTGTGAATACGCTTTGTAAACCCGTCTATATTAACATCGGCAAGATCGCGTATGAAAGCCGCCAAGTGAGACAGGCGCTTAGCGTTTACCGTCTTTCCGAAATTCTGCGCGTCAAGCTGAACACCGAGCTGCTTATTAACCGTGTTAAGCGCCGCCAGCTTATCCTCAACGCCGACGCTTTCCGAACGGATAAATCTTACCATATCGGTCTTTGCTTGCTCCCACTGCGCGCTCTGCTCGCCGTCAACAGGAGTTTTGAGTCCGTCTGTGTTGCGAACAAACTTAAGTCTGGCTTCCTCCAACTGTTTCTTCAGCTTTTTCTTGCCTCCGAACAATTTTTCCAAAAAGGTCATAATTTTCCCTCCAAAAAATCAAAAGATTTGTTTTGTTGTATACAGTATATCACCAAAATATCGAAGTGTCAACAGATTTTTCGACACACTTTTAAGTGCACTTAAGGCTTGTCTTATTTATCCGACTTACCCTCAAGTCTCTTTTTGCCGTTGTCATCTCCGCTCAATTCGGCCTTCAGCTCCTTGATGGTCTTGTACTTATCCACGTACTCCTCAAGGAAGCTTACGTCCTCATCCATATTGGCGATGATCGCTTCATGCTCGTTCTTCTTTTCGACCCCGCCCACGTAATCGCTCCAAGCCGTACTGTCCATACGGTTAAAGGGGCTCGTGTTAGAGAAGCGGAATTTTGTCTGCAAGCCCAAACTTCTGAGACTGCTATTGGCTTTTATCTCGGATTGGCGCACAATTTCCGCATCGTCAATAGCCTCAGCCAACTCACTAACAGTCTTGACGCCTCTCCACAAAGCGGTTACGTCTCTGCAACACGTACCGACCAAATTTCTTATTTCGTCATGCAAGGTGGAAAATGTCATGGTGCTAAGGTTGGCATGCGCCTTTGTAAAGGCTGTTCCAGACGTAGTAATGCTCGGCTCATAATGCACAAGCAACGTCATTTTCGCGGGAACAACTCTCGCTTCATCGACCTTGATGTCCACGTCGCAAGGGTATCCAAGAATGTTCTCACACTTTCCGTTTGTATAGCTTCCAAGATTGTTAGTAACGCAATAGAGCTTGGATCTTTTAAGCTCATCCACCGTGGTGCGCCACTCTCCGTCGCTATTCACCTCAATAGGGGTGGCATCAGCGTCCTGACCCGTGATCTTTACAAGGTCACTCATCTCGGGGATCTTGACAACCACCTTAGCGGGAGAGATACGAAAATCTATATCTATTCTCTGAAATATCTCATCCTCGCCCATTTTCACACAGACGTACTGATAACGGCTCAAGCCGCCTCTGACATCAACACTGTACATGGTATGTTTCCTCCGTAATTTATAATAACATTTTCAAAGTCTCGATAGTGACGCCGAAGCAAACCCCCGTCTCAGGAGCCACAACGTTGACCGCCTGCGCCACTCCCGGCATAACCTCAACGCCGACCGTCTCAACTCCGGTAGGCGAGCCCGTGAGCAGACCCACCACTTCGCCGCGCACGTTATACAGCGGACCTCCGCTATTGCCGTGCTGAGCCGTACCGTTCATAAGTATGACCTCGCGATGCTCCTTGAAGTGAGGATGACGCTTAACTCTGTCCTTTATGCTGAATCTGTTGTAGGACAGACCCCAGCCTCTCGAGTTTCCTATGGAAATGACCTCATCGCCCGGCTTAAGCGCGTGGCTGTCGCCCAGCGCGTTGGCAAGCTCGCTGATATTACTCGGCTTTTCTCTGACGAAATCTATGATAGCCACATCCTGATCGGCACTGTATCTGACGATACGCGCGGGATATCTCTTGGACTTGTGCTCGATAACAACAACATTTGCGGGAGCGCTCATATCGTTGTTAAGTATAACATGCGCGTTAGTTCCGATCATGCCGTTCGGAAGGAAGAAACCCGAGCCCGCGCCGCAATCGGTAAGCACCTCGACTGCCTTGTCAAGCAATTCCTCAAACAAGTGCGATCCCCACGTATGTATTTCATCGGAAGGATTAGCGGGGCGCTTATCACCTGCCGAGGGATCTGAGGGAAGATATTTTTCTATAACCTCGTTAACCTCTTTGGTGATCCAACCGTTTTTATTTTTCTGCGTAATCTTACTGTTCCATGCCGCTTCTCCTGAATCGGAACGGGTGGTTCGGTTACCGCAATACGGGCAAGCAACGCTTCCGCCCTTAAGCTCCATGTTGCAGTTTGGACATCTCAACATAATTTCAACCTCCGCATATTATCAACGCGTCAAAATCAAGGACGCTCTCAAAGTGTCTCGATCCACCGCGAAATTTGATTATTCTCATAAATTATATCATACAACTTAAAATTTGACAAGAGTTTTTGCCCAAAAACGTCGTGTTTTTTGGCGATTTTTTGACAAAAATGTCAAATAGCGATGGCAAAAGCTCAATTACCTCGCCTTGAAAGCACCGCCAAGCTCACCGCAAGCAGGTTTGACACCACCTCCATCAGGCTCTTTTTTGCGATTTCGGCCTGCGCCTCGGACGCTATTTTTATCGCTATTTCATTATCTATCAAACATATTTTAACACGGCTGTTCAGCCTTCCCAGCATATCGGAAAATTCCGATTTATCAACCCCATAAGTTTTTTTCAAATATTTAAAGGTATCTCCACCGTCTGTAACGAAGGTCCCGCTGTCGTTTTTTACACTGTACACGCGAAAGGCTTCCCCGCCCGCTTTTTCGCCCGGCAGGAAAAAGGACTTTTTCAGTGTCAAGTTTGTCAGCTCCTGTTTATTATACGTGGTAATGCGGGAGGGGGTTCCAAAAAAGGAATACATATCCCACACCCGGTTTACCAAATTAGCGGAAATGTTATTTTTCTCCTCCCGATTATCGGTTCGTTTTTTGTTTCCCATAGTCTGCCTCCTTTTGACACCACAAGTATATCATTTTCAAAACAGCCGGTCAATAGTTTTTAGATCGAACAGTTAAGTGCACTTAACCTTGTTGGCGAACCGTTATTGACTCGCAAAAAAACATATGATACACTGTAATCAGAAAATTTCAAACAGCAAGAAAACACAACGCACAGGAGGCTAAACAATGGATATTAAAACACTCGATAGCTGGGCTGAACATCTGCTTGACATCGGCAAGGGCAACAACCTTATCAATTTCAAGAACAGCAGAGCGTCTACCGTTGAAATACTCACACCCGATATTTCCACGCTTTTTGGCAAGGCCGAAAACGGAGTGACGCTGGAGGTCTACTATCCCGACGACGACAAAGACTTTGAGGTGACGAAGATCAACGCCCCCACGGAGCGGTCGGAGGGAAAGGACACCAAGGACGAGGGTGAAGAAGCCGCGGAGTCAGCACCCTCCACCGTAGTAACATCGGCAAAGGAAAGGTTCATAGCCGCGCATGGGAACAAGCTCAAGAAGCCTAACCGCATACTGATATTCAACCAAAACGGGAAGCCGCTTACGGCGTTGCGAAACATTCAGAAGAAAGCCGATATGTTGATCGAGGAAACAGGCGTCAATGTAGCTTATATGGTGTTTGGCTTTGTCAACTGGTATGAAAATGAAAACAAGAGCCAGATCTTCTCTGCCCCCCTGCTGCTTGTTCCTATACATATAAAGCGCCGTTCGGCTATCGACCCGTATGTCATCAAGACAACCGAGGATGAGATCATAGTCAACCCGACCTTTAACTACAAGCTCGCCGTAGAATACAAGATAAGCCTGCCCGAATACTCTGACCAAGGCTTTAACGAGTATCTGGCATACGTAGCCAAGACAGTCAAAAAAATCGGTTGGAGTGTCTCGTCGGAGTGCAAGATAGGTACATTCTCCTTCCTTAAAGTAAACATGTACCACGATCTTAAGACCAACTCCGAGCAGATACTCAAAAACCTCCTCGTCCGCACACTTCTCGGTCTGCCGCAAGCAAGCGCGGAGAACGTCTCTGCCGAAGCGGGTGAGTCCATATTGAAGTCCCAAGACGAGGAAGAAGCGCGTTTGCACAATGTCGTTGACGCCGACGCAAGCCAAACCGAAGCGATAAAAATGGCAAAATCGGGCGAAAGCTTTGTACTCCAAGGACCTCCCGGCACCGGAAAGAGCCAGACCATAACCAACATCATCGCAGAGTGCCTCGCGGATGGCAAGACAGTGCTTTTCGTGTCCGAAAAGCTTGCCGCGCTAAACGTGGTATACAACAAGCTGAAGCAGGCAGGGCTTGAGGACTTCTGCCTTGAGCTTCACAGCCACAAGACCGGTAAGACGGGCGTAATAAAGGAGCTTTGCCGCACACTGCGCGCCGACCGAAGCAAGGTGTCCGCACGCGCCGAAAACGACCTTGCCGACGAGGAACACGCCCGCAAGCTGTTGGAAGAATACACAAGAGCCCTGCACGAGCGCCACGAGAGCATCGGCATGAGCCTTTACGAGCTTTTCGAGGTATACGCCGCCTACCGCAACATTCCCGACAGCAACCGCGTGATACCCGATATAGCCGACAAGGGAGACGAATATCTCAAGGCATGTGTAGGTCTTATAAGTCAGTACGTTGAATTCATCCCTTCAATAGGCAACGATTACAGAAAAAACCCCTGGTACGGATATGACGGCACCGACACCTCGTATCAGGCTAAAAACACCTGCCGCAATGATCTGCGAAACGCGGCAGTCTGCGTGTCGAAGCTCTTTGAGACGGCTCAGGACATCGAGCAAAGACTGGGGGTGACCTGCGACACCATATCCGCGCTTGACAGCTGGAAAAGTATATTCCGTCTTGCCGCCGGCACCGAAACGCTTACCCCCAAGCTTTTCGACCGAAAGATCCTCAAATACACAATTTCTTACATAACGGAGCTAAAACTTCTCAGTGAAAAAATAGTCGCCATGAGAAACGATATCAGAGAGAACTATTTTGAGGATATCTTCGCCAGCGGCTGCTACAAGAATCACGAGCTTTTGGTTAAAAAGTACGACAGACCCGTATTGCGCTTCATAAAGAAGGAGTACAGGCAGATAATCCGCGAGCTGCGCGCTTACAAAATAGACGGCAAGAAGATCGCCTACGTAGACGCGACAGAGGTGTTGAAAAAGCTGAAAAGCTACAATGAGCTCATGGAGACCTACATTTCCAAGGAGGAGTCTATCAAAAAGCTTTTGGGCAAGCAATATATCGGCATAGACACCGATTGGAAGCTTATGAACGAGCATCTCACCCTTTTTGCCCGGCTCCTTGTTCCGTCCGTGGACACCAAGCCGATAGCGGAAATGTCTGTTCAGCTGTTTGAGGAAGAAAAACCCTATTTCCAAGAGACGGCAGACACTATAGACAGCTGTATCTCGGGATGCAAGGAAAGCCTTGACAGACTCGCGCAAAGCTTTGACACGCGTATATTCGACTTCAACAACGCCCCCATAGACATGGTACTTACCACCTGTGAGGAATGTCTTGAAACCTTTGACTGCTTTGAAAACTGGTGCCGCTTCAGAGTGCTGCTGACCGAGCTTGAGCGCGGCGGGCTTATTTCCTTCATCCACGAGGTCATAGAAAACAACCTTGCGCCCGAGCACGTCAAACCCCAGTACGAAAAGATCTTCTACCGCCGGTGGATAGACAGAATCCTGTGCAACAGTGCTATATTGGGCAACTTCTCGCGCATCATTCACGACAAGACCGTAAACCTTTTCTGCGAGAAGGATCTTTTGGAATTCGAGATAAACAAAGCCATTATCAAGGCTCTGGTATCATCCAAGCGCCCCTCGCTTGATCTGGTTGCCTCGGGCAGTGCCGTTTCAATGCTACTAAGAGAAAACGAGAAAAAGCGCAAGCAGAAAGGCATACGCACCCTTCTTTCCGAGGCGGGCGGTCTCATTCAGCTCATAAAGCCCTGCTTTCTCATGTCTCCGCTCAGCGTAAGCACATTTCTTACCGCTGACGCAAGCTTCGACGTAGTTATCTTCGACGAGGCGTCCCAGATATTCCCGCAGGATGCTATGGGCGCTATTTACCGAGGAAAACAGATAATAGTTGTAGGCGACTCAAAGCAGATGCCGCCCAGCAACTTCTTTACAGTCTCCGCAGACGGCGACACAGGCGACACCGATACCGAGACAGTAGCCGATTTCGAGTCTATCCTCGATATTTGCTCTGCTACCTTCTCACAGCTCAGACTCAAATGGCATTACAGAAGCCGTTACGAGCCCTTGATAGCATTCTCAAACAAACACTTTTACGACGGCGATCTGGTCACCTTCCCCTCATCGGTTACCGATACGAAGGGTATCGGCGTGGACTATCATTTCGTAAGCGAAGGGGTTTTTGAGCACGGTACACGAGTCAACCACCAGGAAGCCAAGTACGTGGTTGACCTTATCTTCGAAAACATCAGAGAATATCCCGAGCGCAGTCTCGGAGTGGTGGCGTTCAGCATAGCCCAGCAGGATCTCATAGACAAGCTCCTTATGCAGCGCAGAAGATTAGACCCCTCACACGAAAATTTCTTCGACCCAGACCGTGATGAGCCCTTCTTTATCAAGAATCTTGAAACCGTACAGGGCGACGAGCGCGACACTGTAATTTTCAGCATAGCCTACGCAAAGGATAGCAACGGTAAGCTCATGCACAATTTCGGACCTCTTAACAAGGTGGGCGGCGAGCGCCGTCTCAACGTCGCAATAACCCGCGCCAAGAGCAACGTTCAGCTGGTCGCGTCCATACACGGAAGCGATATAAGCACCGAGCGTACGGGTGCCAACGGTGCAAGAGCTCTTAAGGAATATCTGGAATACGCCGAATTCGGACAGGCTCGCGCCGACACCGAGCCTCACGAGGTAGATACCCTCGGCTACGGTGAGACACGTCATGATCTTGAGGAGGAGATATGTGAATTTCTTCGCTCCGGCGGCTTTGTTGCCGAGCGCAAGATAGGAAGCTCGGGCTTCCCCGTGGATATTGCGGTACGCTCCGAGGAGACGGGAGATTTCGTTCTGGCAGTTGAGTGCGACGGACCAAATTACAAAAGCTTCGGCAACGTCCGCGACCGCGACAGACTCCGCAAGACAGTGCTTGAGCGCATGGGCTGGAAATATCACCGCATCTGGGCTACCGATTGGTTCACCAACAACAGCGTTGAAAAAGAGGCTCTGCTTGACGCCGCGCGCTGCGCGCTGTCCCCCCTTCCCGAGTCCGAGGGCGCGCAGGACTGCATTGAGGCTCGTTGTGATTACATCGAAAAGCTCCATATCGCGCCCTTCACCTTCCCCGTTTACACGGAAGCGAATATTCCCCTCGCGCACAAGGCGCACAAGGATGATTTTCGGTCCTTCATAAAGGCTATATTGGAAATAGAAGCGCCCCTGTCCGAGGAATGGCTGCTTAAGCGCATCTCGTACCTTTTCAACAGAGAAAAGGTCACAAACGTGGTGGTTCAGGCGTATGAAAGGCTCATGGTGGGCTGTCAGTTCGCGGGTATTACACGGAAAGACCGATTCCTGTATCTTGACGGCAAGGACGACACCGTATTGCGTACTCCAAACGGCCCCCCCAGAGAAATAAAGCATATCGCCCTTGAGGAATTGGCATCGGGTATGCTTGAAATAATCAGGAAAAATATCACCATATCCAAGCGAGGTCTGTATCACGCCGTTGTTTCGATCCTCGGCTTCTCGCGCATGAGCAACGCCGCCTATACCAGACTTGACGAGGCGCTCGCCCTCATTGCCGACGACATCGATGAGGAGGACGGCGTTATAACCTACACGCCATGCTTTAAGGATGACGAGGACGATATTTAACTTTCGTTAAATTAGACAAAATTTCGACATAAGTATTGCATTTCAGAGCTTTTTATGTTAAAATTAAAGAACCAACATAATTCTATTTTTCGGAGGTATTATCATGACTTGGTTTAACAAACAGAACCGTCTTGTGCAGATCATTCTGCTCCTCATTCCCGGTGTAAACTGGATCACCGAGATCCTTGTAAGATGGTCCACTTTCGCTAAGAAGGGCGGCCTCTTACGCCTCATCATCTGCCTTATCGTAACCTTTGCGGGCTTCGTATTCGGCTGGCTCGACGTTATCTGGGTGCTTCTTTTCAAGAAGTTATTCCTGCAGTAAGTACAAACAACATAAGGGAGCAACGGTGTTGCTCCCTTTTTGTATTCACTGTTTTATACGCACGCATCACAGCTTTGTAAACATTTCAAGTATTTCGGTTTTAGTGATATGCCGACTTGGTCAGCGTGATATTTTTGCTACGCAAAAGTGTTATTGAAGCCTTACGGCTTGTATGAAGCGGCAACTCCGTTGCCATGAACCGAAGCGCGTGGTAACCTCGACCTGTGCCGAAGGCACGCTTCATAGGGCGAAGCTCTGCTTCACGAGTTGCTTCATGCGCGTCAGCGCGCTTCACAGAAAAAAGCACTTGCTTACGCAAGTGCTTTTTTCTGGCTGGGATGGCCGATTTAGATGCAAAGCCGTGTGTGGCAGATTTTGATGCATGGTTTTTCGCACGAGGGTAGACTATCCCCTTGGCGATGATGGTGGTTGCACGTGACCGCTATCTCCCGCTATGTAATCATTTAATATATTGATTTGAAAAGGCAGTCATTTTTCTCAGAAATTTCGGCAGAAACGTTTGGTCTATGCAATTCTCGAATTTCAGCTCCTGCCAAAACCCATTTGCACAATTAGAATTCAACATACCGGATACAAGAATATGTCCTTTTTTGTCACCGGAAAACAATATGCACTGCTGATTCCCGTATGGTTCTTGAATTTTCGCTTCACCCTTCAAGGAATCATATAAGTTTTGCAGTTCATTGCAGAAAGTCGGTATATCTTTTATATCAATATCCATTGTTGTAGATGCCGAAAAGCCCACACTTGAAACCGAAACAGTTAAAATGGTATTGGACGGATAAGAAATATCCGATTCAAACACTTGAAAATCTAATAACAAACTAAAACTTTCGCTTTCTAATAAAATAGTGTCGTTCATTTTGTGTTCTCCTTCGCCGTGTTGATGGATGCTATCAAAATTCTTTTCACCTCAACGCATCTATCCAAAATTGTTTTATCGTAATAGTATCCGCTTTCAATTAAAAGTTCAAGCCAATATTCCGTTTCGGAGCATTCTTTCAAGGCAATATGTAACTTTGCCACAAAATCCGCTTTGCCGTGGGCATAAAATGCTTCACGAATATTCGCACCAATGCTTGTTCCAGAACGCAGAAACTGATTGATGAGCGCACTTTCGCACTTCGCTTCTCTCAACACCTTGCAAGCGCGAATAACCTCTAACGCAAACGCTTTCGACTTTATCATTAAAGGACTTTCGGACATAATACTTATCCTCCGTTTTGACTTTATTCCATTATACCATAAAACCTATTACTTTTCAACCTTTATAATAAAAATTGCTTTTCGCCTTTGCGAAAAGCTACCTCACTTCTTCACTATTCACTATTACTTATTACCTTGCCAAAAATCTCCTCGGACGGATTTAGTGAAAAGTGAAAAGTGAAGAGTGAAAAAGTAAAAATCTCCCCGAACTTCGTCCGAGGAGATTTTTGGCTGGGATGGCCGGATTCGAACCGACGGGTGCCAGAGTCAAAGTCTGGTGCCTTACCGCTTGGCGACATCCCAATATTTAACTCTGTTATTATATCAAATATTCTTCGATTTGTCAAGATGAAATTTGTCTTTTTTGCGAAGTGTTTTTTATGAGAATACAACTCTTGACATTTTTACGAATTTATGATATATTAGTTATGCTACACGAACTGAATATGTAAACTAGGTATTTTTCTTTTTTTAGGATACTGTACCCTTTTTTGGGTATCCTATCTGTTGTGAATATGGCAAAAGCGCAAATTCTGCCGGATAGGAATTCACAGTATCCTTGATACTCTGTTTATACTTCGGTTCGTGTAGCAACGATCGGGGTTTGCATTTTTCGGTGCGTCGGCTTCGGTCGGCGCGCTTTTTATTTTGAAAACCTCTTTGAGGGTCAAGCAAAAAGACCCATTGACCCAAACATAGCCCCCAAGCGCTCGGCGCTTGGGACTATGGGGGCTTTTATCAGGCACGCGTCATCTCACCGAAACTGTACAAATGCTTGACTTTGGTTACTGATATACTATACTGAAATCAGGCAAATTCATTACTTGGAGGACACTATGAAAAAGACACTGTCGTTTTTTATCTTACTTGTGCTTATAACCATTACATTGGTATCCTGCGGCGGAATCAAGGTCACTTGGCTTGACGGAGACGGAACTGTGCTCTACACAGAAAAGCTATCGGCAAACAACACCTCTATTCCTCAAAAGCCTCTGCCCGAGGATAACGACAACTGGGATTACACCGAGTGGAAGGAGATAGCGACTGACGAAAAAGCTATCACCTACGAGGCGCAAAGGATCGAGATAGAAAAGCATGTTTGGAAGGACGCCGACGGAACTGTGCTCAACACAGCGGTCATTCCCAAGGGAAATGATGTGCCCAAATTCGCGCTCCCTGCCGATACGTCCCACTGGGATTACACCGAATGGGAGAAGTCGGTAAACGGCAACCTTACCACTTACACGGCGTTGCGTACCGCGGTTGAGACCGTAATCTGGACAGACGTTGACGGAACTGTGCTTTACACAGTATACTTAAAGCCCGGTGAGACTATTCCCGAACGTTTTATTCCCAACGACACCGCAGACTGGCATTACACAGGCTGGAGACGCACCACTGCCGAGGACGGCGGTGTTAAATTCGTAGCTGAGCGTATTGCCAAGGAAAAGGTGCACTGGCTTGACATAGACGGCAAGCTCCTTTACACCGACGGAGTTGTGCCAAACACCGAGCTTGAAATGCGTGCGCTCCCCAAAAACAGTGCGAAATGGAACTACAATGATTGGGTAGAGGTAACAGAAGCGGGCGGCGAGCGCACCTTTAAGGCAACAGGCAACATAAACCCGAACTACTTCAAGGGCAACGTGTTCCAGATAATAACCTACGACCTGTACGGAAATACGCTTTCGGCGGGCACGGGATTTATATTCAACAAAAGCGGCTGGTTTATTACCAACAGCCACGTTATGGAGAACGCGGTAAAAGCATCGGCAATATTTGAGATAGAAAACTACACAGAGGGCAACTCCTACACGACTCTCGAAATTGATCGCGGATATCACGACAGTCCCCAAAAGGATATATTTATCGGTCGCATTTCCGACTACTCCAAGATATCCAACAAATATCAGGATATCCCTATGGTGCGCGATTACGAGGTGGGTGACGTGACCTATTCGGTAGGCTATCCCAACGTATCGGTAAAAATGGAGATACACGCGGGTGAGGTAGCAAGCGAGCACTCACAGGACTTTAACGACCTTTACAGCAAGCTATACAGCGGAGTGACCTACATTCCTTCGACCAGCTATATCGCCCCCGGAAGCAGCGGCGGTATTCTCGTCAACGAAAATCTCGAGGTTATAGGAATGACCACGCAGGCGCTTCAGACAAAGAAGGGCGACTTTATCATCGGAGCTTCGATAAGAGTATTCAACTATCTCAACACTACCAGAACCGTGACAACCGCCAACGAAAAGTCGTTAGTAGAGGTTCTACACCCCGAAAACGGCGCGGCGCTGAAGATATTCCTCGCGGCAGGAAAGCATAAAAATTGCGCCGGTCTTCTTAAGGATGATACCGGATACTATTATCTGCTCACGTGGGAAAACACCTATGACAAATATGAAGAAGCATACGTGTTTACCGTACACGAAAACGGTGTGATAGCAGGTAATATATCGAGAATGTGGTATGATAGCAACGACATCATGACATCTACCGTCTTTGGCGTATACACGGGTTCAAGCTCGCTCAACGGATTTGGCTACCTGTACACCTATAACTGGGGCTCAGGAAGCTCCATGACACTGACGTCAACGAGCATAAATTACTCCTCAACCGTATCGCAGACCTTGAAGGTCTACGACACCGCCGCAAACAATACAACGATAAAGGCAAGCAACGTTGAGCACGCAAAAAAGTGCTTCAACGAAACTTACGTCTGGCTCCGCGACCTGCTTAAGGAATTTGAGTAAATTACTCCTTATTTAACGCACCATGTTCGCAGTAAACAAACGCCTTCCCTCGTAAGGGAAGGCGTTTTCAGTTCAAGAAATATTCGGCTCGAAGCAAGGCATAAGCTGAAGCTTGAAAAGGTTTATTCTGTGCAGGCGGTCTATCCTTGCCTTTTTGTCAAGGTCGTCTATCTCGCCTGTGCGGATATATCTGTCAAGCTCGGCGTAGGTGAAGCCCAGATTGTCCTCGTCGGTCTTTCCGCAAAGCCCGTCTATGGGCGTTTTGTCCACGAGCGCGTCGGGAAGCCCCAGCGCTCGCCCTATCTGCTTTACCTCGTCCACGGTCAGCTTGGCAAGCGGACTGAAATCGCCTGCCGAGTCGCCGTAGCGCGTAGAGTAGCCCACGTAGTCCTCTGACAGATTGCAGGTGTTTGCGACTCTGCCGTTACAGCTCTGCGAAACGGCGTAAAGCGTTGTCATACGCACACGGGGGGCAATATTGTTCAGAGTCTGCTGTGTAAGCTCAAGCTCCTTGGGCAAATTGGCTTTCACGCCCTCAACCGCGTCCTTTACGTTGACGGTGTAATGCTTTATTCCGAGGTGCTCGACAAGCGCGTAGGCGCAGTCGATGTCAAACTGCTCTCCGCAAGGCATCAGCACACCGATGACCCTGTCGCGCCCAAGCGCTTCGGCGCAGAGCGCCGCCACCACCGAGCTGTCCTTTCCGCCCGAAATTCCGACAACGGCGTTACACCCCTTGCCGTTTTCCTCAAAGAAATTTTTTATCCATTCAACACAGTTGTTTTTTACTTTAAGAGCGTCAAACATTGCCTTTCTCCTTTTTGTCACGAGTTTTGGGTTCTTAATACTTAATAATGATATCACAATATCGGCTTTTTTGCAATATGGGGGTAAAACTAATTTCAAACTAATTTTTAAATACAGTGCGGAACAATTTTATAGGGCATGAGGCTTTTTATCCGCTTTTCTTTGAAGCCAAAGGCGCAAAGAAAAGCTCCGCAAAAGAAACGCCACTTGAGACGTTTCGCTCGTTGCGACGAGCGAGCCAAGGCGCTGCCTTGGCAATCCGCAAGCCTTTAAAAAGGCTTGACCGAAACTTTTGGAGCATTGGTGCGGTGCGTGCAGTGCGGTGCGGTTCGAACGCCCCTCTCTCCACCCGAATAAACTGGGAAAGGAGGTGACAAAATGACTCTTGAAGCTCTTTTTTGTCGGTGTCTCGACATCAACTACGTTCATGTTGAAAACGCGGGCGATTACGCCATGGAACAGGACGGTGAAACGCTATACATCTACCTCGAACACTCAAACGGCGACGAGGATTGGAAAAATAATCTCGACTTCCCTGCCCGTGCCTACAAGCGAATGGGCAAAACGGCGTGGTACGCTCACCGCGGCTTCCTGCGCGTATGGAAAAGCGTGGAAGAACGGCTTGATGAAGCAATTCTCTCAACAAAAGCAAGCAAAATAGTAATAACAGGCTACTCACACGGCGGTGCGCTGGCGGTGCTCTGTCACGAATATATCTGGTTCAACCGCCCCGATTTACGTCAATCCCTTCTCGGATTCGGATTCGGAGCGCCGAGGGTCATTTGGCTTCCAAAAAGCGAAATCGCCGAGCGCTGGCAGAGCTTTACCCTCGTCCGCAATCCCGACGACGCGGTAACACATCTGCCGCCCGAATTTCTCGGATATCGGCACGTTGGCAACATTCTCAACATCAGCGAAAAAGGAAGCTACTCGCCAATAGATGCCCACCGCCCCGAAAACATTCTGGGAAGCCTGTCGGTGACGCAATAATGATCATCTGTACTTTCAGGGGAAATGCCCTTATACTTTTTGAAGCATTTGGAAAAATAGCTTATCTCGTTAAATCCGCACTCATACGCCGCCTCGGTAACGTTGCGGTGATTGAAGCGCATCTCATAGCACGCGCGCGATGCCTCCACGGCAGGGGCGGTACTCCGACGGCGTTTTTCCGTGGTGTCTCTTAAAAAGCTTGGAAAAATACTGCACGTCCATGATGCCGCAATGAAGGGCGACGGTCTGTATCTGCAGGGATGTGGTACGCAGGAGATACGCCGCGTATTCCATGCGCCGCTCTCTGATATATGCAGAAATAGTTTTATCGGTCTCTTTTTTAAACACTGTCGAAAGATATCCGAGGCTGACGCTTTGGCTTGCCGCCAGAGCGCTTGGGGAAAGCTCCACCGAAAGGTCTGCCTCAATCCTTAAAATAGTGTTTTGCACAATTGGCGAAAAACACTTTAACGAGTGCTTTTGAACCAATCGGCAGTAGGTGCGGAACATCTCGCACATCAACGGTGATATCTTCTGAAGCGTGGAAGTTTTTTCTATTTTGTTGGCGAAATCCGACGATATCTGATCCAGATGTATCGGATGCACACCGCCCTGCTCGGCGGCCTTTCGCAAAAGCGTATTCATGATAATTCCGTAGTTTTTGGCGTTTCTCAGCGGGTCGGCGTGGCGGCTTTCAAAGAGGTCTGTGGAAAAGGCTTCCTTAAACTGCGCCTCCATATGCGGCTGTCCCAAAAACACGGCGCGTAT
The DNA here is from genome assembly GCA_045660295.1 of Eubacteriales bacterium. Classification (GTDB taxonomy): domain Bacteria; phylum Bacillota; class Clostridia; order Oscillospirales; family CAG-272; genus RGIG8775. Next base: position 49,433 of record JAZRDN010000007.1, read on the forward strand.
CATTTCGTTTTCAAAGGCGTACCTATTTTCAACTGCCTTTATATTGACAATGGTATCGTCCAGCTTCATATTCCGCATGGAACGGCTGACAGGCTCGTCGGCGGTTATCTGCGTTTGAGTGATATCACGGGTGTTGAACGAGGGACTGCGCCAAATTCTCTCGCAAAAGGTATTGAATACAGTCAAAAGACTCGACTCCTCCGAAAGCACGGGCAGACCCGCATAGCACTCCGCAAGATAGCGTTGCTTCTGCGAGGAAATACCGTGGCGCTCGCCGATCTCCAATATACGGCTTTGCGGAATAGGTGCGGACAGAAAAGGACCTATATAAAGAGCCGTAGGTATCTCCGTATCGGGCAGAAGGATCAATCGGCAACAGAACTCAAAGGCATCGGTGGTGCGATAGACTGTGCGCGGCTCAACAGACGGCAATATCTCCCTAAAAATATTGCGATGGTCGAAATCCTCTTTTTCCTCAGCCAGCATGCACTCCAATTTGGGCAGTGCGATAACATACGCGCCCACACGGCATTTTTTGAAAACATCACATAAAAAAGACAGCTCGCTTTGATAGAACACCGTTTTATCCTCCGTAGGCAACTCATTAACACTTGTACTTTTTTTCAACTTTCTATTTTATTGTATCATATTTTTTGTTTAAAATCAACAGAATTTTTCACAAAAAATGAAAATAATACAAAAAAACATTAAAAAAATACTCACTCCATATTGTGAAATCATTTATACTTAATGTAAGGATATTTTTGCCCCGCACGGGTAAGATAATACTTCAAGATTAAAAAAATCAGAAAAGAGGAAAAAGCTATGAAAAAAGAACCTAAGCTTGACGCAAACGGCAAGCGCGCGTTTGGCATAAGAGACAGCATTGCTTATGCCGCAGGAGACCTTGGATGTAACATGAGCTTTGCGCTTAAGGGCACTATGGCACTATTCTGGACACAGGTCATGGGCATGAGCGCTTGGTACTCTCTGCTCCTTGTAATCGTTCAGTTCTGGGATGCTATCAACGACCCCCTTATCGGCTCTATGATAGACGCCGACAAACGCAAGTACAAGAGAAACAAATTTTTGCAGTACATCCTCGTGGGTTCTATTGGACTTATCGTGGGCGGCGCGTGCTGCTTCCTTCCCTTCCCGCAGGCACCCGTTTGGGCTAAGTTTATAATCTTTATCGCGGGATACGTTGTTTGGGATGCTTTCTACACAATCGCAAACGTTCCTTACGGCTCATTGCTTTCTCTTATATCCAACGAGCCCGCTGACAGAGCATCGCTCTCCGCTTGGCGTTCGATAGGCTCTATGATCGGCAATATGCTTCCTATGGTAATTCTCCCGTTCCTTATCTACAACGAGGACGAATCGCTTAACGGCAATATGGTTTTCGTTGCGGCTCTCGTAATGGGCGTTATCGGATTCATTTGCTTCCAGTTCATGATCAAAAACACCGAGATCCGCGTTGACACCGAAACAAAATTAAACGAGGAACAGGAAAAGTTTAACGTATTCAAGGCGCTGGGCAACTTCGTAAAGAATCGCCCCGCAGTCGGCGCTACACTTGCGGCTATGGGTATGTTCATAGGTATGCAGGGCGCTACTACCGCGGTTTCTGTAACCTTCCAGATCTATTTTAAGAACACCGAGATTTCGGGTATTGTTCAGCTCTTTGCAATGATCCCCATTCTCCTGTTTACCCCCCTTGCCCGAAAGATGGTTACTAAGTACGGCAAAAAGGAGCTTTCTGTAGTAGGCTCTATCTGCTCGATAATCGGCGGTCTCGGACTTTTCATAATTACTCCCAATAATACAGGACTTGACCTTATTATCTACATTCTTTGCCAGCTGGTTTACAGCCTTGGTCTCGGTATCTACTCCACCGTATCGTGGGCTATGATGGGCGACGCTATCGACTACAACGAGTGGAAAACAGGCAAGCGCGAGGAGGGCGTGGTATACTCGCTTCACTCCTTCTTCCGTAAGCTGGCGCAGGGCGTTGGTCCCGCGGTCGCGCTTATCATTATGCAGGGTATGGGATACGTAAACAACGCTATCGACCCCGAAACAGGCGCAGAGTTTATAGACGTTACCAAGCTTTCTTGGGAATTTGCCGTTGAGCTTCGTGTCCTTGTTGCGATTCTCTTCCTCGCATCCGCAATAATGCAGTTCATCGGTCTCGGTATCATATACAACCTTGACAAAAAGACTCTCGCTAAGATGAACGCAGACCTCGGTCGCGACGTTGAGGCTGACGACCTTCTTACATACACCACTGCAGAGGATAGCGACAACCTCGCTTGATCGGTTCTATCTTCGGTGTCCGTCACGCGACGGACACCGAATTTTGAAAATATACGGTATCTTAATACCCACTTAATATTTAAGTTGTAGAATAAATACATATTCTAAATATATTCCCTATTGAAACGGAGAAAAAACGTGAGAAATATTATTAATCTTAATGAAAATTGGCTGTTTACAAAAAACACCTCCGACGTAAGCGTCCGTGACGGTGAAGCAGTAAACCTGCCCCACACATGGAACGCAACCGACGGACAGGACGGCGGAAACGACTACTTCCGCGGCGCTTGTCTCTACACCAAGACCATAAACAAGGCAGACCTGCCCGAGGCTGACTGCTATTACCTTGAGCTTCGCGGAGCAAACTCCTCCGCCGACGTTTACGTGAACGGCGAAAAGCTGGCTCACCACGAGCGCGGTTACTCCACCTGGCGTGTTGACCTTACCGAAAAGCTGACCGACGAGACGGTTATCGCGGTAGTGGTAGACAACTCGCCCAATGAGACCGTATATCCCCAGATGGCTGACTTTACCTTCTACGGCGGTCTTTACCGCGGAGTAAACCTTATCGCGGTAAACAAGGCGCACTTTGACCTTGATTATTACGGCGGAAACGGTCTTAAGATAACCCCCGCTATCGAGGGCAAGGACGCTAAGGTTGAGGTTGAGGTATTCACCACCGAGCTTGCCGAGGGTCAGAAGCTGGTCTACGCTATTTACGACAAGGACGAAAACGAGCTTCAGAAGATCGAGTCCACCGAGAAAAAGGTTGTATTTGAGATAAAGGACGTACATCTCTGGAACGGACGCAAGGACCCCTATCTCTACTGCTGTGAGGTAGAGATCGTTGAAAACGGCGAGGTTCTTGACAACGTTTGCAACCGTTTCGGCTGCCGCAGCTTCAAGATAGACCCCGACAACGGCTTTATCCTCAACGGCGAGGAATATCCGCTTCGCGGCGTTTCCCGTCATCAGGACAGACTCGGCATCGGTAACGCGCTTCTCCCCGAGCATCACGCCGAGGATATCGACCTTATAATGGAGGTCGGCGCTACCACTATCCGTCTGGCTCACTATCAGCACGATCAGTATTTCTACGACCTTTGCGACGAAAAGGGTCTTGTTATCTGGGCTGAGATCCCCTACATATCCAAGCATATGCCGAACGGTCGTGAGAATACTATCTCCCAGATGAAGGAGCTTATCACACAGAACTATAACCACGCTTCTATCTGCGTTTGGGGTCTCTCAAACGAAATATCCATAGGCGGCTCTGACGAGGATCTGCTTGAAAACCACCGCATCCTCAACGACCTCGTTCACGACATGGACAAGACACGTCTGACTACTATCGCGGCTGTTTCCATGTGCAAGATGGACGACCCCTACCTGCTTATCCCCGACGTTGTTTCCTACAACCATTACTTCGGCTGGTACGGCGGAGACACCTCTATGAACGGACCTTGGTTTGACAAGTTCCATGAGACTCATCCCAATATTCCGATCGGCATCAGCGAATACGGCTGTGAGGCACTTAACTGGCACACCAGCGACCCCAAGCAGGGCGATTACACCGAGGAATATCAGGCATTCTACCATGAAGAGCTTATAAAGCAGCTTTTCTCCCGCAAGTACATCTGGGCTACCCACGTATGGAACATGTTTGATTTCGGCGCTGACGCGAGAGCCGAGGGCGGCGAAAACGGTCAGAACCACAAGGGTCTCGTCACCATGGACAGAAAATACAAGAAGGACGCCTTCTACGCTTACAAGGCATGGCTTTCGGACGATCCCTTCGTACACCTTTGCGGCAAGAGATATATTGACCGCGTAGAGGACGTTACCAAGATCACCGTTTACTCCAACCAGCCCGAGGTAGAGCTTTTCGTAAACGGCGAGAGCATCGGCAAAAAGAGCGCGCCCGATCACTTCTTCTACTTCGACGTTAAGAACGAGGGCGAGACCACCATTGTGGCAAAAGCAGGCGAGCTTACGGACGAGAGCAAGATCCGCAAGGTTGCCGAGAGAAACATGGACTATGTTCTCAAGGAAGTCGGCGCGGTTCTCAACTGGTTTGACGTGGTTGAGATAGAGGGCAGATATTCGCTTAACGACAAGATTTCGGACATCATGAAGTCCAAGCGCGGTAAGCTTTGGTTCATCTCTCTGGGTCTTAAGCTCAAGAAAAAGATGAACGCGGGCAAGAATGGCGAGAAAAAGTCAGGCGGCTTTGAAGTCAATCTCAAGGATGCCGGCGGCAGCGGACTCATGGATATGATGGGCGGCTTTACCGTTCTCCGTCTTTCAAGCATGATGGGCATGATGAACATCAGCTTCACAAAGGAAGAGCTTTTGAAGCTGAACAAGCAGCTCAATCGCATCCGCAAACCCAAAAACTAAGACACTACAAGGCAAACGCCACATACATTCATAGGTAAAGGGGCTGAGTTTTCAACTCAGCCCCTTGTTTTCCGCTTTGGCGAAATGGTCAGCCCCTCGCCGGCGGGGCTGGTCGCTTGCGACCTTGTGAGCGAAGCGGGCGATTTGGTCAGCGGTCCACATTTGTGCGAATATAGCCCTCGTTGCTATCAGTCGTGTGCTGAACACACACTCCTTTGCTTTGGGTGCATGTTCATCGGTTCAAAACTAACTTTGTAGAGCGTTTGGGGAGGGGGTCCCCAACGCTTGCGGAAGCTATTGTTATGGCTACGCACTAAACATTCCATGCAGTTGTCGCAAACTAAGAATAGAGGCACAGAGCTAAACAAATACTCTCCATGCGCCAAAAGTTTTTGGGGCGCCTTTTTTCAAAAAGGCGCAACCCCCGTACAAAAACTAACTAATGCTTTTCAAACTCAAAACGCAGTCATTAACCAGTAGATGACCCCGTAGACTGCCCCCGCGAATATTCCGTAAAGAATTACGGGTCCTGCCACTGTAAAAAGCTTTGCGCCCACACCGAGAACAGTTCCCTCTCCGCGGCTGTCTATTGCGGGAGACGCTACCGCGTTGGCAAATCCTGTTATGGGAACGAGAGTTCCCGCCCCCGCGTACTTAGCTATCTTGTCAAAGACTCCCAGACCTGTCAGAAGCACCGCCACAAAAACAAGGGTAACCGAGGTCAGCGTTCCCGCGTCCTCTTCTCCCATATTAAGGTAGGTCATATACAGGCTTTTCAGACCCTCAGCCGCGCAGCATATCGCTCCGCCCACAAGAAATGCCCACACGCAGTCCTTGGCAAGCGGGGATTTAGGCGCGCGCGCCTCGGTATATTTTTTATATGTTTTCTTATCCATTTTCGCTCTCCTTTGTTTTGCGCCATGGGAGACGGGCTTTGCCCGTCTCCCACTCAATTTAAGCGTTTACCGTCTGACCGTAGGTCTGCTTTGCCTCGCTTATCTTCTTTTCCTCTGCCGAGGGAGTGGGATAAAGTCCCTTTGTGTGCATGATGTTGAAAATATTCTGCTGAAGCTCGTGCTCCTCCTCAAGAATATTGTGGAAGCAGGACTTCACCTCGGGTGTCGCGCTCTCAAGAAGCGCGGTGTTGTAGTTCGCCGTGGTGAACTTCTGCGTGCAGAGCAGGTCCTTGAGGATATCCTTATCACTGAAATTTGCCTGTGTCATTACTCTATCTCCTTATTTAAGATTCGCGAAAAGCGTGTCGTAGTGCTTCCGGTGCGTCTGCGCCGCCTGCAGGAAGCAGTTTTTCATCTCGGCGTCCTCGGTTATCGACGCGTAAAAGCGGTATTTCGCGACGAGGTTTTCCTCCTCGCCAAGTCTGTCCTTGATATTGCCAAGCTCTTTTTCGGTTATCTGTGCCATGTTACACCTCTGTTTTTTGGTAATCTCTAAAAACTCGCGCGAGACGAGCGGCGAGTGAGTTTTTTCGTCAGTCTAAACAAAAATTCGTGCGTATAGTTGACCCTATACGAAGAATTTTTGTGACGAATGACGTAAAAAGCACCGCCGATTCGTCCGCCGTCGAGTTTTTAGAGGTTGCCTTTAATTACAAATACGCCTTCATTCGCTCGGCGGTGTCCTCCTCAAAGGCTATCACCTTTTTGGCAAGCCCTTCCGCGCGTCCGTAGTCCTTGTTGTCGTTAAGGCGTTTTTGCAGGTCGGTTATGCCCATAACGCAACCCTCGATTATCATCTGTGCGATGTGGGACGACGTCTTGTCTATAACGGTGTTCATGGTTATTCCCATTTTTGCCATCAGTCTTGAAAACATGCCTTCTTCCTCGGGCGCTTCCCCCATTTCGCCAAGCGTTTTTCTCGCCTCGGCGGCAAATTCCTCGTAGCGTGAAAGCTCAAGCGAAAGCTCACTTTCAAGCTCCTTGTCGGTAACACGCGGAAGAAGATTCAATATGGCGTCCGCGCCCATTTTCGCGTTCCTGTAAATGTCGCAAAAAAGCGACGCCTCGGCGCTCCTTTCGGCAACTGCGTTTTTTGACATTTTTTCACCTCCTGTCTTTTTTATTATTAACGAAAATTTCGGTTTTATGAAGTGAAATTTCTTGACATAAGGCAAAATAAATGTTATCATATATGTAGAACTTTTTAAGGAGCCAAAAAATGAGAATTAACGTAAAAATTAAAAAAATCAATGAAAACGCGGTTATTCCCACCTACGGTTCGGAATTTTCGGCAGGCGCTGACCTCTATTACGCCGGCGACGAGCCGCTTGTCATAGAGGCGCACAAAACCACGCTTGTTCACACGGGTATCGCTATGGAGATTCCCGAGGGGCTTGTGGGACTTGTGTTCGCACGCAGCGGACTTGCCGCAAAGCGCTCGCTTGCGCCAGCCAACAAGGTGGGTGTTATCGACTCGGATTACAGAGGCGAGATAATGGTGGCGCTTCACAACCATTCAAACGAGGCTCAGTCTATTGAAGCGGGTGAGCGCGTGGCACAGCTTGTTCTCGTGCCCTATATCTCCGCCGCATTTGAGGAAGTCGCCGAGCTTGACGAGACTGCGCGCGGTGCGGGCGGCTTCGGCTCGACGGGCACCAAATGATTTTTTGAAAAGCTTTGAAAAATTCAAAAAATAATGTTTAGGGAGAAAACTATGGAAAAACTTATTGCTCTTTTGCTGGCAATGCTGACGCTTCTTTCCTGCGCGGCATGCGGCGGAACCGCGGACACCACGGTGGGCGGAAATGAAACAGAACCCTCTGTAAACGATCCCACGGTGACAGACGCGCCCGAGACCGAGGACCCCTACGACATCCCCACAGACATTGAAGAAACCGACGAGAGAGAGTACATCTTTAAATACACCTTTGATAACGTAACTTCGATGAACGATGAGTCTCCCGAGGGCTTTGAGATTACCACTTTCAACAGCCTCCCCTATGAGCTTGTAGCGGGTGAAAACGGCTACATAAAGAACGTCAAGGACGACGGCTACGTTTTTATCGAGGACAAGAGCTTTGTTCTCAACGGCAAGAGCTTCATTTTCGAGGCGGAGATGACCTTCACCTCTATGCCAGTTGAGCGCGAGTCAAACAAGGGCAAGGGAAGCTATCCCCTTTCTATCCTTTCTTGGATAAGAAAGAATGACGAATATCAGCATTACGACTTTGCCTTTAAGATGGACGGCGACGGATACGTTTACACCACAAGCACAACTCAGCACACGGGCGTAAAGCTTGAGGTGGGTCAGAAATACGTCATAAGCGCATACTACACCGCCGACGGACAGGTAAAGCTTCTCATAAACGGCAAGCAGGTAGCGGCAAAGAGCTTTACTCCCCGTGATAACCTGACCTCGTCCATACTTCGTCTGATGGATGGCTCGAGAGCGCATTTCGGCGTTGAGATACATAGCGCCTGCGCTTATTATTCGGATATGTCCCAGTTCCTGCCCGACGCTACTCGCTCGCTTTCCGAGGCGACAAGCAACGTCTCAAGCGGCGTTTACTTCGAAGGCTACACCGACAAGGACGCGCTTTCCTACGCAGTTGGAGAGGACATCAACCTTGAGGTCTACCTCATGGCAAACGGCGAGGTCGTTTCGGTTCCATATTTCTATTACACAATAGAGGGTGAGGACGGCAAGCAGATATCCGACGGATACGCCGACGGCTCCAAGGGTCATTTCACCGTGACCACAAAAATGAGCAAACCCGGCCACGCACTTGTAGCTGTATATATGTGCGACAGCAACAAAAACAAGATAAACACAGGCGTAGTATTCCGTGGCGGAGCTATGGCAGGCGTTGAGCAGATACTCCCCGGCGCGCCCGCACCCGCTGACCTTGAGCAATACTGGAGCAAGGTCTACGACGAGTGCTACAAGGGAGACATAAACCTCGTTCGCTTTGAGGAGGTTCCCACTACCAAGTACAACTACGACACAAACAAATACAAGGCTTATCTTTTCGAGATAGGCTACGGCGACGGCAAGATCTCCACGGGATACCTGACCTATCCTCTTAACAAGGACTCGCTCAATCTCCGCGTAACCTTCAGAGGCTACGGTGCGACAAGAGGTGCAGAGCCCAGATTCAACGAGAGCGCGGTAACGGTTGAAATGGCGCCCCACGGCTTCAGACTGGACGACCCCAACCCCGATTATCCTCCGTCAGATTACGGCTTTGACCCTGTTGAGAACCAAAATCCCGACACAGTTTACTTCCACGGAATGGTAACCAGAAACCTGCTTGGCGCGCGCTTTCTTAAGGCTTTCGCAGGCGGCAAGGAGTTCGGAAATATATACCTTAACGGCAAAAAAATAGAACCCCTCGGGGTTTGGAAGAAGGGCGATTCTTTCCTTTCCACAGGCGGAAGCCAGGGCGGATTCCAGGCAATAGCGCTTGGCGCGCTTGACGACGACGTTACCGAGATAAGCATGGGACTTCCTTGGTTCTGCGACATAGGCGGTCAAAATATAGGACGCTTCCCCGGCGATCTTAAGCCCGCTTACACCAACGCGCTTATGTACTACGACTGCTGCTCGTTTGCCACCCTTGTTGACGAGGACGTCCAGGTAACTCTTTCGGCAGGATTGGGAGACAACACCTGTCCTCCCTCGGGCATACTCGCGGTGTACAACGCGCTCAACTGCCAAAAGTCCATCTCGGTCTCTCAGAACTTAGGTCATTCTTACACTCCCCAGTCAACCACTGCGTACAGACTCAGAAATCACTGATTTTCGGTCAACGTAAAATGTAATAGTTAATAAAAGTGCTGAGTCATTAAGACTCAGCACTTTTTAGTTTTAATGGAGTATTTTTTGTGAGCTAAATTATTGTTTACCGCCTCGCCGGCGGGGCTTGTTCATTTCTTGTCATGCGACAAGAAACGAACCAAATGAAACATGCCAAAAAATCGTTTTGCGGTTGAACACCGCAAATTTGCTCCGCAAACCCGATTTTTAGGCGCAAGAGAGGGCGTTGCGCTTAAAGAGCAAACAAATAAGTAGCCATAATTACAGCAAGTTCGCGCGAAGCTCCGCACCCGACTTGGGGCTGAGATACGCGGGGGGAATGTCAAAGACTGTCTTGCAGCCCCTTGCGCCCTCTCTGTTCATTCTTACCGCCGCTCGGGCGCACGCCACGATTACCGATGCGGTGAACTCGGGGTTGGAGTCGAGCTTAAGGCTGTATTCGATAATGTGATTGTGCTCAAGCTTTTCGCCTGTCTTTCCGCTCCTTATGACGAAGCCGCCGTGTGGAATACCGCTATGGTCTCTCTTAAGCTCCTCGGCGGAGATGAAATGCACCGTGGTGTCGTAGTCGGCAAAATAGTTGGGCATGGTCTTTATTTCGTTCTCAATTCTCGCCTTGTCAGCGCCCTCTTTCGTTACCACAAAGCACTCGCGTGTGTGCTTCTGGCGTGTGGTAAGCTCGGGATTGCTTCCGCTTCTTACCGCGTCAAGCGCCTCGGGAACGGGAATGGTGTACTGCTTTGCGTCCTCAACGCCCTCGATACGTCTTATGGCGTCCGAGTGACCCTGACTTACGCCCTTGCCCCAGAAGGTATAGGCGTTACCGTCGGGAAGAATTGCCTCGGCGTAGAGTCTGTTAAGCGAGAACATACCGGGGTCCCAGCCGCAGGAGATAACGGCAACCTTGCCAGCGCCCGAAGCGGCGGCATCCACGTTATCAAAATGCTCGGGGATACGCGCGTGAGTGTCAAAGCTGTCTATAACGTTGAAATGCTTTGCAAGCTCAGGGGTCTGTGTGGGCAGGTCGGTAGCGCTTCCGCCGCAGATAATAAGGCAGTCGATGCTATCCTTAAATTCCGTAACGCGGTCGGCACCATAGACGGGAACGCCCGCGGTATTTATCTTAAGTGTTTCGGGGGAGCGGCGGGTAAACACCGCCACAAGCTCCATATCCTTGTTTTGCTTGATTGCGGATTCAACTCCTCTGCCGAGGTTTCCGTAACCGAAAATTGCTATTTTTGTGCTCATGGGTAATCCTTTCTTATTGATTTCACACTGAGTTTTCATTCATAATTTTTTACAATTGATTATAACACATAATGCAATCCGTGTCAATAAAAATTCTTTACTTTTTGCGGTCGTAAGGCGTGTAAAAAAACTAAAAAACGTTCGAAAGCCTGCCTGTTTGAATAACCCCTGTTTTTTTCGTGAACAATAATGTAAAAGTGTAAAAAGAGGTGCTGAATATGAGCGAAAACAAACAGGAACGCCCGATGGGAGAGGAAAAGGACGGCAGTGTAGTCGTAAAAAACTCCAAGGGCTCTATCCACTGCATGTCGATAATCGGACAGATCGAGGGGCATTACATCTCGCCCGAAACCCAAAAGACAACAAAGTACGAGCACATCATTCCGCTTTTAGCCGCCATTGAGGAAAGTGAGGAGATAGACGGGCTTCTCGTCATGCTCAACACTATGGGCGGAGACGTCGAGGCAGGGCTTGCCATTGCCGAGATGATAGCCTCGATGTCAAAGCCAACAGTGTCTATCGTCCTCGGCGGCGGACATTCCATAGGCGTGCCCTTGGCGGTGGCGGCGAAAAAGTCCTTTATCGTGCCGTCGGCGACCATGACGGTGCATCCCGTCCGCTTCAACGGGCTGGTAATCGGCGTGCGCCAAAGCTTTGAGTATATGCGCGAGGTGCAGGCGCGCATCTGCGACTTTATCTGCCGACATTCGAAAATAAGCGCCGACAGGCTTGAGGACCTTATGACCAACACCGACTCCATGGCAAACGACGTGGGTACGATAATAGGCGGCAACGATGCGGTGGAGTGCGGACTTGTGGACAGCGTGGGCGGTCTTTCGGACGCTGTTTCGTCCTTGCGAAGCATGATAGAAGCCTCCAAAGGGCAAAAACACCCCACGTAATAACAGGCGGCGGATAAACACCGTCGCCTTTGTTTTTTGTGCATATGAGAATATTAGTCAAAAGGTCAACAGATCTTCTGTATTTTATATATAAAAAGAGCCGCACCTTTCCTCAAATCGCTTTATTTTCGGGATTTTTCAAATTACCGCTTGACAAATCACAGAAGATGTGATAAAATATCTTGGTATGAAAAACAGTAAATTCATCGGGGTGTGGCACAGTTTGGAGCCGTTTGCGAGCGCCGCCATACGGTGGATACAGCGAGCAATAAGGCGTGGCAGCAACTTGGCGATTGACAAGCAAACCACGGCTTGCGCCGTCAGAGCCTTAGTTGCAACAGGGATGTAAGCATGGTTCGGGACACTCGTAACAAAACGTTTATAATAACAAAACATTTGTAAAATATAATACAATAATCGGGGTGTGGCACAGTTTGGTAGTGCGCATGGTTCGGGACCATGAGGCCGCAGGTTCGAATCCTGTCACTCCGACCAAATAAGCACCGTAATTATGATACGAAACCGTATCGTAAAAGCGGTGCTTATTTTTTATCGGCAAGCCTTGATTTATAAGGTTTTTCTTGTTTTGGGGCGCGAGATAAGTGTCCGTATCAAAATTATAAGTTTTCTTTCTACTGAATTTTTGAGGACTTAAACTATCAAAGTCCACATTTGATTATTGATTCTGACACTTAACAAAAGATAAGTGTCAGAGTGTGAAACGGCTTGAAAATTCGTAGAAGTTATGATATAATTATTACATCAACATCGAATCGAGGTGAGCATTGTGGCAAAAAAAAAAGAAAAACAATACGTGAGCGATAATGCTCAACTTATGGCAGAATGGAACTGGGAAAGGAATACGGATTTAACCCCATCGCAATTAACCCTTGGTAGCGGACAAAAGGTATGGTGGAAATGTAGCAAAAAACACGAATGGCAAGCAGAGATAGTTAATAGAAATAAAGGAAATAGGTGCCCATATTGCTCAAACAGAAAAGTTTTAAAAGGATATAATGATTTACAAACGATTAACCCCGCGTTAGCAAAAGAATGGAATTTTGAAAAAAATAATGGATTAACACCTATAGATGTATCTCCCAATAGCAATAAAAAGGCTTGGTGGAAATGTAGCAAAGGACACGAGTGGCAAGCGAGGATAAACAGTAGAAATAGCGAGAATGGATGTCCATATTGCTCAGGGCGATACGTCGTTAAAGGTGAAAATGATTTACAAACAGTCAATCCAACTTTAGCTGAAGAATGGAATTATGAAAAAAATAATGGATTAACTCCTGCGGATGTATTACCCAATAGCAACAAAAAAGCATGGTGGAAATGTAGCAAAGGACATGAATGGCAAGTAACGATAGCTCTTAGAAATAATGGGAACGGATGTCCATATTGTGCAGGAAAAAAAGTTTTAAAAGGCTTTAACGATTTGCAAACAGTTAACCCAACTTTGGCTAAAGAATGGAATTATGAAAAAAACAACGAATTAACACCTGTAAATGTAACGCCTAATAGCAATAAAAAAGTATGGTGGAAATGTCAGAAAGGACACGAATGGCAATCGACAATAAACAATAGAAACAGAGGAAATGAATGCCCTGTTTGTAACTCTGAGCGAAAAACATCTTTCCCTGAATATGCGCTTGTTTTTTATTTCAAAAAATATGGTTTAGAGGTAGTACATTCGTATAGGGAGCAAGGTTATGAATTAGATATTTATATCCCATCCCAAAAAACTGCTATTGAATATGACGGTTATTTTTGGCACAGAAATAAAACAGAAGAAGATTTAGAAAAAAATCGCAAGTGTGAAAGAGATGGGGTAAAATTATATAGAATCAGAGAAGGTTTGCTCCCATTGAATGACAGTTCTATTGATTACACTATTCAAAAGGATCAAAAAGATTTATCGACAATCATTGAAAAAGTTTTAAGTAAAATTGTTGGCACGAGCGTCGACGTTAATCTAAAAAGAGACACTATTGCCATAGAAAATTTGCGAGAACACACCGAAAAAGAAACCTCTCTTTTATTTTCTAAGCCGGAAATAGCAAATGAATGGAATTATGAAAAGAACGGCAATCTAAGACCGGAACATTTTGCAACGAACAGTCATAAAAAAGTTTGGTGGCAGTGTAGCGAAGGACACGAATGGCAAGCGGCGATATCTAATAGGAATAAAGGGCGCGGGTGTCCGTATTGTTCTGGTAAAAAAGTTTTAAAGGGCTATAATGACTTGCAAACTACTAATCCAACCTTAGCCAAAGAGTGGAATTATGAAAAGAATTATGGATTAAGTCCTATGGATGTAACGCCGAATAGTAATATAAAAGTATGGTGGAAGTGTAGTAAAGGACATGAGTGGGAAACAACTATAAATAACAGAAATAATGGAAACAACTGCCCATATTGTTCTAACCGATACGCCGTTAAAGGTGAAAATGATTTGCAAACAGTTAATCCAACCTTAGCCAAAGAGTGGAACTATGAAAAAAATTATGGATTAAGTCCTATGGATGTAACGCCGAATAGTAATAAAAAAGTATGGTGGAAGTGCAGCAAAGGACATGAGTGGGAAACGACTATAAATAACAGAAATAACGGAAATGGATGTCCATATTGTTCAGGTAGATACAGCGTTAAAGGTGAAAATGACTTACAAACAATCAATCCAACTTTAGCAAAAGAATGGAATTATGAAAAAAACAACGGATTAACACCTGCTGATGTGTTACCTAAGAGCAACAAAAAGGTATGGTGGAAGTGTGGCATGGGACACGAGTGGCAAGCGAGAATTATTGATAGAAACAAAGGGAACGGTTGCCCTATTTGCAGAAAAAATAAAAAGCATTAACATAAGTTTTAATTTCATAAAGGAGGTGGAAAATGATACATTTTGATAATAACTTAGCTAAAGAAGCATTCAAAATTGCACACGAAGCGCACGAATTATCTGATGTGGCGAATGATCTTAATAGAATCAATACTGTTTTATCAACCACACCAACTATAGAAAATTTATTTGAAGCGCAAAGATTAGATAATGAATTACGTAAAAAATATCCAACTATCGATAAAATGCTTGCAATAGCAAATAATTATCTAATACTTGCGGTTGCTTCACAAAGTAATACACAAGATTTACCCGAATATGCAAATCTTAAACAAGATTATTTCGGTATCTTATGTGATGTTCTTTTAAAAAAGGGGATTACAACTTCAATTGAACAATTTATTGAAAAAGTAGATTGAATAGTTTTTGAAAAGGTGGAAATTCAATTGCAGGAACATAGGTCAAAGTTAAGTATCATAGTATGCACCGCTTTTTGCACCGCCTCGGTGAGCGTATCCAAATTATAATCAGTATTCAATAAAATAAGGGAGCGTTTGCTCCCTTATTTTATTGTTTGAAATGCGGCTCGAAGCCATGGCTTGTGATACCATGCCCCCCACCGCGCGATCATTTAGAATTTCTTTTATGCTTTTTTATGGTCTTATCAATACTGCTCTTGGCGCTGTCTATTATCTCGTTCCCCTTGAGGAGCAAGCGTTTTCTGTTCTTTTGAATAAAGCTCCGCAATTGTCTTTTATGCGAGCAGAGCTTCTCGTTGCAATTTTTGCAGGAAATGCAGGCGTTCGTGTTTTCCGCAAAGCGTTCGGGGTGGAGATGAAGCGTTATTTCCCAACGGAAAAGCAACAAGAGCGACATTCCGAGAAGCGACCACGTATAAACATTCGGAATAAAGACGTAGGGCGTGAACATCATCGCGAAATCCCAATTATAGATGCGGCAATCGGTACAGCATCGGTTTTTCATAAACCATGTCTGGAAGGGGCAGAAAAACAGAATACATATCATATCGCAAACGCCGTAAGCGAGGCTGATAAGAACAAGAATGCCTATATCGATCACTTGGGTATAATAAAGGATTCCGATAGCGGCGTTTAATATCACCCACGCAAGCGCAACCGAAAAGGTTCGCTTCCAAGATTGAAGCCGCGGCTTTTCTTCTCCCGTCGGCAGATAATTCCTCGCAAACTGCTTTTGACAGCCGGGGCTTTCCAGCTTCGACGGAAAGAAGCGCAAAAACATTTCCACCGCATAAATTATCCATATCACCACAAGCAGCCACGGCAGCTTATCGTAACCGCCGAACGGCTCACCCGTGCTTTTGACGCGGTTGACAATATAGAGAGCCAACGCCGCAACTAACAGCACAGAGCGGATCACCAGCTTCAGGTAGTGCATATATGAGGTTTTTGATATTTTATTTTTGTTCATAGCTATACTGATTTTGAGCCTCCTTTTTAATCATAGTTGGCTTTGGCTATGAGTTTTCGATTCTTATTATAGCAAAAACATTATTATTTGTCAATCGGTGTAAACACGAAAAAACGTCACGGCGGTCAAGCTCCGTGGACTGCTTTTCCATATGCTGCGAACCGATCCTTTGCCCATAACCCGCTGATCGCTCCTGTTGATGACAAAAAACTCTCTGCTGTTGTTTTTTTATCAAATTATATTGAATTTTGTTTTTGTTTGTGATAGAATAGAAGAAAGACAAAAATCAAATCACCAACGGAGGAAGCATGAGCACCACGGAAAAGATCAAAACAGTTGTAGACGGCATCAAAAAGGCGGGTCAGTACGTTATAAAGCACCCCGAGCAAATGACGATCGCAACAGAAGCGAGCAAGAGCATACAAGACAGAATATCAAAAATAACAGGCAAAAAGGGCTCAAAGCGCGATGAGGATATCGCGCGTATCAACGAAAAGCTCGCGAGCGCGGAGACCGAGATATCTGCTATAAAGGACGACCTCGCCAAGGCTGACGAAGGCAGACAGAAAGATTATCAGCAATTAATTGGCGAAATAGAATTGCTCAAGGACGAGCTTGCACTCAACAGAAAGAAGGCAAAGCGCAGATTTGTATTGCTGACCGTTTTCCTTATTTTGTCTTTTGTGGCTACCGCGGCATTGGCGGCGTTTTTGTATTACATTTTGTATATTGCTTAATTCCCAAAACCGAATATTCAACGCAAATCGGAAGGCATTTCTGCCTTCCGATTTTTCTTTGTCCCCCGGCATAGGTTATCGTGATTTTGCGCGGACAGGTCATAATCCCCCGCCCTACCGCATAAGATGTGTCAGGGCAGGTGAGAAAATGGACAACGTTATAATCAACCGCAGGGCCTTACCGCGCGCGGCGGCTGAGCTGTTACCGCGCGAGCTTTTGTGGGAGATCGAGCAAGCCGCGCTCGGCTTTGCCGTTGAGGAGATTCGCATAAAGTCCTCGCGCCGCATATGGGTCTGCGGCGAGGAAAAAAACGCAATGCTCGACGTCTCGGCAAGCGAGGGCGAGCTTGAGGAAATGCTTCTGCGCGCGTGCGGCGGCTCGCTTTACGCCTGCGCCGAAAGCATAAAAAACGGCTTTGTTTCGGCGCGTGACGGTGTGCGCGTGGGCGTTTGCGGAGATTGGACTGTGGGCGGTGTGCGGAATATCTCATCGCTGGTAATCAGGATACCCCACAGGATAAACGCCGACGCAAGCGGATTTCGCGCGGCGCTTGAGGGCTTCGGCTACGCCCGAGGTCTGCTTCTTTTCTCGCCGCCGCTGGGGGGCAAAACAAGCATGCTCCGCGAGATAGCCCGCGAGCTTTCGTCGGGAGATGACCCGAAGCGAGTGGTGGTAGTAGACACTCGCGGAGAGCTTGGCTTTTCGCTTGACGGTGACTCGCTTTGTCTGGATATTCTGTCGGGCTACCCTCGACGCGCGGGCATTGAGATAGCCGCGCGGACGCTTGGGGCGCAGGTGGTCATCTGCGACGAGATCGGAGCGGGCGAAAGCGAAGCGATATGCGAGCTTCACGGCGGCGGCGTACCGCTGGTGGCATCGGCGCACGCGGCAGACCTTGCGGACTTGCTGTCACGCAGGGGCATAGCCGAGCTTCACCGCGCGGGAGTATTTGGGGGTTACGCCGAGCTTTCCAGAGGTACTGACCCACCATACAAAATTCACATGCGGGAGGAGTGCCTTGATACTTAAGCTTGTAGGCGCGGCTGTAATACTTAGCTGCGGAGCGCTCTATTCAAGCGCCGCGAGGCGAGAGGTAACGCGCGAGCTTGACGAGACAGACAGGACACTGTCACTGTTTCGCTACATAAAAAGCGAGATATCCGACTACGGCACGCCGCTTGACGCAATCTTTGCCGCGCGCGGCATTTCGGGCGGCATGGACGGGCTTTTATCCTCTCTTTCCGAGAATCTGCGAGCCGAAATATCCGAGGCGCGCGCGCTGGGTAGAGGCTACGGCAACGAGGAGCTCCGCATTTGCGACAAGCTCCTCGGGCGCTTGGAGGCGAGAAAGAAAGCCTTGGAAAACCGAGTCAAAGAGGTCACGGCAATCTCACGGGTAAAAGGCTACGGCATATCCGCGGCGGTGGTGATATTGTTGATTTAGCACCGCAACCAATGGAAGCCCCCACCGGCGAGGTGGCGCCAGTCAAGGGCGCGTAGCCCTTGTCGCCGCGCGCACGCGGCGAAATAACCCTCGGCGTTTTTCTTTTTGCGAACTTTTTCTTTTTGCGCCTTCGGCTCCAAAAAGAAAAAGTGGACTAACGGTTTATGCACTATAAAATTGTGGTGCAGTGCATTTTAATTCAACACACCCAGGGAAAGGTTAAAATGGATATAAGTTTAATTTTCAAGGTGGCGGGAGTCGGCTTACTTGTCGGTATACTCGCGCAGATCCTAAACAAATACGGGCGCGACGAGCAGGCTATGTTCGTCGGGCTTGCGGGCATCCTAACGGTTTTGATTATCCTCGTGGGCGAGATCGGCGAGCTGTTCAACAGCATAAGAGAGGTATTCGGGCTTTGAGTGGGCTTGACACTATGAAGATATGCGCCGTAGCGCTTCTCGCCGCACTCTGCTTCTCGGTGGTCAGACGGGTATATTCGGGCTTCGACGTTCCTCTTAAGGTCACGGCTTCTGTGGTCTTTTTCGGACTGGTAATAGGACTTGCTTCCCCGCTCTTTTCATATATTTCGGAGCTTGTGGCAAGCTCCGCGCTTGCCGAATGGCAGGGCGTCCTTTTCGGAGCCTTTGGCGTGGCGCTTATGTCGCACACCGCCGCCGAGCTTTGTCGCGAATGCGGTGAAAGCAGTGTGGCGGGCTTTGCAGAGCTTGCGGGCAAGGTGGAGATACTTTTGTTATGTCTCCCCCTCGTAAAGGCTCTGCTTGAGGAGGTGGAAGCTCTTGTGGGCTAAGCTTTTGGCGGTTTTCTTCACGCTTGCGCTTTTTGCGCTTCCCTGCCACGCCGAGACGAACTCGACCGACACGGTGGACGAGAGCTTTGGCGAGATGATGGAGAGCATACCCGACGACATCGCAAAGCTCCTGCCCGACAGCTTTTTTGAGGGCGGCATTGACAGTGCGGCGCAAGGGCTTGACCAGGTATTGGACACGGGCTTTTTCACAAGGCTTATCGGCGGTCTGCTTTCGGACGGGCTGAAAGCCGCGATACCCACGCTTTTGTCGCTTTTTTCGGTGCTTTTAGTGTCGGCGCTTTTGTCAACCTTCAAGAACACGCTTCGCTCCGAGGCGCTTTCGGGCGCGGTAAGCCTTGCGGTATCAACTGTGATGACCGCAATTCTGGTGAGATGCGCGGCGGCGCACATTGAAGCGGCAACCGGCTTTCTCTCACGGCTCTCCGAGCTTTGTCTTGCTATGCTTCCCATACTTGGCGCGGTGCTTGCCATGGGCGGAAGCGGCGGCGCGGCGGTGGCGACTCACGGCGGATTTCTCATGCTTCTCGGTGCGCTTGAGGCGATAGTGGGCGAGGCTTTCGGCGGAATAGTGGGAATCAGCCTTGCCCTATCGGCGGCAAACGTCTTTTCCTCAAAATTCAGACTTGGGGCGGTAGCGCGCGCCATAAGGCGATGCTTTGGGGTATTCTTCGGCGCGGTGATGAGTCTCCTCAGCTTCATTCTCTCAATAAAGATAGGCATTGCGGCGGCAGGCGACAGCGTGGCTATGCGCGGGGCGAAGATGTTCGCCTCAAACGCCATTCCCTTGGTGGGCTCTGCCATAGGCGACTCATTCAAGACACTTGCCACGGCGCTTACATATATGAAAAGCGTCAGCGGCGCGGTGGGGATAATTCTTATCCTGCTTTTGGCGCTTCCCACGTTTTTGTCGGTCTGGCTTTATCGATGCGGCTTGGTGCTCTTGTCGGGCGCGGCGGAGATGCTGGACTGTGACAGAGAGAAAGAGCTTTTGTCTGGCGTGGTCTCGGTATACGGCTACATGCTGGCGGTAATAGCCATTTCGACAGTGGTATTCATACTGATGCTGACGCTTTTCACAAAGAGCACTCTGGCGTTTGGAGGTGGCTTATGAGCGCTTATATCTACGGGATAATCTGCGCCGCGCTTGCCATTGGCGTTACCGAGTCGCTTATACCCGAAAGCGCAAAGACCCGACCTTATCTGAAGCTGATATTCGGCTTGGCGCTGCTGCTGGTAATGGTAAGACCGCTGGGGGAGCTTGCGCGCCTGTTGCCCGATTTTGGCGGTGAAATATTCTTAGAGCAAGCCGACGACAACGAATATGCAGAGATAGCCGACGAGGCTCTTGGGGACGCCTACCGAAACGGAATTTCCGCCGAGCTTGAAGCCACCTTCGGGCTTAAGGACTTTGAGGTAGGAGTTCTCATGGGCGACGACCGCCGACCGACGCGAATAACGGTAACGCTGATGGGAAACGACATATTCCGCAATCCCTACAAGATAGAAGAACACCTTGGCGGCGCGTTTGGGTGCGAGTGCATCGTGGTGGTGGGGTAAGTTAGCAAAAGAAAGGAACAAACATGAGCGAAAACAAAAAAGACACGGCGAAATGGCGTGTCGCGATAATAGGAATAGGCTTTGTACTGGGCGTGGCGTTGCTTTTATTCGGTAGCGGCGGCTCGTCAAAGGAAGAACCGAAAATTGATGACTTAGAGACCTACCGCGCGGCGCTTGAGGATGAGCTGGAGGCGCTTTGCGAGGCAATGGTAGGCGCTGACGTACAGGTCTTTGTCAGCCTTGATGGCGGTTTTTCCTACGTCTACGCTCTTGACTCACGGGGCGGAGTGGTAACCGTGGGAAGCGGAAGCTCCGAGTCGGCGCTTATTGAGAACACCTCTATGCCCACGGTATTGGGGGTGGGTGTGGTATATTCGGGCGCTCAAAGCGCGGCTCTTGAGGAAAGGCTTTCAAGGCTTCTATCGTCGGCGCTGGGCATCGGGGCAAACAAAATTTTTATAATCGGCTCAAAAAAGAACACCGATTTATCATAAATCGGCGCACATGGAAATATATATTCATTGAAGACCGAAAACAAGGAGGATTATCATGGTTATTCAAGCAGAAAACACATCAAAGAAAAACATTTTTGAAAAAATCGGCAAACGCAACATCGCCATCGCTTGCGCGGTTCTTCTCATCGGCGCGGCTATCTGGGTAAACTGGATGCTCTTTGCGGGCGAGGAGGACGGCTACACAGGCTACGGCGACGGCTCGGGCACTGTAAACGCGGCAGGCGACTCGGAAAATAGCGGCGACAGCTATTTCGCAACTGTGCAGGTAAGCCGCGAGCGCACCCGTGACGAGGCGCTTGAGGTACTTCAGTCAGTGGTTGACAACGCCGATGCCGACGAGGCTGTAAAAACTCAGGCGCTTTCCGACATCAACCGCCTTGCGCTTGAAATGTCTGCCGAGGCAAACATTGAGACTCTCGTTATGGCAAAGGGCTTTGAGGACTGCGTTGCGGTAATCAACGGCGAGGGCGCTACGGTAGTGGTAAAGACAGGTAGCGAGGAGTCGCTTCTCCCCAATCAGATAGCGCAGATAAACGAGATAGTTTACGAGCAGGCGCAAATCTCCCCCGTAAACATAAAGATCACCGCTCGCCCCTAGCGGGGAGCCAATAGGTCAGCGTACCACGTGCGGCAAAAATATTTAGAATATCACACGTAAACCAAGGCGACGGCTAAACACCGTCGCCTTTACTTTGGGCGGCGAAGGCGCCGCCGCCAGTTGGTCAGCGTTCTGTGTGCGGTGCAAACATAACGGTCGTATACCAAGTCGTGCGCTAAACACGCACTCCTTTGCCTTGGGTGCAAAATAAACAATATTTTTAGCACTATCTTCGCACACACGTTGTAGGG
>JAZRDN010000008.1:0-3078 GCA_045660295.1 Eubacteriales bacterium
CGCTCGCAAACGCCCTCCCGACGTGCTTTCTTTCGTTCTTTCTTTGCACGAGCAAAGAAAGGACAAAAAGATAAACTTTTAAAAACTTATCTAAAAGTATTTACAATTTGTCGAAAATATGATATAATATCGTTGTCACACAAACTTAATAATCGGTATTAACGGTATTTTCCGCTTTAGGGGATAGTATGCTCTTTTTGGGATATACTCAGATTTATGGACTTGGTAAAAATGCAGGCTCCTATAAATCTGGGTATAGCTGAAATATTCTTATTCCGATTGGTTTGTGTGACAACAACCGGGGTTTGCGTTTTTCGGTGCGTGGCTTCGGTTGCGCACCTTTTTATATGATGACAGGAGGATATATGAACAACAATATCCCAAAAAAGGTTATCGATATTACCGGTATAGAACTCACGCCCGGAGAGTCTGACGTTTGTCTTGGCAACGGAGAGCGAGGCTTTGAGTGTTGTTGCGACGAGTGTGACTATTTTTTGCTTTGTTTCCCCGAATATGACCCACTAATCGAAGCAGAAAATATTGCTATGAGCGAAAACAATCGTACAAAATAAACTAAAAAAAGCAACCGAAATCGGTTGCTTTTTTAGTTTATTTGTTCTTTGCCTGAGCCTCGCAATAGACGCAACGGTAGGTGCGGTTATCGCGGTCGGTGAGCTTGAAAATATGCTTAAGCTCCTGCTCGGTAGAGGTGATACAGCGGGGGTTTTTGCACTTGACTATATCAACTATCTGCTCGGGCAGCTCGGGGTGGTACTTGCTTATCAGCTTCTCGTCCTTGATGACGTTTATGGTCATCTCGGGGTCGATGTAGCCCAGAACGCTCAGGTCGATGTCAAGATTTTCGGCATCTACCTTTATTATATCCTTGCGCCCCATGCGGCGGCTTGCCGCGTTTCTGATAAGGGCAACCATACCGTCAACCTCGTCAAGTCCAAGGAAGCGGTATATCTCCATTCCCTTTTCGGGCTTGATGTGGTCAAGCACAAATCCGTTTTTTATCGAATCTATATTCATTTCGCCGCCTCCAAAAGCATTTTGATAAGCGCCATGCGGATGTACTTTCCGTAAAGCACCTGTTTGAAATAGCACGCGCGCGGGTCTTTATCGACCTCCACGGTTATCTCGTTGACTCTGGGAAGCGGGTGCATAACGATGCAGTCGCTCTTTGCCAGATTGAGCTTGGACTGGGACAGAATGTAGCTGTCCTTAAGTCTGATGTAATCCTGCTCGTTGAAGAAGCGCTCGCGCTGAACGCGCGTCATATAGAGAATATCAAGCTCGGGCATGACCGCCTCAAGGTCGGTGGTCTCCTTGAACTCGATGTTGTTTCTCTTAAGCACGTCGTTCTTGATGTAATCGGGAATAGTCAGTTCAGCGGGAGAAATAAGCACGAATTTCACGTTCTCGTATCTCGAAAGCGCCGCGATAAGCGAGTGGACCGTGCGTCCGAACTTAAGGTCGCCGCAAAGACCGACGGTAAGGTTATTGAATCTTCCCTTTTCGCGCTTGATGGTAAGCAGGTCGGTAAGAGTCTGGGTGGGGTGGTTGTGACCGCCGTCACCCGCGTTGATAACGGGAACTGTGGCGTTAAGCGAAGCCACCATGGGCGCGCCCTCCTTGAAGTGGCGCATTACCATAATGTCGGCAAAGCAGGAGATGACCTTTGCGGTGTCAGCCACGCTCTCGCCCTTTGCCGCCGAGCTGCTCTGCGCCTCGGAGAAGCCTATAACGCTTCCGCCAAGCTCTATCATAGCCGCCTCAAAGGAGAGACGGGTTCTGGTTGAGGGCTCGTAGAAAAGGCTCGCCAGCTTTTTGCCATGGCATACCTCAGCGTACTTCGCGGGGTTGTCGATTATATCCTCGGCGGTAGCCACAAGATCCTCGATCTCGGCTACCGAAAGGTCCTCAATTCCGATAAGGTGTCTCATTCTGCCACCTTACGCCTTTGCGCCGTTGACTGCAAGATAGTTCTTGATACGGTCAACGTTCTCGCGGTTCTTCTCGTCTTCTTCAAGGTACTCGATGATATCGTAAACGTCAACTATTGAGTATACGGGGAAGCCGAACTGCTCCTCGATCTCCTGCATAGCGCCCTTATCGGTCTGACCCTTTTCCTTGCGGTCAACCATGATAAAGGTAGCGGCAACCTTAACGCCCTCAAGATGCGAAAGTATCTCCATGCTCTCGCGGATAGCAGTGCCCGCGGTGATAACGTCCTCGATGATAACGACTTCCTCGCCCGCGGTGGGAACGTATCCTACGAACACGCCGCCCTCGCCGTGGTCCTTAACCTCTTTTCTGTTGAAGAAGAAGGGCACGTTGAGGTCGTTCTTGGAAAGAGCGACTGCCGCGGAGACGGCAAGGGAAATACCCTTGTAGGCAGGTCCGTAGAGGACAGCCTTTTTAGCGCCGACCTTTTCGAAATAAGCCTTAGCGTAGAACTCGCCGAGCTTAGCGATATCGTCGCCTGTTTTAATCATACCTGCGTTAATGAAATAGGGAATTTTTCTGCCGCTTTTAGCGGTAAAGTCACCGAACTTAAGAACGCCTGCGTTCTCAAGGAACTGTATAAATTCTCTCTTGTAGCTTTCCATTTTTGTTCTCCTTTGTTGTTATTTTGTTTGCACCGTAGCACGCGCTCCAAAAGTTTCGCAAAACTTCTGGCGACGCACAGCACCGATGGAAGCCCCCCACGGCAGTGGGCGCCAGTCAAGGGCGCGTAGCCCTTGTCGCCGCGCGCACGCGGCGAAATAATCCTTCGGCGTTTTTCTTTTTGTGAACTTTTTCTTTTTGCGCCTTTGGCTTCAAAAAGAAAAAGTGGATAAAAAGGTTTATGCCTTATAAAACTGTTGTGCAGTTCATTTGAAAGTTAGTTTTAACCTCGTTGTCCTTTCTTTGGCACAAAAGGCGCAAAGAAAGAACCAAAGATACGCCGAAAGGGGCTTTCGCTCGTTGCGACGAGCGAGCCAAGGCACTGCCTTGACAATCCGCAAGCCTTTAAAAAGGCTTGACCGAAACTTTGCTTAAAGGGGTGCAGCTTAGCCCACATACTCCGCC
>JAZRDN010000009.1:0-21811 GCA_045660295.1 Eubacteriales bacterium
CAACAAGATCAAGGAGGGTTCTCGCGAAAGAATTCAGATGTTCGAGGGTACCGTTATCGCAAAGCACGGCGGCGGAATTTCCGAGACATTCACCGTAAGACGTGTTTCTTACGGCTGTGGCGTGGAGAAGACATTCCCCATTCACTCTCCTAACGTAGATAAGGTTGAGGTTATCCGCGTAGGTAAGGTTAGACGTGCAAAGCTTTACTATCTCCGTGATAGAGTTGGTAAGGCATCTAAGGTTAAAGAGAAGATATAAGTCTCTGTTTGACCTGATAAAAAGGTGTGAGCGGTTTTATCCGAGCGCACCTTTTTGCTTTTTGGAGGTGTAAATGAGTTGTGTGTGGAATCCGTGGCACGGATGTAAAAAAATAAGCGATGGCTGCCGCCATTGCTACGTTTACAGAATTGACGGCAAGCACGGTAAGGACTCCTCTGAGGTGTCAAAAAATAAAGATTTTGACTTGCCGATAAGGAAGGGAAGAAACGGAGAATATAAAATAGCGTCGGGCGAAACCGTGTATACCTGTTTTTCTTCGGACTTTCTGCTTGATGCCGCCGACGCGTGGCGCGACGAGGCGTGGCGCTATATGGCTGAGCGTAAAGATTTGAATTTTATATTCCTTACCAAGCGTATTCATCGCCTTGCCGAATGTTTGCCCGAGGATTGGGGAGACGGATACGATAACGTGATTATAGGCTGTACGTGCGAAAATCAGCAGACAGCCGATTTTCGTATGCCGATTTTTATGTCACTGCCAATAAAGCACAGAGTGGTTGTCAGTGAGCCGTTGCTCGGCGAGATAGATTTTTCCGGTCTTGCCGATAACAGAATAGAAAGCTTTACGGTCGGCGGAGAATCGGGTGAGGGAGCTCGTGTGTGTGATTTTGAGTGGGTGAGAAAAATACATGATTTCTGTATGGAAAATCATATCTCATTCCATTTCAAGCAGACGGGAGCGAATTTCAAAAAAGGAGAAAAAACATATAAAATTCCAAGAAAACTCCAGTTTGAGCAGGCGAAAAAGGCAAACCTTGACTTTGAATTTTAAACTTTTTCAGAGTAAAACGTCAATAAACCAAAAATTTTGATAAAATATCGAAACTTTTTTCAAAAAACTATGGACTTTTGTGAAAAAATATTATATAATAAAGTGGTATAGTTATATATGAAAACATATAACCGACTAACTGTGGCGATGCGTGTCAGGCATGCACGTGTTGCCGACAAATTATTTTTTTGTCCATGATAGTTAAAAAAATATCAATCAGGAGGTATTATCATGAAAAAGAAATTGACAACAGTCGAATTTCGCGGCACCAAGGAGCAGGAAGAAAAGCTTCTTGAGGTGATTGCGAAGTATGACGGTGTTCCCGGAAAGACAATGCCCATTCTTCAGGAAGCACAGGAGATTTACGGCTATCTTCCCATCGAGGTTCAGACGATCATTGCCGAAAAGACAGGTATCCCGCTTGAGGAAATCTACGGTATCGCATCCTTCTACGCACAGTTTAAGCTTAACCCCAACGGAGAGATCTCCATCGCGGTATGCCTTGGTACAGCTTGCTACGTAAAGGGCTCGGGCGATATCATCGAGGAGTTCTCCAAGCAGCTCAACCTTCCCGTAGGAAGCACGTCTCCCGACGGAAAGTATTCTATCGAGGCAACACGTTGCATCGGTGCTTGCGGTCTTGCTCCCGTTCTTACCGTTAACGGTGACGTTTACGGAAGACTTACAAAGAAGGACGTTGCGGACATTCTCGCTAAATATCAGTAATTAAGTTTTTACCGTTCTGTGTTACTTAAGAATGTTTGGGAGAGAAGTATGAAAATCAGTGAAATCAGAGACCTTCTTGATGCGGAGTTGCTTGTGGGTGAAGATTTGCTTGCGAATGATGTATCTTATGCTTTTTGCAGTGATATGATGAGCGATGTACTTGCCTACGTTAAGGAACAAGGCGTTTTGATAACAGGACTTGTTAATCCTCAGGTTATTCGTACCGCAAATATGATGGATATGGTATGTGTCGTTTTTGCGAGAGGTAAGAATCCAACCGAAGAAATGATAGAGCTTGCCAAGGAATGCGGTATTGCGGTTATGCATACCGACAAACGCTCGTTTGAGACTTGCGGACTTCTTTATTCCGCGGGCTTGGAAAGAAATATTGAGGGCTGATATGTCTGAACCCTTAAGATTCCATTTCGATGTGGACGGCGCGGACTTTTCAAGTGCGGGCGCCGCGTCTGTAATGGTCAAGAAAAAATTGCGTCAGCTTGCATACGATCCCGAGATCATACGTAAGGTTTCAATAGCCATGTATGAGGGCGAGATAAATATGGTGATCCATGCTAATGGCGGCACTGCCGATGTTGAGGTGTCGGATGAGGAGATCACTATTATCTTAAGCGATAAGGGACCCGGAATTCCCAACGTGGAGTTGGCAATGCAAGCGGGCTATTCAACTGCTCACGATAATATCCGAAACCTCGGATTTGGAGCAGGTATGGGAATTCCCAATATGAAAAAATACACAGACTATTTAAATATCGATACTGTTGTGGGAGAGGGAACTACCGTCACAATGAAAGTGAAGCTGTGACCTTTTCCAAAATCAAATGAAGCTATCGAGGTACATATGAAGGCTGCTTACGAACACTCGGTGTCTCTCGACATCGAAAAATGTAAAGGCTGTACGGCTTGCCTTAAACGTTGTCCGACAGAGGCTATTCGCATTCATGACGGGCACGCGGTAATCAATTCGGTTCGGTGTATCGATTGTGGCGAATGTATAAAGGTTTGCCCCTCAAAGGCAAAAAAAGCAACGCACGATTCGCTTTCTGTGCTGAATGATTACAAATATACTGTTGCGCTTCCTGCACCGTCTTTTTACGGTCAGTTTGACAATCTTGACAATATCGGTTACATTATCAAAGGTCTTTTGGACCTTGGCTTCGACGATGTTTTTGAGGTCGCTTGCGCGGCGGAGATTGTAAGTGCTTATACAAGAGAGTACATCAATCGTGATGACGTCAAAAAGCCGGTGATCAGTTCTGCCTGTCCCGCGATAACCAGACTGATCAGCACCAATTATCCCTATTTGTGCGAAAACATTATGCCGATCCTTCCGCCTATCGACGTGGCGGCGATGCTCGCCAGAGAGAAGGCTATGAAGGAACATCCCGAGCTTAAGCCCGAGGATATAGGCATTATATTTATTTCCCCCTGTCCCGCGAAAGTAAGTTATATAAAAAATAACTTTGCAGGGGAAAGAAATTACATTTCTGCCACCGTTTCGGTGAGAGACGTGTATTTTGCTTTACTTGACAAAATGAAGAAGACCGAGGAAGAACCCCTTGAGAGCACCGAAGCCGGAATGATCGGTATCGGTTGGGCTTCAAAAGGCGGAGAGTCCACGGCTATCCTTAACGACAGATATCTCGCCGCCGACGGTATTGAGAACTGTATAAGAGTTCTTGATCAGATCGATAGCGCGGATATCAACCACCTTGATTTTGTCGAACTTAACGCTTGTAACGGCGGATGCGTCGGCGGAGCGATGACCGTGGCTAATCCTTATATAGCCCAGGCTCGTCTCCAGTCGCTTAAGCGCTATCTGCCGGTATCCCCCAACAGACCTGCAAGCGATTGGATTCCCGACGAATATTTCCATGAAAAGAGCGTCGAATACAATCCTTACAGCTCGCTGTCTCCCGACAGAAAGACAGCGATGCGCATGATGCGTGACATCGAGGAAATAACCAAAAAGCTTCCCGGTCTTGACTGCGGCTCCTGCGGTGCCCCCACCTGTATGGCTTTTGCCGAGGATATCGTTAAAAACGAAACCGAGATAGGCGAGTGTACCGTTATGCTTAAACGCTATCTCAAAGAGCAGGGCATACATCAGGAAAGCCTCGGACTCGAGCTTGGTGAGCTTGTAACTCGAAAAGAGGGCAAGGAGGGAACAGACGATGACTGTAAATGATATCCGTGAAAAAATCGAAGCCGACTTTTTGTGCGGCGACGGTGATAAAAATTTTGACGGCGTTTACGTTGGAGATCTTCTCAGCCGTGCCATGAGCCGCGTCGAATGCGACAATCTCTGGGTTACTATTATGTCAAATGTGAATGTTATAGCCGTCGCTACTCTTACAGAGCCTGCCGCCGTGATACTTGCCGAAGGCGAGACGCTTCAAGACGATGAGCTTTCCAAGGCAAAGGAAAACGGCATAACCATACTTACATCGCCGCTCTCGGCTTATGAGATATGCGCGAGAGTACACGAGGCTGATTCGGAGAGTGAGACATGAGTCTCTATTATTGCGATCTTCACATTCACTCCTGTCTGTCACCCTGCGGCGACGAGGATATGACGCCCGGCAATATCGTCGGAATGTCACTTCTTAACGGTCTTCAGATCGTCGCGCTTACCGATCATAATTCGGTCAAAAACTGTCCCGCGTTTTTTAAGATAGCTAAAGCGCACGGAATTATTCCGATTGCGGGCGTCGAGCTTACCACTTCTGAGGACGTACACGTGGTGTGCCTTTTCAGAACGCTTGAGGCGGCGATGGACTTCGGTGAGTTTATCGAATCCAAACGGCTACGTATAAAAAACGACTCGGAGATCTTCGGCAAACAGCTTGTTACAGACGAAAATGACGAGATCTGCGGAGAAGAGGAGTTTCTCCTTATCAATGCGGTGAATATTTCGATCGACGAAGCTTTTGATGAGGTGCTTGCACGCGGCGGCGTCTGCTATCCCGCGCATATCGACCGAAGCTCAAACGGTATAATTTCAATGCTGGGTGATTTTCCGCCCAAGCCTGAGTTTACCGCATATGAGCTTAACGATATCGCATCGCTTGACGGTTGCCTTGCTCGCTTCCCGATAATTTCCGAACGTGGCTTGGTGCACGTGGCATCCTCGGATGCTCATTACCTTACCGATATCTCGGAAAAGGGCTTTGCTATCGAGCTTGAGGATGAGCCTTATTCATCCGACGCAGTCAGAAACCGACTTATAGATCATCTGTTAAATATCACAAAAGGCGGTAAAAAAGATGGATGAACTTTCACTTTACGTGCTTGATATTACGATGAACTCGGTGAGAGCGGGCGCTACGGAGATTTCTGTTGAGCTGGTTGAAGACGGCGAATGGCTTACCTTTACGGTCAGTGATAACGGATGCGGCATGACCGCGGAGCAGGTACAAAAACTGTCAGATCCGTTTTTTACCACGAGAAAGACACGTAAGGTGGGGCTTGGTATTCCGTTCCTTACAATGCTTGCCGAAATGACAGGCGGTTGCGTTAAAATAACATCTGTACACGAGTCGGAATCACCCGACCACGGTACAACGACTGTGGCGAGGTTTGGAAAAAATCATATTGATTTCGTTCCGCTTGGAGACATGGTCGAAACAGTAAAAACACTTGTTCAGGGTTCTCCCGAGGTGAATTTCACCTATCGTCATAAGACCGAGGGCGGGGAAGTAACTCTTTCCTGCGCGGAGATGAGAGAAATACTTGGAGATATCCCACTTAACGAGCCCGAAATACTGACGTGGATAGGCGAAAACCTGCGCGAGCAGTACGGTGAGGTTCAATAAAACTGTTTAAAATTTTTTATATAAAACGAAAGGATAATTACTATGAAGTCACTTGAAGAGTTGAAGGCTATAAAGGCCAAAATGCAGGACAAGGTTGTTTTGCGTACTTCCGGCGGCGACATCCGTATCGTAGTCGGCATGGCTACTTGCGGAATCGCGGCAGGCGCACGTCCCGTACTCAACGCTTTCGTTGAGGGAGTTTCGGAGGCAGGACTTGGCGATAGCGTTATCGTTACACAGACAGGCTGTATCGGAATTTGTCAGTATGAGCCTGTTGTTGAGGTCTATACTCCCGATGCTGAAAAGGTCACTTACGTTAAGATGACCGCTGAGCGCGCAAAGGAAGTTATCGAAAAGCATATTAAGGGCGGCGCACCTATCACCGAATATACAATCGGCGCACTTAAAAAGTAATTAGGAGGAATAAGACAAATGATTCGTTCTCATGTACTTATCTGCGGCGGTACAGGCTGTACCTCGTCCGGCAGTATAACACTCCGCGACAAGCTCGCAGAAGAACTCAAAGCTAAAGGTCTTGAAGATGAAATAAAGATCGTCATGACCGGTTGTTTCGGACTTTGTGCTCTCGGTCCGATCATGATCGTTTATCCTGAAGGAACATTTTACAGCAGAGTAACCGCTGATGATATTCCCGAGATCGTTGATGAGCACCTTATGAAGGGTCGTATCGTTGAGCGCCTTGTTTACAATGATACAGGCGCTTCCAAGGGTGAGGAGGAGGCAGTTGCCGCTTCCCTCAGCGAGACAATGTTCTATAAGAAGCAGCACCGTGTTGCTCTCCGTAACTGCGGTGTTATCAACCCCGAGGATATCGAAGAGTATATCGCTATGGACGGTTATTTCGCGCTCCATAAGGTGCTTACAGAAATGACTCCCGATGACGTTATCCAGACTATTCTTGATTCCGGACTTCGCGGACGCGGAGGCGGCGGATTCCCCACAGGTCTTAAGTGGAAGTTCGCTTCCAACAATCGCGGACAGGTTAAGAAGTACGTTGCATGTAACGCCGACGAGGGTGACCCCGGAGCGTTCATGGACCGTTCTATCCTTGAGGGTGACCCCCACGCTCTTATTGAGGCTATGGCAATTGCCGCTTATGCTATCGGTGCTGATGAGGGTTACGTTTACGTTCGTGCTGAGTATCCCATCGCTGTTCACCGTCTCCAGATCGCTATCGATCAGGCAAGAGAGACAGGGCTCCTTGGAAAGAATATCTTCGGCACAGACTTTAACTTCGATATGCAGATCCGTCTTGGCGCGGGCGCGTTCGTTTGCGGTGAGGAAACAGCTCTTATGACCTCTATCGAGGGTAACAGAGGTGAGCCTCGTCCCCGTCCTCCGTTCCCCGCGGTAAAGGGTCTGTTCGGCAAACCCACCGTTCTTAATAACGTTGAGACTTACGCAAATATCCCCCAGATCATACTTAAGGGCGCTGATTGGTTCTCCTCTATGGGTACCGAGAAGTCCAAGGGTACAAAGGTATTTGCTCTTGGCGGTAAGATACAGAACACAGGTCTTGTTGAGATTCCCATGGGTACAACACTCCGTGAGGTCGTTGAGGAGATCGGTGGCGGTATTCCTAACGGTAAGAAGTTCAAGGCTGCTCAGACAGGTGGTCCTTCCGGCGGATGTATCCCCGCACACCTTATCGATACTCCCATCGACTACGATAACCTTCTTGCTATCGGCTCTATGATGGGCTCGGGTGGACTTATAGTTATGGACGAAGACAACTGTATGGTTGATATCGCTAAGTTCTTCCTTGAGTTTACAGTTGATGAGTCCTGCGGTAAGTGTACACCTTGCCGTGTTGGTACAAAGAGACTTCTTGAGATCCTTGATAAGATCATCTCGGGTAACGGTGAGCTTGAAGACCTTGACCGTATGGAAGAGCTCTGCAACTACATAAAGAGCGCATCTCTCTGCGGACTTGGACAGACCGCTCCCAACCCCGTTATTTCCACACTTCGTTACTTCAAAGACGAGTACATCGCTCATATCGTGGACAAGAAGTGTCCCGCGGGCGTATGTAAGAGCCTCCTTCAGTATAAGATAATCGAGGATAAGTGTAAGGGCTGTACCGCCTGCGCACGCGTATGTCCCGTTGGCGCGATCAGCGGCGCGGTCAAAACTCCTCACGTTATCGATACTGCTAAGTGTATCAAGTGCGGCGCTTGTATGGACAAGTGTAAGTTTGGCGCAATTATCAAGGCGTAAAGAAAGGAGAACCCAACTATGGAAACAGTAAATATTAAAATAAATGGTATGGATTATGCCGTTCCTCAGGGTTCGACAGTCCTTGAAGCAGCTCGCGCTGCAAAAATAGAGATCCCCACACTTTGCTACCTTAAGGATATCAACGCGATCGGCGCATGCCGTCTTTGCCTTGTTGAGGTTTCCGAGGGCGGCAGACCCTTCAGAATGGTAACCGCTTGCGTTTACCCCGTAACAGAGGGTATGGAGGTTCTTACAAACACCCCCAAGATCATGAAATCGAGAAAGCTCAACCTTGAGCTTGTTCTCTCTAACCACGATAAGAAGTGCCTTTCCTGCACACGTAACACAACCTGCGAGCTTCAGAAGCTTTGCAATGAGTACGGCGTAGATGAAAGCTACTTCAAGGGCGAAATGAACAAGTATGAGATCGATGATTCCGCGCCCATTATCCGTGATAACAATAAGTGTATCCTTTGCCGCCGTTGCGTAGCCGTTTGTTCTAAGGTTCAGGGCATTGGCGTTATCGGCGCAAATGACCGTGGCTTTGATACACATATCGCTTCCGCATTCGAGACCAAGCTTGGCGACAACGCTTGTATCAACTGCGGTCAGTGTATCGTTGCTTGTCCCACAGGTGCTCTTTACGAGAGAGACGATACAGATAAGGTTATGGAAGCTATCGCGGATCCTTCCAAGAAGGTATACATCTGCACAGCTCCATCCGTACGCGCGCAGATCGGTGAGTGCTTCGGCTACGAGCCCGGTACAGACGTTGAGGGTAAGATGGTTGCCGCTATCAAGCGTCTCGGATTTGACGGCGTGTTCGATATGAATCTTACCGCTGACCTTACAATTATGGAAGAAGCAACAGAATTCCTCGGCAGAGTTAAGAATGGCGGAGTTCTTCCCATGATCACATCTTGCTCGCCCGGATGGATCAAGTTCTGTGAGCATTACTATCCCGAAATGACTGAGAATCTTTCTACATGTAAGTCTCCTCAGCAGATGTTCGGCGCGGTTGTTAAGACATACTTTGCTGAAAAAGAGGGAATTGATCCTAAGGATATCTTCTTTGTATCCGCAATTCCTTGTACCGCAAAGAAGTTTGAGGTAGGACGTGACGGCGAGTCTGCCGCAGGCGTTCCCGACGTTGACGTAGCTATCACAACAAGAGAGCTCGGCAGAATGATCGAGAAGGCAGGAATCAAGTTCAGAGAGCTTGACGATGAAGCATTCGACATTCCGTTCGATATCGGCTCGAGCGCAGGCGCTATCTTCGGCGCAACAGGCGGTGTTATGGAGGCAGCTCTCCGTACAGCGGCTGAGGTTATCGAGGGCAAGCCTCTCCAGCAGCTTGAGTTTAACGAAGTAAGAGGAACAGAAGGCGTTAAGTTCGCTTCCTATAAGCTTGGTGACATTACCCTTAATGTTGCGGTAGCAAGCGGAACAGCTAACGCAAGAAAGCTCCTTGATGACGTTAAGGCAGGCAAGGTTGACGTACAGTTTATCGAGGTTATGGGATGTCCCGGCGGTTGTGTAAACGGCGGCGGACAGCCTCACCAGCCCGCGGCTGTTCGCGAGACTGTTGACCTCAGAGCAGTTCGTGCGGCAGTTCTTTACAACGATGACGCTAAGGCTGACCTTAGAAAGTCTCATGAGAACTCTGCTGTTAAGAAGCTCTACGACGAGTATTTCGGCGAGCCCAATAGCCATAAGGCACACGAGATTCTCCATACTCACTACGTAAAGCGCGGTGTTTACAACAAGTAATTAAATACCCGACGGGGGCGTTTAGACGCCCCCGTTTTTCATTTACTTCTTTGAAAAGAAATTTCATAAAAATTTCCAAAGCTATTGACAAATCTGCTTGATATTGGTATAATACAACTGTACTAACACATATAGTACAGTTGACGAAAGGAGGAAAATAAATGCTTGTAGTAGATAAAATGTCAAGAACGCCCATTTACGAGCAGATCGAAGAGGGAATAAAGCGCGAAATAATTACAGGTATTCTTAAGGAACGC
This sequence comes from Eubacteriales bacterium, assembly GCA_045660295.1. Taxonomy (GTDB): domain Bacteria; phylum Bacillota; class Clostridia; order Oscillospirales; family CAG-272; genus RGIG8775. The sequence continues at coordinate 9,877 of JAZRDN010000009.1, forward strand.
GACCAGCTTCCGTCCATAAGAGAGCTGTCTGTAATACTGTCCACTAACCCCAATACCGTGCAGAAGGCATTCATGGAGCTGGATCGCGCGGGAATAATCGTGTCAACCCCGGGGCGCGGTTGCTTTGTAGCCGATAACGCGGTTGAAAATATCCGCGAGGGGCTCAAGCGCAAGATTGACGAGATCAAAGAGCTTGCAAAAACGCTTGCTAATGCGGAAATAGATGAAAAAACCGTGGTTGAAGCGATAAAAAGCGTCTACAAAGCAAAATAATTAAGAAAGGAAGATAGCTATGATTTGTGCAAAAAATCTTACAATGAAATTCGAAGATTTCACAGCGCTGAAAAATCTCAACTGCGAAATCCCCGAAGCATGTATATACGGACTTGTCGGCAGTAACGGTGCGGGCAAATCCACCTTCTTAAGACTTATAAGCGGAATCTATCGCCCCGATAGCGGCGAGGTGAACTTCGACGGTAAGCCTGTTTATGAAAATCCCGAGGTGAAGAAGAAAATTCTCTACGTTCCTGATGAGCTTTATTTCTTGCCTCAGTCAAATATGGTGAGAATGGCGGAGTTCTATAGCGCCATATATGAGAACTTCAATTATGAGCGTTTTCATAATCTTACCAAAACTTTTGGTCTCAATCCAAAGGCAAATATAAACACTTTTTCAAAGGGTATGAAACGCCAGGCGGCAACTATACTCGCACTTTCGTCCATGCCTGATTTCCTGTTTTTCGATGAGACCTTTGACGGACTCGATCCCGTCATGAGAAATCTCGTAAAGCAGGTGATCTATAACGACGTGCTCGAAAGAAAAACAACTACTATAATAACCTCACACTCGCTCCGCGAGCTTGAGGATACCTGCGACCAGCTTGCGCTTTTGCATAAGGGCGGTATAGTCTTTGAAAGTGATATTCAAGACCTTAAGACCGCGCTCTTTAAGGTGCAGGTGGCGTTCAACGGAGAATATGACAAAGAACGCTTTGCGGGCATAGAAATGCTTGACTATAATCAGGTGGGCTCTGTTTGCACCTTTATCGCAAGAGGAGATAAGGATGAGGTCGTGTCAAAGATTCGTGCCCTTGATCCCGTGATACTCGACGTGCTTCCGCTTAATCTTGAGGAAGTGTTTATATACGAAATGGAAAGCCTTGGATATGCCTTCAAGGAAATTCTAATGTAAGGAGGATACGACCGTGACAAACTTTTTCTCTAAAAATCTTTATGTTCAAGGACTAAAGAAAATAAAGATAAGCGGTATTGCCTTCTCTTTGATAATCATTCTTCTTAATGCCTTTATTCCGATAATCGGAATAATAGATAGCTCGAGCTACAGCTCGTTTTACAGAGGGCTTGAGCTTGTTGAGCCTAATATGGTGGTTCCGTTCTGTATGCTGGTTATACTGTTGGTTCCCATACTTGCGCACGATATGTTCTCGTTCCTCAACGAGCGAAATCAATCTGACTTTTATCACTCTATACCTCAAAAGCGATCATGCGTTTATATCAGCTTTACTGCCGCCGTTCTTACATGGGCGTTCGTTACCATAACAGTAAGCACTCTGCTTAATGCTGTTTTGTGGAGCTTGGCAAGCGGGTATACCTTTACTTTCAGAACCATCATTCTCGGAATGCTTCCGTTCTTGGTTCTTTCGGTGCAGATGGCGGGTGTTATGATACTTGCCATGACGGTTACGGGAACTAAAACATCTAACTTTCTCGTAGCAATTCTTTTCCTGCTTTTCTTCCGCTCTATGAGCGCCTTCTGCGTTACCGCGCTCGACGAGATAGCTCCAATACTAAATGTTGACTACGGAATATTCAAATATTTCGGTTTGGAGTTTTTCCTTCCGTTCTCGCTTATGCTTGGAATCTTCGACGGCGAGGCAAGCGTATTTGTGGACGCAAAGCTTCAGATATACAGCCTGATCGTGGGTATACTATTCCTCGTGATCGGAGGAATAACCTACAATAAGCGTCGCAGTGAAAGTGCCTCGAAGAGTGCGCCAAGTAAATTGCTTCAGCACATCTATCGGTTTGCGGTAACGCTTCCGTTCGTCTTTATGATAGCATTCTTTATTATAGTGGACGGTGTTCAATCTTATCAGATAATACTCGTTATTATTGCTGTGTTGGTGTACGTGCTTTACGAGCTCATAACCACCAAGAAGATAAAGAACGTCGTAAGGTCGCTTCCATTGATGATAATTCCCGTAGTCGTGACGGTTCTTATGGTCAGCGGTATCTATATGACAAGCAACGTTATATATAATGATAAATTTACCGCGGACGAGGTGGATAGCTTCTGCTTTACAAATTACTACTCAAGCACTTATGAGAGAAGGATAACGGACGGAGTATTTGTTAAGAGCGAAAGAGCGGGCGAGATACTTGCCGACGCTTTGGAATACTCGATGAATGGAGAGTATCATTTGAGCACCGTTTACGAGAGGGTTCTCATAAAGCTTGACAGCGGCAGAGTGATGGCGAGAAACTTGCATATTCCCGATGAGGAATATAATGAGCTTCAGAATATTCTTTTCAACTCTCCCGACTTTTATAACGAATACCTTAAGCTGCCGCACCCCAATGAGATAACAACCGCTTATGCCTATAGCGGATTGAGCGGAGCGGATACGATAAGCCTTTACCGTTCGTTCTATGAGGAGTATAATACTCTGTCCTACAGCGATAAGCTCAGGATAAAGAATCCCCAGGGCGAGTATGTCTCGGTAGGAAACATCTCGCTGTCCGGATATATGGACGGACGCAGTTACAGCGCGTACTATAACATTGTGTTCGAGCTGTTGCCCAAGACCGCCGTGATGTATATTAATCTGCTCGAGGGCACGGGTGATTACGTATATTACAAAGATGGCTTAAAGAACGCGGTAAGCGATTTGGCTTATTATAAGGAGCATATTCAAGACGGAGACGTTGATTATGCGTACGGCTCAATATCCCTGTCAAAGGTGGTTGGCAGATTAGACAACGGAAGCGTTGAACTGACCTATAAAGGGGAAGATGAGGAGATGGTCAGTGCTGTTTACGAAATATTGAGTCTTGTTTTAAGCGATGAGGGCTCGTTTGATTACTCAGATCCCGAAAAGCTGTATCGACTTAATTTCTACGTTGATATGGGACTTTCTGATAGCTTCGCGGAAAAGACCGAAGAAACCGTCATCGTCGAAGCGGAGCATACCTCGGCAGACCTTATAGGCGGGTCATCTCTTTCATTAGCACCAAGCGTTGATGTTGCGGTTCCCGAGATTTACTATGACCGCAATTTTTATGCAAACGAAGACCTTTTTATAAGCATCAGCGACGAGAATATGGCAAAAATATCGTTAATAGTTTATAATGCGAACGTAGAAAAGATACCGAATAAAGATGTAACCGAATAAAAAATCAAAAAGCCTTCCGCAAATACCGCGGAAGGCTGATTTTATTTTTTGTCTGGAATTTCGCTTACAAACGCCGCTCCCAGTATCATGACCGCGCCTATAACTCCGAAAATGTCCATAGGCTCGTGTAAGAGAAGGGCTGATAAAACTATTGCTACAATTGGGTCTATATAACTGAATATCGCCACCGTGTGAGAGGGCAGCTTGCCGATAGAGCCGAAATAAAGCGCGTAAGAGATACCCGTGTGAACGATTCCCACTACCAAAAGCAGTATAACGGTGGGGAGAGTAAATTCTATTGTACCGAAATTTTCTGTAATCAGCGTGTAGGGAAGCAGAACGAGAGCCGCTATTCCAAGCTGCATAAAGGTCTTGTCAAATGTGGGAATATCCGTCAGCTTTTTGTTTAGCAGAATTACTGACGCATAGAATATCGCCGCCCCTATGCCAAGCAGAATTCCTTTTATCTCCGAAAAAGCAAAGCTTTCCAGACCGAGTATTCCCGAAACGAACACCATGCCCGCAAGAGCGGTAAGTACACAGATCAGCTTTTTCGCCGTCAGCCTTTCGCCAAGTACAAGCGGCGAGGCAAGGATAACGAATATAGGCGCTAAATAATAGCAAAGCGTCGCCGTGGCAACTGTGGTGTAACGGTAGCTTTCAAAAAGCAGTATCCAGTTGATGCCGATAAAGGCGCTTGAAAAAAACAACGGAATAAATTTTTTCTTTATCAGCCCCCATGATATTTCCGAATGGCGAACCAATATCACCGCAAGTAAGAAAATCATACCGATAAAGCCTCGTATCATGGCTATTATCGATGATGGGACGGGAATGTACTTTACAAAGATTCCAATCGTGCCGAAAACGGTCATCGAGGCTATAAGCCCAAGCTTTGGATAAAGTGATTTTTTCATAAAAACTCCTTAAATTATCATAGCTTCTGCGGTCAGTACCACAAGAAACAGTACGTTGAGAGCCGTGAACACACCGAGATATTTAAGAGCTTTTCCTCTGTTGTGAGAGGTGTATTCCTTAAAGGTAATAAGACTTGCCAAGGATGCTATAAGAGTTCCCGCACCACCGATGTTTACTCCCATAAGAAGCTCGCGGTAATTGTCCGTGAACTGGGAAAGCAGAATGGCGCTGGGGACGTTGCTTATAAACTGACACGACATAATGCTGACAAGTAAAGTGTTTTCACCGAGCAGTGCGGTAAACATAGCTCTTACCGACTCAATGCGCGACATGTTACCTGCGAAAATAAAGAAGCAAACAAAGGTGAGCAAAAGTCCGTAATCTACGGCTTTAAGGGCGTGCCTGTCAAATACAAGAACTCCGAGAAATACGATAACTGTTCCGATGTAATAGGGAATTGCTCTGAAAACTATCGCAATTGAAATAGCGAAAAGCAGTATGTAGATAGCCGTGAGAGGCTTGTTTAAATGAAGTTCCATCTTTTCGCAAGGCTCTATTTTTTCATTTTTTATGAAAAGACAGCAGATAATAATTATAGCCGTAGCCGTTATGAAAAGCGGAAGCATTATTGAGACGAATTCCGAATTGCTGATGTTGAATTTTGAGTAAAGGTAAAGGTTTTGCGGATTTCCGAAGGGCGTAAGCATACCGCCGAGATTTGCCGCGATGTTCTGCATAACGAATACGAACGCCATGTATTTTTCCTTTCCCGTTGAGGAAAGCACGTAATATCCGAGCGGGAGAAAGGTGATAAGCGCCATGTCGTTGGCGATCAGCATAGAGCCGAAAAAGGTGATAAATACAAGCGCGAGCACGGCGCTTCGCAGACTTCCCGTGGCACTGATTATCTTGCGAGCCAGTATCGTGAAAAACTTGATGTCCTTGAGAGCGCATACCACTGCCAGCGTGCAGAAAAGACAGGCGAGCGTCTTTAAGTCAAAATATCCGAAATAAGCCTGGTCGGGCTTGACTATGAATGATGTAACGATAGCCAATGTAAGCGCTATGAGAAATACCGCGTTTGATTTTGCAAATTTTTTTATTTTTATCATAATTTTATATGTACCGCCGTTTTTTGTGAATTCCTGTACAAGTATATCACTATTTTGAAAAAAGTCAAGGAATTTCTTCAAAATTCCGCAAAATTCTGCAAAATTGCTTTATAAAGTTTTTCATATATGGTACAATTACCATAACGTATATACTTGAAAGGAACTTTGTTGTGAAAATCTTAAAATCTTAAAAAAAACCTGTTATTCTGTTGACAAAATTTGCATTATGTGTTATCATTATGTATAATAGGGGTAGAAGTGGTGTTTGTATGTGTTAAGGCAAACAAAACTTCCAAAAACCAAAGAAAATGGAGGCAACTTATGGAGAAGAACAGCACAGTTGGTGCAGTGAAGATCAATGCGCTTTTTGATGCGGGCACATTCGTCGAGCTTGGTTCTTACGTTCGCAGAAACGGTAATCCCGAGGAGTACGAGGGCGTTGTTTGCGGCTACGGTGCAATCGACGGAAAACTCGTTTTCGCGTTCTCGCAGGACAGCGACAGAATGAAAGGCGCGTTTGACGAAATTCACGCAAAGAAGATCGAAAAACTTTATGAAATGGCAATCAAGAACGGAGCTCCCGTTGTTGCTATGCTTGATAGCGCAGGTGCGCTTATTTATGATGGTGCGGCAGCACTTTCGGGCTACGGACGTGTTATGAAATGCGTATCCGAGGCATCTGGTGTTATTCCTCAGATAGCTGTTGTAAACGGCGTTTGCGCGGGCATGTCCGCAACGATCGCCGCAATGTTTGACCTTGTGGTTACAGCAGGCGACAAGGCTCAGCTTTATGTAAATCCGCCCTTCGTTCTCGGCAAGGAGAATGGAACTGCGGCTCATGCGGCTGCCACCGGTATTGCCGCGCTCGTTGCTGAAAACGAGGATGCCGCAAATGAGAAGGTTCGTGAGCTTCTCGCTCTCATTCCTTCCAATAACGCAGAGGGCACGACCCTTGAGGTTAATGAGGACGACCTTAACAGAACAGTTTGTGCGCAGGGAAGCGCGGAGGAGATAATCACAGAGATCGCGGACTGCAATAAGTTCGTTAAGCTTTATGCTGATTACGCTCCCGAAATGATCGTTGGTATGGCGGCATTCGGCGGTATAGGAACAGGCGTTGTTTACGCAACAGGTAAGCTTACCGTTTGCGGCGCAAGAAAGGCTGCAAAGTTTGTTTCCATGTGCGATAGCTTCAATATTCCCGTACTTACTCTCGTTGACTGTGAGGGCGTTGCTTGTGATAAGGAGGCTGAAAACGCACCCTTGGCAAGTGAGCTCGCAAAGCTTGCGTTCGCTTATACAACTTCCAAGAACTCCAAGGTTACGGTAGTCGTTGGCAAGGCGTACGGCGCGGCTTATACGCTTATGGGATCCAAGTCTGTTGGCGCTGATATCGCATTCGCTCTTGAGAGTGCTTGCATCAGTATTCTTCCTCCCGAGGCGGCTGTTGCCTTCGCTTGGAATGATAAGATCACCGCGGACAAGTCTCGTGAGGAGCTTGAAAACGAGTGGAAAGAAAAGTGCGCTTCTCCCATTGACGCAGCAGAGAAGGGCGAAATCGATGATATTATCGAAAACGCAGAGCTTCGCCAGAGAATTTGTGCCGCACTTGGCATGATGTTCTCTAAGACCGATGTTGCTCCCACTCGCCGTCACGCTAATATGCCTCTTTAATTGTAGGAGGATTAATAATGGATTATACAGTATTGAACGACGTTGTAAGCGACGTGGCTCAGGTTGTTACCACTGCGGCTGAAAATGATCTTGGCGGAGCTTTCTCGCCTGCGCGCTGGACGTATGCGGGTCAGATGACTCTCCTTGGTATGGTCATGGTTTTCTCGGTGCTTGCTATACTGTGGGGTGTGCTTGCTATCTTCCAAAAGATTATGGCTCCCTCATCTGAGAAGCCCGCGGGAAAGCCTGTGGCGACTCCCGCGCCTGCTCCCGTAGCGGAAGCGGTTCCCGTTGCTTCATCGTCTGATGATGAGGTTATCGCGGCGGTTATTGCCGCGGCTGTAGCTGCTTATATGGCTGACGAGGGTAATACCGACGCGGCGTATAATGGCGGCTTCAGAGTAGTTTCCTTCCGCAGAGTACAGGGCGGTAAGGCTTGGAATTCCAAACATTAATTGAAAGGGTTAGGTATTAATAAATGAAAACTTATAATATTACCATTAATGGCGTAACATATGCCGTTGAAGTTGAAGAGGTTGGCGGCGTTGCTTCTGCACCTGTTGCCGCACCTGTTGCTCCCGCAGCAGCACCCGTTGCTCCCAAGGCTGCTCCCGCTCCCGCGGCTGCTCCTGCCGCTCCCAAGGCTGCAGGTAAGGCAGGCTCTGTTACAATCAAGGCTCCTATGCCCGGTAACATCATGAAGGTTAACGTTAAGCCCGGCGACGCTGTAAAGAAGGGCGACGTCCTCGTAGTTCTCGAGGCTATGAAGATGGAAAACGACGTTTGCGCTCCCGAGGACGGAACAGTTGCAAGCGTTGAGGTTGCAAAGGGCGCAACAGTTGAAACCGACGCTGTTCTTGTAACTCTTAACTGATTTTCCAACGCAATAAATCTATTGAAAGGAAAACAGTAAGAAATGCTTGATAGTTTTGTAAAATTTCTGGAAACAACAGGCGTTGCGAGATTGTTCTCCGAGGCTGATTGGTGGAAGACCGCTATAATGTTCGTTATTTCGGGCGTGCTTGTCTACCTTGCGATTGTCAGACAGTTTGAGCCTTTGCTCCTTCTCCCCATTGCGATAGGTATGCTTCTTACCAATCTTCCGGGCGCTAACTTGTTCCACTTGGATATGTTTATCGCTACCGAAGTAGACTACGGCAGAGTTCTCCACGATGGCGGACTTCTTGACCTGCTTTACCTCGGCGTTAAGCTCGGTATTTATCCTTCGCTTATATTTATGGGTATCGGTGCAATGACCGATTTCTCCCCCCTTATTTCCAACCCCAAGAGCTTGCTTATCGGTGCTGGCGCACAGTTTGGCGTGTTCGTGGCATTCTCCGCGGCACTTCTTTCGGGCGCGTTTACTCCCGAGCAGGCGGCGGCTATCGGTATCATCGGCGGTGCAGACGGTCCTACGGCTATTCTCGTAACCAAGACCCTCGCTCCCGCGCTTCTTGGTGCTATCGCTATCGCGGCGTATAGCTACATGGCGCTTATCCCCATGATCCAGCCTCCCTTTATGAAGATGCTTACGACTAAGAGTGAGCGTCAGATAAAGATGACAACTCTCCGTCAGGTTTCCAAGACCGAGAAAATACTTTTCCCGATCATCGTAACCTTTATCGTTGGTATGATAGTTCCCGATGCCGTTCCGCTTGTAGGTTGCCTTATGTTCGGTAATCTTCTTAACGTCTGCGGAGTTACCGATAGACTTTCCAAGACCGCGCAGAATGAGCTTATGAACATTGTAACGATATTCCTCGGTATCACCGTAGGTGCTACCGCGAGCGCGGATAACTTCCTTCGCGGCGAAACGATACTTATTATTATCTGCGGACTTGTAGCGTTCTGCATCTCTACTTGCGGCGGACTTATTACCGCAAAGATAATGAACTGGATCTCGGGCGGAAAAATCAACCCCCTTATCGGTTCGGCGGGCGTTTCGGCGGTTCCCATGGCGGCTCGCGTATCTCAGAAGGTAGGACAGTCAGAGGATCCCTCTAACTTCCTTCTCATGCACGCAATGGGTCCCAACGTAGCGGGTGTTATCGGTTCGGCGGTTGCCGCAGGTGTGTTCCTGTCTTGGTTTGCCGCGTAAATAGAAATTTTGGAGGTATATAATGTCACAGGTAAAAATAACAGAAACAGTTTTGCGTGACTCTCACCAGTCACTTATAGCTACCAGAATGACAACCGAAGAGATGCTTCCCATATTGGAGCAGCTCGACAAAGTAGGCTATCATTCTCTCGAAGCATGGGGCGGAGCAACCTTCGACTCTTGCATGAGATTCCTTAACGAAGATCCCTGGGAGCGCCTTCGCAAGATCCGCGATAAGGTAAAGAACACAAAGCTCCAGATGCTCTTCAGAGGACAGAATATTCTCGGCTACCGTCATTATTCCGATGATGTTGTTGAGTATTTCGTACAGAAGTCTATCGCTAACGGTATCGATATTATCCGTATATTCGACGCGCTTAACGACCCCAGAAACCTTAAGACCGCTATCGACGCTACAAAGAAAGAGAACGGTCACGTTCAGGCGGCGTTCAGCTATACAACAGGTCCCGTTTATACTCTCGACTACTATTCGCAGTACGCAAAGCAGCTTGAGGAAATGGGCGCGGATTCTATCTGTATCAAGGATATGGCAGGTCTTCTTAAGCCTTACGACGCTTATGAGCTTGTTAAGACTCTTAAGGAAAGCGTTAAGGTTCCGATTCAGCTTCATACTCACTACACGGCAGGTCTTGCTTCCATGACCCTTCTTAAGGCTATCGAAGCGGGCGTTGACGTGGTTGATACAGCGATTTCTCCCATGGCTATGGGTACATCCCAGCCTCCTACGGAGACACTTGTTGCTACACTTGCAGGCACAGAGTACGATACAGGTATCGACCTTGCTGAGCTTGACAAGATAACCAAGTACTTTGCACCTCTTCGCGAGAAGTACCTCGCAGAGGGACTTCTTAACCCCAAGGCTCTTAACGTTGACGTAAACGCTCTCCTTTATCAGGTTCCCGGCGGAATGCTTTCCAACCTTATGTCTCAGCTTAAGCAGGCGGGTAAAGAGGATAAGCTTATCGAGGTTCTTGAGGAAGTGCCGCGCGTACGTGCTGACGTAGGATATCCTCCTCTTGTAACTCCTTCGTCTCAGATCGTTGGTACACAGGCTGTGTTCAACGTTATCGGCGGCGAGAGATATAAGATGGTAACCAAGGAGTTCAAGGGTATCGTTAAGGGCGAGTACGGTAAGACTCCCGTTGAGATCGCTCCCGACTTCGTTAAGAAGATAATCGGCGACGACGAGAGAATTACATGCCGTCCCGCGGATATGCTCAAGCCCGAGCTTGATGAGCTTCGCGCAAAGATCGCTAACTATATCGAGCAGGACGAGGACGTTCTCTCCTATGCGCTCTTTGAGCAGGTTGCAATCAAGTTCTTCGAGTACAGAAAGGCTCAGAAGTACGGACTTGACGGTGACAATGCCGATGCGGCGCTTGGTATTCATAGCGTATAATTAGAAAATTTAAGGAGCTGTTCCGCGGAACAGCTCCTTGTTTTAGTCTATAATGGACTTTGCTATTTTGTAATATGATTTGCACATTTCCTCGAAAATATCGGGTGGCAATTTTGCCGACGGCGCTGTCTCAAGCGAAAGAACACCGTCAAAACCGATATCCTTAAGCGCTTTTCCAAAATCTGCCCAATCAATAACCCCGAAATAGGGAGCCATGTGCCTGTCAGCCTTTCCGTCATTGTCGTGAACGTGAAGTACCTTTATCTCGCTTCCAAGCTCGCGTACCGTGTCACCAAGACCAAGATCCTTGTATACGGCTACGTGTCCCGTGTCAAGGCATATCTTAAAATTCTCGTCGTTTATCTCACGTACGAATTTGAGAATTTCTGACGGTGAAGCCACTGATAACTGCGGCATCGGCATGTTTTCAAAGCATATTGTTATCTTGTACTGCTTTGCTGTGGGCAAAAGCTCGCGGAAAAATTCAAGATTCATTTTCCATGTTTTTTCGCCGTCACCTGTGAGCGTATCCTGATGCGTGAAGGGCATTATCGGGTGAATTACCCAGTATTTGCAGCCAAGTATCGAGCAAGCCTTAATGCTTTTTTTCATCTTTTCCATGCGCTCGGCTCTGTCTTCGGCGGTATTGTCCTGAGGAGGCCAGCGCCAAGGTCCGTGCACCTGAGATATTTCTATTCCTGCTTCCTCGGCAAGCGCCTTGTGGTGCAGAAAATACGCAGTAAAATCATCTTCAGGCATAGAATATATGGGCTTAGTGGTATCGGCAAGATTAAAGTCGATTGCCGAGAAACCGATAGCTGCCAATTTTTTATAGCCTTCATCTCCCCAATAATTGTATGCGGGTGAGGTTATTCCTATTTTCATAATGTGCTCCTTTGAGTTGTTTACAACTGTATTCTACTATAACCGAGCATAAAAGTCAATACGTAATTTCTATTTGTCCAAGAATTTGTTGGGCTTTGACTATAGCTGGGCTGTATTGGTAATTGTAGATTTGATTTGTGAGTGTTTATATAGTAGACGGGATTCAGGAACCTGCCTTGCGGTAGATTCGGCGGTAATGTAAGTACAGGCTTATGCAAGGCTGCAATCCCTTCGGGATTGAAGTTCAATAATAAAACTTCCATAGCAAGCAAAAAGGCAGACATTAAGTCTGCCTTTTTGCTTGGTGCAGTGAGTGATGATAAATCCGAACCAAAGGCCTCTTCAATTTCAGCGAAAGTGATTGTTTTTGTGCCTTCCTTGTAGTTGAACGTAATGACCAAGTAATCGTCGAACA
>JAZRDN010000010.1:0-7362 GCA_045660295.1 Eubacteriales bacterium
TTTCTTAGAGCTAAATTTGTCTTAGCTTCTTCTTACTTTTGTTTGAGTTTCTTTCTTTCAAAGTTCTCAACGAGATCTCTGCACTTTTCAGTGCTTCAAAATTTCGTGTTGTTCAATTTTCAATGATCAATTTCGCCTGCTTTCGCAAGGCGCTCGTCTATTATATCAAATCCTAACCCTTTTGTCAATACCTTTTTCGAAAAAAGTTTTGATTTTTTTAAAAAAATTAGAAAAACAGAAAACGGCGGTAAAATCCCGCCGTTTTCTATGGTTTTATTCAGGTTGCTTACCTTTTCATTATATGTATGCGCGCCTACACGAAATTAAGAACCAGCACATATAATAAAGGCAGAGCTACGTAAATAATGCTAAGCACCAGGGAAACCTTTCCGAGAGCGCGTCCCTTGCCAAGCGTACGGCGTACAAGAAGGACGCCAAAAATAAAGCTCACAACCGAGAAAATTACCGTAACCGCGGAGGAAAGAATAAAGTATATAAGGATCGCAACCAGCTCAAGCCCCTCCTCAAACGTGTTGCTCTCGCCGCCTAAGAAGATCCTACCTGCGCTTGCCACACCAAGGACAGCGGTAAGCACAAAGGTTATTGTTGCGAGAACGAGAAACAGCGCCGCAAGGACGGTTTTCACCTTATGAGCCGGGCGCTCCAAAATTTCCTGATCACACATTACCGTATCTCCTTTCCATCTATATAATAATGAAGGAATTTTCTAACATTATTATACATTATATTTTTCGACTTGTCAAGAAAATATTTTCTCATCAAAAAACGGCGAAAAATCTATTAAAAAAATATTGACAAATATACAAATGCCGTGCTATACTCTAAAAAAAGACACTCTTCAGAGTGTCAAAGGAGGATTTATGATACTTTGCGACGAATTCTATTTTGAGATCACTTTTACAGGTGCAAAATCCGAGATCAAGAAAATTGCAAAATTTCTGAAGTCCGACGGACTTGAGGAATTCTTTGATTTCGACGATTCATATATAAGCTATGACGACGCGTATTTTGACGTGGGCGACGAGGAGGAGACCTGGCTCACCCTGTCTAACGACGACTACGGCATTGAGATCGACGAGATCGACGCAGACGAGCTTTTAGAGGTTATCTGTCGCGCAGCAAAGGCGGTGCACGTTTCGGGCAGCCTTTACGACATCAACGACGAGGAATACGATTTCGTCAGCAAGGCCGGCGACTCCTACCACGTTGACAAAAGAAAGCAGGCCCTTTTCAACGAGGACGAGGACTTTGAGGACGAAGCCGACGACGAAGAGGACGAGGACTAATACTTATATGGGAGCAGAACGCAGGAATTGTTTATTTTCGCGCTCTGCTCCTCTTTTTTTACTTTTTTTTAAAAACCCCTTTACAAACAGACGAAAAGGTAGTATAATAGATACGTTAATAAAACACTTTAGCACATTAAAGCGATAAAGAAAGGATTTAACACTATGAAAAAGATCGTATCACTTATTTTGGCTCTCGCACTTTGCCTTGGCGCGGCTATGAGCCTTACCTCCTGCGGAATTGAGCCCGCGAAGGATTGGGAAAACGCACAGAACGCGGGTAAAATCGTCGTAGGTATGACCTACTTCGAGCCTATGAACTACGAGGACGGAAGCAAGGTTTTCATCGGCTTTGATACCGAATATGCAAGAGCTGTCGGCTACTATCTCGGCGTTGACGTTGAGTTCGTTGAGATTGCTTGGGGCTCTAAATATCTCGAGCTTGAGGCAGGTACTATCGACTGCATCTGGAACGGCTTCACCTCTAACAGCTCCGACGACGGTATTCCGAGATCCGAAAAGGTTGACTTCACCACCGGTTACGCTAACAACTATCAGTGCGTAGTGGTTAACCCCGCAAAGATAAGCCTTGATGGCTTCACCCTTGCATCTCTTAACGGCAAGGCTTGCGCGGTTGAAGAGGGCTCTGCCGGTGCAGACTTCGCGAAGGACCTCACCACCGCTGACAAAATCTACACCAAGGACGCTCAGATCGACGCATTTACCGAGCTTAAGTCGGGTGCAGTTGATTTCATCGTCGTTGACGTTCTTCTTGCTGACAGATACTGCGGCAAGGGCGACTATGCAAGCTGTGCTAAGGCTTACGAGGATTCCGAAAACGTAGAGCTTTACGCTATCGGCTGCCGCAAGGGAAGCAACCTTGACGAGAAAATCAACGAGGCTACCAAGTATCTTATGAACGACGGCGTTAACGGCGGCCTTTCCACTCTTGAGTACCTCAGCGCTAAGTACAACGTTCCGCTCTCCGATGAAATTCTTGCTCTTAAGGACGCTGAATAATGGATCTTTTTCTTGAAGTAACGCTGGACCTGCTATCAGGATTTGGCAATACTTGCGCTCTTTTTGCACTGACGCTTATATTCGCTCTGCCGCTCGGACTTCTAATCTCTTTCGGCACGATGTCAAAATTCAAGCCGCTCTCGGCGGTTACTAAGGTCATCGTCTGGATCGTCCGCGGTATTCCGCTTATGCTTCAGGTATTTATCGTTTTCTACGTTCCGGGTTTTTTCGGAATAACCATTCTCTTAAAGCACCGTTTCCTCGCAGCTACGATTGCATTCGTCATAAATTACGCATGCTATTTCTCGGAAATCTACCGCGCAGGCATTGAAGCTATTCCTGTTGGGCAGACCGAGGCGGGACTCGTTCTCGGTATGACGAAATGGCAGATATTCACGCGAGTTACTCTCCAGCAGGTATTCAAGCGCATAATTCCGCCGATGGGTAATGAAATTATCACCCTCGTTAAGGATACCGCACTCGCAAGAGTTATTTCGGTTATCGACATAATCAAGGAAGCCGAGCGCTTCGCCGCAAAAAGCGGAATTATATGGCCGCTTTTCTACACCGCGGTGTTCTACTTGATTTTCGTCGGCATACTTACATTTCTTTTCGGATACCTTGAAAGGAAGCAAAGCTATTATAAAATATAACCCCTCAGAGCGTTCGCTTCGGGGCAGGCAAGAGTAAATAACCCGAACGGGCTATTTGCTCTTACAAATGATAGGAGTTTTTAATGTCATTTCTTGAAGTAAGAAATTTGTATAAAAGCTTCGGTGAAACCCAGGTTTTACGAGGCATCGACTTCTCGATGGAAGAGGGCGAGGTTGTTGCCGTTCTCGGCTCATCGGGCGGCGGTAAGACTACGTTTCTCCGTTGCCTCAACTTCCTCGAAATTCCAAACGGCGGTACTATCACAGTCGGTGAGGATACCTACTTTGACGCCGAGAAATACAGCAACCTCAGCGATAAAGAAATCCGTAAAAAGCGACTGCTTTTCGGTCTTGTTTTCCAGCAGTTCAACCTATTTCCGCAGTATACCGCGCTTAAAAATGTATATCTTCCAATATATTTGCACGAAAAAGAGCGCATAAGGAAAGAGATACCGTTCGGAAAGACGAGGTTCGCGGAGTATAAAAAGGCTCTCGCGGAGTGTAAGGCTAAGGCCGAGGCAATACTTACCGAGGTCGGACTTTCCGACAAAACGGGAAACTACCCGTGTGAGCTTTCCGGCGGTCAGCAGCAGCGCGTGGCGATCGCGAGAGCGCTTGCACAAGAGCCTGCCATTCTCTGCTTTGACGAGCCGACGAGCGCGCTCGACCCTGAGCTTACCGGCGAGGTGCTCCGCGTTATAAGAGAGCTTAAGGAGCAAGGCAGAACTATGATAATCGTTACGCACGAGATGGAGTTTGCGCGCCACGTTGCAGACAGAATAATCTTCTTTGCGGACGGTGTTATTGAGGAGGATGCGGCTCCCGAGGACTTCTTTAATAATCCGAAGTCGCAAAAAACGGCAAGCTTTCTTCGCCACGCACAGGAATAACGCGACGAGAAAGGTCTGCGTTTTATTCTAAAAACAACGCAATTTGCTAATAACTGTTTACAAAAAGGTAAGAAAAATGGAAAAATCCAAGAATTTTAAAGCTACATCAAAATTAGGCTACATCATTTTAACGGTAGTGACCGCTGCTATGGGTGTTGCGCTTTTGTCATTCGGCGCACAGTCGCTTGATGCGCTTGCGATCACGATCGGTGCTATCACCGCCCTTTGTGGCATCGGCATCGGTGTTTTCGCGCTTGCCGACAAGGCGCGCGGGTTCAGCTTTGCTATGAAGGTAATTCTTGCAGCCTCAATGCTGATAAGCGGCGTGGTTACGATGATCACAAGAGAGAACGCGATAAATACCATTATCGGCATTTTCGGTCTTTTCATGATCATAGACGGTACGCTTAAGCTTTACACCTCTGCACTGTCAATAAGATACAAGGCGTGGGGCAAATACTCGCTTATGGCTGTCTCGACGTTTGTTGTCGCGGTTGGATACATTACCGTCAGATATTTTGACATCAGCATGAGCGCAACTCCTTATATACTTGGCGTCTCATTTATAATCGATTCTATCGCAAATCTTTTCTCCATACTCCCCTCGATCCAGATCGACAAGAACTCGGCAGCCGAGGCGGAGGCGGCATCCGCCGCGCAAAACGAGGCAAGCGAAGCTTTAACGCCTACCGAAAAAGAAGGCTGAAATCAACAATCTACCGACGGGCAAGCCATAATCTTGCCCGTCTTTTTTGCGCAAAATACAAAAATCTCCTTGCTTTTTCTTTTGTTTTATAGTAAAATACTTATATACAGTTACATATGTAGCAAAAAAGTTTATTAAAGGGTGAAAAATGCTAAAAAGATTTGTCAAATACTACAAGCCGCACAAAAGGATGCTTGCCCTCGATATGCTGGCGGCGCTCTTGATCTCGGTCATCGGTATGGTCTACCCGATCGTTACGAACAAGATGCTTAACGAATACATACCGAATAAGATGTACGCGACCATCGTTTATGCCGGCCTTATCGTGCTCGGTCTCTACCTTCTACGTCTTTTGCTGAGATATTTCGTTCAGTACTATGGCCACGTGATCGGAGTTAAGATGCAGTCGCAGATGCGTATCGACCTTTTCGGACATCTTGAAAAGCTCCCTTTCAAGTTTTACGATAACAACGAGACCGGAAAGATAATGACCAGGATCACAAGCGACCTTTTTGAGGTCTGCGAGCTTGCGCATCACGGTCCTGAGAACCTGCTTATCAGCTCGGTCATGATCGTTCTGTCATTCACCTATCTCTTCTCTATCGACAAGCTTCTGACCCTTATAATCTTCGCCTGCGTTCCTATCCTCGTTGTGGTTACGGTGTATTTCAGACGCTCGATGAAGCGCGCATTTGACGATAGACGAAAGAGCAACGCCATAATTAACGCATCGGTCGAAAGCAGCGTTACCGGTATCCGAGTTACCAAGGCGTACACTAACTCACAGCGCGAGATCGAGAAGTTCAAGCGCGGGGACGACGAGTTCGTTGAAAGCTCGGCAAGAGCCTACTCCGCTATGGCGAAATTCCACGCATCGACCTCTTTTGTAACCGATATTTTTAACGTTTTCATTCTTATAGCGGGCGGACTTTTCCTCTACGCGGGCAGGATCTCCTTCGGAGATTACTCCACATTTATCGTATCGGTCAATCTCTTTATCAGCCCGGTCAACACGCTTATCGGCTTTATGGAGCAGTTCCAGAACGGAGCGAGCGGCTTCCGTCGCTTTATCGAAATTATGGACGAAGAGCCCGAGACCAACAGACCCGGCGCCAAGGAGCTTAAGAGCGTTGAGGGTGAGATCGAATTCAAGGATCTTTCCTACTCCTACGAGACGAAAAGCGAGGTTTTACGCGACGTCAACCTTAAAATTGGCAAGGGCAAGAAGCTCGCACTCGTCGGCCCGTCGGGTGGCGGAAAGACAACGCTTTGCCACATTCTCCCGAGATTCTACGAGCTTGAGGAGGGCTCGGGTGCCGTGCTTATTGACGGCGTCGATATGAAGGATTATACCCTCGAATCGATAAGAAAAAATATAGGCATCGTTCAGCAGGACGTCTTTCTCTTCGTCGGCACGATCCGCGATAATATTCTCTACGGCCGCCCCGACGCGACCGAGGAGGAGATGATCACCGCGGCTAAGCGCGCCAATATCCACGACTACGTTATGACCCTCGAGAACGGCTACGACACCGAGATCGGTGAGCGCGGCGTCAAGCTCTCCGGCGGTCAGAAGCAAAGAATCAGCATCGCGCGAGTGTTCCTTAAGGACCCCGCGATCCTTATTCTCGACGAGGCGACAAGCGCCCTCGACAACACCACTGAGGTGCTTATCCAGCAGTCGCTCGACGAGCTCTGCCGCGGCAGAACCACCCTCGTCGTTGCCCATAGACTCTCGACGATCCGCTCCGCGGATGAGATCGCCGTCATCGTCGGCGGCACCGTTACCGAGCGCGGCACGCACGACGAGCTTATGGAAAAATGCGGAACCTATAGCGAGCTATATTCTCTTCAGTTCCGCGATAACGATACGTTTGATTTATGATCGATCAAACCCTAAAATCAACGAAAATGCAAAGAATAGTAGTCATTGGTTGCCCCGGGAGCGGCAAAAGCACACTTTCGCGAAAGCTGCACAGCATAACAGGGATACCGCTTTATCACCTTGATATGATGTATTGGAATGCGGATAAAACCACCGTAGAGAAGCACGTGTTTCTCGAGCGCTTATCCGCAGTCCTCGAAAAGGACGAGTGGATCATCGACGGCAATTACGCGTCTACGATAGAAATGCGCGTAGCAGCCTGCGACACGGTGATCTTTCTCGACTGCCCGCCCGACCTTTGCCTTGATGGCATCAGAGAGCGCCGCGGAAAGCCAAGGAGCGATATGCCGTGGATCGAAGCCGAGGAGGATGCTGAGTTCCTCGAGTTCGTTAAAAGCTATAACGAGAAGCAAAGACCCACGGTCCTTGCCCTCCTCGAAAAGTACAGCGACAAAAGCATCATCATTTTGAAAAGCCGAGAGCAGGCAGCAGACTTTTTGAACGGAGAGAACCTGTGATCTGGCGAAATAACGGGCTTGTTTAACCTTGTAAGAGAATAAAGCAAGCCCTTTATTATTGTTTATCCGGTCATTAAAAATCCCGAGTTAAAATGCAAACGCTGTAAAATCACTATCAGGCCCTTAAAAGTTACCCCTTAAAGCGAGCCGCTTTTCCAAAAAGCAAAAAAACTCGCGAGTTTTTCAAAAAAACTCTTGACAATTGCAAAAGTTAGTGATATAATATATTAGGTTTTCACAAAAAAGGCTTTAAAAGCCGAAAACCAACAGAAATATCTGGGTGTGGCGCAGTTGGTAGCGCGCTACCTTGGGGTGGTAGAGGCCGCAAGTTCAAGTCTTGTCACTCAGACCAAAATCGGAGGTTCAATCGAACCTCCGATTTT
>JAZRDN010000011.1:0-30919 GCA_045660295.1 Eubacteriales bacterium
AATCCGAACTCGGTTTTGTAAGGCAAATATTTGTATATGCTTCGGTAAATTTTCTTGCAATATCCGCATATTGCCGCGAAAATTTATCTCGCCTATCCTAAATATTTGCTCTTTCAAAACTCGTAGACCCTCAAGCCTTAATTTTGGTGTGATTTTGGTGCTTGGCGAACGCCGCCAAGTGTGGACTTTGCAAGTGAGACAAGTGCCATAAAGCGCCGAAAATTCAGGCTTTAGGGCGGGTTCGGATTATTCTCTCTTGCCTAAGCATATATTTTACTATAAATTTATTGATTTTTGATCGAATATATTCTTTAGGGGTGACAGAATGAAAAATAAAAAAAGCGAAAAAAACAGACTCTGCAAGCCGAGCTTTTTCGAGTCGGTGAGCAAGGGGCTTGATATTGATGCCGACATGATATGCCGCGGATTTTGCGCCGAGCTGAGAGGAAAGAACAGAGTCGAGCTGTGCGGAGTAAAAAGGATATTTACCTACTCGGATATCTTGATATCATTTGTTACCGCGGACGGAATCTTTTCGGTGCGCGGGGCGAGACTCCATTGCGCGTCCTTTAAGCGTGGGGCGGTTATAGTTGAGGGCGAGATATACGCTATGGGCTTTGAAGGTGAGGGTGGCAATGAGATTGTTTGAACTGTTTGGCGGCAAATGTGTTGTCTCCACGCCGCACAAAAACGCAGCAAAGCTGCTTAACATCTGTATGAGACTGGAGACTGTGTATACCAATCCCAAGTTTTTCGATGGCGTCTTCAGCATAGAGTGCGGAAAATCTGCTTTTGACAGAATAGCCAAGGCGTGTGAAAGCCGCGGCATTGAGATACAACGCTCTTATTACGGCGGACTTCCCATGCTTGTCGCAAAATATAAGAACCGCCTCGGGCTTCTCGTCGGCGCAGTGATGTCGGTGGCAATTGTTTTACTGTCGCTTAACGTGGTGTGGAGGGTCGAGGTGTCGGGCAACGAAAGCGTATCATACACCGAGGTGGAGACTCTGCTCGCCGAAAACGGCTTTGGGGTGGGAAGCTTTATTTCGTCAGCCGACCTTACGCTTATAGAAAACAGAATTATGAAAAACGACCCGAGAATAGCCTGGATATCAGTAAACATGAACGGTACTGTGGCAAACATTGAGATAAGAGAGACCAAAAAGGGTGAGAGGCGACCGCAAGCCGCCGCCGACCTCGTCGCCGTGCGTGACGGTAAGATAGAGAGGATAGAGTCGTTTGACGGAAACTGTATTGTTAAGGTGGGGGATGTGGTTCGTGCGGGTGACGTTCTTGTGAGCGGAATTTACTCAAACGAGAACGGAGATTATCGCACCACACGCGCCGAGGGCGAGATATTCGCGCGCACTTTGAGGCAGTTTTCAATAGAAGTGCCCTTTGAAATCACCGAAAAAGTGTATACAGGGCGCAAATACAGCGAAATTTATATAAATTTTTTCAAAAATTATATAAAAGTTTTCGCAAATACTGGAAAAATGCCCCCAACTTGTGATATAATATATAGGAATGGAGAATTGGGGCTTCCGCACTTTTCGGATATTCCCGTTGGATACTTGAAAACCGAGTATCTTGAGTATGGGGAGCGAACCGTGAAACTCTCCGAGGATGAAGCAATGGAAAGAGCCTTTACCTTGCTTGACGGCGAATTGAGTTTGCTTTCTGAAAAGGCGGAGCTTCTCATGAAAAATATTGAATTTGAAATAAGCGACAGCGCGTATGTTCTTAGGTGCAGTGTGGTCTGTATCGAGAATATCGCCCGAGTGCGCGAGATAGACGCAAAAACACCGTAAAACGGGGAAAGAGGTATTATGGCGCAGAAAATTGTAAAATCCGAAACCAGTGAGCTTACGTCAAGGCTTTTCGGAAGCTTTGACGCTAACGTCAAGGCAATAGAGAACAGCTTCGGAGTCGATATCCAGAACCGAAGTGCCGAAAGCGGCGACGCTATACTCATAAACGGTGAGGAGGATAACGTAAACAACGCCGCAAGGGTTATAGAATATCTTAAGGGCGTGGCGCGTATAAACGAGTCGATAGAGGAGCAATCGGTAAGATACGTTATCGACATGGTGCGCGGCGGAGATGCCGACGCGCTTGAAAGTCTTGACGGTGACTGTATATGTATCACCCACAGAGGTAAGCCCATAAAGGCAAAGACCGTGGGACAGAAGCACTATATCAAGGCAATAGAGAAAAACACCATAGTTCTCGGTGTAGGTCCTGCGGGTACGGGTAAGACCTTCCTTGCTGTCGCAATGGCGGTCAAGGCGTTGCGTGCCAAGCAGGTCAGCCGTATAATCCTTACTCGCCCCGCTATCGAAGCGGGCGAAAAGCTGGGATTTCTTCCGGGCGATCTGCAAAGTAAGATAGACCCCTATCTCCGTCCGCTTTACGATGCCCTTTACGAAATGATGGGAAGTGAGGCTTACGCGAGATATGTTGAGAAGGGCGTTATCGAGATAGCGCCGCTTGCCTATATGAGAGGTCGTACACTTGACGACTCGTTCATTATTCTCGACGAGGCACAGAATGCCACACCCGAACAAATGAAAATGTTCCTGACACGTCTCGGCTTTAACTCAAAGGTCGTCGTTACGGGTGACCTTACACAGACCGACCTGCCCAGCGGACAAAAGAGCGGTCTGGCGGCGGCTGTCAAGATACTTGACGGTATAGACGATATCTATATCCATTACTTTACCGAGCGAGACGTTGTAAGACATAAGTTGGTGCAAAAGATTATTCTGGCTTACGAAAAGCACGAGCGCGAAGCGGCTCGAAAGGCAGAGGAACGACGCGCGGCAAGAACTAAAATTACGGGAAAACCCAATCAGTAAGAGGACTTTATTATGAAACTTAAAATATACTTTGAAAATAATCAGGAAAAAGAAGCGATCACATATAAGCTGAAGATGCTCATTCGCAGAGCGGTCTTGGCGGCGCTTGAATATGAGAATGTCGAGGAGGACTGTGAGGTCTCGATAACCTTCTGTGACGACGAAAAGATCCGCGAGCTTAATAATAAGTTCCGTGGGATCGACAGAGCCACCGACGTGCTCTCTTTTCCGCTTTTTGACGAGGAAACACCCGAGTATCTCGTTCCCGAGATAGACTGTATGCTCGGCGATATCGTTATCTCGCTTGAACGCGCGAGAGCGCAGGCGGAGGAGTTCGGGCACAGCTATGAGCGCGAGGCGGCTTTCCTTGCGGTACACTCGGTGCTTCATCTGCTTGGCTACGACCACGAAACGGGCGAGGAGGACGAGCTTGATATGAGAAAACGACAGAGCGAAATAATGGAAAAAATGGGTCTTAGTGTGAAGTAAGAGAGGTAATAAATGAAAAAGACAGGATTTATAGCAATAGTAGGACGTCCCAACGTGGGCAAATCCACACTTATGAATACTATTCTTGGTGAGAAGGTGGCTATCGTTTCAAGCAAGCCCCAGACCACCAGAAACCGCATTATAGGAATACACACCAGAGACGAGGAACAGTATGTTTTCGTTGATACCCCCGGTATGCACACGCCCAAGAACTACCTTGGCGAATATATGGTAAACGCCGCTAATAGCTCCATGCGCGAGGCTGATGCCGTTGTGCTTGTGGTTGACGCCGGCAGAGAGTCAAGCCACGTTGAGGATGAGGTCATCGAGTATCTTAAAAAGTCGGAGATACCCTCTGTTCTCGCAATTAATAAGGTTGATCTTTATAACCGCGAGCAGATAGCGGCAACTATTGCCCACTATGCGGACAAGCATAGCTTTGATGCCTTTGTGCCGATTTGCGCTAAGAACGGTAAGGCGGTGAACGAGCTTCTTGACGAGTGCTCTAAGTTCCTTGCGGAATCCGAGTGGTTTTTTCCCGACGATATGATAACCGACCAGCCCGAAAGGCAGATCGCGTCCGAAATAATCCGTGAGAAGATACTTAAGACTCTTAACAAGGAGATACCTCACGGCACGGCAGTGGTCATAGAGGAATTCCGAGATGAGGGGACGCTTATCAGTATCAGAGCCGAAATATTCTGCGAGAAGGCGTCTCACAAGGGAATAATCGTTGGAAAGAACGGCGCGGGACTTAAGCTTATCGGAAGCTACGCAAGACAGGACCTTGAAAAGTTCTTCGGAACAAAGGTGTACCTTAACCTTTGGGTCAAGGTCAAGGAAAACTGGCGCGACAGCGTGGGAATGGTGACTAACTTCGGTTATAACAATAAGGACGATAATTAAAAGAAAGGCGGTGCGGACGTGCAGTATACCGTTGACGGTCTTGTCGTCCGCGAGGTAGAGGCGGGCGAAAACGATAAAAGAATAACCCTGCTTACCGCCGATAAGGGCAAGATAACAGTGTCGGCAAAGGGCGCTCGCTCGCTTAAAAGCAAGTACATGAACGCCGTCGGGCTATTTACCTACGGCAACTATGAGATCACCGAGAGGGCGGGCTATTCATGGCTTGGCGGCGCTTCGATAATAGAGCCGTTTTATGCCATAAGGGATAATATCGACAGACTTTCGTTGGCATCGTATATCGTTGACGTTGCGGGTGAGCTTTCGGGCGAGGGCGAGCCGGCGGAGGAGCTTTTGCGCCTCACGCTCAACACGCTTTACGCTATAGCCAAGGACTTGAGGCCCTACGCGCAGATAAAAGCCGTTTACGAGCTCCGCTCCATGTCGATGTCGGGTTATATGCCCATGCTTGACGGTTGCGGACTTTGCGGTAAGGAAAAAGCCGAGCTTATGTACCTTGATATAATGAACGGAATGCTCAAATGCGACGAGTGTATCCATAAGCTCAACTCAAACCGCGAGATAACTGTTGCTGAGGACGGTGCGTCAATAATACTTGTGCCTATGAGCCATAGCGCGCTTTCGGCGGCGAGATACGTAAATGAGGCTCCGCTTGAAAAGGTGCTATCGTTTCTTCCCGACGAAAACACTCTTAATATGCTTTCAAAAATGAGTGAGACTTACCTTTTGCACCACCTTGAAAAATCATTTTCCTCACTTGATTTTTATAATTCACTTAAAAATTTTTGATGTGAAAGGGCATGGTAATGCTTTATAACGATAAAAACATAAAAACTCTTGAATTTGACAAGATAAGAGAAATGCTTGCCGACTGCGCCGCCACGGCGGGGGCAAAGGAAAGCGCTCTCACGCTTGCGCCGTCGGTCTACCCCGAGGAGATTCTTCGCAGACTCAGAAGAACCACCGATTCAAGACGGCTTATCGACGCCAAGGGCGTGCCGTCTTTCGGAATGGTCGCTGACGTTACAGAGGTTTGCGAAAGAGCAGAAAAAGGAGCGACCTTGAGCGCTCGTGAGCTTCTTGACGTGGCAAACGTGCTCCGCACTTCTCGCTCGCTTGTCGATTACATTAAAACAAACAAACTTTTCGATACCTCAATTGATGAGATATTCGCGCGCCTTATTCCCAATAAAGCGCTTGAGGACAGAATATACCGTTCGATAATTTCCGAGGAAATGATTGCCGACGAGGCAAGCCGTGAGCTTGGAGATATCAGACGCAAAATAAGGATAGCGAGCAACCGAATAAAGGAGACTCTGCAGAAATATATCGCGGGTGGCTCGTATTCCAAATATTTGCAGGAGAATATCGTAACAGTTAAAAACGGACGTTATGTTGTTCCCGTAAAGGCAGAGCATAAGAATGAGGTAAAGGGTCTTATCCACGACACCTCGGCATCGGGCTCGACTATATTTGTAGAGCCGTCGGCGGTGGTTGACGCCAATAACGAGATACGCATACTTGAAACCAAGGAACAGCGTGAGATAGAAAAGATACTGCACGAAATGTCGGTGGAGGTGGGCGTGAATGAGGCGGCTATAAAGCTCGACTACCTTAATATCACAGAGCTTGCGTTTATCTTCGCCTGCGGAAAGCTCTCCGAAAAGCTGAACGCTACCGCGCCTATTATTTCGGGAGACAGAAGCCTTAATCTTATCAAGGCAAGACACCCGCTTATAAACAATGATAGCGTAGTTCCCGTGGATATATCTATGGGCGACGGTTACGATACGCTTGTTATAACAGGACCAAACACAGGCGGTAAGACCGTGTCGCTCAAGACCGTGGGTCTCTTTGCGCTTATGGCTCAGTCGGGGCTTCATGTCCCCGCGGAGGAGCGTTCCTCAATATGTATCTTTGATAACATTCTGGTGGATATAGGCGACGAACAGAGTATAGAGCAGTCGCTCTCCACATTCAGCTCGCATATGGTGAATATCGTTTCTATGCTTAAGGAGGTAGGAAACCGTTCGCTGGTGCTCTTTGACGAGCTTGGCGGTGGAACAGACCCTATCGAGGGCGCGGCGCTTGCCGTGGCTATCATAGAGTACGTTCGCGAAAAGGGCGCGATGTGTCTCTCTACAACTCACTATTCCGAGCTTAAGGCGTATGCGCTTGATACCGAGGGTGTTTGCAACGCTTCCTGTGAGTTCGATGTGGAGACCCTTAAGCCCACTTATAAGCTCATAATCGGCGCACCGGGTAAATCCAACGCATTTGCCATATCCTCAAAGCTGGGGCTTCCCGACGAGATAATCGGACGGGCTAAGGACTACGTAAGCTCCGATAATAAGAGGTTTGAGGATATTATCGAAAAGCTTGAGGTCAGCCGCGTGGAAATGGAAAAGCGCCGCGAGGAGACCGCACAGATGAAGGAGGACTACGAGCGTTTTAAAGCCGAGTCCGAAAAGCATATCTCTCAAAAGCTGCGTGAAGCCGAGGCGACTCTTGAAAAGGCGAGAAGTAAGTCGGCTTCAATGGTCGAAAGCGCAAAGGCTTCAAGCGAGTTTATCTTTGACCAGCTTGAAAAGGTGAAGAAAAAGCAGGAAGCTGAAAACTTCGGAAGCGAGCTTGAACGCACCAGACAGGCGGTGAGGGAGCATATCCGTAAAAACGACGATAAATATAATCCCGTCGATGAAAAGAAAAACGAGAATTACGTTTTGCCCAGAAAGCTGCGTAAGGGCGACACCGTATTTATCGTGAATATCGGCAAAGAGGGCGTTGTGCTCGATGAGCCCGATAATAGCGGAAACGTTCAAGTGCAGGCGGGAATTATCAAGACCCGAACAAAGGTCAAAAATCTTCGCCTTGTGGAGCAGGCTCCGCAATTTATCGACAAGGATAATAAAAAGACCGATGCCAACAGCTACAAAGCCACCGTGCGCCGTGATTGCACCGATGAGATAGACCTTCGGGGCATGACGGGTGACGAGGCTTGGCTTGCTGTGGACAAGTATCTTGACGAGGCAATGCTTACAGGCTTCCATACCGTAAGGCTTATCCACGGAAAGGGTACGGGAGCGCTCAAGACTGCTCTTTGGCAGTATCTTAAGGGAGACCGAAGAATAACAGGCTTCCGCATCGGCAGATATGGCGAGGGTGATGGCGGCGTTACCGTCGTTGAATTGAAATAAATTTTAAATTCAAATAAATTTAAGGAAGGTAAAAACTATGAACACTTTGAAAATGCTTGCAATCGACCTTGGCGCTTCCAGCGGCAGAGGTATCGTTGGTAGTTTTGACGGCAAAAAGCTGGAGCTTGTTGAAAATCACAGATTCGCAAACGAGCCCGTAAACGTAGCAGGACGCTTTACGTGGGATATTCTCCGTATATTCCATGAGATAAAGAATTCTATCCGTCAGACAGTGCTTGACGGAGATAACGTAAAGAGTATGGGTATTGATACCTGGGGCGTTGACTACGGCTTGCTCGACAAGCATGGCAGACTCCTCTCCAATCCCACCCATTACAGAGATACCAGAACCGACGGTGTTACCGAATACGTAAAGAATTTTGTCTCGATTGATGAGATTTATTCTGTTACCGGTATGCAGACGATAGATTTTAATACTATTTTCCAGCTTGCCACCGAGCTTCGCGATAACCCAGACGTTTTCGCGGCGGTCGATAAGATGCTTTTCATTCCCGACCTTCTTGACTATTTCCTTACGGGAAAAGCAAGCACAGAGTATACCGTGGCATCTACAGGCGCGATACTCAACGCGCGCACCAAGGAGTACGCATGGGATATCATTGATAAAATCGGTATTCCGAGAAGCGTGTTTGCCGAGATAGTTCAGCCCGCGCATAACGTAGGAAAGCTTCTTCCGCAGATAATTGAGGAGGTTGGACAGACCGAACTTGACGTGGTAAAGGTAGCCTCTCACGATACCGCCAGCGCGGTTCTTGCCGTTCCCGCAAAGAGCGATAAATTCATTTACATAAGCAGCGGTACGTGGTCGCTTATGGGCACGGAGCTTAAAGCACCTCTTATCAACGCTGATACCGCTCGCCTTAACTATACAAACGAGGGCGGCGCGGAGAATACTATACGCTTCCTTAAGAATATTATGGGACTTTGGATCCTTCAGGAATCCAGACGTCAGTGGAAGCGCGAGGGTAAGGATTACAGCTTTGGAGACCTTGCTGCAATGGCAAAGAGCGCCGCTCCTTACCGCTCTATCATCAACCCTGATGATAAGATCTTCGCTACACCCGGTAATATGCCCAAGCGTATCGCCGAGTATTGTAAGAACAGCGGTCAGTACGTTCCCGAGACCGAGGGCGAGATAGTCCGTTGTATTCTGGATAGCCTTTCCATGCGTTACAGAGCCACAACCGAGAATATCGCCGAGCTTACGGGCGAAATTCCTACGGCAATCAATATCGTTGGCGGCGGAACTCAGGATAAGCTCCTTTGCCAGCTTACTGCCGATGCTTGCGGTCTTGACGTAGTAGCAGGTCCCGTTGAGGCTACTGCTATCGGTAATATCTGCGTTCAGGCTATCGCCGCAGGCGAGCTTGCTAACATGAAGGAGGCGCGTCAGGTCGTTGCCGATTCCTTTGACGTTGCGTATTATTCTCCCAACACAGCGGTCAAGTCTATGGTGGACGATGCCTACGGTAAGTTCTGCGAGCTTACTTCAAAAGAATAATAACCATGCTCGACAATTTTATTTTCAGTGTCAACGCCATATTGCCTGTGATCGTGATGGTAATATTGGGGTGGATATTGAAAAACAAGGGCTTTTTGCCTGAAAGCTTCTTTGGCTACGCCGATAAGTTCGTTTTCAAGATAGCGCTTCCGTGTAATCTGTTCGTCAGTGTTATAAAAGGCGATGTTGCAAAGCTTAAGGCTTCGTTTCCGCTTATGCTTTTCGCTTGCGCGGTAATATTGTCATTCTTTCTCATCGCGTGTGCCGTTGTGCCGTTATTCCTTAAGGATAACGGCAAGCGCGGCGCGTTTATACAGGGCATTTACCGAGGCAATTTTGCAATACTCGGACTCCCGATCGCACAAAATCTTTTTGGCGAGATAGGCTCTACCACCGTGGCGGTGATAATGCCCGTTGCAATAGTGCTGGTAAACGTTCTTGCCGTAATTATCCTGAGCGTTTACGCCCCGGTGGAGGTGAGAAAAACTCCCACGCAGACTTTTTTGGATATATTAAAGTCGATAATCAAAAACCCCCTTGTTATCGGAACTATGGCGGGACTCGCGGTAATGCTTCTCGGTATACAGCTGCCAAGCTTTGTCTCAAAGACCGTAAATGAGCTTTCGGACACCGTGTTTGCTCTGGCACTCATGAGCCTTGGCGCGAACTTCTCCTTTGAGGCGCTCCGAGGTAGATTGGGAGTGTCAATGCTCGGTGCGATTTGCAAAACCGTTATTCTCCCTCTTGGTGGTGTGACGGCGGCGGTCGCCTTTGGCTTCCGAGGGGTGGAATTGGGCGTGTTGCTTATCTTCTTCGGCGCTCCCACGGCGGTAAGCAGCTATATTATGGCTAAAAATATGAAAAGCGATCACGAAATGGCAAGCCAGATATTGCTGATTTCAACTCTGCTTTGCATGTTTACTCTGTTTTTAGGAATTTTTGTGCTTAAAAGTTTTGAACTTATATAGAAAAATCCAACAGAATTTTGTCGTGAATTTGTGTGAAAATAACAAAAAGGACAAAAAGCTATAAAAAAATCGAAAAATGTCTTTTCAAAAGTTAATATTTGTGCTATAATGATGTGTAATATTTTTTACAAACAGAATATTAAAACTACGGAGGATTTTATGAGAGACTCTCTTTACGGTGAATTGAGCGTAATCGGTATGAAAGGCTGTGAGCAGTTCATATCCCAGGTTGACTATTATCTTAAGGAATGGAGAAATCACGGTGAGGATCATACCTTCCTTGTGCCTGCCGAGTGTCCCAGATTTGGCACGGGTGAGGCAAAGGGAATGATTCATGAATCGCTCCGCGGTCACGATGTATATATTATCGCTGACGTTTTCAATTACGGCGTAACTTATAAAATGTACGGACAGACAGTTCCCATGAGTCCCGATGACCATTATGCCGACCTCAAGCGTATTATCGCAGCTATCGAGGGTAAGGCAAGGCGAGTTTCGGTTATCATGCCCATGCTTTACGAGGGTAGACAGCACAAGCGTTCCTCAAGAGAGTCACTTGACTGTGCTCTTATGCTTCAGGAGCTTGTGGATATGGGAGTTTCCAATATCCTTACTTTTGACGCGCACGACCCCAGAGTTCAGAACGCTATTCCGCTTAGCGGCTTTGACGACGTTCGTCCCGCTTACCAGATGATAAAGGC
Organism: Eubacteriales bacterium; assembly: GCA_045660295.1. Classification (GTDB taxonomy): domain Bacteria; phylum Bacillota; class Clostridia; order Oscillospirales; family CAG-272; genus RGIG8775. The sequence goes on from JAZRDN010000011.1 coordinate 10,660, forward strand.
ACTTGTTCGCAACGTTCCCGACATCGTTCTTGATAAGGAAAATCTTATGATAATCTCTCCCGATGAGGGCGCTATGGGTAGATGTATGTACTACTCGTCCGTTCTCGGAATAGATATCGGTATGTTCTATAAGAGACGTAACTACGCTGTTGTTGTAAACGGAAAGAACCCCGTTGAAGCGCATGAGTACCTTGGACGTGACCTTACCGGTAAGGACGTTATTATCGTTGACGATATGATAGCGTCGGGTGACTCTCTTATTGACGTTGCCGTTCAGCTTAAGGAAAAGGGCGCAAAGAGAGTGTTCAACTTTGCAACATTCGGTCTTTTCACCGAGGGCCTTGAAAAGTTTGATAAGGCGTATAATGACGGTGTTATCGATAAGATATTCACCACAAACCTTATTTACCATACACCCGAGATTGCTTCAAGAGAATGGTACTGCGAGGTAAACATGTGCAAGTACGTGTCGTATATCATCGATACACTTAACCACGACCATTCTATCAGCGGACTTCTCAACCCCGTTCAAAGAATACATAATATCGTTGAGAAGCACAAGGCAGCTCAGAACGGTCAGATCAAAATGGATATCTGAAAATAAATTTCAAACCACCTGCGAGAAATTCAGCTTGCAGGTGGTTTTTGAATTTTTTTCATTTTTTCATAAATTAATAATGTGTTCATATATAAGGTGTATAATTATATATAATTATATTTGTAGTTTTTTTACTCGGAGGTGTAACTTGAAAAAATCAAGCTCGTGTAATATAAAGACCTCAATAGGCGGTCAGGCGCTTATCGAGGGAGTAATGATGAGAGGTCCGAAAACCACAGCCATGGCGGTTCGTAATCCAGAGGGCGAGATAGTCCTTGAGGTGTCGGAAAATGAGGTCAAGAAAAAAAATAAATTGCTTACTCTCCCTATAATCAGAGGCGTTTTTAATTTTATCGCGTCTATGAAAATGGGGTATAAGTGCCTCATGCGCTCTGCTGAAATCGCGGGTCTTGAGGAAATAGAAAAAGAGGAGGCCGAAAAAGCCGCTAAAGAGGGGAAAAAGGATCATTCGGGTGCGTGGATGAATGCAATGATGGTAATAGCGTCCGTGCTTGGCGTGGTGCTGGCTATGTTCCTGTTCGTGGCGCTTCCGTCATTCCTCTATTCACTTCTTTCAAGAATCAGCGACTTCTTCTCACCCGATAACCGCTATCTGCGCTCGGCATTTGAGGGAATACTCAAGGTCGTCATACTTGTCGCTTATATGTCGGCAATCTCGCTCATGAAGGATATCCGCCGTACCTTTATGTACCACGGCGCGGAGCATAAGACTATTTTCTGCTACGAAAGCGGTGAGGAGCTTACCGTTGAAAACGTGAAAAAGCAAAAGCGCTTCCACCCCAGATGCGGTACGTCTTTCCTTATCCTTATGGTGCTCGTGGGTATTCTTGTTGGCTTCTTTATCCCACCAAGCCTTCCCACACTTCTTCGTGTAGGTATCAGAATTCTTTTGCTTCCCGTTATTATGGGTATCGGTTATGAGCTTATTAAGTTTGCGGGCAGACACGATAACATAATCACAAAAATTATTTCAGCCCCCGGTGTAGGGCTTCAGCACCTTACGGTCTTTGAGCCCGACGACGAAATGATAGAATGTGCCATAGCGGCTATGAAAGCAGTTATTCCCGAGGACGGAAGCGATAAAATTTAACAAAGACATTCAGGAGAGCTGTTATGAGCACGATTCTCTTGGCTTTGAAACAAACGAACTTGTTTATACTAATGCTAAAGGAAATCAAGTATCCATCTATTTGAAATGCTTAGTATAATATAGACAAAAAGCAGATAATCAACCGTGGTGAGTGATTATCTGCTTTTATTATCATGAAATGTCCGCTTTGACAGTCATTTTTAATTGATCATTCAGCCGCCTTTAATTTCTTGGGGGCTGCTATTTTGTCGGTTTTTAAAATATACTTGGGCTTCTTGCCGTCCTTTACGCAAGCGGCGGTGATCTTAACTTCCTTTACGTCGTCGCGTGAGGGAACCTCGTACATTATCTCTGTCATAATGCTTTCCATGATAGCGCGAAGTCCGCGCGCGCCTGTGTTACGCTCGAGCGCAAGCTCCGCGATAGCAACCACCGCGTCTTTGTCAAAGGTCAGCTTAACTCCGTCCATTTCAAGCAGGTATTCAAACTGCTTCATCAGCGAGTTCTTGGGCTCTTTGATGATGCGCACAAGCGCGTCCTTGTCAAGCTCGTTAAGCGTAGCGATAACAGGAATACGTCCAACAAGCTCGGGAATAAGTCCGAACTTTACAATGTCGTGGGGCGTAACGCCCTTGAATATTCCGTCAGCGCTCTTTTCGGCTTTCTTGCGTATCTCGCTTCCAAAGCCCACGAGCTGGTTGCCCTTGCGCTTTTCGATTATCTTTTCAAGTCCGTCAAACGCGCCGCCGCAGATAAAGAGAATGTTCTCGGTGTTTATCTGAATAAATTCCTGATTGGGGTGCTTTCTGCCGCCCTGAGGGGGAACGTTGGAAACCGTGCCCTCAAGAATTTTGAGAAGCGCTTGCTGAACACCCTCGCCCGAAACGTCACGGGTTATGGAGCGGTTTTCGCTCTTACGGGAGATCTTGTCGATCTCGTCAATATAAATAATTCCGCGCTCCGCCATTTCGATGTTGTAGTCAGCCGCCTGAATGAGACGCAGGAGAATGTTCTCAACGTCCTCACCCACGTATCCCGCCTCAGTGAGCGTGGTAGCGTCGGCGATGGCAAATGGAACCTTGAGTGTTTTCGCAAGGGTCTGTGCAAGATAGGTCTTGCCCGCGCCCGTAGGTCCGATAAGCATGATGTTGCTTTTTTGGAGATTTATTTGCTCCGCCTTGTCGTCCTTTTTCGCTTCCTTGCTCAAAATTCGCTTGTAGTGGTTGTAAACGGCAACGCTGAGCGCAACCTTCGCCTCGTCCTGACCAATGATGTACTCGTCAAGAGTTTCCTTGATCTGTACGGGCTTGGGGAGTGTGTCCATTGAGAGCGTTCCGAACTCCTTCGGCTCGTCTCCGGCGTTATCCTCAGCCAAATCAAGATGCTCGTTGATAAGCTGGGCGCAGAGATCAACGCAAAAATCGCAGATGCAAACTCCCGATGGGGAGGGAATCAGTAAGTCTACCTGCTCCTCACTGCGACCGCAAAAGGAGCAGAATTTAAGGTCTCCGTTGTTAGTGTTGTTAGCCATTATTAAAGCCTTTCAAAAAATTTTAAGCTCGCTTGCTGAATATCTTGTCAACAAGTCCGTAGTCGAGTGCTTCCTGAGCGGTCATGTAGTTGTCGCGCTCGGTGTCGCGCGCGATAACGTCAATAGGCTTTCCTGTGTTCTCGGAAAGTATCTTGTTAAGATTGTCTCTGGTACGGAGAATAAGGTCCGCCTGGATCTTGATGTCGGTAGCCTGACCTCTTGCGCCGCCCAAGGGCTGGTGGATCATGATCTCACTGTTGGGAAGCGCGATACGCTTGCCCTTTGTTCCCGAGGAAAGCAGGAAAGCGCCCATGCTTGCCGCCATACCGATACAGATTGTGGAAACGTCGCACTTGATGTAGTTCATAGTGTCATAGATAGCCATGCCCGCGGTAACAGAGCCGCCGGGGCTGTTGATGTAGAACGCGATATCCTTGTCGGGGTCCTGCGCCTCAAGAAAGAGCATCTGCGCCACAACCAGCGAAGCGGTGGTGTCGTTTACTTCGTCGGAGAGGAAAATGATGCGGTCATTGAGAAGTCTGGAGAAAATATCGAAGGAGCGTTCACCGTGACCTGTCTGTTCAACGACCATGGGGACAAGCGCGTTTTTCATAGTATCGTAGTTAAACATAAAATCATTCCTTTCGTGTCGCCTGCGCGACTAAAATAGTGTATTAGACTTTTGTGGCATGAATAGAGGTGACCCTGCCATTCATGCCATAAATCAAAAGTTATTATTCAGCGTCAGTCTTTGTTTCTGTCTTCTTTGCGGTAGTGTTCTTAGCTGTTGTGGAAGTAGACTTCTTAGCAGCAGTAGTGGACTTTGCCGCGGTAGACTTTGTTCCTGTGGACTTAGCGGTTGTGGTCTTGGTAGCGGAGGTGGTGGACTTTGCGGTTGTAGCCTTCTTAGCGGGAGCCTTCTTTGCGGGGGCAGCGCCTATAACAGCCTTTTCCTTAACGAAGTCCATAGCCTTCTTAACCTTCATATCCTCTGCGATAGCGTCGGATGCGATGCTTTCCTTAACCTGCTCAACAGTGATGTTGTAAGCCTCAGCGATTCTCTTGTACTCAGCCTCGATGTCCTCCTCGGAAGCAACAAGGTTCTCAAGAGCGGCGATCTTCTCAAGAGCGAGACGAGCCTTTACCTGCTTCTCAGCTCTGGGACGGAACTCCTCACGAAGCTTGTCAAGTGTGCCGCCTGTGTACTTAAGATATGTGTTAAGGTCAAGACCGCTCATGCGGAGATTGTTGTCGTAGTCGCGGAGGAAGTTTTCTGTCTCAGCAACGAACATGGGCTCGGGGATATCTGCAACGAGCTTCTCAATAAGAGCCTCAACGAGCTTATCCTCAACCTCTCCGTCAGCCTTTGATTCATGTCTCTTTTCGATTTTAGCCTTGAGATCAGCCTTGTATTCAGCGAATGTATCAAATTCGGAAACGTCCTTTGCAAAATCGTCATCAAGCTCGGGGAGCTCTACATTGTTAAGAGCGTGAAGCTTGATCTTGAATACTACGGGCTTACCTGCAAGCTCCTTAGCGTGGTACTCCTCGGGGAAGGTAACGTCAATGTCGAACTCCTCACCGATGCTGTGGCCGACAACCTTTTCCTCAAAACCGGGGATAAACTGACCGGAGCCGAGCTTAAGCGAGAACTTCTCTCCCTTGCCGCCGTCGAATGCCTTGCCGTCAGCGAAGCCCTCGTAGTCGATAACAGCGGTGTCGCCCATTTCAGCGGCGCGGTCTGTAACCTCGATCTCACGGGAGTTTCTCTCTCTTACGGAGTTGATCTCTCTGTCAAGCTCCTCGTCGCTTACGGGCTCAACTGTCTTTTCAACAGCGATACCTGCGTAATCAGCGATCTCAACCTCGGGCTTAACGTAAACCTTTGCGGAGAGAACAAGACCGTTTTCGTCGATAGAAACGATATCGAATTCGGGCTGAGCAACGATATCCTTGATGTCAGCCTCCTTAATAGCGTCAGCGTAAACTGTGGGAAGAAGATCGTTGATAGCGTCTTCGTAGAATACGCCCTTACCGTACATCTTCTCGATGATAGCGCGGGGAGCCTTACCCTTTCTGAAGCCGGGAACGTTTATGTTCTTTACCTGCTTGCGATAAACCTTGTTGCAAGCGTCCTCGAATACTTCTTTTTCGACTGCGATCTCGAGCTCATACATGCTCTTTTCTGTCTTTTCAGCCTTGATGATTTTCATGTGTTTTACCAATCCTTTCTTCTTTTCGGGGAATACGGCGCTAATGGGCGCCCCGATTACCAAATTTCCCCTCGGAAAATACATATTCAATATATTCTACAACTTTTTTTGATTAATGTCAAGAGCTTTTTTGATTTTTCTTACTCAAAGCGGGCTTCTAAAGCGAATTTTTTATAAAAAGCGGAGTGAAATTCAAAAAATCAGCCGATGTCATGATAAATTTTATACCTTCGTGCGTGAAATTCGCGGGTATCTCATAAAGCCCGTGAATGTGACCGAAGAAGCAACGCTTTACACCGAACTCACGCAAGACATCCAATATCTCGCCGCACACGAAATCTCCCCATACGGGAGGGAAATGTAGAAATACCAGCCGCTCGCGCTCCCCGCCGTCCAGCTTTGCCGCCTCGCCAAGACTCAGGCGCAGGCGAGCCGCCTCACGCGAAACTATCTTCTGATAATCGGCGTTTTGTGGCATGGTGGATATCTTGTCATCGTTGTACCAGCCTCGGCTTCCGCATATTATAAAATCCTCGGCTATATGCGCGTTGTTGTGTAACAGCTTTACCGTGTCGATTTTGTTTTCCTCAAAGAAAACCTTGATTTTTGACGCGGTTGACCACCAGAAATCGTGGTTGCCCTTGCTTATTATCTTTGTGCCGTTTAACGAGTTGAGAAACTCAAAATCGCTCCGCGCCTCCTCAAGCGTCATTGCCCAGGAAATATCGCCGTTCACTATCACCGTATCCACAGGAGTGACAAGTCGGTTCCAGTTGTTTTTTATTCGATTTATATAATCCCGCCACCTGTTGCCGAAAACCTCCATTGATTTGTCGGTTCCTTGGTTGGTGGAGAGGTGCAGATCGGACATTACAAAAACCGCCATTGACTTCTCCTTTTTATTTTTGAATTTTCTGAATAATCGGTGTGTTAGTGTGCAATAATACTGTTGTCTTACGGTACGCATACAGGTGATGCGTGTTGTAAGAACATTGTTTGAGGCAGGTAAAGAATGAACTCTAACTCAAATGAGCAGAAGCATTGCTGTGATCACATCAAGGGCATTAGCTGTGATGTGAAGAACTGCGTTCACCACGACGGTGAGACCTATTGCACAGCGGAGTGCATCGCGGTTGGTCCCAGCCACGCGAACACAAGCGCGGACACTATCTGCGCGACCTTTAAGCAAAAGGACGAGTAATCGTCCTCTCCCTTGCCGTGCGGGCAAGGGAGTTTTTTATTTCGCGAATTCGTATACCTTGTCAAGCATCTCGACGCTGTCGATGACCGCGGTGAAGTTTACCTTGCGCTGGGCAAGTCCGCGAAGAGGCTTTGTTATCTCTGTGTTTGTGAGTCTTGAAAGAAGCTCGAGTGCCTCAAGGTCGTCGGAGGGCTTGCTGCCCGAAAGTGACTTGAGAACGTCTGCGGCGAACTTGTATGGGCTTGCGGTGGACGCCACTACCATGGGTGTGGTGTCGTTGCTATCCCCAAGATACTTTTCGGCGCAGGCGAGAGCCACGGACGTGTGTGTGTCGGCAAGATAGCCTTCCTTTTCGAAGGTCGCCTTTATGGTAGCCGCCGTTTCGGCCTCGTCAGCGTAATATCCGATAAATGTCTCGTTTATCTTGGCGAGCAGGTCAGCAGAAATTTTGTAAGCGCCTGTCTCCTTAAGCGATGCCATGTACTCGGCAGTCTTTTCGCTTCCCGCAGTGAAGTAGAGAAGTCTTTCAAGATTGCTGGAGATGAGAATATCCATCGAGGGAGACATGGTGAGGTGGAACTTACGGTTGCGGTCGTATTCTCCCGTGCGGAGAAAATCTGTAAGTACGTTGTTTGTGTTTGAGGCGCAGATGAGCTTGCCTACGGGAAGTCCCATGAGCTTTGCTAAATAAGCGGCGAAAATGTTTCCGAAATTACCCGTAGGAACACAGTAATTGACCTTGTCGCCGAGCTTTATTCTGCCCTCTGTGAGCAGGTCGCAGTAAGCCGAAATATAGTAAACTATCTGTGGAGCGAGACGACCCCAGTTTATCGAGTTTGCGCTGGAGAGGAATACGCCCGACTCATCGAGCTTCTTTGCCGCCTCATCGTTTCCGAAAATAGCCTTTACACCGTTCTGCGCGTCGTCAAAGTTGCCTCGGATAGCACAAACGTTTACGTTAGCGCCCTCTTGGGTTGCCATTTGAAGCTTCTGAACTCGGCTGACTCCGTCCACGGGGTAGTAGACCATTATCTTTATGCCGTCAACGTCGCGGTAGCCCTCAAGAGCCGCCTTGCCTGTGTCACCCGACGTTGCCACGAGAATAAGCGCGGTGCGCTTTTCGTCGTTCTTAACCAGCGCTCTGGAGAGCAGACGGGGCATTATTTGGAGCGCCATGTCCTTGAACGCCGAGGTAGGACCGTGCCACAATTCAAGCGAGTAAAGACCCTCGCGAACCTTTGCCAAGGGAGCGCATCCACCCTCAAAGCTCTCTGCCGAATATGCTTTTTCGCAATCTGCGAGAAGCTCCTCGTATGTGTAGTCTGTAAGGAACTTTGAAAGCACCTTTGCGGCACGTACGGGATAGCTGTCACCGCAGAGTGAAAGTATCTCATCGCCCGTAAGAGCGGGAATGCTTTCGGGAACGAAAAGTCCGCCGTCGTTTGCCAAGCCATGCTTTATCGCCATAGAGCTTGTGATTTTTTTCGCGTTGCTGTCACGCGTGCTTTGATACAACATTTTTTGTCTCCTGTGTCTTATAAATTTTTATCTGTGAAATCTTTTGCGTTTTTATAAAAGATTTTGTTTATTTGTTTATCTGTGTAGTTGAGCTGAGCCAACCTGTCGGCAAGCTTTGGCATGTCGGCCACCGTCTTTAACTCGTCGGGCAAATAGTCGGTGCCGTCAAAGTCACAGCCAAGCGCAACGACCTCCTCGCCGCCAAGCGACATGTAATGCTCGATGTGCTTTATGACGTCATCGATGCTTGCTCGTTCTTGCCCGTTTAAATGCAGGTTGCAAAGAGATATTCCGACCACGCCGCCCAGCTTTTTTATCTGCTCGAACTGGTAGTCTCTGAGGTTTCTGCTATGCGGACAAACCGAATAAGAGTTCGAATGTGATGCCATAACCGTTTTGCACGCAAGCGAAGCGGCGTCAAAGATCTCCCGCGCCGTCTTTTCCGATGCGTGCGAAACGTCGGTGATGATACCGAGCTTGAAGCATTCGTCAATAACGCTTTTTCCGAACTCGGTAAGTCCCTCGTCTGTGTCGTGCGCGCCGCCGATTATCGATGATCCTCCCCAAACGGGAATAAGAAATCTGACCCCTCGGGCGTGAAGCACCGAAAGTCTGTCAAGCCGTCCGCAAAGTATGCGCGCGTCCTCTACCGAAAGAAGAATTTTTTTCTTTTTCGTTTCGCGTTCGAATTGCTCCTTGCTTCTTACGTATGCCAATTCACCGTCAAGCCGCTCGACCTCAAAGTTGAGATAATCGGCTATCTTGTGAAAGGCGAAGAACGCCGTGTCGTCGGCTATCCTGCAATCAGACCATATTGCCATTATCTGCGCGTAATCCGAAAAATCGGATACTTTGTCAAGCGATACCGCCGCGGGCGAGCTGTCAAGGTAAAAATTGTTCCTGTACAGCGTGCTTGGCGTATCGCAGTGAAGGTCAAATAGTTTCAGTTCCATAGTTTCCTTTCATAAATGTCAGGCGCGAAATGCGTCCTCCATATGTTCGAGCTTCAGCAGAGCGGGCGTTTTTGTAAGATCCGATTTTTTCAGATACACCTCAATTATATCAAATCGTATCATCTTCTCGTATTCGCCGTCGCCCTCGTTCTTATATAAATATGCTTCGGCGGCTGATATAGTTCGTCTTTGCTTTCCGATATCCACCGCCTCGGATGGGATTCCGTAGCCGTAGCCGTAAAGCTCGCCGCCGCTTCTGGTTTTTACCTCAACAAAGATTTTGTATTCCTTGTCCTCGGCTATTATGTCTATCTCGTTGTGACCGACCCGATAATTTCTTTCAAGTATCTTGTAGCCTTTTTTCTTAAGATGCTTAACGGCAAGCTCCTCGCCGTAGCGCCCAAGCTCGGTGGTTGTCAGTGCCCTCATTTTTCCTCGTCAAGAAATCTTATGAATTTTGTGCGGTGTATCGGCGCGGGACCGTGCTCCCTGAGCGCGTCCATGTGCGCCTTTGAGCCGTAGCCCTTGTTTTTGGCTATGCCGTAAACGGGATACTCGCGGTCGAGGTCAAGACACATTCTGTCTCGCGTTACCTTGGCGAGAATCGAAGCCGCCGCGATACTGGGTGAGATGGCGTCGCCGTGGATAACGCAACGCGCGTCAAGAGGGAAGTCACGGCACACGTTGCCGTCGATAAGCGCGAAATCAGCGGTAATATCAAGCCCCGCAATTGCTCGCCTCATGGCTAAAAGCGTGGCTTCAAGTATGTTCAACTCGTTTATTTCCTCTACCGATGCCTGAGCGATAGAGAAGGATAATGCCTTTTCGGTGATAACGTCAAACAGCGCTTCGCGCTTTTTTTCGCTCAGCTTTTTGGAGTCGTTAAGCCCCTCGATAACGCAGTCAAGAGGAAGAATACAAGCCGCGGCTACCACGGGACCGCACAGAGGACCTCTGCCTGCCTCGTCTACTCCGCAGATGTGGAGATAGCCCTTTTCGGCGTATTCCTTTTCAAGGGTGAACTCAAGCATCTTCTTCCTCCAAATTGTCGTATTTGATGAAAATTCCGTCAAGGGTCACGCGACCTATCTTTGCCGAGCGGAACTCGTCAAGAAGCATACCTGCCGTGCGCTCGGTGTTTATTTCTCCGCCCGAGACAAGGAATCCGCGCTTGCGTCCGATAAGCTCAAACAGATCGTAATCCGAAAGCTCCTCATATTTTTCGATGCTTTCGAGCTTGTAGCGCGCGCAAAGGAGCTCGGGGTAAAGCTGGCGCAAGCGTCCGCAAAGCGTGACGGCAAGCCCCTCGATATCTACGACCGCGTCCTTGATAGCTCCCGTGATGGCAAGATTTTCTCCCACCTTGCGGTTGTCAAACTTGGGCCACAGAATACCCGGCATATCCATTATGTCAAGTCCGATGCCGGTTGAGAACCACTGCTTGTTAAGTGTAACACCGGGGCGGTTTTCGACCTTTGCCTTGCCGTTGCCCGATATTTTGTTTATGAGCGAGGATTTTCCTACGTTGGGAATACCCAATACCATTGCCTTGAGTCGGCGGTTCATTCCCTTGTTTTCGTAACGCTCCAGCTTGTCAGCGAGAATTTCGCGAACGGCGGGCATTATCTTGGATATTCCGTCGCCGTGAATACAGTCGGTAGCAATACACGCCACGTTGTCACCCGAAAGACGCTTACACCAATAGGCGGTCTGCGTGGGGTCGGCAAGCGAGGCCTTATTCAAAAGCACCAATCTGGGCTTCTGCTCGGTGAGACGGTTGATCTCGGGGTTGCGCGAGCTGTAGGGAATACGCGCGTCAAGTATTTCTATCACAATGTCAACGTTTTTTAGATTCTCGGTTATCAGACGGCGTGTTTTCGCCATGTGACCGGGAAACCATTGAATGTTTTCAGAAGGCATTTTTATCTCCTTTTCAGTTTACCGTACCAAAGCTGTCAAACGGCATAAGCCTCAGCATTACCTTGCCAAGTATCCTGCGCGTGTCTACCATGCCTATCTCATAGCTTCGGCTGTCAAGTGAGTTGTTACGGTTGTCTCCAAGCACGAATACGCAACCATCGGGAACGATATATTCCTTGTTTCTTGCGTAATAGGGCTCGCTTATGACTCCCGCGAGGTTGTCCACATAGTCGTAATCCTCCTCGATGAGGTCGCTTTCGTCAAATACGTCGTCATCCGAAACGTATACCTTTGCCGTCTCGTAATCAATGTATACGTACTGACCCTCTGTGGCGATAACTCTCTTTACTATCGCTTCGTTGAGACGCGAATAGGTTTCGTGAGTCTGGTGAAATACAACGATATCTCCTTGCTTTGGCTCGTAGCCGAAATTGGTTACAAGAAGCATTTCCTTGTCGTGAAGCGTCTGTAGCATGGAGTCGCCCTGGACACGGCAAAGACGCGCGCCAAAGGTGAAGAAAAGGACTACCACGCATATAGCAATGACAAAAAGCTCCGCAAAGTCAAATACCGATGCCAATATACTGTCACCTGTTGTTTTGATTTTTTGATTTTTGTCCATTTTTATTCTCTTTTCGCTTTTGTTTGACAAGATACTCCATAAGTGAGTATCCGTTTGCTATGTAATTGCCTTTTTTCTCGGCACTTTCTTCACAAAACAGCCCAACACCGTTTTCCTCTTTGCGTGAATCGTATATCATAAAAGGAACGGGATCTATAGAGTGTGTTCTTATGCGTATGGGCGTGGGGTGATCGGGAAGTACCATGACCTTGAAATCCTCACCGCAACCCTTGAGATATTCATATGCTGGGGCAAGTATCTTCTTGTCAATAAGCTCTACCGAAAGCACCTTGTTTTCAAGCTCCGCGCGGTGCCCGCACTCGTCGGGAGCTTCAACGTGAACGTAAACGTAATCGTATCCGTCCTTGAAAGCGTTAATAGCCGCCTGAGCCTTGCCGTCGTAATTGGTGTGTACGTTGCCTGTAGCTCCTTCAACGTCAAAGGACTTCATACCCGCGCATATTCCGATGCCTTTTATAAGGTCAACCGCCGAAATCACCGCGCCCTTAAGCCCCCATTTGTCCGAGAATGAGGGAAGCTGTGGCTTCTTGCCGGGGCTCCAGAGCCATATGGAGTTGGCGGGCTTGAGACCGCGCGCGCGGCGCGCCTCGTTTACGGGGTGATGGTTAAGAATATCAAAGCTCTTTTTCATTATCTCAAGAAATTCCGCTCCGCCGTCCTCGGCTTTGGGAAGATATTCTCCTATGCGCTTGCCGAGAATGTCGTGAGGGCGCATAAAGTTGTATTTGTCGTCGCCGTTCTTCCAAAGTATGCAGTGGCGGTAACTTACGCCTGTGTAGAATTTTCTGTATTCCGTGCCAAGCTCCTTTTCAAGCGTTTTGATAAGCTCGTCTGCCTCTGCGGTGGTTATCTCGTCGGCCGAGTGGTCGAGAATGATCTTGTCCTCGTATTCGCCTTCCTCGGTAAGCGTTACCACGTTGCATCTGTACGCAGTCTCGTCGGGTGCCATTTCAAGCCCCATGCTCATTGCCTCAAGGGGTGAGCGTCCCTTTGAATAGACCTTGGGGTCGAAGGAGAGAATAGCCATATTTGCGGTGTCGCTTTCCGGCACCATTCCCTCGGGAACGTTTGAGACAGTGCCCACAAAGGAACGCTTTGCAAGCGCGTCCATGCAGGGCTTATCGGCCTTTTGCATGGGAGTAAGACCGCCCAGAGCTTCTATTTTTTCATCCGCCATTCCGTCGGGGATAACTACGAGATATTTCATGATATGTGAACCTTTCGTGTATAATAAGATATAATTAGACATATTATTATATCACACTTTTTAAAATTATACAAGAGAAAAAGCGCAAAAATAAATTTTATGTTAAAAATTGCCCAAACCTATTGAAATACAAGGACTTTTATGGTAATATAGTGACAATAGGAGGTGTCTTTATGGATTATATGGTATGGATATGGCTGTCAGTTATGGTCATGGCGCTTATCTGTGAGGGAATAACCACCGCGCTTATCTCAATATGGTTTGTCCCGGGAGCGATAATTTCTATTGTCCTTGCGACACTGGAGGTTGAGGTCTGGATACAGGCTGTAGTGTTCTTCGTGGTTTCGGTCGTTTCGGTGATTGTTTTTCAATCGCTTTTCCGAAAAAAGCTGCGCCGCGAAAAAAAGACTGCAACAAATCTTGACAGAGTTATCGGGGAAAATGCCATCGTTACGGAAACGATCGACAATCTTCGTTCAGTTGGGTGCGTAAAGGTCAACGGACAGCTCTGGAGTGCTCGTTCAGATAGTGGCGATGTAATAAATGACGGCGAAATTGTGGAAATTGTTGCGGTGTCCGGCGTAAAGCTCATTTGCCGTAAAATTATAAGATATTAAGATATTAAAGGAGGATTTATTATGAATCTTAACGCAGTAATGCCGCTCGCGGCTGAAGCGGGCTTTGTGGCTGCCGCGGTAATCGCGGTGATCTTGCTTGTGCTGGTTATTTGCAATATCCAGATCGTGCCGCAGGCAAGAGCCTACGTAATTGAAAGGCTCGGAACTTATTCGACGACATGGGGCACGGGTCTCCACGTCAAAATACCGCTTATCGACCGTGTGGCGGTCAAGGTCAACCTTATGGAGCAGGTAGTTGATTTTCCGCCCCAGCCCGTTATCACAAAGGATAACGTTCGTATGCAGATAGACACCGTCGTGTTCTATCAGATAACCGACTGTAAGCTTTTTGCGTACGGTCACGCTAATCCCATGGCGGCTATCGAAAATCTTACGTCCACCACGCTCCGTAATATAATCGGTGAGCTTGAGCTTGACAGCACACTCACATCGAGAGATATCATCAACACAAAAATGCGCGCGATACTCGATGAAGCTACCGACTCTTGGGGAATAAAGGTTAACCGCGTAGAGCTTAAAAATATTATTCCTCCCAAGGAAATTCAAGACGCGATGGAAAAGCAGATGAAGGCAGAGCGTGAACGCCGCGAAGCGATACTCCGCGCGGAAGGCGAGAGAAACTCGGCTATCCTCGTTGCGGAGGGACGCAAGCAGTCCATGATCCTTGAGGCTGAGGCTGAAAAGCAGGCGGCAATCCTTAGGGCGGAAGCGCTCAGAGAGGCTACCATCCGCGAGGCGGAAGGTGAAGCCGAGGCTATTCTTAAGGTTCAGGAGGCTAACGCGGCAGGTATCAGAATGATAAACGAGTCTGCTCCCTCTGAGTCTGTTATCGCACTCAAGAGTCTGGAGGCGTTCGCCAAGGTGGCTGACGGAAAGGCTACAAAGATCATTATCCCGTCCGAGATACAGTCCCTTGCGGGTCTTGTAACAAGCGCGACAGAAATAGCAAAAGAAACAAAGTAAAAATAAGCCCCGACGCAAGTCGGGGCGTTTTAGGCAAGAGAGAAACTATGAAAGAATATCTTGAAAGAACGGCGCTGACCGAGAAAAAAGGCGCGATAAGACTTCGCATGAAAAAGGCGGCAGAGGGTAGAGGCCTTGGGGACGCCGAAATATATGTAAAGACTTCTGACAGATCGGGCGATTTTTACATAAAATACAATCTTTGTTACGAAAAAGACCCGATTGGAAAGACTTATAAAAAGGGCGATGAGATAGAGCCGCTTACGTGGTATAACGGCTCAAATTACGGATGTAACCGCAGTAATTACCGCATAAAGGCGGCGTCGGTCTGTAAGTGGAACGGCGAGAGCTTCGAAAATGTCTACGACGTTCTTCAGCAGGGCGAGATATCTATGGCGGTTAAGGAGATGCTCGTAGATAGCGGTGTCAAGGCGGGCGACTTTGTGGGAGGCTTCCACGGCGACGAAATCATAAAAATGTCCGACGGAAAGCCTATGGTGTCAATGGCACTTGACGGCGTTTGTGTTTCGCTTGACGGAAGGGAAGAACGCGAGTACGAGGGAGACGTGCTCACCTTTGAGCAGACTACTTTTATTAACCGTTGCAATACTCCCGAGGTAAATATAATTGAGCATAGTCAAAGCTTTGTGTTCGATACTATGGGTGTTCACGACAGACAGAAAGCAAAATTTGTTACCTCGGACTATGAGGAGGGCGGTAAATACGCGCTTGACTGTACAGGGTCATATTTGCAGATGTGTACCTTCTGGCGCTTGAATAAGGGCGAAAAAGATGTAAGAATTTGCGATGATCTTAAGTTTTACGATGAGAACGGAAAGCTCGTAAATCAGTCCAATACCGCATCGTATAACCAAGGCGATTTTGATTGGACGGGCGTGGAGACCGAGAAGATAAACCGCACGGTTGAATATAACGGCGACGTAGGCGTTTACGGCCGCGTTGGCTTTGAAATAGTCGATGATTCTGTGGAGTGCGAGTCGGCAAAGATCATGGTGAGAACCTTTGGCGATAATAAGTGGTACTGTACCTTTAAGTCAAAAAATCCCACGGGACAGCCGAAAAAAGGCGAAGAATGGATACTTGATCTTTTATACTATATCGACTATAATTCATATCGACTATAATTCCGAAAGATAGTTAAAAATGAATATATAAAATGAACAAGTCTGTTAAAAACGGACTTGTTCATTTATAGGGGTTATTTTTTTATGTGAATTAAACTCTCTTTGCGAGAACGTCCTTTTCGTAGCTCTTGACTTCGTCAAACCACTTTTCGTTCTCGATAACGCCGTTTCTGCGGCAGAACTCTGCCCAAACCTCGCCCCAAGGATAGCTCTTAAGCTCCTCGCGCTTAGCCATAAGCTCGGTGAAGTTGCCCTCGTCCTGCATCTTAGCGAAATCAGCAAAGGGAGTAAGAAGCGCGTTGAGAAGCGCCTTCTGCATGTTTCTCATACCTACTACCCAAGCCGAGATGCGGTTGATGCTTGCGTCAAAGTAGTCAAGCGCAAGCAGAACGCGGTCGCAAGCGTCGTTGCGTACGATCTCGTTGGCGATTTCCTTTGTCTCGTCATCAAGAAGTACAACGTGGTCACTGTCCCAACGAACCGCACGGGTAACGTGAAGCGCAACCTTTTCGTTGAAGAGGAGCATGGAAGAAAGCTTGTCGGAAACCACTTCGGTGGGGTGATAGTGACCGTTGTCCATAAGGCTCATGATTCCGCGGGATGCCGCGTAGTTGAGTCCGAACTCAGCCGAGCCAACAGTGTATGACTCAAATCCGATACCGAATACCTTGGACTCAAGCGCAACGTGAACGAGGCTCTTGTCGTAACCGCAGGCAAGGATCTTGTCAAGCGAGTCAGCAAAACGCTTTCTGGGCGCGAGTCTGTCGGCGGGAATGTCCTTCATTCCGTCGGGAATCCATATGTTTACAAGACAAGGAGAACCAAGTTCTTTTGCGAAATATTCAGCGATCTTAAGGCACGCGATACCGTGTCTTATCCAGAAATTGCGTATCTCGTCGTCGGGATTGGAAAGGGTAAGACCGTCAGCCTTGGGGTGAGAGAAGAAAGTAGGGTTAAAGTCAAGACCAAGACCTCTCTCCTTTGCGAACTCTACCCATTTAGCGAAGTGCTTGGGCTCAAGCGCGTCGCGGTCAGCCCACTGACCGTCCTCAAAAATAGCGTAGCAAGCGTGAAGATTGATGCGGTGCTTGCCGGGGATAAGCGAAAGCGCCTTGTCTATATCAGCCATAAGCTCTGCGGGGGTGCGAGCCGCGCCGGGATAGTTACCCGTGGTCTGAATACCGCCCGAAAGCGCTCCCTCGTTGTCAAAACCTTTTACGTCATCGCCTTGCCAGCAGTGCATGGAAATGGGCATTGCCGAAAGCTTTGCGATAGCCGCTTCGGTGTCAACGCCTATTGCCGCGTATTTTTCGCGAGCGTAAGAATACATATTTTGCATGTTTTTCTCCTTTGTTGAGTTAAAATTTTACAAGACTATTATACAATACAATTTTCAAAATTGCAATAGATTTTCCAAAAGATTTTTGGACAAAAGTTCATTTTGGCGTGGAAATTTCGCGAAAACCAACAACAAAATCAAACAAACCACAAAAGCCACTGTTTGGGTGTGGTGTTGATAAGCTCCTCGAGCGGGTTTTCGTATTTAACTTTGTTTGCTTCGTATATCTGAGCAATGTCGCCGTCAAGAGCGCTGAAAACGGTCTCATCGTCAAAACGCAGACCGTCGGGGATGCTGTCCTCGATGTACTCTCTGCCGTACTGGTCGGTATTGCCATTCACGCCCGATTGCGTGGGAGACGTGGTGTCGTTCGAAGCACCGCCGCACGCCGCAAAGCAGGATATGACCGTAAGAAGTGCGAGAATCAATGCGGTTATTTTGAAAAAGCGTTTCATGATCAAGTCCTTTCTTCGTTGCGTTTTTTGTTTAATTCAGTATGCCATATTTTTTCTTCCAATCTCAATACACTTTTCGAGGATTTCAAAAAAGACAAAAAGTTACAGGTCACAGAAAAAATACCTTTTCGCGGAGAAAAAATCGCCAAATGAGGTTTTGTGCCTTGCGTGTTTTAAAAAAATTAACATTTTTATTGAGTTTTTTTCGAATTTTTTTTGTAAAAAGGTTTGAAATTTCGCTTAATGTATGATATAATTAAATAAGAATGAAATCGGGGAGAGCTTTCTGCCTTGAGTTTTGACATATATTTCGATTGATTGCGGAGGAATGATCGGATGCTTGATAAATTCTTTTTGTCTGTTTCGGACGTGTGGAAAAATAATATTTGGGTGCATCTCAGAAATATGGGCTTTAATGATATTCTTGACATATTTCTGCTTTCGGTCATTTTGTATTACGTGTATAAGTTTATTCGTGATAAACGCGCCAGTAAGCTGCTTATCGGACTTGGCGTTGTCGTAGCTATATTGGTGTTCAGCTACGTTTTCAAACTCAATTCGATAAAATACATTTTCCAGACCTTCTTCCAGGTAGGACTTATCGCGCTTATCATACTGTTTCAGCCCGAGCTTCGTGACGCGCTTGAAAAGGTGGGTAATACACCTCTTTCGGGTATTAAGCGTCTCGGCGGTGAAAGCGGAGAACAGGCGAATATCCTGGAGGCTATAGATGCTATCTGTGACTCGGTTTTCGATATGTCGCGTTCCAAAACAGGCGCGCTTATCGTTTTTGAGCGCTCCACAAAGCTGGGCGAGTATACCAAGACGGGTGTAGTACTTAACGCGCATGTTTCGCGCCGACTTCTGGGTAACATATTCTTCAACAAGGCTCCGCTTCACGACGGCGCTGTTATAATCAGAGATTACCGAATTTACGCAGCCTCTTGCATGCTTCCGCTTACAAAAAGCGAGGAGGCGATAGCTTCCTTCAATATCGGTACAAGACACCGTGCGGCTATCGGTATAAGCGAGATTAGTGATGCCATCGTCGTGGTGGTTTCCGAGGAGACGGGAGTTGTTTCGGTGGCCATGAACGGTACGCTTAAGAGAAATTATAAGAGACTTACGCTTAAGCAGACACTGCTTAACAATCTTGTCGGTCCCAACTATAAGAATCTGAATAAGAACAGCAGCTCGCAGAACGAAAATAAGTAGGCAAGAGAGAATAATCCGAACCCGCCCTGAAGCCTGAATTTTCGGCGCTTTATGGCACTTGTCTCACTTGCAAAGTCCACACTTGGCGGCGTTCGCCAAGCACCAAAATCATCAGAAAATTAAGACTTGAGGGTCTACGAGTTTTGAAAATCAAAGATTGAGGATAGGCAAGGAAAATTTCTGCAGCAATATGCGGATATTGCAAAGAAATTTTCCGAAGCATATACCAATATTTGACTTTCAAAACCGAGTTCGTATTTGTCCCTCTCGCCTAAGAGGTTTTTATGAAGTTTGATATTATGACGCTCTTTCCCGAGCTTGTTGATTACGTTCTCGGTGAAAGTATAATCGGACGCGCGCAAAAGAACGGCGCGATAAGCGTTTGTACGCACAACATAAGAGACTATTCCGAGGATAAGCACCGCCGCGTGGACGATACACCGTACGGAGGCGGCAAGGGAATGCTTATGATGGCGCCCCCCATATATAACTGCTACTCGGCTATTCTCGAAAAAAATAAGGAGCTTGGCGAAAATATTTCACGCAGAGTGGTATATATGTCGCCACAAGGTAAAATACTTAATCACGAAAAGGCTTTTGAGCTGTCAAAGTACGATAATCTTATCATACTTTGCGGTCATTACGAGGGCGTTGACTACCGCGTTATAGAGGAGATCGTCGACGAGGAGATATCAATAGGAGACTACGTGCTTACGGGCGGCGAGATACCCGCTTGTATACTTGTTGACTCGGTGGCGAGACTTGTTGACGGTGTTCTCGCAGATAAGGAGTGCTTTGAAAAGGAAAGCATTTCGGGCGGACTGCTTGAATATCCGCAATATACCAGACCCTTTGAGTATCACGGAATGAGTGTTCCTGACGTACTTATTTCGGGACACCACGAAAACATCGAAAAGTGGAGAGCCGAAAAGGCGCTTGAGCTTACAAAGCAAAAACGCCCTGACTTGCTCATAGGCAAGAGAGAATAATCCAAACCCGCCCTAAAGCCTGAATTTTCGGCGCTTTATGGCACTTGTCTCACTTGCAAAGTCCACACTTGGCGGCGTTCGCCAAGCACCAAAATCACACAAAAATTAAGGCTTGAGGGTCTGCGAGTTTTGAAAGAGCAAATATTTAGGATAGGCGAGATAAATTTTCGCGGCAATATGCGGATATTGCAAGAAAATTTACCGAAGCATATACAAATATTTGCCTTCCAAAACCGAGTTCGGATTATTCTCTCTTGCCTAGCCGTAAGGGAGTCGACCCCATAAGCCCTGCGACGATAAATTTTAGTATCTTTCGTCGCGCTTAGTCTTGTGGAGTTTGTACTCCACTGCGACTAATCACACCAAAATCTATCAAAAATTTATTCGCCGAAGGGTGCAAAGCAGTTTTGGACGAAAAAATAGCGAGGGGAGGCGACGAAAAAATTCGCAGAGATATAAGATATCGCAAGAATTTTTTCGGAAGCATACACCGTTATTTTTCGTACAAAACCTTATGTGTTCGATTCCCTTACGGCTAGGCAAGAGAGAATAATCCGAACCCGCCCTAAAGCCTGAATTTTCGGCGCTTTAGGGCACTTGTCTCACTTGCAAAGTCCACAC
>JAZRDN010000012.1:0-30123 GCA_045660295.1 Eubacteriales bacterium
GCAGCTTCTTCGCCGTTAGAAAGATCAACGATGAAGAGGCTTTCATAAGAATTGAGTACCTTTTCCATATTTTACACCTCCCTATGGACATTAAAGACCGTGGTATTCCAAAATTTTACGCACGGTAAGGAGACGGACAAAAGCCCGTTTCAATTCGGTATTATATCACAAATCACAACTATTGTCAATAGTTTTTGTGATTTTTGTTCGTATTTTTTTCTTGACTTTTTGCTTGTAAGATGGTATACTTTACCTATAAAATCGCAGGAGATAGTTATGCTTCAGGAAATAGAATTTTTTATACTTGACGCCATACAGACTATCCGTTTTGAGTTGCTTGACAGAATCATGGTGGCTATAACCACACTGGGCAACGAGGGAATCGTCTGGATAATTATTGGCGTTGTTATGCTGTTTTTTAAGAAATACCGCCGCGCGGGTGTCACGGTGCTTTTGGGACTGATATTTGGCTTGGTGCTTGGAAACTGGACGATAAAAAATATCGTGGCAAGGGCTCGCCCATGCGCTATAAATACGGCGATAGAGCTTATAATTCCGTATCCCAGCGAATATTCGTTTCCGTCGGGACACACGCTATCGTCCTTTATTGCCGCCACCTGCATTTTTTTGCGCGATAGGAAAATCGGCGTGTGGGCGTACGTCCTCGCGGCGCTTATCGCCTTTTCGCGCCTTTACGTTTACGTTCATTTTCCAACCGATATCATCGGCGGAATCCTTCTCGGAATAGCGCTTGCCCATCTTGCGACTTGGATAATGAAAAAGCCGCAGTGGAAATGGCTCGGCGATTGACCTAATAAAATGAAAAATCAGGAGTCGATTAAGCAAGGAACGACTCCTTGATTAAAAAAAGCGGCAAAATGCCGCTTTTTTGACTAAATATAGGATTCATCCGTTATATGGATTTTCGTTTATAGCATCGCGCAGAGCGTTGATAGCCATTCTAGGCTTGGGCGCCTTGAAGATAGCCGAGCCCGCAACGATCACGTTCGCGCCGGCAGAGGAAGCGAGACCTACGTTTTTGTCATTGATTCCGCCGTCTACCTGAATGTCAATATTTTCAAAGCCGTTCTCGTCCATGTACTTGCGGAGCGCCTTCACCTTGTCAAGCGCGCCGAAAATAAGGCTCTGTCCGCCAAATCCGGGGTTTACCGTCATAACCAGCACCATGTCAACCACGTCAAGGAGAGGAAGCACCACGTCATATGGGGTGTCGGGTGAAATAGCGAGACCTGCCTTTACCGAGTGCTCTCGGAGATATTCGAGCACCTGACGGCAGTTTTTACAGCTCTCGTAGTGTATGGTGATGCTGTCCGCGCCCGCGGAGATAAAGGTGTCTACGTATCTTATCGGCTCGACTATCATAAGGTGAACGTCGAAGAACAGATGGCTCTGAGGACGCAGAGCCTCTACGATAGCGGGACCAAAGCTGATATTGGGTACGAAAACGCCGTCCATTATGTCAAGATGGAGATAATTTGCTCCGCCTTCCTCAACCTTTTTTACCTCCTCGGCAAGACAGTTGAAGTTGGCAGCCAGCAAGGATGGAGCAATATAGATCATAAAAAAGCCCTTTCTTGTATGTGCAATATTTTGTCGTATTTAAGTGGAATTTGTTGTCAAAAGGAAAAATGTTTCATATAATAAAATTAAAGACCTGCGCCTATTTGCGGAAAGGACGCTAAAGGTATGCGACGTGAGAATAAAAGTGTCCGCAAAGAAGCGATTTATATAAAGAAGCGATCTATATAGAGAGAGGCTCAAGCAGGCATACCGCGTGGGCGGCTATGCCGAGCTTTTCTCCCGAAAAGCCGAGCCCCTCCTCGGTGGTAGCCTTTACGCTCACGCACTCGGTGGGGAGAGATAGCGCGTCCGCAAGATTGCGGCGCATTTTTTCTATGTGTGGGGCGAGCTTGGGGGCTTGCGCGATCACTGTGGAATCAATATTTGATACGGCGTAGCCCTGTTCGCGTATCAGCTTTGCTACCTGCTTACAGAGACTTATGCTGTCCGCGCCCTCAAAAGCGGGGTCATTGTCGGGAAACAGCTTGCCGATATCTCCAAGTGCCGCCGCACCGAGAAGCGCGTCCATGATCGCGTGTGTGAGAACGTCGGCATCCGAGTGCCCAAGAAGTCCCTTTTCGTGCGGTATCTCGACTCCGCCGAGGATGAGCTTGCGCCCCTCGACCAGCCTGTGAACGTCGTAACCTTGACCTATTCTCATCTTATGCCTCCTTGCGCTCAGTGCGCTTTTTGAGCACCGCCCGCGCATGCGCTATGTCCTCGGGGGTTGTTATCTTAATGTTGTCGCGCGAGCATTCGACAAGCTTTATCGGGCGTTCGATATACTCAACAAGTGAGTTGTCGTCCGTGACCTCCACTCCGTCCTCTCCGCACACCGCAAGCGCGGCACGGTAAAGGTCAGCGCCGAAGATCTGCGGAGTCTGCGCGTGCCACACGGTTTTGCGGTCAATTGTTTTTTCTATGAATCCGTTGGAATCAGCCAGCTTTATGGTGTCGATGGCGGGGGTTGCCGCAGTTGCCGCGCCAAAGGTATAAGCCGCAGAACAGACTGCCGATATTTCCTCGGGGGTGATGAGGCAACGAGCCGCGTCGTGTATCGCCACGTAGCCGCTGTTTTCGGAAATTGCCGCGAAGCCCTTTGACGCCGATTGCTGACGGGTCTTGCCGCCAACCACAGCCTTTTTCAGCTTGCTTATTTTGTAGGTTTTTTTGAATTCCTCGTAAAGCTTTATCTCGTCGGCTTTGGCGACGATTATTATTTCGTCAATTTCGGGAGTGCGCTCAAAAGCCAGCAGAGTGTGGACCACCGCGGGTACTCCGCATATTTGGAGAAGCTGCTTTGAAACACCGCCCCCCATGCGTGACGAGCTTCCGCCCGCAACAATAACAGCCGACGTGAATTTCGGCTGTTTTTTATTTGGGACGAGAAATTTAAGAAGATTTTTCAAAAATGATGAAGTACTCACCGAATTATTCTCCGAAATTGCCTTCTTCGAAGTTGTTTATCATCTCAACGCGCTTAGCGTGCTGCATGCCCTCGTATTCAGCCTCGATGAAGTTGTCAACGAGATCGCATGCGAGACCGTAGCCGACAACGCGCTCGCCAAAGCAAAGCACGTTAGCATCATTATGCATTCTTGTAAGTCTTGCGCTGAATGTGTCCGAGCAGCAAGCCGCACGAATACCCTTGTGCTTGTTGGCAGCCATAGACATACCCACGCCTGTGCCGCAAACGAGGATTCCAAGCTCAACCTCGCCGTTCTGTATCTTTTCGCATACCTTGTGCGCGTATACGGGATAATCGCATCTGTCCGCGGAGTCAGGTCCTACGTCGATAACCTCAACACCCTTGGACTTAATATAGTCGATAATCTTGATTTTGAGACTGTAGCCCGCGTGATCCGAGCCGATTACGATTTTGTTGGTTTTCATTTCGTTACATCCTTTGTTTTATATTTTGATGTTGTTAGCTTTTTCTTTTTCGAGTCGCTCGCGCTCTGCCTGCGGAAGCCTCAGATAAGTGGCAGTCAGCTCGCTGTCGGTCGTACGGACACCCTCGTTGTATTTCTTGAGCGCGCAGACGGCTACCGAATAGCCGCTTTGGTAGCGAAGCGGTTCGGGAGTGATTTTGCATTTAAGGGATTTGAAGCCGTCAAGCGAAATGTCGTATCCGTCACCTGCGAGATACACGGGTGCGTCGAGCTTCAAAAGCTCGTCCTCAAGCTCGGTTATAGCTATGGCTCTGTCCTCGCAAAGCCGCTTGATCTCGCCGTTGTTCGCTTCAAAAAGCGCGTTGTAGACCTGACCTCTGCGAGCGTTCATAACAGGGCACGCAATGCCATCAAATCCCACGAGGTTGTAAGCAAGCGCCTCAAGCGTGGAGACGCCGATGCAGGGCTTTCCCGAATTGAACGCAAGCCCCTTTACAGTTGCCGCGCCTATTCTTACTCCCGTGAAGGAGCCCGGCCCCTCATCGCAGGCGAAAAGGTCTATGTCGGAAGCAGTTATGCCGCACATTTTCAGCGCGCTTTCAACCATAGGCAACAGTGTTTCGCTGTGAGTGTTGCCGATATTGAGCGTAAATTCGCAAAGCAGCTTTTCATCGCGGCATATCGCCACCGAGCCGCTTACGGCGGTGCTGTCTATGGCTAAAATTATCATGGTGATTCCTCTCTTTAAAACGTTTGTGCTGATATTTTTCTTTCGTCGGGGCGGTCGGGCGAGGTCTTTGAAATCTCAACCCTCATATAGTGCTCGGGGAGCGCGTACGGAATATTCTCGCTCCACTCGACAACGCATACGCCTCTGTCAAGATAGTCGTAAAATCCGATTGAATACAGCTCGTCCTCGTCCTCTATGCGGTACATGTCAAAATGGAACAAAGAGGACTTGCTTGCTTTGTACTCGTTGACAATCGCAAAGGTTGGCGAACGAACTATGGAGTTTGGTGCTATAACCGAAGCCAAGCCCCTGACAAAAGCCGTTTTGCCAACGCCAAGGTCGCCGTACAGGGCGATGAAGGTGGGAGCTGTCTTGTCATCGGCAAGCAGGCGTCCGATCTCCGCTCCGAAGGCCTCGGTTTCTTCCACCGAATTTGTGATTATATCCTTGTTCATTAGAACAGACCTGTGATGTTGCCCTGCGCGTCTATGTCGATAGAGTAAGCCGCGGGAGCCTTTCCAAGTCCCGGCATGGTCATGATAGCGCCTGTAAGAGCGACTACGAAGCCCGCGCCCGCGCTGAGCTTTATCTCTCTTACCGTAAGCTGATAGCCCGTGGGTCTGCCGAGCTTTGTAGCGTCGTCGGAAAGCGAATACTGAGTCTTTGCCATGCAGACGGGAAGCTTAGCGAATTCCTCGCCGAGAGCCTCGATATCCTTGATGCTCTTCATTGCCGCCGCGTCGAACTTAACGCCGTCAGCACCGTAAATTTCCTTTGCGATAGTGGTTATCTTTTCTACGATAGATGTGTTGTCCTCATAGATAAACTTGAAGTCAGAGGGCTTTTCGCAAGCGGCAACTACCTTTTCTGCAAGCTCTATGCCGCCGTCTCCGCCCTTTGCGAATACGTCGGAGAGCGCAAAATCAGCGCCCGCCTTTTCGCATATCTCGCGAACCATGTTAAGCTCAGCGTCGGTGTCTGTTCCGAAGCGGTTGATAGCCACGACGATGGGAAGTCCGAATTTGCGGAGATTTTCGATATGTGCCTCAAGGTTTACCGCGCCCTTGCGGAGAGCCTCAAGGTTTTCTTCGGCAAGCATGGGCTTTTGCACGCCGCCGTTATACTTAAGCGCGCGAACAGTTGCCACAAGAACTACCGCCGAGGGGGTGAGTCCCGCCTTGCGGCACTTGATGTCAAGGAACTTTTCAGCGCCCAGGTCAGCGCCAAATCCCGCCTCTGTGATGGTGTAATCGGCAAGCTTAAGAGCAAGCTTTGTAGCTCTTACCGAGTTGCATCCGTGCGCGATGTTCGCGAAAGGACCGCCGTGGATAAGAGCGGGGGTGTTTTCAAGAGTCTGTACAAGGTTGGGCTTGATAGCGTCCTTCAAGAGAGCCGCCATAGCGCCGTTTACCTTAAGGTCACGGCAGAATACGGGCTTGTTGTCGTAAGTGTAAGCTACGAGAATGTTGCCAAGACGCTCCTTGAGGTCCTCAAGAGAGTCAGCAAGGCAGAGGATAGCCATAACCTCGCTGGCAACGGTTATCATAAAGTGGTCCTCACGGGGAATACCGTCAACCTTGGCGCCAAGACCCACAACGATGTTGCGGAGCGCGCGGTCGTTGGTATCGGTAACACGCGCAAAGAGAACTCTGCGCTGGTCTATACCAAGCTCGTTGCCCTGATGAATGTGGTTGTCGATGATAGCGCAAAGCAGGTTGTTAGCCGCCGTGATAGCGTGGAAGTCGCCCGTGAAATGGAGATTGATGTCCTCCATGGGTACCACCTGCGAGTATCCGCCGCCCGCGGCACCGCCCTTGATACCGAAAACAGGACCGAGGGAGGGCTCTCTGAGGGCGATAATAGCCTTTTTGCCTATCTTTTTCATAGCCATGCCGAGACCTACGCTTGTGGTGGTCTTACCCTCACCTGCGGGGGTGGGGTTGATGGCGGTAACGAGAATGAGCTTGCCCTCGGGCTTGTCCTTCATTCTGTCGAGAAATTCGTCTGTTATCTTAGCCTTGTATTTTCCGTACAGCTCCAGCTCGTCGTCAAGCACTCCGAGCTCGTCGGCTATGTTCTTTATGGGAAGCATATTAGCTTCATGCGCGATTTGAATATCGGTTTTCATTATTTTCACCTTCCATATGATATATTACCGTAAAAAATACCATTTTCATTATAACACATGAAATAAAAAAAGTAAAGAGGAAAAAACGCAAATTTTGGCTTTTTCCTCTTAATTTTTATTTCTTTTTTGAAGCGCCTTTTTTTAGCGGCTCCTTAGAGCCGTCGGGACGTTGAATGACCGTGTTGTCAAGTATCCCGCCGAAGGAACGCCTGAAATCGGCGATGTACTCCTTGCGAAGCGCCGCCTGCTCAGCCTTCTCCGCTTCGGTAAGCTCTCGCGTCTTTGCCTCGCGGGCGAGCTGGTTTATTCTGTCAATTTTTTCTTTTTCCATAGTAACTCTCCGTTATTTAAGTGTTAGCTTTGGTTATTTCGTTTGAAAAATAATTGCCTATAGCGCCTACAAGAGCGCAAAGCGCGGGGTGAGTGGGGTCGGGGAAGACCTTGAACACGCTTCCTATCTCAAAACTGAGCGCGCCGTCGTAGCCTATGTCACGAAGTCCCGCTAAAAAGCCCTTGTAATCGGTCATGGATTCGCCTTTTGAACCGATGTAGGCGTAGGGAATGGTGTGCTTGTCCTCGATCTTGTCGGTGTCGTGAATGTGAAGCACCTTTACGCGCTTTCCCAGCGTTCGGAGCGTGTTTTGCATGTGCTTGCCCGTAAGATTTGCGTGTCCTACGTCAAAGCAGAAGGCGAAAAGCTCCTCGCCCGCCATGTCGTTGAGCGTGTCGATGTAATTGCAAGCCTCGTATGGGTTTGAGCAAGCGCTGTCAAAGATAGCGCCGCCGTCACGTCTGCCCCACATGTTTTCAAGGCAAATGGTAACTCCGTGCTTTCTCGCGTCGTCCATGAGCTGGGAATAGAGCTTGATGTTGGCTTTTTTCTGCTCGTCCTCAAGGATATGCGTGGGCGCGTGCGCGGGGTGAACCACCGCGTATTTGCAACCGAAAAAGGCGGTCAACTCAATAGTTTTTTTTACCGCGTCAAGGGCGCGCGCGTTATATTCCTCTTTTGTTTCGGTTTCGCTGTCGTCGAATTTATAGGTGGGGAAGGGCGGGTGAGTCTGGCAGACCTCTATTCCGTGGCGCTCGAACGCTTCCTTGTATGGGGTGAAAAACGCCTTGAGCTCGTCGATAGTCTGGCTTGAGAAGAATTTTTCGCGGTAGCCTTGGGAGGGGGAGTAGCAGTCAAAGCCGAAGTCAACGGCATCAATGCCGCCCGCCTTGTACATGGCGCAAACGGCGTCAAGGTCGGCGTCCTTTTTGTGAAGGATAGAAGCGGCAACACTTATTTTGTGCATAACTAAATATCTCCTTTAAGATTATTTGGCGAAATAAAAGTAACAGATCACCGCCACTGCCTGAAGCAGTATAATGACTGGAATACCTATCATAAAGCTCTTGTGCTTGGTTTTGTGGTGGAATATCTGCATAGTTATGTACATGGTGACCGAGCCACCCAGCGCCGAGAGAATGAAAAGTGTTTTTTCGGGTATTCTCAACGCCACCTTTTCGAACTTTGAAATCAGCTTGTCGTAAATGCAGACAACTACCGATATCAGAGATATTGCCGCAAGATACATGAAAACAATATTTTCTAACATATATGCTCCTTGTTTGCGTTTTACAGAAAAATGACATTACTTAAATGCCATTTTCCTGATAACGAGGGCAATGTTTGCACCAATTATAATACGTGAAGGCGAAGCGTTTGCCCGCACCGGCAGGTGCTATTTCTTGGGGAAGCTGTCCTTAAGCTCAACGATGCGGTTGAATGTGTCGGCGTTCTTGGAGTCCTTGCAGAAATATCCGAAGCGAACGAACTGGAACTTCTCGCCTGCCGCCGCGTTTTCAAGCGAAGGCTCGACTACCGCGTTTTCGAGCTTGGTAAGCGAGTTTTCGTTAAGGAAGTCAAGATAGGTCTTGCCCTCGGGCACGTCGGCGGTGTTTTCGATGTTGAAAAGTCGGTCGTAAAGCATGAGCGTGGCGGGCTTTGCGTACTTGGCGGAAAGCCAGTGGATAGTACCCTTGATCTTTCTGCCGTCTGTGGGCATGCCGTTGCCTGTCTCAAGGTCAGCGGTTGCGTGGATGCACTTAATGCTGCCGTCCTCGTTCTTTTCGATGCCCGCATACTTGATGATATAACCGCCCATAAGACGAACCTCGCCGTCGGGCTTGAGTCTGAAGAACTTGGGAGGCGGAACCTCGGCAAAGTCGTCAGCGTCAATATAAACCTCGCGTGTCATAGGAACCTGGCGTGTGCCAAGCTCGGGCTTCTGGGGATGGTTGGGGAGAGTTATCATCTCCTCTTTGTCCTCGGGATAGTTGTCGATAACTACTTTTATGGGATTAGCGATACCCACGCGGCGGAGCGCGTTTTCGTTGAGATCATCGCGAACGCAAGCCTCAAGCTGACGGATATCCACGGTATGGTCGGTGTTGGTAACGCCTGCCTCTCTTACAAAGGTAAAGAGAGCCTGAGGGGTATATCCACGGCGGCGCAGACCGCAAAGGGTGGGAAGTCTGGGGTCGTCCCAGCCGTCCACGTGTCCTTCCTCAACAAGCTGACGGAGATAACGCTTGGACATGACCGTGTAGGTGATGTTCATGCGTCCGAACTCCCACTGGTGGGGCTTCTGCTCAAAGCCAATTTTGTCCACTACCCAGTCGTAAAGAGGTCTGTGGTTGCGGAACTCGCTGGAGCAGAGCGAATGTGTGATGCCCTCAAGCGCGTCTTGAATGGGGTGCGCGAAGTCGTACATGGGATATACGCACCACTCGTCGCCCTGACGGTGATGGTGAATATGCTTGATACGGTAGATTACGGGGTCACGGAGATAGGGGTTATCGGAGGACGGGTCTATCTTCGCGCGCAGAGTGCGCGCGCCGTCCTCGAACTCGCCGTTCTTCATACGCTCGAACAGGTCGGGATTTTCCTCTACCGAACGGTTGCGGTAGGGAGACTCCTTAGAGGCTACGGCACGGTCTGTGCCCTTGTAGTCAGCCAAATCGTCCTTGGAAAGGTCGCAAACGTACGCGTCACCCTGCTTGATAAGCTGTACCGCGAACTCGTAGCACTTGCCGAAATAGTCAGAGCCGTAGAAAACTCCGCCCGTTGGAGCAGCGCCAAGCCACTCAAGGTCCTCGCGGATAGAGCGTACGAACTCGTCGGACTCCTTGGCGGGGTTGGTGTCGTCATAGCGGAGATTGAAAAGCCCGCTATACTTGTTGGCTACGTCTGTGTTGATGCAGATAGCCTTTACCGAGCCGATGTGAAGATATCCGTTGGGCTCGGGGGGGAAACGGGTGTGGATTTTAAGCCCTGGGTTGCTCTCAAGGTCGCTATCTATAATTTCGTGTATAAAGTTGCTGCTAATTTCTTCCATGGTTGTATATGTCCTTTCCGAGCGTCAAGCCTTAAGAGCTGACACCATTTTACATATTCTATCTTCGGTCTTGTCCTTGCCGATTATCTGCATTACCGTGTAGAGATCGGGGGCGTTCTGCTTGCCTGTTACCGCTACGCGGATGAACATGCTTGTGTCGGCAACACTGCCCTTGAACGCCTCGGGATTCTGCTTGTATGCCTTCATATCCGAGGAGAAGCCAAGCGAGTCGGCGATAGCCTTTACCTTGTCAAACCAAGTGTTCATATCGTCGTTTTCGTCATAGGTCTCAAGGAATTTTTCAAGAGTAGCTATGATATCAGCCTTGTCAAAGCTCTCGGGATAGCTGTCCTCAATAGTGAAAAATTCATCGTAGAAGAAGCTCATGTAAGGCTTTGCGTCAGCCCAGGTCGCAAGGTCCTTGCGGGGCTTTTTGCCTCCGCGTCCGATAGCGAATATTTTCTCGGCAAAGTCCTTGTCAGCCGCCAGTGCCTTGCCGAATTCGGGGTCAAATTCAAGCGCCCATACGGTGACCTTTTCGGTAACGCTCTTTGCGTCCATTTTGGAAATGACGTTCTTAGACACGTCGTTCAGCTTGCCGAAGTCGAACAGACAGCCCGAAACAGACATCTTTTTGATGTTGAAGGGGAAGTCCTTATAGCCCTTGTCGGCGTTCTGCGCGTGCCACTCCTCGTAGTTGGAGTTGAGGAGCGTCATGATGTACTCGCACACAGCCTCGGGGCAGTAGCCCATGCGTGTGTAGTCGTCCATGTTAGCGCCCATATCGCGCTTGGAGAGCTTTTTCTTGTTGCCGTTCTCGTCTAACTTCATTATCTGCGAGATGTGCATGTATTTGGGAGTCTTGAAGCCAAGATATCTGAAAAGCTGAAGGTGCTTTGCAAGGCTGGGAAGCCACTCCTCGCCTCTGATAACGTGGGTCGTGCCCATGAGGTGGTCATCAACCGCGTGAGCGAAGTGGTAGGTGGGGATTCCGTCGGACTTAAGAAGCACGAAATCCTCGTCGTTTTCGGGAATCTCGATAGCACCCTTGACAAGGTCGGTGAACTTTATCTTGTTGTCGGGGTTGCCCTCGGCGAGTATTCTTATAACAAAGGGGTGTCCAGCCTTAAGATGCTCCTCAACTTCGTCTATTGTGAAGTTGCGGCGCGCAAGCATTTCGGCTCTCTTTTTCTCTGCCTCTGCCTGCCAGTCGGTGTTCTTTATCTCAGCCTTTTTGTCTATCTGCTGAAGCTCGTCAAGTTCTTCCTCGGTGGTAAAGCAGGGGTAAGCCTTACCCTCGCTTACAAGCTGCTTGGCGTAGGTCTGATATATTTCGCCGCGCATGCTCTGCTTGTAAGGGCCGTATGCGCCCTTGTCGGATATCTTTCCGTTCTCGTCAAGTATAGCGCCCTCGTCGAACTCGATGCCGTATGTGGCGAGAGTCTTGATAAGTCCCTCTGCCGCGCCCTCTACCTCGCGCTTGGCGTCGGTGTCCTCAATTCGAAGATAGAAAACTCCGCCCGACTGGTGTGCCAGTCTTTCGGCAACCGTGGAGGGGAAAAGTCCTCCGAAATGTACGAATCCTGTGGGGCTGGGCGCGAAACGCGTTACCTTAGCGCCCTCGGGAAGCTCGCGCGCGGGATATCTCTGCTCCATGTCCGCGGGAGTTGTTTTGATGTTGGGGAAAAGTAATTCCGCCAGATAGTTGTAATCCATGTTTTAAAGCCTTTCGTCTATATAAAATTCAATAAGTCAAGTGCCTCGCCCAGCTTTGCGCCGCTTCCGTGACCTGCCAGAATATCAAGGTCGCGGTCAAGCGCCTTCAAGCTCTTAAGCGACAAACAAAGCGTTTCAAAGTGTCCGCCGTACAGGTCAAAGCGTCCGTACCCGCTGTCAAAAAGTGTGTCTCCGGTGAACAGCGTGTTGCCCACAAGATAGCAGACCGAGCCCTTTGAGTGCCCGGGGGTGTGAATGACCTTTATTTCGTCCCCACCAAGCGCTATGATATCGCCGTTTGAGATGGTTTTTTCGCAGGGCTTTACGGTGTCGTTTCTGCCCATGAAAAACGACAGCGCGCTTTTTTCGGCATCGGTCAGCATTTCGGCGTCAAGCTCGTGAATGACAAGCTCGGCTTCGGTCGCCTCACGGAGCGCGTCGGCGGTTATTGTGTGGTCAAAGTGACCGTGGGTGAGAAGAATGTATTTCAGTGCCGCATTCTCTTTTTCAAGCGTTTCAAGAACAAGCCTTGCGGGTGCACCCGCGTCAATAAGCGCGGCTTGTCCGCCGCTTATAACGAGATAGGAATTTGATTCCCAGCCACGGGCGTAAAAGGGTATTATTTTCATGTTTTTCCTCTTGGATATAATACTACCATTATAGTATATCACATTTTTCTTTGATTGTCTATATTTTTTCAGAAAAAATAAATGCAGAAAAAGGAAGCCGTTTAAAAACGGCTTCCTTAATAAAATCAATCCATAAACAGTGGGGTAGAGAAGTATCTTTCGGCGGTGTCGGGGAGAACGGTCACAACCGTTTTGCCCTTGCCCAGCTTTTTGGCGAGCTTTATTGCCGCCGCCACGTTGGTGCCGCTGGAGATACCGCACATGATACCTTCCTTGGATGCAAGCTCCTTGGCGGTGCGGATAGCTTCCTCGTCCTTTACTATACAGATGTCGGTGTATATGCTCTGGTTGAGAATAGCAGGAATAACTCCGTCTCCGATGCCCATCTGAATATGCGTGCCGATAGAGCCGCCCGAAAGTATCGCCGCGTGCTCGGGCTCGACCGCCCATATCTCAATGTCGGGGTTTTTCGCCTTAAGCGTTTCGCCAATTCCCGTGATAGTTCCGCCCGTTCCTATGCCCGAGCAGAAGCCGTGAATAGGACCGCCTACCTGCTCCAGTATCTCAACGCCGGTGTAGCTTCTCTGCGCGTCACTGTTTGCGGGGTTCTCAAACTGTTGGGGAACGAAAACCTTGGGGTCGTTTGCCTGCATTTCGAGGGCGGTTTCAAGGCACTTTTCAATGCAGTCGCCTATGTTGCCCGCGTCGTGAATGAGAATGACCTCGGCACCGTAGTGGTTGACCAGCTTTCTGCGCTCCTCGCTTACCGAGTCGGGCATGATTATCTTTGTTTTGTAGCCAAGCACCGCGCCCACGAGGGCAAGACCTATGCCTTGATTTCCGCTTGTAGGCTCAACGATTATTGTGTCCTTGTTTATTACTCCGCGCGCCTCGGCGTCGCGTATCATGTTGTAGGCAGTTCTCGTCTTTATTGAGCCGCCGACGTTAAGTCCCTCAAATTTTACAAGGATTTCGGCGCTGTCGGGATCAACCATTCGCGAAAGACGGATTATCGGCGTGTTGCCGATAGCATCAAGAATGTTATTGCACACCATAAAATTTATATACCTCGTCAATTGAATTCACATAAACACACATAGTATATCATATTTTGAAAAAATTTACAATAGTTATTGCGGAATTTTGTCACAATATATCTTATGAATTTTTTGAGATGCTTGTGAAGACTCGGGGCTATCTTTGATTTTCGGTAAAAACATTTGAATTTGAGCAATTTTATTGACGTGTTTTTCTTTTGATGCTATACTTGGGTAAAGTAGATCCGAAAGGAGAATAATTATGGAAAGAAAAGTTAAAATGGCGGCGATCGGTCTCGGTGGCAGAGGCAAAATTTAATTTACCGCACAAACCCACGTGCCAAAAGCAAAAGGCGCTCGCTAAGCGAGCGCCTCATTTTTTGTTTTAATTATTACTCCTCGGGGAGATAGTTCTTGTAGTTCTGGAGCTTTGTCTTTGCAAAGTTTCTGGTGGAGTAATATGTCTCCTTTACCTTGGAGATCTTCTTGCTCTGAAGGTATGCGTCCTGATTGAATACTATCGGGATAACGGGCATCTCTGCAAGAAGCGCGGTCTCAGCCTCGTGAAGCACGGCTGCCTTCGCGGTTACATCAGCGGTGTTGTAAGCCTTTTCTATAAGCGCGGTGTAAGCATCGTTGTTGAAGCCTGTGATGTGAGAGGGAGTTACGTAGTAGGGCTGACCGTTCTCGTCCTTGAGGTCCATGTCCATACCCTGTCCGGAGAATCCGAGAGCGAAGGGAGCAAGGATGCCGAACGCGTCTGTGCTGTAAGCAACGAGGTCAACAGCGGCAACCTGATAATCGCCAATAGCGAATCTTTCCTGGAAAATATCGTCTCTGATATCTACGGGGACTTCATTCGTTGTACCCATATCGTCGTTTACGATAACCTTTACATCGTCAATAGTTACCTTGAAGCCGAGAGCCGACCAAGCGTCCTTTACCATCTTTGCGATAGCCATGTGAGTCTCGTCGTAATCAGCCACCATGATCTCAAAGCTGTAATCGCTTGCCTTGATGCCTGCGGAGGAGAGCTTGGACTTAGCAGCCGCAATATCAGCGCTTGTGGAGATAATGCTTCCGCCGACAGTTCTGAAGTCCTTCTTTGCCGAGTCGCCGTTAAACACGCCGTAGGGAACAAGTGCGTCAGCAGCCTTTGCGAATACAACTGCCTGCGCGATAGCCTCGCGGTCGATAGCAAGCGAAAGAGCCTCGCGTACCGCCTGGTTAGCAAAGAGCTTTTCGCCGTTTATTTCAGCGTTTTCATTGAGATAATATGTATGAGTGGACATTGCGTCGGATACCTCAGCCTTCTTTGCGTAGTCAGCGCGAAGAGAGAAGGGAATTTCGCCGACGTAGAAGATCTCGCCTGCGTCGTAAGCCTGCATGATCTCGTTTTCGGACTTGGTGTAGTCAACAAGAAGTCTGTAAGGTGTTACCGACTTGTCAAGCTTGTCAACTTCCTTGTTTCTCATGTAGTATGCGTTTCTCTCGAGAGTAAGACCCTTTGTATCCTTTTCGTAGGAAACCTTACGGAGAGTGAAAGGACCGCTGCAAACCATTGTAGCGGGCTTCTTTGCCCAGTCTGTGGTTCTGGAAACGATCATCTCGCGAAGCGGAACAAGCGCGTAGCTTGTAAGGTTGCGGATAAATCCGTCGTAGTCGATGTTGGGGTTGCCCTTGTCATCGAGCTTTTCCTCGAAATAGATCTCAAGAGTGGTCGTGTTGACCGCGTAGATCTGGAGAGCGTCGATAGAAAGGTCGCCTGCCTTTACCGCACGGGCGTTTTTGATTTCGAAAAGCAGAGAAGCCGCCTCGCTGGTAGCCTCAACCTCAAGGATACGCTTCCAAGCGAAAACAACGTCGTTGGCGGAGATCTGAGTTCCGTCACTCCAGTATGTGGGCTTGAGCTTAAGGGTGAGCTTGTACTCGCTCGCCTTAGCGTCCTCGTAGATAGAATAGGTGTCAACAAGCTCTTTCTTAACCTTTCCGTCCTCGTCAATCGAGAAAAGGGGCGCGAAAAGAAGGCTGACCACCTTCAACGCCGAGGCGTTGTTATATGCGTTGGCGGGGTCAAAATCATAGACCTCGTCTGCAAGATACATGGATATGTACGCACCTCTGTCCTCATCTTTTTCCTGTTCCTCCGAGCTTCCGCAGGAAACGAAGCAGGTTACGAGCATAAGAAGTGCCACGAGTAAAGCAACGATACGCTTAGTCATTTTTTGTTATTCCTCCTATAATAATCCTGTTACACAGAATACTATTCAATACATTATACCACTAAAAACAAAATTTATCAACACTATAAATCAGACAAATTCAATCTTTGGATAAATGCACAATAATATGCGTAAAAACTGTGCAATTTGAACATATTAGAACAGGACAAGCCTGTCAACAGAACAGAGTAAAGTATACTCTTTTTCTTTGCGTTAGTCAAGAAAAAGTTTGTTAATTTTTCAAAAAGTTTACAAAGGAGAGTTGAAAAATGTATAAAAAGCACGACACGCCAAGCGAAATCTGCGACCTTGCCTGCGAATGTGGGGCGGCAGGCGGATTTCGGCTTGTGGGCGAGACCGAGGAGCATATTTACTGTACAGTATCGCGCGCTAATATAAATAATGAGGAATCAAGACTTATTTCAAAGCCCGCGGGGCGTTACGTAAGCCTGTTTTTTGGCAACGTGTGTGAGCTTGATCCGGAAGCGCTTGGTGAAATTTCCGAGCTTTTGGCGCGCGAGCTTGCCCAAATGAGCGAGAAGCTGTCGGGTGCTGAGAAGCCCAAGGTGCTTGTGGTGGGGCTTGGGAACAGGGATATTGTTTTTGATTCCTTGGGGGCGAGGGTCTGCCAAAGACTCAGCCCCGACGGCGAACACCTTTTCGTGTTTGAAACGGGAGTTCTCGGAGATAGCGGAATAGAGAGCCAAAGAATGGTGAAGTCTCTCGCGGCTTGTGTCGGAGCCGATTTGGTGATTGCGGTGGATTCACTGGTGGCGCGGAGCGAGACGCGAGTGGGACGCGTTATACAGCTTGCCGATAGCGGAATCTCGCCCGCAAGCGGAGTTGGCAGACATTTAGGAGAGATAAGCCGAGCTACGGCGTGCGTTCCCGTTATCGCGGTTGGGCTTCCGTCGGCACTTTTTGCGGGTGATGAGCTGTCTCGCGGCGGTTATCTGGCTGTGCCCGAAACGGCGTTGCTTATAGCCGAGAACGCTGCCGAGCTTATCGCTGACGGAATAAAAAGATTTATTCCTGACTTGTGAACCGAATTCGGAATAAAAAATGCGAAAAAGCATCAAAAATTCCTGAAAAAGAAAAAAAGTTTTCGAAATAAAGAAATTTTTTGAAAAAACTCTTTACAAACCGAAAAAAATGTGGTACAATAAGCACGTATAAACCTACCGAAGATTGGAGGAGTGTATATGGATTACATTGATAGAATCAAAAAAATCAAAAGCGAACGTAAGATAACTAACGACAGACTTTCGGAAATGACGTGTATACCGCTCGGAACTCTCAGCAAAATTCTTGCGGGAATAAGCGACTCTCCAAAGCTTTCCAACATTGTGGCAATCTGCAACGCGCTTGGTTGCTCTCTTGATTACATTATTATGGGAATTCCCGAAAATCATAACAACTATACGCTCGAGTCGGGCGAGATAAAGCTGGTTGAGAATTACCGCAAGCTCGATACACACGGAAAGGAGCTCTGCGCTTTGGTCGTTGATAAGGAAATGCAGAGAGTTACCTGCTCGGAGTATTCCGAGAAGTCGGGCGAAAAGGTGCTTTCTCCCGAGGAAGTGCGCGCGAAAATATTAAACGCGGGCATCCCTTCACGCTTTGGCAAGCGCGCTATAATGCTTTACGACCTTCCCGTGTCTGCAGGAACCGGCGAATTTCTTGACGAGGGCACTGGCGAGGAAATCTACATTCCCGACAATAACAAGACCTCCGAGGCTGATTTCGCGCTTAAGATAAGCGGTAACAGCATGGAGCCTAAGTATAGGGACGGGGATATTCTGCTTGTGTCGGATTGTGACAGCGTAGAGGTAGGCGAGCCGGGTATATTCCTGCTTGACGGAAGCGGATATTTCAAGATATTCGGCGGCGACAGACTTATTTCGCTTAACAAGAGCTATGGCGATATCATGCTCAAGGATTTCCAGAGCGTGTGGTGCGGCGGACGCGTTATCGGCAAGCTCAAGCGCAGATAATAAAGGAATTTAACAGTTCTCCTATTTAGAATTGAATTGATGACATGGCGGACCTCGGTTCGCCACGTTCTTCTTTTGGCAAAAAACGTTTTTTCGAAAAAAGAACACGCCCTTCATTAATAAAATCGGATTCACCGGGCAAATAATAAGCATGATACTTAGGCAAGAGTAACAAAACCGAGTTCGGAATATTATCTCTTGCCTAAAAATAAGGAGAATTGCTTATGAATGAAATTACCGTGCCTGCGGTGCGCTCGTCGAGACGGACTGTGCTTAATTTGGTGTGCAGTATAGCCGAGCATCTTATTTCCGGTGGCGTGGCGCTTTTTTTGACGCCCTTTCTTATCGACAGACTCGGAATAGAGCTTTACGGGCTTTACCCGATAGTGCTGGAGCTTGCGGCACTTTTTGGGATAGCCTTTGGCGTTGTCAACTCTACCTCGGGCAGATATATCGCCATTGAGGAGGAGCGAGGAAACGGCGAGAATGCTTCAAAATACTTTTGCGCTACCTTTTTTTCAAACGCGGCGATAGGAATCGTGTTGCTTTTGCCTATGGGTATGCTCGTGGGCTTTTCAAATCGCTTTTTGGAGATTCCCGCGGGGGCGGTCGGTGAGTTAAAGGTGTTTATGATACTCACCTTCGCGGCTGTGGCGGTTGATGCGCTTGCCGCCGCCTTCGGAAGCGTGTACTATATCACAAACCGACTTGACCTGCGCGCGGGGCAGCAGCTTGTAAGCGTGGCGGTAAAAGCGGCTTTGCTGGCGTTGCTTCTTTTTGTATTCGAGCCGTCGTTGGTAGGCGTGGGAATTGCCATTCTCGCATCAAGCGCGGTGGGCTCGGCTGTTCAAATAATCGCCTCTCGTAAGCTGACCCCGTCTCTAACGCTTTCGCTTTCGGCGTTTTCGCTGTCGTCGGCGCGGCGGCTGATGGCGTCGGGGCTTTGGTATTCATTTAACCGAGTGGCGTCGGTCATGATGTGCGGTGCGCTTCTTATAATGGCGAATTCCTTTTTCAAGCCCGCCGTGTCGGGCGCTTATTCGGTGGCTTTCGTGTTCGTCAATGCCTTGAGCGGGGTTATCATGACCCTTGCGGCGGTTTTTGTGCCTGTGAGCGCAAAGTGCTTCGCAAGGGGAGAGCGCAACCGCTTGCGTGATTCGTTGGCGAGAGACGAAAAGGTGGTCGGCTATTTCGCCGCCGTGGCGGTGTCTGTGGCTTTAGCCTTTTGCGGTGATTTTTTCAGACTTTGGCTTGGTGAGGACGCAAATCGGCTTCTGATAACCCTGTCGGCAGTCTTGCTTGTGCCGACACTGTCGCTTGC
This sequence comes from Eubacteriales bacterium, assembly GCA_045660295.1. Taxonomy (GTDB): domain Bacteria; phylum Bacillota; class Clostridia; order Oscillospirales; family CAG-272; genus RGIG8775. The sequence goes on from JAZRDN010000012.1 coordinate 18,634, forward strand.
CTGCGCAACACCGATAATAAACGTGGGAATGGTGATGAACCGTACCCGCAAGCTGTCTCTGCTTTTTTTGTGTGGGGGACTTCTTACGCTTGCGGCGGCTCTGGCGGTGATATTTTTTACGAATATGGGGATAATGGGACTTGCCGCCGTGTCCTGCGCGGCGCAGATAGTCTGGTACTCGGCGGCTGTGCCTTGCTTCGCCTGTAAGGTGTTGTCCTGCTCTCCAAAAAACTTCTTTTTCCCAATTTTGAGGACTTATTTGGCGGCGGGAGTGTCGCTTGGCGTCTGCCTCGCGTTGCAGGCGGTGTGCAGAATAAATACCTGGCTTGAATTTATCATTGTCGGCGGCGCGGCGGCGGTGATTGCGGCAGTAGTGGCTTTTTTCTGCGTTTTTAAATCCTTTGATAGCTTTAAAATAAGGTTGTAGTTGACAAAATACGCGATATCGGGTATAATTGACGTAGTTTGAATCGGACGGAGGTGATATAATGCTCGACGGCGTTCTTACGGCGCTTGCCAATTTGTTTGTGCAGATAGCTTTTACGGCGGGGATAGTGGGACTTTGCGGAATGTTTATTTCGTTTTGCAACCGATGCTTTTACGACTGTCTCGGCGATACGGCGTTTTTTATCGTCCGCTTCAGCGGCATTATAGGCACACCCGTTCATGAGCTTTCACACGCGCTTATGTGCCTCCTTTTCGGTCACAGAATAACCAAGGTGCAGGTATACAATTTCAAAAAACGCACCAAGACACTCGGTTTTGTGGAGCACACCTATAACCGTAGGAATCTGTATCACCAAATGGGCAATTTCTTTATCGGAATAGCGCCTATCGCGGTGGGTGGACTTGCGGTGACGCTTTTTGTGCGTCTCCTGACTCCGTGGATGTATAACGACATGATGCGTGAGATAACCGATGTTATGACGGCATCGGGTACGGGGATTTTGGTCGAGATAGTCAAGGGCGTCGTGTCGATAGTCGCTTCGTTCTTCTCGTTTTCGAACCTCACAAGCTGGCGTTGGTGGCTTTGCATAGTTCTCGCTTTTGCGATATCCATTCATATGGAGATAAGCCGTTCGGATATCAAGGGGGGGCTTAGAGGTCTTGCCGTTATCGCCGTTATGCTTTTCGTCGTTGACCTGGTGCTTGCCTTCCTTTTCCCGAACGCGCTGTTGGTGGTGACCTCGGCGTTTGTAAACGCGGGACTGTATCTGGCGATGTTTTTGATGATTCCCGCTATTTTTGCGGGGATAGTCATAATGATTTCGGGTTTGGTCTACCTTGTCAGAGAGCTTGGAAAGAGCATAGCGAACAGTAGGGCGTAGAAGTGCGGTGTGAACACAGCGTCTCCCGTTTTACGCAAAGTCAAAGAGCCGTTTCCTCGGGAAACGGCTCTTTTTGCTTGTGCCTATTAAATTATTCTACGTCAAATCCGAATCTTACGAAGCAGTATTTATCCTTGAGATAACCGCTCCACTCGCCGTCCTTCCACTGCTTTTCGCCTGTGAAGGTGCGCGGACCTACGCCAAAGGGCTCGATCTCGTGGCTGTGAAGGGGACCCAAAAGATTGCGCTGGGCGTTGGTTATCTTAACGTTTATCTCGTTCTTGCCTTCCTTAAGAAGTCCCGAAAGGTCGCAATGGTTAGAAAACAGCATCTTCTTTGCGGGCTTGCCGTTTACCGTGACCTCGGCAACGGCGAATCTGCCTTCAAGGAGCAACTCGGTGGGCGCGCCGTTCTTGTACTCATATTCGGTGACAAGGTCGAGCGTTCCGCCAAAGAAGGGATATCCGTCGGTAATTACGTTGGTGATGTCAACACCCTCTTTTTGCTTGACCAGCGAGAAATCTCCCGTGTAGGTGTAAGCCTGACAGAAATCTGTTTTGAATTCTGTGAATTTCGTCTTGTCGGTCTTTACGGCGAAATCGCCAAAGAGGTATGTGCACTCTATCTCGGTGTCAAAGGACAGGCAGTTTCTGAAAGACTCGGAAACGTCCGAGAAAAGAACGTCGTAAACCTGCTGGCGCTGGAAATAGCGGATAGTGTAGCATATCTCGTTGTCGCCAAGCTTTACGAGATCGGTAATGTCGGCGGCGAGGAAGCGTGAGTCAAGATACTTGCTTGCGCTAAGCTCGACAGGCTTGCCGTTGACGGTTACCGACTTGTATTCCATGGGCTCGCAGACGTAGTTCACATTCTCGGGAAGCTCCTCGACCTTGAAGCTGTGCTTGATCGTAAGGTCGCCCTCGTAGCGAGCGCGGAAAAGCTCGTCCTTAAGCTGCATCAGCGGAATGTTGTCTACGAAGTTAACTCCGTCAAAGGAGTAGGAAAGTGTATCAAAGGTTATCGAGTTGGTAGGCTTGTTGACGAATTTAAAATCGCCGTCCGGCTTGAAGGTCGCATCAAAGCCCTTGTGCTCGCGGAGCGGAGAAGCCTTTATCTCGTCGCTTTCAATAAGCACGAACGCCTCGGAATCGTCGAAATTGACTACCGCCTTGAAATCGCTTCCAACCTGCTCGCCGCAAAGCTTTACGGGCGCAAGCGTGAGAATGTCGAGCTTGACGAGATTTTTGCAGTTCTTTACCGTTATATCTACGTTTTCAAATACGTTCTTTGTGTAGTTGGTGATAAATATTATTCTGCCGTTCTCGGTATTTCTTGTCATGCTTCTGAGCGACGGAATATTCTTGCCGTCCTTGGTGATGCTTACCTGTTGCTCGCCCTTGATTTCCTCAAAGCTCATGTTCGGCTTAAGCCATGAAAGGTCAGCCTCGCGCGCGTCGATACGTGTGGGAACATTTCCGTCGCAGTATACCTTGCCGCCATTTGCGAGGAACTCTTTAAGGAGCGCCGCGGTGTTTGCCGAGAGTGTTTCTGTTTTGGGTATAACGACTTTATTGTAAGAGCAAAGTCCGACTTTGATGGATGCGCCGTCAACCGATGCCATATCCTCCATCATAGTCTCGTCGCCGTAGTGGTATGCTATCTGATTGCCCGAAAGCTTGTCTGACAGAGTGCGGAAGTCCTTGTCAATAGTTTCGATAGACTTTGCCGCAAGCTCGCGCTGATAGTACATATACGCCTGACGTATGGGGTGTATAACAAGTGTGTCGGCATGCTCGCTTCCGAGAGAGAGCATATAACCGAGGTGGTTGTAGTAAAGGTTAAAGTCCTTAAGATGCTTCTGCCAGGGGAGATATTCCGAGTAGTGCGCGGGATAGTCGCGCTTTCTCTGACCTCTTATGGAATAGGGATAGAGGTGGTGACAGAGCGTGTTTACACCGCCCGAGAACTGATAGTCGGCGATGTTCTTAAGCTCGGCGGGCGAAACGTCCCAGCCGCAAAGCGCGAAGGTCTCGGAGAGCGCTCTGTCACGACCTGTCTGAGCGCATACAGAGCCGAGCTGCTTAGCGAGATTGTCGGGCTTGTTTGTTCTTCTTCCAAGCCAGTCTATGCCCGGAACGTGCTCATAGCGGTAGAACGACATCGTGCCGCCACAGCACTGCATCTGTCCTGCCAGTGTTTCCTCTACAATGGTGTGACCCGTAAGCTGACAGCCGTTTTCCTCGCACCAGTAATATATCTGCTTGATGAAGCTGTCTATGTAGAGCTTGTGAAGAAGCTTGAAGTAGTCGTATCTGAACTCGCGGAAGCCCTCGCAATCTACAAAGAGCTTAACGAGACCGTCCATAACGTCGTAGCCGTAGTCGCTTGCGAATTCGGCGGGAATTACCGTGGACCAGGGCATACCCCATCTGAAATACTGAGGCTCGTCTGTAAAGAAGCCTGGCATTATCGTGCCGAAGTCCTCTTTGGCTATGCGCTTTTTGTAGTCCTCGTGGGTACACTCTATGAACTCTGCTATAACGCGCTTGTTGAGAATGTCAACGTAGGAAACGTCGTAGCGGAGAGTGATAACGTGATACTCGGAAACGCCGTCAACGGGGGCGTCCACGCGTCTGGATTTGCCGTTTTCAATTACGTAGACCGCGAAATATTCACCCTCGGGGAAGCTTTCGGTCACATCGCGCTTGATAGCCGTAGCGTAATTTTCGGGCTTTTGCAGAACCTTTTCACCGCCGAAGCCCGAGGGCCAGCCGTTCTCGTCGTAGGACCAAGCCTCCATGCCCAGCTTGCGCGCCTCGTCAATACAAACGTCTATGGCGTGATACCATTCGTCCGAAAGGTACTCGGTCTCAAGTCCCATTCTGGCGTGCATGAAGAAGCCTTTCATGCCCATGTCGTACATATTGTTTATCTGCTTGCGAAGCTCGCCCTCCTCAAGTCTGTCGTTCCAGCTCCAAAAGGGAATAGCACCGTGAGAAAGTGAGTTTTGCGATGTGTCTTTAACAAGTTTTTTAAGCATTTTTTACCTCCAAAATTATATGAAATTGATTATGATACCGGTAATATAAGTCGCCGCGCTGGCGCCGAGAGCGACCACGATAAGCGAGCGGTCAAGAAATGCCAGCACGCAGGCAACCGCAAGTCCAACGCCGGCGGTAACAACACTGCCCGTGGACGTAAAAACGTCGGGAATGACCATTGCGCTGAGCACCGCGTATGGCAGGTAGTAAAGCAGGCTTCTTATAAAGCGGTTTTGAATTTTCTTGCGGAAAAGCACGAACGGAGTCATTCTTATAAGATATGTGACTCCCGCCATGACCAGTATGTAAAGACAGATTTCAAGTGTGAGCTTCATTTTGCGTCCTCCTCGTCTTTTATCGGGAAGATAAGAGCCGCTATGACCGCCGCTACAAGCGCGGAAAGGATAATGGCAAAGCCCGACGTGATAAATGAGAACAAGGGTATAAAGGCAAGGCAGAGACTTACCGCTATGGCGATAAGTGATGAGACCAGCACGCCCCTGTCACGCTTTGCGGGGGGGAGAACGATAGCCACGAACATACCGTAAATGGCAATCCCAAGGGCTTGGTTTATCGCCGCGGGGAGAATGTTGCCCGCCACCGCGCCAAGGAGAGTGCCAAGCGACCAGCCTATAAAGGGTAGCAGTATGAGACCGTACATGTATATCGGCTTTATCGGTTGACGCTTAGAGGACGCCACGCCGAATATCTCGTCGGTTATTCCGAAGGACGCAAGCAGTCTGTGCGGAAGCGTGAAGCTTTTGTCTAACTTTTGCGAGAGCGAGATGCTCATTAAGAAGTATCTGATGTTTATGGTAAGCTGTGTAAGCGCCATTTCAAGTAACGTTCCGAGGGCGAGTATCACTCCAACGCCGGCCACCTGACCTGCCGAGGTAAGGTTTGTAAGCGAGATAAGCACGGCGGCGAGCGGGGATATTCCTCCGTTTACCGCGGTGATACCAAACCCAAAGGATACAGACAGATATCCCAGCGCTATGGGGATACCGTCCTTAAGTCCGTTTTTAAACAGGCTTGAATTTTCAGTGTTCATTTTGAGACCTCTTGGGAAATAAAATACATACAAGACTATTTTACTACACTTCCCGATAAATTTCAAGGCATTTTGCGAAAAAAGAGGAAAAATAATACAAGTATCTTAATATTTTGTAATACTTGTGGCTGAGTTTGATAATATGAAGCTTTTTTTCGTTTCGCGCTAAATTATTGTTTGCGCGGAAGCCCGCGGGGCTGGTCGCTTGCGACCTTGTGAGCGAAGCGGGCGATTTGGTCAGCGTTCCGAGTTTGTGCGAACAACACGGTCGTTGCCACCAGTCGTGTGCTGAACACACACTCCTTTGCTTTCGGCACATAATTAATAATGTTTTAGCACTATGTTCGCACAAACGTTGTAGGGCGGGGGCTTGCTCCCGTCGAGGGTCTTGGTCGAAAATGCGAACCCAATTTGCGCTGCGCACAAAGATGTGTTGCCGTGAGGATAACAAAAATCCGATACCGCAACGGGAAGCATGACCTGCGGTCAATATTTTCTCCGGACCGACTTTTAGCGAGCTAACGTCGGGTCTTGGTCGAAAATGCGAACCCAATTTGCGCTGTGCGCAAAGATGTGTTGCCGTGAGGATAACAAAAATCCGATACCGCAACGGGAAGCATGACCTGCGGTCAATATTTTCTCCCGACCGACGTTTAGCGAGCTAACGTCGGGTCTTGGTCGAAAATGCGAACCCAATTTGCGCCGTGCGCAAAGATGTGTTGCCGTGAGGATAACAAAAATTCGATACCGCAAAAGCGGTATCGGATTTTTGGCACCCGCAACGGGAATCGAACCCATAACTACCCCTTAGGAGGGGGCTATTATATCCATTTAACTATGCAGGCACATCTGATTTTTACGCAAGGGGAAGAAAAAAGCAAGTCGTATGACTTGCTTTTTTCTGGTGCTCCATCGGGGAATCGAACCCCGGACACCTTGATTAAAAGTCAAGTGCTCTACCGCCTGAGCTAATGGGGCATATGCGCTACCTAAATATCATACCACAAATGAGGCGGTTTGTCAAGAATTTTAAGTTGGTGATTTTGCACAAAAATGAATATTTGGTTTTAGTTGCAATGCATCAAAATTAGAAAGAATGGCGGATTTCGTCGGCAAAGCGCGAAATATTCTCGGGTAGAACGGCGGGAACAGATTTTTCCTCGTCTCTGTCCACATCGGCGTTGTTGCTCTTGATATCGTTCAAAATAAGCTTTGCTATGAATTTATCCAGTCCTTTTTGCCTGTTTACGCGTAGGTCTCCGCCAAAGCAAATATTGGATATTGAGCTGTTCAACAGCGGGCGGGAAATAGCCTTTTCGAAATAGTACTCAGTGCTTTCGGGCAGACCGCAGCAGAGGAAAAATGCGTGCATTGTCTCGCCGAGAATAGTCTCGTTTTCGGCGATATAGCTTTTCATTTTCTTGCTTATCTTGCCCATTCTCACGTAACCTCCGATAACGGCGATGTCAAAGCCTGTAAGGTCGGGTGACGTATCGTCAAGGCTGGCGAGAGTTATTTCGTTATTCGAAAGCTTTGCGGCAAGCGCCTCAGCGCACTCCTTGGTTGTGCCGCTTTTGCTTGAATATGCGATAAGAATTTTCATGTGTCTTCCTCATTTTTTAGTGCCTGCCGCAAAAGCGGCAGGCACGTTGGATTTTGATCTAACAACTATTTTTTAATTATTTTTCGGGAACGATAAGTCCGTAATCTCCGTCCTTGCGCCTATATACCACGCAGGTGTCCTCGGTTTCCTGATCCTCGAAAACGAAGAACTCGTGACCCAAAAGATTCATCTGAAGAATAGCTTCCTCCACCGACATGGGTTTAAAGGAGAAGGTCTTTGTTCTTATCTTGAATTCGGGCTCATCGTCTATATAATCGTCGGCGATGTAGCCTGTATCGAATACGCCATCGCGCAGTCTCTTTTCAAGACGTGTCTTGTTTCTGCGGATCTGGCGTTCAATCGTGTCAATTGAGTGGTCGAGCGCGTTCTGGAATGTCTCGTCCTCGATCTCGCAACGGAACAATGTGTTTGCCGCGTAGATCGTAACTTCAAGATTTACGTTGTTGCGCTTACGGCTGAAGGTGACTGTTGCCTCGCCCTCCTCGTAGAAGTACTTGTCGAGCTTGGAAAGCTTTTCATAAACCAGCTCCTTGAGGCTCTCGCGAACTGTCATCTGCCTTGCGTTAATGGTAATCTTCATACTTGGTTCCTCCTTGAAGTTAATCACGGTGCTCTCCGTGTCTGTGTTTTAATTATAACATATTATCCCCAATTTGTAAAGAGTATATCATAAAATTTAAAAAATGTACACATTTTTTGTGCAGATAATACATGATTTTTGCAAAAAATGGGCAAAATCATCTAAAATCATTGACATTGAACTCCCGATTTGGTAAAATAATAGAAGAATGTTATATGGAGGAAGAAAAATGGATTCCGAAATAAAGAGAATAAAGGAGCTGCGTGAGACTTTGACTCACCACGCAAAGCTCTATTACGTCTACGACGCGCCCGAAATATCCGATTATGAGTACGACATGATGTTCGCCGAGCTAAAGGCGCTTGAGGAAAAGCACCCCGAGCTTGAGGACCCTGCTTCGCCCACCCACCGCGTTGGCGGCAAGGCACTTGACAAGTTTGAAAAGGTGGTTCACAGCGTGCGTATGAACTCGCTTTCCGACGTGTTTTCTTTTGAGGAGGTCGAGGACTTTGTAGTAAAGACCGACGGTATTGTGGGAAATGCCGAATATTCGGTTGAGCCTAAGATAGACGGACTTTCCGTGGCGCTGACCTACGAAAACGGACTTCTCGTCCGCGGCGCGACGAGAGGAGACGGCGTCGAGGGCGAGGACGTTACCCTTAACATCAAGACGATAAAAACAGTTCCGCTGTCGCTTTCCGAGCCCTTGAGCTTTACGGTACGCGGCGAGGTCTATATGCCCAGAGCATCATTTGAAAAGCTGAACGCGGCGCGCGAGATTGGCGGCGAGTCGCTTTTTGCCAATCCCAGAAACGCGGCGGCAGGCTCTCTGCGCCAGCTTGACTCAAAAATAGCCGCCGAGCGCGGACTTGATATATTCGTTTTCAATCTCCAAGAGGGCAACCTCTACACAGACCGCGAAAATCCCACCTCTCACACCGCTGTTCTTGACAGAATAGCCGAGCTTGAATTTCCCGTGCTTCGTGACAGGGCAAGGGTAAAGGGCGCAAGTGCGGTCATCGACCATATAAACAGGCTTGGTGAGCTTCGCGACGGACTTGCGTACGATATCGACGGCGTTGTTATAAAGCTGGACGACATCGAGCAGAGAGTCACCGTGGGCGAGGGAACAAACTCCCCCAAATGGGCGGTGGCGTACAAATTCCCGCCCGAGCAGAAGCAGACAAAGCTACTTGATATTACTGTCGCCGTGGGGCGCACGGGCGTGCTTACCCCCAACGCGGTGCTTGAGCCCGTGAGACTGGCGGGAACAAGCGTGTCGAGAGCCACGCTTCATAACATCGAATTTATCAGAGAAAAAGAAATAAAGATCGGAGATACCGTCACCGTGCAAAAGGCGGGCGACATTATCCCCGAGGTGGTATGCGCGCATAAGGAGAAGCGCGACGGCAGCGAGCGTGAGTTCAATATGCCCGAGCGTTGCCCCTCCTGCGGCGAGCCTGTGTTTTACAACGCCGAGGAGGGTACGGCTACGCGCTGTACCAACAGCGCCTGCCCCGCTCAGCTTTCGCGCTCGATAGAGCATTTTGCCTCCAAGGGCGCTATGAATATCGACGGTCTCGGACCGCAGATAGTCGAGCTTCTGCTGGCAAACGACCTGATACACGACGTTGCCGACCTTTACTCGCTTAAGGTGGAGGAGGTCGCGGGTCTTGAGCGAATGGGCAAAAAATCGGCTGAAAATCTTGTCGCGTCGATTGAAAACTCCAAAAAAGCGGGGCTTGAAAGACTGCTTTACGGTCTTGGTATACGCAATATCGGAGAGGTAGCGGCGGCGGCACTCGCGGCTCGCTACGGCACGCTTGCGGCTTGCTTTGACGCGACTCTTGAAGAAATTTGCGCCATTGAGGACTTCGGCGAGATAACCGCCAAATGCGTGGTTGACTATTTCTCGCATCCGCAAAACCGCGAGCTTTGCGTAAGACTTATGGAGTACGGACTTGTGACCGAGGCGGTTGCCGCGCCTACCGACAGCTCGCTTGAGGGGCTGACCTTTGTGCTTACGGGCACTCTGCCCACCATGTCACGTGACGAGGCTTCAAAGCTGATAAAGGCAAAGGGCGGCAAGGTCTCGGGCTCGGTTTCCAAAAAGACCTCCTACGTGGTCGCGGGCGAAGCGGCGGGCAGTAAGCTGACAAACGCGCAAAATCTGGGAATACCGATTCTTGACGAGGCGGGACTTCTCAAAATGCTCGGCGATTAAAGCCCCAGATAATTGATTATTCCGTTGTAAACTCCGTCGGCAAAAAGCTCTGGCGAGTTTAACATCAGCATAGCGTCGTTGTAGTTGGTTATAAATCCAAGCTCCACGAGCACCGCGGGCATGGCGGTCTTTCGCAGAACGTAAAGACGGTTTCTGACAAGCACTCCGCGGTTTTGCAGACCCGTCTCGCGGTTCAGCCAGTAAAGTATATCATCCGCCAGCGTGGCGGCTACCGATGGAATGGTGAAAACAAGCGCTTCGCTTCCCGTAGCCGCGCTTTGCGCGGCGGCGTTGGTGTGCAGACTTATAAAGTAGTCGGCACCCCATGAGTTTGCCTCCGCGACTCGTAAACGCAGACTCGTCGAGTTTGACGTTCCTATCTGAGTGTCGGGAGTCGGGCGTGATAGCCGCACTTCAAAATTGCCGTTGGCACGAAGCCTTTCGGCAAGTAATATTCCTATCCTGTAAACAAGGTCCTGCTCCCTTAAGCCGTTGCCCTCCGCGCCTGCGTTGGGATTGTATGGATTGTGACCTTGGTCGATGTAGATTTTTATTGCCATGGCGATATGTCCTTTCGGGTGGTTTTTGTATCATTTTATTCAAAAAATCCGCTCGCCGTGACAAAAAGAAAGGAAAGTTATGAGTAACGTGAAAAATTCTCCCCGCGAGGAGAAAAACAAGGTCGAAAAAAGCACACTCTATCTTGTGGCGACTCCCATAGGTAATCTTGCCGACCTCTCCGAAAGAGCTGTAAAGGTGCTCACAGAGGTGGATTTTGTCGCCGCCGAGGATACGAGAAACTCGATGAGACTTCTGACACATCTGGGAATATCAAAGCCCATGGTGTCCTACTTTGAGCATAATAAAAAGGAGCGCGGAGAGCAGATAGTAAGCCGCATCGAGGCGGGCGAGTCATGCGCGCTTATCACCGATGCGGGCACGCCCGCGATATCAGACCCCGGAGAGGATATAGTGGCGCTTTGCCACGAAAAGGGAATAAGAATAAGCTCTGTTCCGGGCGCTTGCGCCGCTATCGTGGCACTCACAATGTCGGGCCTTCCCACGGGCAGATTTTGCTTTGAGGGCTTCCTTTCGGCAAATAAGAGCGAGCGCCGTAAGCATCTCGGCGCGCTTGTGGCAGAGCAGAGAACTATGATATTCCATGAAGCGCCGCACAAGCTCAAAGCTACTCTCGCCGATATGAGCGTGGCGTTTGGCGGCGAGCGCAGAATATCGCTTTGCCGTGAGCTTACCAAGCTCAATGAGGAAGCGGTTCGTACCACCCTTGAGGGGGCGGTCGCCTATTATGAGGCGAATGAGCCGCGCGGCGAGTACGTTCTGGTGGTCGAGGGCGCACCCGAAAATGCGGCAAAAGAGGACTGGAGCGAAATGAGCATCCGGGAGCACGTAGAGAGCTACATAGCCACAGGAATGAGCAAAATGGATGCTATCAAGGCGGTGGCAAAGGACAGAGGAGTCCCCAAAAACGTGATTTATAAAGAATCGTGAATTCCCAAAGTAAATTCCACAGTAGGAAAGCAGTGGAATTTAGTATGAGAAATAAGTGGAATTTAATGTGGGAAAAGCAGGATTTAACAGAAAAAGAAGTCGAAAACACGAGAAAAAACTAAAAAAGAGCGCA
>JAZRDN010000013.1:0-6368 GCA_045660295.1 Eubacteriales bacterium
CCCAAGCAGTTGTCGCAAACTATGGACAGAGGCACAAACCCAAACAAAAACTTACCCCGAGCCAAAAGTTTTTTGCGGAGCTTTTTTTCAAAAAAGCGACACCCCGATAAGAAACTATCTAATGCTAAAAACAATAATTTAGCTTACAACTTCACACACCAAAAAGGATTATGCTGTTTTATGGAAAAAGAGATTTTATATAAGGTCAAGGGGCGAATACACTCGCTCCAGAGCATGGGAACTATCGACGGACCCGGAGTGCGCTTCGTGGTGTTTACGCAGGGCTGCAACCTGCGTTGCGGCTGCTGTCACAACCCCGACACGTGGGACGCGCGCGAGGGCAAGGAATACACCGCCGAGGAAATTCTCGCCCGCGTTCTTCGTTGCCGCGAATACTTCGGCAAGGAGGGCGTCATCACAATCTCGGGCGGCGAGCCGCTTTTGCAAGCCGAGTTTGCGCTGGCGCTCTTTAAGCTCTGCCACGGCGAGGGCATAAACACCTGTCTTGACACCTCGGGCAGCATCATGAACGAAAGCGTTAAAGCCCTGCTCGCCGAGACCGACCGCGTACTGCTTGACGTCAAGTATACGTCTGACGAGCTTTATCTAAACCACGTGGGCTGCGAAATGAGCAAGCCTCTGGAATTCCTCGACTACCTGAACACGCAAAATATCCCCACCACACTGCGGCAGGTCATCATTCCCACACTCAACGACAGCGAGGAGAACGCCCTCGCGCTGAAAGCGCTTGCCCAAAACCACCCTTGCGTTGACAAGGTCGAGCTTCTCCCGTTCAAAAAGATATGTCAGGTCAAATACGACTCCATGGGGCTGGACTTCCCCTTCGCAGGTCTCCCCACCCCCACCGCCGAGCTTATGGATAGGTTAAAGCGAGTGGTTGGTTAGTTTTTGTCGGTGTGTCGCTTTTTTGAAAAAAAGCTCCGCAAAAAACTTTTGGCTCGGGGAAAATATTTGTTTGTATTTGTGCCTCTATCCATGGTTGGCGGCAACCGCTTGGGACGTTTAGTGCGTAGCCGTTACAATAGCTCCCGCGAGCGTTGGGGACCCCCTCCCCAAACGCTCCACAAATTATCATACCAAAAGCAAAGGCGACGGTGTTTAGCCGTCGCCTGTTTTTACGTGTGATATTTTAAATATTTTCGCCGCACTTGGTACGCTGACCAATTGCCCGTCCGGCGAGGACCGCTGACCAATTGGCTGCGGCGCCTTCGCCGCTTAGGCTTTGTTTGCAGAACCGAAAAGCTCGATCTTTTCCTTAACGGTAGCCTTGATAGCCTCAACACCGGGCGCAAGAAGCTTTCTGGGGTCAAATCCCTTGCCCTGAAGATCCTTGCCCGCCTCAACGTACTCACGAACAGCCGCCGCGAAAGCAAGCTGGCACTCTGTGTTAACGTTGATCTTGGAAACGCCGAGAGAAATAGCCTTCTTTATCATGTCAGCGGGAATACCCGTACCGCCATGAAGAACGAGGGGCATGTCAACAGTGATCTCACCGATCTTGCCGAGAACCTCAAAGTTGAGTCCCGCCCAGTTTTCGGGGTACTTGCCGTGAATATTACCGATACCTGCCGCAAGCATTGTTACGCCAAGGTCAGCGATCATCTTGCACTCTGCGGGATCGGCAACCTCTCCGCCGCCCACAACGCCGTCTTCCTCGCCGCCGATAGCGCCAACCTCTGCCTCAAGAGAGAGACCGAGCTTTTCACAGGTCTCAACAAGCTCCTTGGTCTTTGCGAGGTTTTCCTCGATGCGGTAGTGAGAGCCGTCGAACATGATAGAGGAGAAGCCCGCCTCGATGCACGCCTTAGCGCCCTCGTAAGAGCCGTGGTCAAGGTGGAGAGCTACGGGAACTGTGATGCCAAGTCCCTCGATCATACCCTCAACCATGCCAACGATGGTCTTGTATCCGCACATGTACTTGCCCGCACCCTCGGAAACGCCGAGAATAACGGGAGAGTTCATCTCCTGCGCTGTAAGAAGAATAGCCTTGGTCCACTCAAGATTGTTGATGTTGAACTGACCAACCGCATATTTTCCCGCTTTTGCTTTTGTAAGCATTTCTTTTGCTGATACCAACATTTTTGTTTCCTTCCGTTTCGCCCTTTTCGGGGCACGGCAGAAGAAATCGAATTTACGGCGCGCCGTAGTTCTACTGCCGATATTATACACAAATTATTATATACCATTTCCCCCAAAAAATCAAGAGGATTTCGTGACTTTCCCGCCATATTTGGAAATATTTTTGCTTTTTTCAAAATATTGCGCCGTTTCGTCGGCTATCTCGCGCCGCGCGCAGAGCAGAACGGCGAGGTTTATAAGCGTCATCACCCCCACCGTAAGGTCGGAGACCGCCCAAGCCAAGGAAGCACTCGTCACCGCGCCGAGAAAGACCGCGAGGCAGTATATGGGAATAAAAATTTTGCGGAATATGGGCTTTTTTGAAAGAAACCCCACACATTCAAGGGCGTAGTGCGACAGGCAGGAGACGGTGGCAAAGCCGAAGCAGAACACCATAAATACCATCGCCCACTCCACAAACCGCCCAATATTCGGCGCAAACGCCGACGAGTACGCCGCCAGCACCATGCGGATAGGGCTTTCGCCAAGGTGCGCCGCCTCGCCGTAGCCAAGCATTACCGCAAAGCCGGTCATACTGCAAAGCAGAACCGTGTCGATAAAGACCTCGGCAATGCCCATAAAGCCCTGCTCGCAGGGCGAGGACTCCGAGGAGATGTGCGCCGTTGGCGACGTGCCGCAGCCCGCCTCGTTGGAGAAAAGTCCGCGCATTACGCCAAAGCGGAGCGCGCGGGAGAGCAGAAAGCCCAGCGCGCCGCCCACGGCGGCGTTGGGGGTAAAGGCTTCGTCAAGAATACGCGACATTAGGTTGGGTAGCTCGGCGCGGCGAGGAATGATGACCGCCAGCGAAATAACGATATAAAAAAGGCTCATAAATGGCACAAGTGCCGACGTGACACGGCTTATCAGCCTCGCGCCGCCGCGCAGAAGAAAGAAAGCCGCCAGAGCAAGCAAGACGCCGCAGAGCGCCGGAGGGAAGCCGAAAACGCCCAAGAAGGCTTCGGATATGGCGCCCGTCTGCATCACCGCGCCCATTGAAAGGCAGTTGGCTACGCAAAGCAGAGCGAACAGCGCCGAGAGGCGCCCCGCGAGCGCGGGAAAGCGAGGGGCGAGGACGGCTTTTATGTAGTAAGGCGCGCCGCCCTTGAAGCCGCTTTGCGAGGGAACGCGGCGGCGCATGGCAAGGACTATCTCGGCGTATTTGAGGACAGCCGCCACGCAGGCGCTTACCCACATCCAGAATATCGCGCCAAAGCCGCCCGAATATATCGCCGACGCTACGCCCGCGATGTTCCCCACCCCAAGCGTCCCCGCCAAGGAAAGCGCAAGGGCACGGAAGGACTCGCCGCCGTTCCTCGTCAGCGCCCGAGCCATGCGCCCCGCCTTGGTGACGGGAAAGAATTTCAGCCTTGCAAGAAAGTAAATCCCCGCAAGCATCAGCGCGCAAGGCACGCTCGCGCCTAATATGTATTTGTTTATAAATTCAAGCATGGTTATTCTCCTTAGTTAGTTTATGGCGAGTTTTTTGTTCCTTTTTGAAAAAAGGAACCGAAAAACTTTTGGCGCGGGGGAATAGATTTATTTTAGTCTGTGCCTCTGTCTTTTGTTCGCGAAAACTGCTTGGGATATTTAGTACGCTGACGGAAGAATAGCTCCCGCAAGCGTTGGGGACCCCTTCCCCAAACGCTCCAGCGGCGAAGGCGCCGCAGCCCTTTAGGTCAGCGCCCTATTATTTGCAACACATATTACGCCGCATCTCACTCGTCGGTTAAACACCGACTCGTTGGCTTTTGGTGATATAAACAATACTTTAAAGCACCCAAAGCAAAGGAGCGCGTGTTCAGCGCGCGACTTGGTTTACGAGTCGCAATGTGTTGCGTACAATATTTCGCCGCGCGCGATGCCCGCCCCGGCGAGGGGCAATTGTGAATTAAATGTAAAATGTGGAAAAAAGTATTGATTTTTTTTCAAAATGATATATAATATAAGAGTGTTAGCACTCAAAACACAAGAGTGCCAAAACTAAAAAATTGAGTCTGTTAAATAAATGTATTAAGGAGGATCATCAAAAATGACTATCAAGCCATTGTCCGACAGAGTTGTTCTCAAGCCCACAGAAGCAGAGGAAAAGACCAAGACAGGTATCATTCTTACGGCATCCGCGCAGGAAAAGCCCCAGATCGCTGAGGTTGTTGCGGTTGGACCCGGCGAGTACGGAGAGGACGGCAAGCTCCGCCCCATGAACATCAAGGTAGGCGACAAAGTTATCGCGGCAAAGTACGCGGGCACAGAGGTCAAGGCTGACGGCGTTGAGTACACTATCGTACGTCAGGGCGACATTCTCGCTATCGTTGAGTAATTTACAATTTATTTTAAGGAAGGTGTTTTGAAATGGCAAAGGATATTCTCTACGGAATCGAGGCAAGAAACGCGCTTCTTCGCGGCGTTGATAAGCTTGCCGATACAGTTAAGATCACACTCGGCCCCAAGGGACGCAACGTAGTTCTCGACAAGAAGTACGGATCTCCCCTCATCACAAACGACGGCGTTACCATCGCCAAGGAGATCGAGCTTGAGGACGCGGCTGAAAACATGGGCGCACAGCTCGTTAAGGAAGTCGCTACAAAGACAAACGACGCGGCAGGTGACGGTACTACCACCGCTACACTTCTCGCTCAGGCGTTCATCCGAGAGGGCATGAAGAACGTTACCGCAGGCGCTAACCCCATGGTTATCCGCAAGGGTATCAGAAAGGCTGTTGACCGCGCTGTTGAGTGCCTTATCGCTAACTCCAAGAAGGTAAACGGTAAAGAGGACATCGCCCGCGTTGGTACTATCTCGGCAGGCGACGAGGTTATCGGTACACTTATCGCTGACGCTATGGAAAAGGTTACAAGCGACGGCGTTATCACTGTTGAGGAGTCCAAGTCGGCTGACACGTACTCCGAGGTTGTTGAGGGTATGCAGTTCGACCGCGGTTACCTCTCCCCCTACATGGCAACCGACATGGATAAGATGGAAGCGGTTATTGACGACGCGTTCATTCTTATCACAGATAAGAAGATCTCCAACATTCAAGAGATACTCCCCGTGCTTGAGCAGATCGTTCAGGCAGGCAAGAAGCTCGTAATTATCGCAGAGGACGTTGAGGGCGAGGCTCTCACAACTCTCGTTCTTAACAAGCTCCGCGGCACATTCGCTTGCGTTGCTGTCAAGGCTCCCGGCTTCGGCGACAGAAGAAAGGAAATGCTCCGCGACATCGCTATCCTTACAGGC
Organism: Eubacteriales bacterium; assembly: GCA_045660295.1. Classification (GTDB taxonomy): domain Bacteria; phylum Bacillota; class Clostridia; order Oscillospirales; family CAG-272; genus RGIG8775. Next base: position 5,374 of record JAZRDN010000013.1, read on the forward strand.
GGTGAGGTCATCTCCTCCGAGATCGGTCTCGAGCTTAAGGACGCTACTATCGATCAGCTCGGACGCGCGCGTCAGGTTAAGGTCAATAAGGAAACCACTATCATCGTTGACGGTGCGGGCGACTCCGCAGAGATCAAGGCTCGCATCGGTCAGATCAAGGGCGCTATCGAGACAACGACATCCGATTTCGACCGCGAGAAGCTTCAGGAAAGACTCGCAAAGCTTTCGGGCGGCGTAGCGGTTATTAAGGTCGGCGCGGCTACCGAGGCTGAGATGAAGGAGAAGAAGCTCCGCATCGAGGACGCTCTCAACGCTACAAAGGCGGCAGTTGAGGAGGGTATCGTAGCAGGTGGCGGAACCGCTTACCTTAACGTTATCCCCGAGGTCGCAAAGCTTATCGACACAGTCGATGGCGACGAAAAGACAGGTGTAAGAATCGTTGTTAAGGCTCTTGAGGAGCCCGTACGTCAGATCGCGGCTAACGCGGGCTTTGACGGCGCGGTAATCGTTGACAAGATCGTAAACAGCGGCAAGGTCGGCTACGGCTTCGACGCTTACAACGAGGTATACTGCGACATGATGGGCGCGGGTATCGTTGACCCCACAAAGGTTACACGCTCGGCTCTCCAGAACGCTTCCTCTATCGCAAGCGTTATCCTTACCACCGAGTCTGTTGTTGCAGACAAAAAGGAAGAAAATCCCGCACCCGCCGCACCCATGAACGGCGGAATGGGCGGCATGTACTAATCCGCCTCTGCCGGTCCTCGCCGGACGGGCAATAGGTCAGCGCACCACGTGCGGTGACTGAAATTAGAATAGCACACGTAAAAACAGGCGCTCGCTAAACGCGAGCTCCTTTGCTTTGGGCATATGGCAAATTATTTTATGGCTCAAAAAGCCAACGAGTCGGTGTTTAGCCGACGAGCGGTATGCGTGACGCTATGTTACGCAATCAATCGGGCGCTGACCAAATCGCCCGCGCGGGCTTCCGCGCT
>JAZRDN010000014.1:0-19736 GCA_045660295.1 Eubacteriales bacterium
GAAGCATACACCGTTATTTTTCGTACAAAACCTTATGTGTTCGATTCCCTTACGGCTAGGCAAGAGAGAATAATCCGAACCCGCCCTAAAGCCTGAATTTTCGGCGCTTTAGGGCACTTGTCTCACTTGCAAAGTCCACACTTGGCGGCGTTCGCCAAGCACCAAAATCACACAAAAATTAAGGCTTGAGGGTCTGCGAGTTTTGAAAGAACAAATATTTAGGATAGGCGAGATAAATTTTCGCGGCAATATGCGGATATTGCAAGAAAATTTACCGAAGCATATACAAATATTTGCCTTGCAAAACCGAGTTTGGATTTATTCTCTCTTGCCTAATATAAAAAATATTGAAAATTCGGCAAATTTTTTATCAAAAAACTATTTATTTTTCATAAAAAATATGTTATACTATATGTAACTAACTACTCTGAAAAAGGAGTGAATAATTTGACTGGAAATCTTGAGACTGTTGCTATCAACAGAATAGTTATAAACGGCGGTAACAAGCTTAACGGCGATGTTTGTATTGCCGGCATGAAAAACGCCGCGCTTCCCATTATTTTTGCGACTATACTTACTAAAAGCAAATGTACGATAGAAAATCTTCCGCCCGTAACAGACATAGCGCTCTCCTTAGATATACTTAAGGAAATGGGTGCTACCGTCAATCAGATCAACGACACCACGGCGGAGATAGACACCACTAATTTTGAATACGGCACCGCGCCCAAAGCACTTGTTAAAAAAATGAGGGCATCAACATATTTGATAGGCGCTGAGCTGGGACGCTTCGGCAAAGCCAAGGTCGGTTGGCCGGGTGGATGTAATTTTGGAAACCGCCCCATCGACCTGCACATCAAGGGCTTTGAGGCACTCGGCGCAAATGTGACCCTTTCGGAGGAATTTATAAGCGCAGACGCGGAGTACGGGCTTATAGGAAATCACGTATTCTTTGACGTGGCTTCGGTAGGCGCTACGGTAAACGTTATTCTCGCTTCCGTACTCGCCGAGGGAATTACGGTTATTGAGAATGCCGCAAGAGAGCCCCACATTGTTGACCTTGCCAACTTCTTCAACACCTGCGGCGCTAATATAACCGGTGCGGGTACAAGCGTTATAAAAATACGCGGGGTAAAAGAGCTTCACGGCTGCACATACACAATAATCCCCGACATGATAGAAGCGGGAACATTTATGGTAGCCGCTGCGACAACAGGAGGCCGTGTAACCATTCAGAACATTATTCCCAAGCATATGGAGACTGTATCGACCAAGCTCTCCGAAATGGGAATAACCATAGATGAGTATGACGATGCTATCACCGTTACATCTGACGGCAAATTCAACGGCATCAGCATAAAAACTCTTCCCTATCCCGGATTCCCCACAGACATGCACCCCCAGTTTTCTGCCGCGCTTTGCTTTGCCGAAGGCACAAGCACTATTTCGGAGGGCATTTGGAAGGATCGTTTCAAATACACCGAGGAGCTTCAAAAAATGGGAGCGAACATAACGGTAGAAGAAAACACCGCTACTATCATGGGCGGATACAAGATGAAGGGCGCAAGCGTTAAGTCGGTAGACCTTCGCGGCGGTGCGGCAGTGCTTATAGCGGCTCTTGCGGCAGAAGGAACATCCGAGATAACCGGTATCGAGTATATTGAGCGTGGATATCACGACGTTGTTGGAAAGCTTAAGCAGCTTGGCGCGGACATTCGCAAGGAAACGGTAACTGTTGCAACCACACACGCAAATTAAACACAAAAAAGGACTGCTACGCAGTCCTTTTTTACGTAAAGCCTTACACGGCTTTTGGTTGATATCACAAGCAGGTCAAGTATTATACCCTAAAGGCTCTTGTTTTAGCCCTTTCTTGCCTCGTAACAAGCGCTGCAATATACGGGACGGTCGCTGGAGGGCTGGAATGTAACCTTAGCCTCGCCGCCGCACTGAGAGCAAACGGTGGTGTAGTATACACGCTCTGCCTTTCTCGCATTCTTCTTGGCATCACGGCAAGCCTTGCAGCTCTTGGGCTTATTGGTAAGTCCTCTTTCCTGATAAAACGCCTGCTCGCCAGCAGTGAAAACGAATTCTTCGCCGCATTCCTTACAAACGATAGTTTCGTCCTCAAACATGTCAACCTTTACTTCTTCATTCATGTCCTTTTCCTCACTTTGAAAATGTTTTATTATAATCGCGTCCGCGACCATATACTTTTATTTTGAAAACAGCGTTTTTAACTTACGTCTTATTCTGAAAACGGCGTTATCTATTGTTTTTTCGCTTTTACCAAGCGTCTGCGCCATTTCACGGGTGGTACACCCCGTAACGTACAAACGCCACACCTTATTTTCAAAAGAGGAAAGAAGTGATTCTATCCTTGTTTTCAGCTCTTTTACCGCTTCGCGTTCTATCAAATCGTGCTCCGGGTTATCTTCTCCGACAGCATTCATTATAACGTCCTCGCTCTGCAAAGACACAAAAGAGTTCTCGTTTCTTTTTTTCAGCGCGCGAAGCTGTGTAACCATCGCGTTATTCATACATATCTTTGCGTACAAACCGAAGCTGACCTCGTTTTGCTCCATATCAAATGACAAAATGGAATTATAAAAAGCAACTGTAAGCTCCTGCCTCATATCCTCCGCGTCCTGATCGTTGCCGTTATTCGCGGAAAATCTGGTTACGAACGATGTAATAAGCGGATCGTAAAGCTCAAGCATTTCTTCAAAAGCGGCTTGATTCGACGCGCGAACTTTTAATATAAGACTGTTAACAATATTTTTATACGAATTAAACTCTCTCATATTAAAACTCCGTTGCCGATTTTGTAACTATTAAATTAATTGTATCACTTTTTTTGTGTAATGTCAATAGTTTACCCTTGCTTTTGGCACTTTTTATCTCTTTTTTGTACAATTTTTTTATATTAATCGAACAAGAACTGCATTTTTCCCGACAAAAGCGCCACCATACCTCTGTACACTACCTCGGGACGCTCCATATAACGTTTTTTCATACGCTCCACGCGGTTAAGGGTATCGACTATTATCGTGGTCTCAAAAATCTTCTCTCTTTTTTCAAAAAGCATACAGGTAAAATCGAATTTTCCGTCATGTCTTTGTCTGTATTCGCATCTTGCCTCCACTCCTCTTTTTTTGAAGTCCAGATATCTGAACGCCATTTCAAGGCTTTGGTCAAGGAGCACAGAGAGAATATCACTGTTAAGCTCGCGCGCCACCATTCTTCCCTTTGAGGTCACCGAGTAGTATTTCTCGCCCTCAAACTCGAAGAACTCGATAAGATCTCCCTCGAGCATTTCGTCAAACGCCTCCACAAAATCCAGATACATTACGTAATCGGTCTGCATTACGATGTCGTTTATCGAAATATAATCCAAGGGATAATTTATATTTTCCATAAGAAAAAGGACGAAGATCTTTACGTCTCTTTTTCCGCCTATTCTCGAAGCCATATTTTTTCCGCCTTTCTTTTTGTTACTATAATAATTTTATCATATCGGGCGTTTTTTTTCAATACTTTTATTGCATTTTCGATAAATTTATGGTATACTGTATTATATTTATCTTTATAAGGAGATTTTATGGCAAATATCGCAATATTGGGCTTTGGCGTTGTTGGCGGAGGCGTTGCCGACGTTATCGCCCAAAACCTTGAAATTATTGAAAAAAGAATAAATGATAAGCTGAATATCAAATATATACTTGACCTCAGAGATTTCCCCGACAGCCCATTCGGACATTTGGTAACGCATGATTTCAACGTTATTCTCAACGACCCCGAGGTTACTGTCGTAGCCGAGATGATGGGCGGTTCACACCCCGCATACGATTTTTCGCTTGCGGCTCTCAAGGCAGGAAAAAGCGTAGTCACATCCAATAAGGAGGTCGTATCAAAATTCGGCGTTGAGCTTCTTGGCGTTGCGCGCGAAATGGGTGTAAGATACATGTTTGAGGCAAGCGTAGGCGGCGGTATTCCTATTATCCGTCCTCTTGTAAACGATCTTGCCGCAAACTCCATAAGCTCTATAAACGGAATTTTGAACGGAACTACCAACTATATTCTTACGCAAATGGCTGAAAACGGCAGAGACTTCGCCGAAGCGCTCAAGGACGCGCAAGCCAAGGGATATGCCGAGGCAAATCCCACCGCCGATGTTGACGGAATAGACGCGGCAAGAAAAATAGTCATTCTCGCCTCGCTGGCGTTCGGCAAGCTCATTGATCCCGACAGTATTTACACCGAGGGAATTTCAAAAATCGGAGTTGCTGACATCGAGCTGGCAAAGGAATTCGGATATTCTGTCAAGCTCATAGGACACTGCGAAAAGAAGGACGGAAAGATTCTCGCGATGGTAAGCCCCAGACTTATTCCAGCAAGCAATCCTCTGCACTCGGTTGACGACGTGTTCAACGGAATTCTCGTTGACGCGAACATGCTTGGCGAGTCGATGTTCTACGGACGCGGCGCAGGCAAGCTTCCCACAGCAAGCGCGGTAGTTGCCGATATAATTGATATTGCTAGATCGCCCGAAAACGACGCTTGCTTCCCTGCCATTGAAAGTGCCGCAAAGGAAGAACTTTTCGACATGGACGGTTACAGATGTAAGAGCATGCTTGTGTTTGACGCCAAGGCTGACGACGGCGTTCTTGACAGCTTCAATGCCACAGAGGCTATAGTAAGAGGCGGCAAAGTAGCCTTTATCACCGAGGAACTTTCGGAGAAAGAGCTTAAGGACAAGCTCTCCGCGCTCAAAGACGCGCCTATCTCAAGAATCAGACTGATATAAAAATCGGACACCTGACAATACAGGTGTCCTTTTTATCTCTTATTTTTGAAGAAATCACGCAAAAGCTCTCTACACTCAGTTTCACAAACGCCCGAAGTTACGTCCGGAGAATGGTAAAAAGGGTAAGAACGCAGGTCTATAAGGCTTCCCAATGCACCGCCGCGCGGGTCTTTTGCGCCATAGACGACTCTTCCGATTCTCGAATTGATTATAGCGCCTGCGCACATGGGACAAGGCTCTAAGGTAACGTAAAGCTCGCAATCCGAAAGACGCCAACGTCCAAGCTTGCGGCAGGCCTCCCTTATAGCCTCGGTTTCAGCGTGCGCGGTGGCATCACCAACAGTCTCACGTTTGTTAGCGGAAGCGCTTATTATTTCTCCGTCCTTGACCACAAGCGCTCCCACAGGCACTTCACCAAGCGTTGCGGATTCTCTCGCCAGCTCTATGGCTTTCTTCATAAAAAGCATATCTTTATCCACGATCAGCCTCCCAGAGACGACACGTACAACAGTGCTCCGAAAGAAACGATTTCCACGGCGCATGCGACGATATAAATAATAAACACGGGGTTTTTAAACGCGACCGACACAAAATTCACTTTTTCACAGGAATCCGCATCTGACAGTTCATAGATTCCCCAATAGCTTCTTTGAGATACGGCTCGCTTTGCTCCTGCGCGCCTTTTCATTGATGAAATCAAGAAAATAGCGCAAATAATTCCCAAGATCTCGGTCAAAACAACGAAAAAGAAATTAAAGACCGAGACGGTATATTCATCGAATATATAGCTGCCGTAGCTTTGAATAACCGAGATGAAATTGTTGGCAAAATGGAGCGCGATACAGCACCATATCGACTCGGTTTCAACGTACACCACGCCGAACACGATTCCCGCCGCGGTGGCATAAAGCAGCTGCAACGGATTTTGATGCATAAGACCGAAAGCCACGGCGCTGACTATAACCGCCACACTTTTTCCGTAGGGTCTTAAATTTGAAACCAGCAGTCCTCTGAAAAGCAATTCCTCCGCAAAGGCAGGTACTATGGCGGAAGCTATGAAAGTAAGAACAAGCTTATAAGGCTGAGAGAAATCGAAACCAAAAAGCTCAATGTCGCCGTAAGGCACCGGAAATATCAAAGAGTTCACATAAGTCATGGGCGTTATTATTGCCAAGCCTGCCAGAATTATGGCAATATACGACAAGAGCGGATATGGCTCGGGCAATTTAAGCTCCAGCTTCAAGGAATATCTTTTTCCGCCCTTGGATATCAGATAGAAAAAAGGAACGGGCAAGATAAAGGATATCAGATACGCAAATGACGACGCCAGATCAACCGCGATATAAACGGCATCGGAACGTGGGAATATACTCGTAAAAAGATCGCCCAGTGCCGATACCCCGCCCGTAATCAACGGAAAAAGTATCGCAAAAAACAGAAGCGATACCGACAAACGGGTCATTATATTTTTAAACTCTTTTTCGACAGAAAACATAAAAACTCCTATGCAAGAGATAAAAAGTGAACGATAAATGTTCCTTCTTTGCTATTATACCGCATTTACGTAAAAAAGTCAACAAAAAAGCAACCGAAACCTTGCGATTTCGGTTGCTGTATTTTTTATTAGTGAAGGATGCAACGCTCTGTGTCCTTATCGAAGATGTGAAGTCTCGATGTATCGAACGCAACCTTAATTGTATCGCCCGCACGAGATGTGGAACGAGAAGATACGCGCGCGATAAGGTTTGTCTCACCAACTGTAAGGTAGAGATAAATCTCAGCACCCATAAGCTCGGTAACGTCAACGTATACGTCAAAGGAGCTGTCAGCAAGAGCTGTGAGCTGCATGGGCTCGTCGTGGATACACTCGGGACGGAGACCTGCAACAACTTCCTTACCGATGTAATCAGCAAGTGCGGGGTTGTTAGCCTTATCAGCGGGAAGCTTGATAGAAACGTTCTCGAAGTTGAAGTAAACGTCATCGCCCTTCTTCTCAAGAGCACCGTTGATGAAGTTCATCTGAGGTGTTCCGATGAAGCCTGCAACGAAGATGTTTACGGGTGTGTCGTAAAGGTTCTGAGGTGTATCAACCTGCTGGATAAGACCGTCCTTCATAACAACGATACGGGTAGCCATGGTCATAGCCTCTACCTGGTCGTGAGTTACGTATACGAAGGTTGTTCCAACACGGTTGTGAAGCTTTGTAAGCTCTGTTCTCATGGCTGCACGAAGCTTTGCGTCAAGGTTTGACAAAGGCTCGTCAAGAAGGAATACCATGGGGTTACGAACGATAGCACGACCAAGAGCAACACGCTGCTTCTGACCACCGGAAAGCGCCTTGGGCTTTCTGTCAAGAAGGTGTGTGATATCAAGGATACGAGCTGCTTCTTCAACTCTGCGCTTGATTTCTTCCTTGGGAGTCTTATTAAGCTTAAGACCGAATGCCATGTTCTCGTAAACCGACATGTGAGGATAAAGAGCGTAGTTCTGGAAAACCATCGCGATCTTTCTGTCCTTGGGTGCAACATCGTTGACAAGACGGTCACCGATGAAAAGCTCACCCTCTGTGATTTCCTCAAGACCTGCGATCATACGCAGTGTGGTGGTTTTACCACATCCGGAAGGACCAACGAGTACAAGGAACTCCTTATCCTTAACTTCAAGGTTGAAGTCAGAAACTGCTGTAACTCCTCCGGGATACTTTTTGTAAATGTGTTTAAGTGACAAGCTTGCCATTTAATGTTTCCTCCTTAATGAAAACCGAAAATTTATAAAAGTTGAGATAAATTTTTACCTGTAATATTATAACAAATTTTCGAGAAAAATAAAAGATGTTTATTTCCCAAAAATTCGCCCCGATATTTGGTGAAATTGCACAATTGAGACTGCTAAATTGTGAACTTACACAAATTCACTCGAGCAAGCGCTTTAATATATTAAAATTATTTGGACTTCATAGAAAGAGAAATTCGCTTCTTCTGAAGGTCCACGCCAAGCACTCTTACGCTTACCACGTCGCCAACCGAAAGCACGTCTGAGGGGTGCTTTACGAATTTATCCGACATCTCTGAAATGTGCACCAGTCCATCCTGGTGAACGCCGATATCGACGAACGCGCCGAAGTCGATAACGTTTCTTACTGTACCTGTAAGAACCATACCCGGCTTAAGGTCAGCCATATCAAGCACGTCGTCGCGAAGCACGGGTGCGGGAAGGTCGTCACGCACGTCACGCCCCGGCTTTTCAAGCTCGGAAATGATATCGGCAAGTGTGGGCTCGCCGACCTCGAGCTCCTTAGCGAGTCTTGACACTCCGTAATCCGAAGCCTTTTTCTTGATTTCGGGAATACCGCCATTCTTCACGTCAAGCGTTGTATATCCAAACTTTTCAAGAACCTTTTTCGCTATATCGTAGGACTCGGGGTGAACGCCCGTATTGTCAAGCGCTATTTTGGAGTCGGGCACACGAAGGAAGCCCGCGCACTGCTCGTAAGCCTTAGCGCCTATTCTCGGCACCTTAAGAACCTGACTTCTCGAAGTAAACTCGCCGTTCTCTTCCCTATATTTAACGATGTTCTTTGCCATAGTGAGGTTAATACCCGCGATATAAGAAAGCAAGGAATAGGACGCGGTATTGAGATCAACACCTACGCTGTTTACGCAATCCTCGACCACGCCGCCAAGCGCTCCGTCAAGCCTTGCGGGCTTCATGTCGTGCTGATACTGACCTACGCCGATAGAGCGAGGCTCTATCTTAACAAGCTCAGCAAGGGGGTCTTGGAGTCTACGCGCAATGGAAACAGCAGAGCGCTGCATAACGTCAAAGTCGGGGAACTCCTCCGCCGCAAGCTTGGATGCCGAGTAAACAGACGCGCCTGCCTCGCTGATAACCATATACTTAACGTCTCTGTCGACCTCTTTAAGAAGTCCCGCAATAAATATCTCGCTCTCCTTGGACGCTGTTCCGTTACCTATTGCTACAACGTCCACCTTATGAGTCATTATCATGCGTTTAAGTATGCGCTTTGCTTCTTCTATTCTTCCCTGCGATTTTGTCGTGGGATAAACGACTGCGGTATCAATGACCTTACCCGTTTTATCAACCACGGCAGTCTTACAGCCGTTTACGTAACCGGGGTCAAAGCCAAGCACGGTCTTACCCTTGAGGGGAGACTGCATAAGCAGATGCTTAAGGTTATCCGCAAAGAGCTTTATCGCACCCTCGCAAGCGTTATCAAACAGGTCTGAACGAATCTCTCTTTCAACCGAGGGAGCGATAAGTCTGTCATAGCTATCGACGATAGCCGCGGTGACGTGCTCCTTAGCGGGGCTTTTATCGTTTTCGAGAATCTGATTGTAAAGGAAGCCGAGAATAATGGTGGGGTCAACTGTGATATCGACCTTAAGGAACTCCTCTTTTTCACCTCTGTTTATAGCGAGGACTCTATGTGAGGGAATCTTATTCACCTTTTCGTTATAGTCGTAATAGGGAGCGTATACAGAGTCCTCCTCCTTGGCGCCCTTGGATACCACAAAGCCGTATTCAAAGGTAAGGCGTCTGATCTCTTTTCTCACCTCGGCATTGTCCGAAATATTTTCGGCGATAATATCACGCGCGCCCGCAAGAGCCTCCTCAACTGTATTAACTTCCTTCTCGGCGTCAACATAAGCCTCTGCCAAGGTTTCAAGCGACACCTCGTAGGTCTCGGGCTGAAGCATAATAAGCTCCGCGAGAGGCTCGAGTCCCTTTTCTCTCGCCACAGAGGCTCTGGTCTTTCTGTGCGGTCTGTAAGGACGGTAGATATCGTCCACCTCGGTGATGGTTTTCGCGTTGTCGATAGCCGCGACAAGCTCGTCGGTCAGCTTTCCCTGTCCGTCGATAAGTGCTTTTACCTCTTCCTTACGCTTTTCTATATTGCGAAGATAGGTAAGTCTGTCAACAAGGTCTCGAAGAAGCGTATCGTCAAGGCTTCCCGTTACCTCCTTACGATATCTGGCGATAAAGGGTATGGTATTCCCCTCATCCACAAGCTCCACCGTATTTTTTACCTGCTCCTCTTTGAGTTTAAATTCCTCTGCCAGTGTCTTGATAATGTCCATTATATCTCCGTTCCGCCGATAAACGGCATTTTTAGTGTTCACAGTGATTTTCGAGCAGCCTAACCTCTTCGTCCGTTAGGTAACGCCACTCGCCTTCCGCGAGCGTTGCGTCCTTGACAAGCGGTCCGAATGTAAGCCTCTCAAGCTCGGTTATTTTATTTTTTACCGCCTCAAGCATGAGCTTGATCTGGTGATATTTTCCCTCTGTTATGGTTATTTCACCCTGTGTTTTACTATCAAAAAGCTTTATTTTGGCGGGCTTGGTAAGGTATCCGCCCGCGATATAAACGCCCTCCTCGAGTCTTTTTACATCCTCGTCGGAAAGCGGGGCTTCGCATTCAAAGCCGTAGGTTTTTGACACGTGATATTTGGGCGACAGCAGCTTATGTCCCAAATCACCGTTATCGGTGAGAAGCATGAGTCCCGTAGTGTTTTTATCAAGTCTGCCACAAGGAAAAAGACCTATTGAGCGCAATTTTTCGGGGAGTAACTCGAGCACGGTCTTATCGTTATTATCCTCGGTCGCGCTGACGTAGCCCTGCGGTTTATTGAGCATTATATAGGTGTATTTTCTGTATATCACGCGCTCGCCGCAATAATACACCTCGTCCTTTTCGGGGTCTATATGAACGGCTGCGCTTTTACATGGCACACCGTTTACAAGAATTTTTCCGCTTCGCGCCGCTTTTCCCGCCTCGCTTCTGGTAGCCGTAGCGGTAGCGGTCAAAAATTTATCAAGTCTCATATATTCAGTCCTTAGCCATTGCGACAAACATGGATGTCATTCGGGAATATTCCCTTTCATTGCCCGAGCTTCCGAAAACATAGGGCAAGGAAAGACAAAGCACAGTATCCTCGGGGAGCTTGGCAAGCTCGGTTGAATTTTTATAAAGAGGTGTCTCGGACAGCTTTATTCCGTAGTCGTCAATTGCCGATGCGGGAATCTCAGCGAAAACCTCGGAAAGCTTTTTAAGTCTTCCCGCTTCCACCAGCTTTCCATAGAGCGACGGATCAAGCAGAAGTACCGCACATTCCCCGGTAAGCATGTAATTGTTATAGGTTTGGAATTGCGTAGTAAAATAGGTGCGATCAACTCTGTTTGATGAGTCGTCGCTGTTAAGCCATTTTTCATATTCGAGTATCTGCTCCTCGGTCATAACCTGATAGGTAACGAGGGCGGTATACTTTTCGCCGTTTCCGTCAAAATCGGCGGGCATTGCGGAATTAAGCTCTCCGCGCAAGCGCTCAAGCTCGGTAGCGCTGTAAAGATAGGGACCCGCGTACATGACGGTTACGTCCTCGTCTTCTTTAGCGCAAGATTGAGCGATACAGACGGAGAGGATAAAGACGACCGCAAGCGCCACAATAACGGGTATCTTATAATAAAACCAAAAATTATCCAGCTTTTCCAAGAGCCGACTTTTTATATGTATATCCGACTCGGTATATTTATCGTTCATAGCTCCTCCATTCCGTTTCAACACTATATTGCAAACGGCGAGAGAATTTCCCTCGCCGTTTATATTTCACAGCTCGGCCGATAATCAGTCAATCTGCTTCATTGTCGGGAACAACAGTACGTCTCTGATAGATGCGCTATCAGTAAGAAGCATTACAAGTCTGTCGATTCCGAAACCAAGACCGCCCGTAGGTGCCATACCGTACTCAAGCGCGGTTACGTAATCGTAGTCAACCTGCGCGGTAGTATTGGGATCCTCGGCACGCTTAGCGGCAACCTGCTTTTCAAATCTCTGCTTCTGGTCGATGGGGTCGTTAAGCTCGCTGAATGCGTTACCGAACTCGGTAGCGTTGATGAAATATTCGAAACGCTCGGTAAACGCGGGAGCGTCAGCCTTGCGCTTTGCGAGGGGGCTATTCTCCACGGGGTAATCGTAGATAAACGTAGGCTGAATGAGTTTTTCCTCAACGAAAGCGTCAAAGAGCTCTACGAGAACCGCGCCCTTTGTAGCGTTTGCGGGCACTTCAACGTGCATCTTCTTAGCGCATTCTCTTGCGTCCTCATCGGTTGCCCAATCGTTATAATCGCAACCCGAATACTTCTTTACAGCCTCTACCATCGTAAGGCGCTCCCACTGTCCCATGTGGATCTCCTTACCCTGATATGTGATATCGAGAGAGCCGCAGATCTTTTCGGCAAGAAGCTTATAAAGCTCCTCTACAAGATCCATCATGCCCTTATAATCGGTATACGCCTGATAAAGCTCGATAGTTGTAAACTCGGGATTATGCTTTGTATCCATACCCTCGTTTCTGAAGATACGTCCCACCTCATAAACTCTGTCCATACCGCCGACGATAAGTCTCTTGAGGTAAAGCTCTGTCTCTATTCTGAGGTACATATCCATATCGAGAGTGTTGTGGTGAGTTACGAAGGGTCTTGCCGAAGCACCTATCTCAAATGGGGTAAGAATAGGTGTATCAACCTCAAGGAAGCCCTTACCGTCAAGGTAGTTTCTTATCTCCTTAAGGATAAGGCTACGCTTGATAAAGGTGTCCTTCACCTCGGGGTTGACGATAAGGTCAACGTATCTCTGGCGGTAACGAAGATCTGTATTGGTAAGACCGTGGAATTTTTCGGGGAGAGGAAGAAGCGACTTGGACAGAAGCTCTATATCCTTTACATGTACAGAGATTTCGCCGCGGCGTGTTCTGAACGCGAAGCCCTTGATGCCGACGATATCGCCGATATCCCACCTCTTATACTGCTCGAACACTTCCTCGCCTACCTCGTCTATCTTGATATAGCACTGGATTCTGCCCTTGCCGTCAGCTACGTCTATAAAGTTTGCCTTACCCATATCGCGGCGGCTCATTATACGTCCCGCTATAGCTACATCCTTATTTTCGTAGTTTTCGAAATCTTCCTTTATCTGTACTGAATAGGTGTCAAAGTCGAACTTTACCTTTTCATAGGGGTTCTGACCTGCATCTACCAGCTCCTTGAGCTTTGCGCGTCTTATACGAAGTATTTCGTTAAGATCCTGCTCCTCATTTTCAATTGGTGTTGTATTTGCGTTTACGTCTGCCATATTAATATCCTTTCAAGCTGTTATCTTCTTGCCACTTCAAGAATCTCCAGAATAATGCTTCCGTTAGGAGCATGAACCTCAACCTTATCCCCTGCCCTTTTTCCGTTAAGCGCGCTTCCTACGGGCGACTCGACAGAAATCTTATTCTCAAAGGGATTGGTTTCATTAGAACCAACGATGTGGTACTCTATTTCCTCATTTTCTTCCTTATCAAAAACCTTTACGATAGAGCCGATATTTACAACAGATGTGTCAAGCACCGACTCATCTACGATTTCCGCGTTTTCTATAAGAGCTTCAAGCTCGACAATGCGGGCTTCGACCTTAGCCTGCTCATTGCGGGCTTCATCGTACTCGGAGTTCTCGGAAAGGTCTCCGAAAGAACGAGCTACAGCGATAGCCTCTTTGACCTGTTCGCGTTTTTCGTTTTTAAGATAATTAAGTTCGTTTACAAGCAGGTCATAACCCTGTTGTGTATAGCTTTGCTTTGTCTTTGCCATGATAAGCTCCTTCTCCGACGGCTATTTCACGCGGTCGTCGGTCGCGAATTGTTTATTAGTTTATTTTGTCAGTTCTTCTATTGCCGCGAGAAGCTGATTATCTACTTCTCCATCAACCTTATTAACAGATACATCGGGGGCGATGCCCACACCGTCATAATTCTCACCACAGGGCGGGAAATATACGTTGGTTGTGATTTTTATGCCGCCCTCAAGTCCGTATCTTTCAAGCGAATATATGGTCTGCATCGTGCCTTTACCGAAGGTGTTTTCACCAACTATTGTTGCCAACCCATAGTCTCTGAAAACCGCGGCAAGCAGTTCGGCGGCGCTTGCGGTATTACCGTTTATAAGAACAGCGATCTCAAAGCCTTTGAATTTCCCGATATCGCTTTTAGCGACGTTACAAGAGGAATAGCTTGGTCCGTATGTCCTCGGAAGCGCCTTATAGGTTATAACGTTACCCGAATTATCCTCGGCACTTATAATAACGTCATCCTCGCTCACGAAATAGCTCGCGCAGGCTATGACTGAATTAAGGTCACCGCCGGGGTTATCTCTGAGGTCGATTATAATTTTATTAATTTCCTGCTTCGAAAAAGACTCAAAAGCCTTAGAAAGCAAGACGGGGGTATTCAAATCAAATTGCGAGACAGTAACGACGCCAACGTTTGGCTCGCTCTCGGCAACAGCGTAATCCACCGATTTATTTTCAACCTTACGTCTTTGAAGCGTAACGTCAATTTTATCGTATCCGTTTTCGGACGGGCGGAGTATGGAAAGCTCCACATAGGTTCCCTCCTCGCCCCTTATCATGGACGAAAGGACTTCCATTCCCACGTCGTCGGCGAATATCTCCTCACCGTTCTCATACAGAGAATATATCATATCTCCCACAAGAAGCCCCACATCGCTTGCGGGCGATTCTTCGGCGACCTTGACGATTTCAATAAGCGTTACGCTTTCATTCAGGTACACCGCCTCGGCTTCTCTCACCGTGACGCCTATCCCCACGTAACGCCCCTCGTTATCCTCGGTAAGCGCCGCAAATTCCTCGGCGTTGTAATAGACCGTATATCGGTCTCCCGTAGAGCTTGCGTAAGCTTTAAGCGCCGCTTCAAGCATTGCGTCGTGGTCGGCATCGTAATATGAATATTGGTCGATATATTTTTTTAGCAACGCGAGGTCGCGGTATTCGTTATTTGGCGCAGTGTGGAAATAATTTACTGTCAGAGAGAATGTGAGCAAGACCGAGATCAGTGCCACCGCAAAAAACGCGGTGACAAGTCCGATTATCTTAGAGGTATTCGGATTTTTGGGCCGTACTTCGGGTTTAATGATTTCAAAATCTTCCTGCATTTATCAAACTCCTTGGGCAAGCGGTTATGCAAATTACACATAAGCGAAACAAACGCAATTTTCCACACGCTCGCTCCGCTTATTATGTATCTATTAAAACTTGCTGGGCTTTGAGTTGAGGTATTTCTTAACCATAAGCGCTACCTTAAATGTGATAGCGTGCTCAAACTCACGAAGGTCAAGACCTGTGAGCTTACGGATCTTTTCAAGTCTGTACACCAGAGTGTTACGGTGCACGAACAGCTTTCTTGACGTTTCGGAAACGTTAAGGTTGTTTTCAAAGAAGCTCTGGATAGTCATAAGAGTTTCACGGTCAAGTGATTCAAGGCTTCCCTTTTTGAAAACCTCCTGAAGGAACATTTCGCAAAGTGTTGTGGGAAGCTGATAAATAAGTCTTCCGATACCGAGATTTTCATAACTGATGATATTCTTCTCGCTCTCAAAAACCTTTCCGACGTCAAGCGCGACCTGCGCCTCTTTATAAGCGCGGGCAAGATCTTTAATATTATCAACGATCGTAGAAATACCGATAGCAACCTTTGTATAAAACTCGGTGCTGAGCGTATCGGAAATATTGGTAGCGATCTTTTCGATCTCCTTAGTGTCCGTTCCCTGCTTGATATCCTTAACAAGCACGATATCATGCTCGCCTACGCTGATAACGTAGTCCTTGGATTTATCGGGAAACATGTTCTGGAGCATTTCAAAGGGCATCATATCGGTCTTACCGTAGAACTTGATAAGGAACACGATGCGCACTTCCTCTGTGTTAAAGTGAAGCTCTTTACTCTTAATATATATATCGCTGGGGAGAATATTATCGAGGATGATGTTTTTGATAAACGAGCCCTTGTCGTATTTCTCGTCGTAAAGATTTTTTATATTACCGAGAGAAATGGTAAGAAGCTTGGACATCTTGTCAGCTACCTTATCCTCTCCCTCGACAAAAACGGTATACTCCGCCTTTACTCCGACGTTGATAGCTCTGTATGTATATCCGTCGAGCACAAACATGTCACCCGAATAAGCCAGCTCATCACGGATACCCTGCTTGATCTCTCCTACGTGCACAAGCTCCGAGCAGGCGATGATACTTCCGTTCTCGTCAATTACGCCTATAACTCGGTCAATGGCATCCTTCATCTGGTGGATAACACCCTGAAACAATCTGTTCGACATAAATAAATCTCCTCGCAATTTATTTTCCTTGTTTTTGTTGATACTGTCCTATATTCTACTACATTTTTTGTAAAATTTCAATAGGTTTTTTGAAAATTTTATGCAATTTACAAAAAAAATTTTTAAAATTTTATTTATTTTGACATTACAACTCGGTTTCGTATGCTATGCAGCTAAGGACGAAAGAGGATGCCGTCTCGGTTCTCAATATTCTTTTACCGAGGCTCACCGACTTCATGCCCTTTTGCGTGGCATACGCCACCTCATCGACAGAAAATCCGCCCTCACTGCCTATAAACACCGAAATGCTATCAACCTGGCGGTTGTCGCGCAAAAGCTCCTTGAGAGAGGAATTTTCCTCACCCTCGTAGCAAAAGACGCACAGATCGCAATCGCACGCCTGCTCTACGGCACGTTCAAAGCCGACCGTAGGATTGACACGCGGAATATATCCCCTACCGCACTGCTTCGCCGCTTCAAGCGAAATGCGATTGCGGCGCTCGGTCTTGCGCTCCTCCGCCTCGGGCTTTGACTTTACCACGCAACGGTCGCTTTCAAAGGGAGTTATCTCGAAAACACCGCACTCCACCGCCTTTTGGATAACTGTATCCAGCTTATCGCCCTTGGGAAGCGCTTGGAAAAGGTAGACCTTTACAGGCGGCTCGTTGTCTATCCTACGTGAGGAGACTATCTCCGCCACCACGTTATCGGGATTAAACTCGGCAAGCACGCAGTCATATTCGTTGCACTGCATATCGCAGACCGTGATATGCTCGCCCTTTGCCATACGCAAGGCTCTTGAAATATGAAAAGCGTCGTCGCCCGTGATAATCACTTTGTTATTTTCAATCTTATCTTGTCTTACAAAAAATTTAGGCATAATAACTCCAATTTGAAGAATTATGGGGCTGATTTTTGGTCAGCTTTTCAATTATACAACATTTTTTACAAAAATGCAAGCCCTTTTTTGTCGATTTTGCTTGATTTTTTGCGACTTTAACATTTTGTTAATAAAGGAGATGTCGCCAAGCGAACAGTTTATCGGATTCGTTGAGTTGTTTACATTATAATATGTATCGCCGCACCTCGGGCGGACGCGAGCTATTATTACGCTTTTTTGGTATATTTCGGTTATATTTGAGAACAATACATAAAAAGGAAGGTGATTTTATGAGCAAGGCTCAGATTATAAAGTGTTGCGCGCGTGAGATAATAGATTCGCGCGGAAATCCCACGGTAGAGGCAACGGTATTTTTAAACAACGGAACGGTTGGAATAGCCAGCGTACCCGCCGGCGCTTCCACAGGCAGGCACGAGGCAAATGAAAAGCGTGACGCGGACGCAAGCTACTACCACGGCAAGGGTGTACTGAAGGCGGTATACAACGTATGCAGAGTTATCTCCCCTGCTATTGCGGGAATCAACCCTTGCGAGCAGAGCGAGCTTGACAGAGTTCTCTGCGAGCTTGACGGAACGAGAGACAAATCAAAATTGGGCGCAAACGCGATTCTGGCGGTTTCGCTGGCAAACGCCAGAGCTGCGGCAAACAGCCAAGGCATTCCGCTTTACAGGCATCTCGGCGGTATAAACGCGCGCAGAATACCTATTCCGATGATGAACATTCTCAACGGCGGCGCGCACGCAGGCAACAACGTAGAGATACAGGAATTCATGGTGGTTCCCGTGGGGGCGAGAAGCTTTTCTGAGGGACTCCGAATGGGAAGCGAGATATATCACGATTTAGGAAATATTCTGAAGCGAAAAAAGTTAAGCTCGGGTGTGGGAGACGAAGGCGGCTTCGCGCCAAATCTCAACTCCGATGAAGAAGCGCTTGAGCTTATATGCGACGCGATAAAGGAAGCGGGCTACGAGGGACGTGTAAAGATCGCGCTTGACTGCGCGGCAAGCGAGTGGACTCACACAGAGGGTATTCCCTACAAGACCTGCAAGGGTGGCAAGGAATACACCGCTGATGAGCTTATAGCCTACTACGAGTCACTTGTGGAAAAATATCCTATAATATCTATGGAGGACTGTCTGGGTGAGGACGATTTTTCGGGCTGGGAGCGCTTGACTGAGCGTCTTGGCGACAGGCTGACCTTGGTAGGCGACGACCTGTTCGTTACAAACGACTCGCGCCTGCGCGACAGCATAAAACGAAATATAGCGAATTCCATTTTGATAAAGCCCAATCAGATAGGTACGCTTTCTGAGGTGCTTCAGGTCATCGAGACGGCAAAATCGGCGCACTACGGCTTTATTCTTTCCCACCGTTCGGGAGAGACCGAGGACACAACGCTTGCCGACATTGCGGTAGGCACGGGGGCTATGTTCATAAAATCGGGTGCGCCCTGCCGAAGCGAGCGCGTGGCAAAATACAACCGACTTTTGCGAATAGAGGGCGCGCTTTCGTCGGCGGCAATCTACGGATCCGACATAAAAAAAGGCGCTAAAAAATAATTTAAAAAAATATTTAACTTTTTTTCAAAAAACTATTGCTTTTTCCTTTTTTGTATGGTATAATGTATGCTGTTAATTAATGATTTTCATTATTCGCAATACCGCATACAGGAGGTGTTTCAAAATGGCAAAGTGCAGTGTTTGTGGAAAGGGCGTTGTTTTCGGACAGAGCGTTTCTCACTCTCATCGTAAGACTAACAGATGTTGGAAGCCCAATATCCGCAAGGTTAAGGCAATAGTTGACGGTACTCCTACAACCGTTGCTGTATGTTCTCGTTGTCTGCGTTCAGGCAAGGTAACACGTGCGTAAGTACGATTAATAAAGTTTCCGCCGAAATAAATTCGGCGGCTTTATTTTTATGTGAGGTAAATTTATGGTAGCAATCATAGACAACAGAATGCCCTCCTCCGCAAAAGCAAGGCTCAAGGAAATATACGAGGTAATAGAGTTGCCTCCCTTTTCGGCGCTTGACGCGCGCGTGGCTTCTCACCCCGACATGCTTATGTTCGCGCTGGGCGGCAGATTGTTTGTGTGCGAACAATATTACAATGAAGCAAAAGAAAGCATCGACAGAATCACACATGCCACCGACTTGGAGCTTTCACTTACAGATGACCTACTCAGCGCTCAATATCCGCATGACGTAAAATTCAACGCTTTTGTTCTCAAAGGCACGATGATAGGTAACACGTCTAACATTTCCCAAGAAATAAAAAAACACGCAAGCGACCTTGGAATAGTTCAAGCAAACGTGAAGCAGGGTTACGCGAAATGCTCGACGGTAGTTCTTGACGGTGCTGTGATAAGCGCTGACAACGGAATTTGCAAGACAGCTCGCGAGCTTGGTGCTGACACTCTTTTGGTTTCTTCGGGCGGCGTGGAGCTTGAGGGATACGACTGCGGCTTTATCGGCGGTGCTTCGGGTGTGTGCGGAAGGCAAGTGTTTTTCTGCGGAGACATTACCAAGCACAAAGATTTCGAAAGCATCGCTACATTCTGTGCCGCGCACGGATATGAGGTCGCTTCCCTCTCCGACGAGCCGCTTTACGACGTGGGCACTATAATGTTTTTGAAATAGGAAAAGCACCCGTTGGCGTACCTGCGATAGAGCAGGTGCGCCAATTTCACTACAATGGTGAAAAAAACTCTCTAAACGTGATATTGAATCTTTGCTTATACTGTGATACAATATAGGCAGAAAGATGCGCAACTTTCAATTTTGAATGAGAGGAATTCACTATGAAATTGAATATTGGTGAAACAATAAAGAAATTAAGAAAA
>JAZRDN010000015.1:0-4466 GCA_045660295.1 Eubacteriales bacterium
AAAGGCGACGGTGTTTAGCCGTCGCCTTGGTTTACGTGTGCTATTTTAATTTCAGTCACCGCACGTCGCGCGCTGACCTAAAGGGCTATTCTAAACAAACCGTTCCGTCTGCTTCGACTGTGATGGTCATGCCGTCCTTGACGTATTCGAGGAACTCGTCGCCAAGACTGTCGATAACGGGCATGGTAACGCCGTCAACCCATACGTCGGCAAGTACCGCGCCTGCGGCGGCAAGCGAGTCGATGGGCTTCGAGAAAAGCATGCAGGCGGGCTGACGTCCCATAGCGCACGCGCAGTAGAGAACGAGACCGCCCGTGGTCGAGCCTATGGTCTGGGGCAGGCAGAGAGCCTTGCCCGCAAGCTGTTTGCCGTCAAGGTCGGGGTTGTTCTGGTCGTGGCAGGTCGCCTTCTTGTCGCCGAACTGCAACGCACTCTGGAGTGAAGCAAGCGTGTTGAAGCCGTAACGGCTGACTACTGCCTCGGCGGTAACCGTTCCGGGGGTAACTATTCTTCCTTGGAATTTCTTCATCTTACTTTCCTCCTTTCGTTATCTGAACCAGAATATCAGCCTCGCTGTAATAGCGCGCCGTGGTATACGTGCGGAGCTTGTTTGACGAGGTGATAACGGGCATGCTCTTGCAGAGCGGATTGTTCATGTACATAAGCGGACATATGTAGGAGAGGATAACGCCCGTAGCCTTAAGCCTCTCGGCGTACTCGGTCGCCTCGAACTCCTTGATGACCGCGGGAGCGGCGGTGAACACCGTGGGAACGACAACCTTTTTGTTGCCGTACTCCTTGAGTGCGTTCTCGACTCTTACCGTCCAGTCCTTGAGCTGTTCAAGACTCATGTGAGGGCATCCGATAAAGCAGAGCTTGGGGGTGGCGTTCGGGTTCTTCCAGATAACGGGGTAGCTCTGCTTTACGCGTTCAAGCTCCTCGTCGGTTATTACGTATTCGCGCGCGCCCTCGGCGATGATAGACTCGCCCTGCTCCACGGCCTCGGGGGTGAGGTTTTCGATGTGGTAGAGACCCACCGCGCCGTTTGAGGCGGTAGCCGCGCCGAAGTCCTTGAGGTAGGTGCAAGCGGCGTCGTCAGGCTCGTTTCCGAGCCACTTGTCAAGACCCTTGACGTAGGGAACGTCCTCCATGACCTTCATGCCGATAGCCGAGCCGAGAAGCTGAGCGTCGGGCTTGGACGAGGTCTCGACCTTAACTACCCACGTAGCCTTTCTGCCCTCGTCGGTGAGGAGACCGAAGTAGGGAACGTAGCCGAGGATAGAGCCCATGATATCCATGATGCCCGAGTTGCGGTTGCAGCGCGCGCCGAGCACCGAGTTGGCGTAGACGACAGCCGAGGACTCTGCCCACGAGAGCACCTCGCCCTTTTGTGGCTTGTTGCCCACCTCGGACATGTAGCAGGTGCAGGTGAAAGCGTCGTCGTCGATAAGACCCAGCTTTTTGAGCTGTTCCTCGTAGGACTCCTGCTTGGAGTACATTATCTTGTTAAAGATAAGGTTCTGAAGGAAGTTGGCGGGTACGTTTTTGTCAACGGGTCTGGGGTCTACCGAGAATTTCTGACCCGAAAGCGCGTCAGCGTCGATAAGCTGCTGCATGAGGTCGAACACGGGCGACATCATTTTAAGACCGAATGATGTTACCAGATGATTGTATTTGCTCGTTACGGGAACCAGCTTCTCAGCGCCGAAGGCGTCTCCGTACATGACGATGGTCTTCATCACCTTCGCCATCGTCTCGCCCTTGGAGCCGTTAAGTATCTGTTGTTGTTCTTCTGTAAGGTACATAATTTTCTCCTTAGTTAGTTTTGAAGGGGTAAGGGGTGACGTTTTTGTTCCTTTTTGGAAAAAGGAACCGAAAAACTTTTGGAGCGGGGTAAGTTTTTGTTTGGGATTGTGCCTCTGTCGGTAGCTTGCGGCGACTGCTTGGGACGTTTAGTGCGTAGCCGTAACAATAGCTACCGCAAGCGTTTGGGACCCTTCCCAAAGCGCTCCAAAACCTGTAGGGCGGGGGCTTGTCTCCCGCCGAAAACCAAAATGCACCGAAAGCAAAGGAGTTCTCGTTTAGAGAACGACTGGTGGCAACGACCGCTGTATTCGCACAAACTCGGAACGCTGACCATTTGCCTGCGCGGGCTTCCGCGCCTATATCTTCATCGCTACGTCCCACGCCTGCCAGATGACAGAGCGGAGATTGCCCACCTTGTCGGCGTCGCCGACGATGTGCACCTTGCCGCCCTTCTTGGCAACGGGGGCAGGGTTGTAGCCTACCGAAAGAATAACGCTGTCGGACTCTATCTCAAAGCTCTTGCCGTCCTTGTCTGTGACCACTACCGCGCCGTCCTTTATTTCCGAAAGCCTTGTTTCAAGGTGAGTGGGAATATTGTTTGTCTTAAAGTAGTCGCGGAGATAGCTTGTGTTGGCAAGACATATTCCGGGTGTGGTAACAAGGTCGTCCTGCATCTCAACGATAGTAGGCTTCTTGCCCTGAAGGCAAAGCTCGTAGGCTATCTCACAGCCCGTAAGACCGCCGCCGATGACCGTCACCTTCTCGCCGACCTCCTTGTTGCCAAGGAGATAGTCAACTGCTTCTATCGCCTTTTCAGCGCCCGCTACGGGGATTTTCTTGGCAACCGCGCCCGTGGCAACGATTATCTCGTCCGCGTCCAGCGCCTTGACGTCTGTGACCTCGGTGTTCAGCTTTACATCGATGGGATATTTGGTCATTTCGCGGTTGTACCATGCGATAAGCTCTCTATCCTTTTCCTTGAAGGAGGGAGCCGCCGCCGCGATAAACACGCCGCCAAGCCTTTCGCTCTTTTCGTAAAGGGTGACCTTGTGTCCGCGCTTGGCAAGGAGAATTGCCGACTCCATACCGCCTATACCGCCGCCGATGACCGCCACTTTTTTCTGCTTCTTGGCGGGTGTCACGTGATATTTCTTTGACTGCATGGTCTCGGGGTTCAGCGCGCAACGCGAAAGACCCATGGTGTCCTTAAGGTCTTGGGTGTTGGCATGACCCTTTGAGGTCGAGAAGTTGAAGCAGCCCGCGTGACAGCAGATACAGGGCTTGATGTCCTCGAGCCTGTCGTCGATGAGCTTTGTTATCCACTCGGGGTCAACAAGGAACTGGCGGGCGATACCCACCGCGTCTATCTGACCCTCGGCTACCGCCTGAGCGCCCACCTCGGGGCTCATTCTGCCCGCGCAGACCACGGGAATGTCAACGAATTTTTTAATGTGCGCAACGTCGTCCAGGTTGCAGTTTTCGGGCATGT
This sequence comes from Eubacteriales bacterium, assembly GCA_045660295.1. GTDB lineage: Bacteria > Bacillota > Clostridia > Oscillospirales > CAG-272 > RGIG8775. The sequence continues at coordinate 3,296 of JAZRDN010000015.1, forward strand.
ACATCGGGGGATGCGCCCAGTACCATGAGTCGTACGTGCCGTTGTCGGCGTTGAGCATGTCGTAGCCCGCGTCCTGAAGGTACTTAGCCGCCTTCTCGGACTCTGCCATGCCTCTGCCCACCTCGGTGTATTCCTCGCCGGGCATCGCGCCCTCGCAAAAGCCCTTCATCTTGGACTCTACCGAGTAGCGGAGCGATACGGGATAATCCTCGCCGCACGCCTCTTTTATCGCCTTTACTACCTCAGCGGCAAAGCGGTATCTGTTCTCAAAGCTTCCGCCGTACTCGTCCTCGCGCTTGTTGAAGAACTCTATGGAGAACTGGTCAAGAAGATAACCCTCGTGAACGGCGTGAACCTCAACACCGTCAACGCCCGCGTCGCGGCAGAGTTTAGCGGTCTTTGCGAACGCCTCGATTATCTCGTGTATCTGCTCCACCGTCATTTCGGAGCAGAAGATGTCGTGCGCCCAGCGAGAGGGCTGAGGAGAGGGCGAGGCAAGCTCGTGCGAGGTGTCTATTATCGGCTTTACGATAGCACGGGTGAATTTGTTTTTATGCAGGGGAGCGACAAGCTCGGTTATAGCCCACGAGCGTCCCATTCCCGCGGTGAGCTGGATAAAGAGCTTTGCGCCCGTCTTGTGTATCTCGTCCATAAACTCCTTAAGGTCCTCAAACATTTTCGGATTCTGCCAGAGCCATTTGCCCCAGAAGGTGTCGCGAAGCGGTGCGATTCCGGGGATAATAAGACCTACGTTGTTCTGCGCTCTTTTAAGGAAGAGCTTTGCGGCTTCCTTGTCAAAGTGACAGCCTGTAAGCTCAAACCAACCAAACAGGGATGTTCCTCCCATGGGGCACATAACAATGCGGTTTTTGATTTCCACGTTGCCTATCTTCCACGGTGTAAACAACGCGTCGTATTTTTGATTCATACGGTGTACACTCCTTTTGCTCGTTAGAATTTTGCGGCGTTACCTTGCGCCGCTGTAATTGCCTATATTTTACCACAACTTTGTTGATTTGTCAACATTATTCGCCTCGCCGGCGGGGCTTGTTCATTTCTTGTCGCGCGACAAGAAACGAACCAAAGAAGCGCGTAAGAGGGGGCGGTTGCGCCAAGCGCCCCCTCTTAACTCCCCCGTGCGCTACGCAGGCTCACGCCCCAAGCTTTTAGC
>JAZRDN010000016.1:0-4526 GCA_045660295.1 Eubacteriales bacterium
TGTAAGAAGCGCGATCTGAACCTCGGGCGAACCTGTGTCGCCTTCGTGAGTCTTGTACTCGTCAATAATTGCTTGCTTTTCCTGAAGTGTCATAATGCCTTCACCTTTCAAAAATATATTTCGGCAATAAGCACAGCATCGGGCGGGTGAAGTCCGCTTTGCGGCTTTATCCCAATACCGAGCCTATGTCGTTCATATTATTATAACACACATTTTTCACTTTGTAAAGGGGTTTTTGATTTTTTGTTTGAGATTTTTTGGCTTTTTTCAATTATTTCATAGTTGTTTTATAGTTTTTTGGAGTAAAGCTGGTTTTCCACCTTGCCGGTGGGGGCAATTGGTCAGCGTTCCGTGCGCGGTGCGAACAACACGGCCGTTGCCATCAGTCGTCCGCTGAACACGGACTCCTTTGCCATCGGTGTTTTGCTACGCGACTCAAATCTAACTTTGCGGAGCTTTTTTAAGAAGCGCCCCGTTTCTTTGATTATTTCTTTTTCAGCGCAAAGATTCCCGAGCCGACCAACATAAAACCAAATATCTTGCGTAGCACCTCGGAGGGGAGTATCGAGGCGAAATGCGTGCCGACGAAAGAGCCGCAGATGCCCAGCGCGCTCATTATTACCACCGCGCCTATGGGTATTCGCCGTTTTGGAAGATTTAATATCAGCGATGCCGTTGTGGCGAGAATGAAAAATATCAGATTCGCGCCCTGCGCCGTGAGCTGGGCAACCTTTTCGATAAGCGTCAGATAGATAACCAAAAGTCCGCCGCTTCCCACACCAAGCCCCGACAGTGCGGCTATGATGAATACAACTATAAAATCCTTCATTTTTTACCTCACTATCATGGCTATTCCAGAATAAATAACGAGAAAGGCGAACAGCTTCATTATAAAGCTCTCCTTCAGCTTGTCCAAAAGTATTCCTCCAAGCAGACCGCCCAAAACAGCGGGGAGTATTATCTTGCTTATATAACCCCAGTCAAGCATTCCGTTCATTCCATAGCGGAACGCCGAGACCGCCGAAACGGGGAGCATTACCGAAAGCGAGGTCGCCATAAGGTCGCGACGCTTGTAAAATTCGTCTCCGTTTTCGTAAAGCCCGCCCAGCGCGGGGGCAAGGACGAAAATGAGGATTATTCCTCCGCCCGCGCCGAGAAGTCCGTTTATTATCCCCGCCGCCAGCGAGCCGATTGCTACCAGAAGAAGCCGCGATTTTGATTTCATTAAAAATTCTCCTTGATTTTTACAAAATTCTCTTGAAAAAAGAGAGTTGTGGTGATATAATATATTATGTATACTTATCTTCAAATAAATGTTGTAAAAAGCAACCCAAATTATAGATTTTTGAGGGACAGATTATGGAAAAAAAGAAAAAAATACCCGAGCTTGAAGCACCGAAGAAAACGGCGGTCAAGAAGACTCAAAACACCAAAAAAACGGTTGGCGCAAAGCAAAAAACACATGAGGAAGCGCCCGAAAAAAATAAAAAATCCACAAAGAAGCTGAACGCTTCAAATGAAAAAAAGGAGCGCGTTCAGGTCTTTGAGGAAAGCCCGAGAGCCAAAAAGCTGATACACCAGATAATGCCGTATACGCTTATGATACTGGCTGTTTTCGTGGTTATCTGTTTCCTTCTCATCGACGTTTTTGAGGGCGTAAGCTCCGAAAACGGCGTTGGCATAGTGGGTAAGGGTATAAGAGACCTGCTTTGCGGACTCTTTGGCTTTGGCGCATTCTTCGTGCCGTTATTCCTTGCCATCCTCTCAATTACATGGGGATACGCGGTTGAGAAAAACTGCCTGCTTGCCAAGATATTTTACGCGCTTGCCGCAGTTGTGTCGGTGTCGGCGCTTATGCACGTTATTTACGTCACGGTAGGTGAGCCTTACGGCATAACCGCGGGATTTTCGACCTTTTACCAAAGCGGAGTCGCGCTGAAAAGCGGCGGTGTGGTAGGAGGATTTCTTGGAGAGGTCCTGCGTATGGGTGTGGGTCTTTGGGGCTCGGTCATCTGTACCGTGGCGCTGGCGGTGTTCTTCGTTATATTCCTGTTGGGTCTTACGCCCGGTTACGTTGTGACTCTTATCAGATACCGCGTTAAGATTCGCCGAGAGCAACGCGCCGCCCAAAACGCCGAGAAACGCGCCGAGGAGGAGCTTGCCAAGGAAGAAGAAAGACAGGCGCGCGAGGAAGAACGCAAGCGCCGCAAGGAGGAGCAGGAGCGAGAGAAAAAGGAAAGGCTTGCCGAAGCCGCTCGTAAGAGAGAGGAAGAAGCCGAGCGCAAAAGAGCCGAAAGAGAGCGCAGGGAAGCCGAAAACGAGCCTATCGTTATTATTGCCGACGGCTACAACGATGCGGAGCACACCGCTGAGCAAGAGCCTATTATTCTTGTCCCGCCCGTGACGGAGGCTGATACCGTCAGCGAAAGCAAAAACCAAGATGTTATTCAGCTTCAGCCCGAAAAGCCCGAGCCTGTTGAAGCTGTCAAGGAGTCTGAAATTATTGAACAGCCCGAGCCGCCTAAGCAACCCGAGAAATCCGAGCAGTCTGATACTGAGGACATGAATCAGATGCTCAAGGAGGTATTCGGCGGAGCAGCCAAGAAAAATACCAATGACAATCCCGCCCAAAAAACCGAGGGAGTTGATGGTCTTGGAAAGGCAGAAACCGAGGAAGCCAACCCCGACGCCGCGCTTCTGTCGGCTATGAGGGAGATAGACGATCTTGAGAGCATGGACGATATAGTTGACGACGACGATATTGAGGAGATCGCCGTAGAGCCTGAGCCCGCGGAATACGTGTTCCCGCCCATCTCGCTTCTTACCGAGGATACCTCTGTCAAGGCCGACGATATTTCCGAGGAGCTTAACCGAAACGCCAAAAATCTTATGGATACGCTCCGTAGCTTCAACATAAAGATAAAGGAAATAGGATATTCCAGAGGTCCTACTATCACACGTTACGAGCTTAAGCCCGAGGCGGGTCAGCGCGTGCGTCAGATAGCTAACCTTGTTGACGATATCGCGCTTAACCTTGCCACCACGGGTGTGCGTATCGAAGCGCCTATTCCCGGCAAGCCCGCCGTTGGTATCGAGGTTCCAAATGAAAACCCCACTACCGTTTATCTGCGCTCGCTTATCGAGACCGAGAAGTTTGAGAGCGAGTCGAGCAAGCTCACCGCTTGTCTGGGCGCGGACGTAGGCGGAAAGTCGGTTTATTTCAATATAGCGAAAATGCCCCACCTGCTTATAGCGGGTGCTACGGGTATGGGTAAGTCGGTTTGTATCAACAGTATCATCGTCAGCTTGCTTTACAAGGCAAGACCCGACGAGGTAAAGCTTATTCTTATAGACCCCAAAAAGGTTGAGTTTAATTCGTATAAGGATATTCCACACCTTTACTGTCCTATAGTCAGTGACCCCGCTAAGGCGGCAGGCGCGCTTGCGTCGGCGGTTGCCGAAATGGAGCGCAGATTCGCGCTTATTGAGGAGGTCGGAGTCCGCAATATCTTCAATTACAACGAGGTTACAAAGGACGACCCCACCAAGGAGTTTATGCCCCAGATGGTCATTATCATCGACGAGCTTGCCGATCTTATGATGACCGCAAAGGATGCGGTGGAATCCTCTATCTGCCGTCTGGCGCAGAAGGCGCGCGCGGCGGGAATCCACATCATCATCGGTACGCAGAGACCCTCTGTTGACGTTATCACAGGTCTTATCAAGGCGAATATCCCCTCGCGTATAGCTTGTACCGTTACCTCGCAGGTAGACTCGCGTACTATTATTGATATAGGCGGCGCGGAGCGTCTTATCGGTAAGGGTGATATGCTGTTTGCCCCCGTTGGCTCGTCTAAGCCCATGCGTGTTCAGGGCGCGTTTGTCAGCGAGTTCGAGGTTGAGAAGATAGTTGCCTTTATTAAAGAGAATAATACGGGCGCTAAATATAACGAGGAATTCGTTAAGCTCATTGAGGAAGAAGCGGCAAAATGCACGTCCGGTAAGAAAGGCGGCGGAGCTACTCCCATGGGAGACGGCGACGTTGAGGGCGGACTTGACCCCAAGTTCAAGGACGCGGTCGAGCTTGCCATTGATAGCGGAAAGGTTTCCACGTCGCTTTTGCAGAGACGGCTTGAAATCGGATACGGCAGAGCGGCAAAGATCATTGACCAGATGGAAGAAATGGGCTACGTCAGCGCGCCTGACGGCAATAAGCCCCGAAAGATACTTATATCTAAGGAAGATTTCATGCAACTGGCGATCAATGACGATATTTAAAATAAGGGGACTGTCTCACCAAGAGCACAGTCCCTTTTCTTATGCTAAATTAATATTTAGCGGCGCGTTATGGCGGCGCACCAAACTCGTAGGGCGGGGGCTTGCTCCCGCCGAAAAAATAAAACAATATCGTAAAACACAATTGTTGTAGGCTTTATAAGAATTACATCAATTTTGTTCGCAAGAATATTTTTATTGCGGCGGGAGCAAGCCCTCGCCCTACAGGTTTTGGAGCGTTTGGGGAAGGG
>JAZRDN010000017.1:0-13328 GCA_045660295.1 Eubacteriales bacterium
TGTTCCGTTTTTTTCTTTTTTGGCGGAGAAGGAAGGATTTGCCAATCTGCGCACCGCCGCAAGCCGAAGGCGCGCGGGGCGCAGATAATCAAGCGCGAGCGAGTCTGTGCTTGCACAAGCGAGCCGCGCGCCGATTGCTCCCGCGAGCGTTGCGCCATAGGCGCAACATAGCGCAACGCGCCACCGCATAGCGGTGTTGCTCGCAAGGAGTAAGGTTCAAATTTAACCGCCATTTTGTACTATATGGAATACCCTTTCGGACGCTCCGTATTTTTCTTTTTTGGCGGAGAAAAAAGGATTTGCTTACCTGCGCCCGTCACTCGCACAGCGAGTGGCGGCGCAGATAACGCAGCGAAGCCGAGTCGGAAAGCTCGCTTTCCAGCGAGGCGAGCAAAGTTGCTCCGCGAGCGTTGCGCCACAGGCGCAACAAAGCGCAACGCGCCACCGCATAGCGGTGTTGCTCGCAAGGAGTAAGGTTCAAATCAGTTACGCTCTGTAGATAGCCTAATTAAAACTCGCGCATTCTCCTTCCACCGCTATCGCGGTCCCCCTCCCTCTCGGAGGGAGGCTTTGTGCTAAACACAGGCGCGAGCACCCTCACCGCAGGGTGAGTAAGGTTCAAATCCCTCAACAAAACCGCAATTCTGATACAAAGGGATTGCGCTCTTTCTTTTTTTATGATATAATAACGTTGTAACAGAAGCCAACAATAAAATGAGGATATTTTAATGACAACGAATTTCTTATGGGTAACTAACACTCCCGAAAATATACGCTTCTATTCGGATTCCGCACCTAAATCCAATCTTTCTCTTCGCTTTGCATCTGCTATTGACGGCAGCACCAAAAAACATATTTGCAATTTCGTTCGCTACCTGCGAAAGGAGTTTTTCTTCCCTATAAGATGTAATGTTTATTTTTGCAATCAAGAGAAGTTCCGTTCCTCAAAAAAAGGATATTGCTACGGAATTTTCTATTCTAACGATGAAAGCAGTGGGCGAATTTATCCTCAAATTTATATACCTGCAAATATGGAACTATATTCAGTTTATCATTCTTTGTGTCACGAATTGAGTCACTACTTTCAATGGTATTTTAATGACGACAAAAGAAGCGATCGCTCTCTTGAAGTACAAGCTTCAAAATATGCTTCTCGCATTTTAGATCTTTATTGCAATCATTACTGCAAGGAGCAATAAATTTCGCCTTTATATTACCATTGACAAACATTACCGTTAGTGTTATAATAAAGTCAACAGCTACAGTCGTGTAATTAAATTTGCTGTAGCAAGAAGGAGAGTCATTATGAGAGAAGTTATTCAGCATCCCGTCTACGGTGAAATCATTTACGACGAGAGCATCTGGACCGGCAAAAAGACGTTAACCGTCAATGGTGTTAATGCCACAAAGATTTCCAAAAAAGAGTTCGCCTTAAACGAAAAAAGGTTCACTCTTAAAGGAAGCTACATATCCGGTGTCAGCCTGTGTGTAGACGACGAGGCTATAGAGCTTTCGCCCAAAACAACGTGGTACGAGATAGCTTTGGCTATCATTCCCTTCTTGTTCTTAATGATTTGGGGCAACAGTGTTGCACTTTGCGCGATCTTTCCCGTCGTTGGCGGAGCGATTGGCGGTGCTTTGGGCGGCGTTGCTATAGTAGTGTCTTTGTTTTTTATGAAGAAGCAAAAATCTCCTATTGTTAAGGTTCTTATAGGAGCCGCCGTGATCGTTGCCACTATTTTCGTTGCATATATTATAGCTCTTGGAATTTTACAGCTCTTAGCCTAACAGCTAAAAGCATTTTGTATCAAAATTAGATCTATTAGCCAAGAAGCGGAGCGCCCTCTCGGGCGCTCCGCTTCTTTCTTTTTAAACACACTCTCTTCCGGGCATTTTACTTAAGCGGCTTTTTGTTATCCGTCAAGCCTAAGATGTAGTCTGTTGAGGTTTTATAAAATTTAGCCAAGGCTATCAGGCAGGGGATAGGAAGCTGCCTCTGCCCGTTTTCATATTGCGAATAGGTATTCTGCTTTACGTGCAGATATTCTGCGATCTCTCTTTGAGATAAATCGTTATCCTCTCTTAATTCCTTAATTCTCATTATCCCCTCCGAAAATGATTTTAAATTATTATATCATATCGCGTTTTGAGATATTGACATTTATCTCATTTTGTGATATAACGGCAATCCAAGAACAAAAAAGGAGCTTATGGAGTATATAGCAAGACACCGAAGCAGTCTTATGGAAACGCTTTCTGATGAGCAACAGGAAATATTCGAGAAATTGGACGTTTGCTACGCAGAGCTTAACGATACGCGAGAGTGCGAAATCTTCTCCTACGCGTTTAGTATTGGAGCAAGGCTTGCAATTGAGGTGTCTAAATTTGAAATTGAGTAAAAAAGCCACCCACACAGCACGGTATGGGTGGCACTTTTTATTTAATCCCCTATCAAACCGTCACAACCCCGAACGCCTCGAGCACCGAGGTGGTGAGGATCGCGAGAATGCAGATGGGGGCGACGTAGGTTATAACGATCTCGAAGAGCTTTTTCCATTTGAATTTGCCGGAAAGCTCTATTTCCGCGCTTATCGTGCGGGGCTTAAGAACAAAAGCGACGAGAATGCAGGTGAAGATCGCGATCACGGGCATCATAATGCTGTTGCTTATGAAATCGAAGAAATCGAGCAGGGGCATTCCGATGATCTTGACAGCGCTCCACGCGCTGTATCCGAGGGATGAGGGGATACCGAGGGCGAGGGAGAACGCAAGAATGATAAGACAGCTCTTTTTTCTTCCTATGCGGAATTTATCCATAAGGACGGAAACGAGGGTTTCCATAAGCGAGATAGACGAGGTGAGGGCGGCAAGAAGCACCATAATGAAGAATGCCGCGCCGATAAACGCGCCACCGGGCATATTTAGAAACACCTTAGGCAGGGTTACGAACATAAGTCCGGGGCCCTTGCCGAGAGCCGCCTGATCCCCACCGGAGAACGCGAATACCGCAGGAATTATCATTAGTCCCGCGAGGAACGCAACACCGGTATCGAAGATCTCTATCTGCTTTATGCTCCTTTCGATGCTTATATCCTTTTTCATATACGAGCCAAAGGTTATCATAATACCCATAGCGAGCGACATCGAATAGAAGAGCTGTCCCATCGCGGTAACGACGGTCATTATAGTGAAGTTTGAAAGATCGGGCTTTATATAGTAGATAACGCCCTCCCACGCGCCGTCTGTCGTTGCAATGGTGTATATTCCGATAAAGACGGTGAGCGCTATGAGTATGGGCATCATAAATTTTGACACCTTTTCAACGCCGCGCTCTACACCGAAGAGGACGACGAGGGCGGTAAGACCGATAAAGACGGCAAACCAAATGATAGGCTGCCAGGTGCTTCCGATATAGGCGTCAAAATATCCGTCACCCGCCATCGAAGAGGCAGATCCGGACATAAAGCCCACCATATACTTGATAACCCAACCGCCGATTACCGAGTAATACGGGAGGATTATCGCGGGAACGAGGGCGGCAAGGTAGCCGACGAAGGTAAATCTTTTATCGAGTGCGGAAAACGCCTTTATAGCGCTTTTTCCGGTTTTTCTTCCTATAGCGATCTCTGCCGCCATAAGCGAAAAGCCGAATGTGAGCGAGAGGATTATATAGACGAGAAGAAAGATTCCTCCGCCGTATTTTGCGGCAAGGTAGGGGAAACGCCAGATGTTTCCAAGCCCGACCGCAGAGCCTGCAGCGGCAAGAACGAAGCCTATCTTACCGGTAAAGGTGCTTCTTTTTGATTCCATTTTATTCTCCAATTAGGTTCTTTGTTACTCTTAAAATTTCATACTCCGTTATTTTACCATACTTTTCTATATTTTTCAACCTTTTTAACAAAAACTTAAAATTATATATATACGAAATTTGAAAAATTATGTATGAATTTATCCCTCCGCGGCAAATATAATAGACGAGGGGGAGAATTTTTCGCCATTTCCCTTTGGCTTTTTTCGGCACGGAAATTTTTTCTCAAATATTTGTAAAAAAGGCTTGACAAAGCGCATACTTTGTGATATACTAATAACCGCCGTGAACAAAGCACGGCTAAAATAGCGGAATTGTGTAACGGTAGCACAGCAGACTCTGACTCTGTATGTTGGGGTTCGAATCCCTATTCCGCTGCCAAACAAAACAGACCATCATTCGATGGTCTGTTTTTTTTTTTGGTGGCAGCGGAATAGAGGATTTGAACAAGGAGGGAGCAAAGCTCTGCTTTGCGGAAGAAAACAGTCCGGTGGACTGTTTTTGCCGACGAGGGCAGCGAGCGAAGCGAGGCGATAGAGTGCGGTAGCACTCGGAAAAATCCCTATTCCGCGCCACCGATATTGTGTATTCTTGGCAGCGGAATAGAGGATTTGAACCCCAGCGCCGAGCCTCTTGCGAGGCACGGGGTTCGTATACCCCGACCGAAGATCGACAAGCTCGCTTGTCAGGCGCAGGGTGTGGGTATCTTCGCGTAGCGAATACCCCTATTCCAGACCATCATTCGATGGTCTGTTTTGTTTGTGGTGGCGCGGGCGTGCGATGCACGCCCCTACGAATACCGGGACGCTGAGGACGTCATTCCCTACAAAGCGGGAGGATAATATCCTCCCCTACTTTACATTTAACGAATTTTATGCTATAATATACGAGGTACGTGTCTGTCGGCTTACCGACAAGCACGGACGAGGTATATTTCAAGAAATGTGCGAAAATCTCTTGATTTTCGGTGTGTTGCCGTGAGGCAGCACGGTTAATTTCACGTCTTGGGAAATTAACTTCACATAGATTATACTAATCCCAGAAAGGCGGTGGGGATATGAAATTATTTTACAGCGACAAGAATATATGCTTACGCATTCGTGTATCTTATGAAAACCAAGAAAGATTACAAACGAAAATATCCGCATCGGCTTCTCCGCTTTTTTCACTAAAGCGCGACGGCTTTTTTAATATAAGATTTGAATATAAAAGCTTCACCTGCACTTATCAAGGGAAAAAACAAGAATTTTCATATAAAGACGTTGAGAAAATTGAAACCGTAGCCGACGGACTTATTATTTATTTAATAGGTAGCAAATACATTTCTATTGCAACCGAAAATTTCGAGAAACACAATTCGGAGCTTTATGATATTACGGCTTTTTTGAAAAGACATAACCGAAGAATTTTTTCAGAACGAGAAGAAATATTATACCCCGACGATACTACCGAAAGGTATAAAGGCGAAAAAGAGCCTATTGCAGAGATTTCTTTTGAATTATCCGCTCGAGAGATCTCTCGTCTTTTATGGTATGATTATTTGATCGACGAAAGAATGATAGTCTTGATAATTCCGGTAGTTATCGGATTTTTAATCGCCATACTTTTACAAAACGTATGGATTGCTATCTTGTCCGGATTTGTAACAATTTTAATACTGATTCTTACCGTTATGCAACTAAAACACAAGGACGGATATATTCAGAATCACCAAGGAAAATTACACGCCTTACTTTATGAGGATCTTTTGGTTATTCGTCTGTGCAATACCGATTTAGAATTAGAATACAGCTCAATGAGGCGCTTGAAGAATTTGTTCGGCTTATGGCGAATGAAATGCGGCAACTTTTTTGTATTAGCTCTACCAAAAAGAATTCCGGAGGAAAACGCGGTGTTCTTTGGTGAGCTGTATAGCAGAATTAAATAAGCAATTTACTCGGATTTATTTTTGATAAAAGAAAGGCGGTGGATATATGGCCAAAAGAGAGGTTTTGACAAACGAGAATATTAGAACCGATATAAAGAATGCCTTGAAGCATCCTGCGACTCTGTCACACGAAGAACACCACAAGGCTTTGTTTCCTCTGCTCGTGTTTTCGGGAGTATTGCTTATAGCTATCGTTTTGTTCCATAGCTATTACAAGGTAGTGTTGGGTGTCGGCTTGGCTTTTATTGTGATTTATCTTTTGGTAGATTACTTGCGCAAGCAAAAGAGCATCGCCAACGTATCAATAGAAAACTATGAAATAAAAACAGAGTGCGTTTCCCTTGTTAAAGAGGAGATTTACAGCACAGACCACAAAATACATCTAAACTCTACGGTTAAAAAGATTCATACGGCAAAGGCTCATATTATGCTTTTTGATAGCGGAAAAACATGGAATATTCCGAGAGATAATTACAGCTGGAGCGGCGAGTGTCCTATGTCGGGTGATTTTATATACAAGAATACACGCTTCGGAGATGTATTTTATACTGTAACCGAAAAGCAAACAGACAAAATCGTTGTGGCGTATCCTGTCGAATATTTTGAGTATAAAAACAGCGTTATCTAAAAGATACAAAGCCCCGTTTAAGAAAAATTACAACCAAAAAGAAAGGCGGTAGTGTTATGAAAGATACATCTTCTAAAAGCTCGGCAATATTCGCTATGATCATAAGTCTTGTCAGCTTCGGATTGATGATAAGTTCATTTGTTGCTTTGATAACCGAGCCTCCCCTCGAAGAAGGTGGTATCAGCAAATCTTTTGCTCTTTGGGTTTGGGGAATGATAATTGCCTATGTCAGCTTGATTTTCTATTTTGCAGATGCCGTTTTTTCGATTATAAAGGTCGTTTTGAAGATCCACCCTGTTTTTAATGCAGTATTATCAATAATGCTTATCGGCGCTATACCAATGGCAGTTTTTATAGGCGGCGGGCTCGGCATTAACATCTACATTTGGAACGCTTACTATTTAGCGATTTTTATATTGGAAATCGTATCTATCGTAAAGCATATAAAAATGAATGCTTCAGAAAATGTCGTCTAAAATGTAAATAATGATAGTCATTTTTATCTATACTGATCTTAAAAAGGCGGTGGGAATATGCGCAGAAAAAACGATAATCAAATAAGAAAGGAATTTATTAGTCTTCTTATTTTCGGAATCATTGCAATTTTTGCGGGGCTTTTTGTGCTTATATACCCGCTTCTACCAACCACGCCTTTAGAAGAACACAAGGAAAAAGAAATTGTTATTTCGCAATTTGACTATCATGGAGGCGGGCGATATGGCGCATCCTATCATTATATCATCACAGAGGACGGCGAAAGATATAATATCACAGGCGAATATAGTGCAACACAGCTGTACGATCTTCTGACCGAGGGCACTGTTGCCACAATAAAGTATGACACCAATAAAATTTTACCTTGGATAAAATACGCCGAGGAAATGACCGTTAACGGAAATAAAATTGTGACGTACAATAATGATGATCCGCCAAATTGGACTTTACATATTATCTTCGGGTTGCTTACTTTCCTTATAGGAATGGGATTTTTATTTTTCTACGGATGGGAGATCCTGAATAACCGAAAAATACAAGCAAAAAGAGATGCACGAATTATAAAAAAATACGGGCAAAACAAAAAATAACGTAGCGTATATTTATTTTATATTTTTTATAAAAATGCTTGACTTTTTTGTTGAACAGGTGTATAATTTTGGTAGTAACCAACAGATTTTTGCAAATCTTTATTTGCAAAAATCTTGATTGGCAAAAAAAGAAATGGAGATTTATCATGGAAAAGAGAAAAAGCAAAATCAACTGGGGCGTGTTCGTAATACTTCTTCTTTTCTGCACCCCTGCGGCAATCCTTTATGCTATTATTCAGGGCACTGCAAAAGAGGGCGATCCGCCCAGAAAGGGTCATACCGTTAGAATAATTTATCCTGTCATCTGTATTCTTTGGATGTTTATGTTTATGTTCTCCGAGGCGATCCTTTACTACATCGTTCCCTTCATCTGCAACGCCGGAATGCTTGCTACAGCAATCCTCGCTATCAAGGGTCCTAAGGAAAAGGAAAATCTCTTCTATAATATTTACATTATTTGCCTCGTTCTTAGTACTGCGGCTATCGCATTCCTTCAGTTCTGGCTCTCTCCCTTCACCTTTGCGATCCCCTTCGCTATCGTAGGTGCTATCATGGCAAAGAACTACCCTGCAAGATATGCTAAGTGGGAAAAGGAGCAGGCAGCCGTAGCAGCTGCAGCAGAGCCCGTAGCAGAGCCCGTAGCAGAGGAATAATTTAACTTTTTTAAAAAAACGAACCTAATTTGGTTTACATAAAGCACCTCGCGTGGTATTACGGTACTACAGAGGTGCTTTTCTTTTTTGCGCGAGATAAGCGGAGAGCGACGGGTGCTGAAACCACGGCAAGCAAGCAATCGCCCACAAAAAGCTCTTTACATTTTAGCCGTTTTGTGATATACTAATCTCGGAAAGGCGGTGATGGCGTGGGCTGCTTGTTTGAATTGATATTCGAATTCGTTTTCACAGTCATTGTTGAAACAATACTTACAATTTATATGAAGCTAATGAGCTTGTTCGTTCCTGAACACCGATTTGATAAAAGGTTACGAAAAAAAATAAAGGATGGCGTAGCCATCTTTGCTGTATTGTTATTTTTATGTTCCTTTATTGGATTTTTCTTGTTCTTGCAACCACCTTCCGTTACAAAAACCGTAGGCAAATATATGCTGTTCGTTCCGCTCGGAATTATGGGAGTGCAGTTCCTTGCGGGTATCATTTACCGTATCATTAAGGCGATAAAAAGCAAGCATTGATTTTTATTTTAAGTGAAATCCTTCGGATTTATTTTTGATAAAAGAAAGGCAGTGGATATATGCAAAAGGAAACGAAAAATATTTTGACGAAAGAAATCATTGCGGGCGATATGCGCACCGAGGACAAGAAAAACAAGCCTGCGCTTTTATGTTTTTCTTTTGTTTACACCGCTATTCTTGGAATTATATTTTCTCTAATTTATTTTGTCGGGTTAAAGAACGTTGATATTGGCCCGGTAGGTCACGTCGTCTTTTTCGCTTTCGTGCTTATATGTTGTTTTCCGCTGTTTTTTGCTTTATTTACGGCGCTTAGTCCGGCACGCGGTCATAAAGGCTTTTTTGTAGTTACAGACGAGGTCGTATACAAAGAGGATATGCCTTTCAACCGCCCCGGTAAAAAAAGATCTTATAGAAAGTTCGTGCATTTCGCAAAATTCGGAGATGTTGAGGTAAGTTCAACCCTGTTTCAGCTTGCTTCAAAAGGCGACGTATATTATATGGTTGTTCCCGAAAGGGATTCAAATCACGTTTTAAAATGCTACCCTGCCAAGATGTACGAATATAAGGAATAATTTTTGAGTTTAACCGCGTTCAAGAGTAAAGCCTGAGGAAAAAACTACAATGAAAAGCAGACCCCCGAGTGGGTCTGTTTTGTTTTTTGGGTGTGTAATATACGACGCTCTGCATTGATGCCATCCATCACCTCGTGATGATTACATCCGGCCCCTCAGGCTGATTCCATACCGCAGGCAAGCTGCGTATTCCATCCACGCCTCCCGCGTGATTTGGACGCACCTGCGTTATCACAGACGCGTCCAAAGACTTGACTTATTATACATTTTGTGGTATAATGGAAAAAAACTTATGCATGCAGTGCATACAAAAGGAGCTTTTAGTGTCAGATAAATCTTGCTTTGCGCGCCGGCGCGGTATTTTGGCGGTTGGCGTTTTTGCCATGCTTTTCGCAGGAATAATCTACGCATGGTCTATATTAAAAATTCCGTTTGCCGAGGAGCTTGGCTACGATGCCTCTGCCCTGGCGCTTAACTTTACATTAACGATGAGCTTTTTCTGCCTCGGCGGATTTATTTCCGTTTTTTTGGCAAAGAGGCTTGGGTTAAGAATTACGGTAGCCGCGTCGGGTATTCTTGCTGGCGCAGGCTTTGCGCTCACCGCCCTTTTAGGAAGCGGACAAGCCCTGCTTTTATACCTGACCTACTCGTTTATGGGCGGTCTTGGCATTGGTATCGTTTATATTTTGCTTATCTCAACCGTTAACGCGTGGTTTCCCGACAAGAGGGGAACGTCGTCCGGCGCGCTTATGATGGGCTTTGGCGCAAGCAGTCTTGTGCTTGGAAAGGCGGCAGACGCGCTCTTCTCCTCTTCTCTCGGTTGGAGATTGACCTACGTTTTGATTGGTGCGGCACTTGCCGCGGTGTTGGTTCTTGCGGCATTTTTAGTAGTACCTCCGAGCGCTGACGTGATCTTACCCTCACCGAAAAAGAAAGCTTCGGCGCGCGGTGAGGTTTTCGAGGCAAAGGACCTTAAGCCCGGCGAAATGGTTCGTCGCTTCTCGTTCTGGCGCGCGTTTATCGCTTTCATTTGCATAACCGCGGTCGGCAGCTCGGTGATAAGCTTTGCGCGAGACCTCGCGCTCTCGGTTGGAGCTGAGGCTGCACTCGCTACCACGCTTGTCGGTGTTCTTGCGATATGTAACGGTCTTGGTCGCATTATTACGGGCGCGGTGTTTGATATCTTGGGCCGTCGCTTCACGATGATCGCGGCAAATATTCTGACTATCATAGCCGCGGCTATAACGCTTGGCGCGGTAAGCCTTGGCTCTCTTCCGCTTTGCATCGCAGGTCTTTGCCTGACGGGTATATCCTATGGCACCTCACCGACGAATGCATCCGCATTCGCCTCTATATTCTACGGAACGAAGCACTTCGGCACAAATCTCAGCATACTTAATTTCAATCTTATGATTGCCTCGTTTATGGCTACCGCTTGCTCTGCGATACAGACAGCAAGCGGCGGATATACTCTGCCGTTCATTATTCTTTTGGCGATGGCAAGCGTTGCGCTGGTGCTTAATATTACGATAAAGCGCCCTTAAGTCTTTTACAGCCTGCTTTATACGTAAAAATGACAGAGAATGTAAACTTCTCTGTCATTTTTTATTCTTATTCTTTTGAGTTTTTCTGCTTACTCAATGCCGAGGATCTTCTTTATCACGGGCTCGATAACTCGCGCCATAAGGGTAAAGCCGTAATCGTTTGGGTGGATGGTATCGACAAGGCAACGGTAGGAGTCCTCGCCAAGGAAAAAGCTCTCGCCGTCAATGAAATAGACGTTTTTATCGCCTCGCGCCTTGGCATTTTCATATGTCGCCTTTATTATGGCACGACGCGCATCGTTCTTGGGATAAACGGCAAGCGGACGCGACATCATAATTACGGGGAGGGTCGGGCACTTCTCTCTTAGGCGGAGGAAAAACGGCTCGTGCGTGGCTTTTAAGAAGCTTACGTCAGGCGCGTTGTGATCGTAATCGTATACGAAAATGCTCATATCGAAATTATCCGCGATATAGTCCGCAAGAGGAAGCTCTGCACGGGCACTGCCCGAAAAGCCGAGGTTATAATAATCTACGTTCAGGTGGTTTGAGATTATAGCGTTATATGCGTTTATCGAGAGCGCGGAGCAGCCGCCCTCGGTTATAGACGAGCCGTAATAAACGATAGGCTTTATATCAAGGTATGGGGTGGGGGCGGACACGGTATATGCGTCGTCTACCTCTATCTCAAGGTCTACGACCGCCTCGTTTCTCGGGAAAAATATAGTAACGTCCTCGATGCCGAAATTCCCGGTGCGCTTTTTTATAAGCTTCTCGAATTTGAGCGAGCCGTACTCGGAGGGACCAACGAGCCCTGCGAAATAGGGCGCTTTTCTATCCCCGATAAGGACGGCAAACGAGCTTGCCGCATAGATCGACATTCCAACGTCAACTCCACAGGTGGCGAGGGTCGCCCTGACGGTGAACTCGGGGGCGTCGGTCTTAAAGCAGACTCTGCCGCCGGGGCATCTTTTGCCAAGACCCTTGACGGAAAAAAGCCCGTCAAGCTCAGGGGGGAGGCGGTTCGTTTTATTTTCCTTATAAAAATTCGGCGCTCCGTAGACCCTTATGGGCGCGTTCTTGAAATTATAGATCACGGCTGTTTCCTCCGTCTTAAGATAGGTAAATTATACAACTATACGGCTAAATTGTCAAGGGATATTGACGAATTTTGCGCGAAGTGATATAATATCATCAGCTAATCAAAGAGGCTTGCGACCTTTGTCGCAAGCCTACAAATTATGGTTAGTCGAAGAAATGCTGCTCGTAGATCTCTTCGCGCTCCTCGTCGGTGAGGTCGTCTATATCCTTACCCTGACGCATAGCCGTCCAGGCGCGGTTAGGCACGGGAGGGTTAAATGCGGGAAGCTCTATGCCGGGGGTATTAATACCGGGGATAGCGGCGGTATCGTTGTTTCCGTATCTTCCGTCTACGATCTCGGGGGTGTTTTTAGGCGCTCTGCCGCTTGCATCGTTATATTTTTTCATATCAAAAACCTTTCTTTTTAGGGTGTGTTGCTTATTTTGCACACTTTTAGTTACATTATGAGAGGTTTTTAGAATTTTTGGAGATTTTATGAGTTACGAAAGTCTTAGTGAATATTTCAAAAGAATATACGGTAAGCGTCTTAGAAAGATATGCATAGACGGTGGCTTTACCTGCCCGAACAGGGACGGCAGGTGCGGCAAGGGCGGCTGTATCTTTTGCGGTGAGCGCGGTGCGGGCGAGCATATCGACCCCACTATAAGCATACGCGAGCAGGTTGAGACGGGGCTTTTGCGCGCGGGGGAGGACGAGCTTTTCGTTGCGTATTTCCAGAATTTTACCAACACATACGCGCCGACCGAGGTGCTACGCGAGAGGTACGACGCGGCGCTTATCGATAAGAGGATAAGAGTTCTCGCTATCGGAACGCGACCCGACTGTATCGACGAGGAAATAGCGGCACTTATCGCATCATACAAGGAGCGGGTTGACGTTTGGGTCGAGCTTGGACTTCAGACGGCAAGCGACGAGGTAGGCAGAGTTATTAACCGCGGATACGGAAGGGCGGAGTTTGACCGAGCGGCAAGGCTGCTTTCTGCCTACGGAATTCCGGTCGTTGCGCATATGATAATAGGTCTACCCGGTGAGGGAAAGGCGGAGGCGCTTCGTACGGTTGAATTTCTTAATGGGTACGAGCTTTTCGGGCTTAAGATACACTCTATCTACGTTATGCGCGGCACGCGCCTTGCCGAGATTTATGAGCGCGGTGAGTTTGTGCCGCCAACGCGCGAGGAGTATATCGACACCGCGGTAAGCGTTATCAGGGCGATGCGTCCCGGCACTGTGATACACAGGCTGACAGGTGACTGTCCGCGCGGAATGCTTGTTGCGCCCGAGTGGAATACAGACAAAAACGGCATTATTGCCGAGATAAGAAAAAGGCTCGGGAACGGCGACCTGCGATAAAGCAGGTCAGCCGAACGATGTTTGCCCTCACGGGCAAGTGATGTTGCCTGCGGCAATGATGTTTACTGTGTAAATGATGTTACGCCTGACGGCGTAATGGGCAAACATCACATCATTTTGCGC
>JAZRDN010000018.1:0-17750 GCA_045660295.1 Eubacteriales bacterium
GCAACCTGTACCGAAATCGGTTGGAACGCTTACGTGACCTGTGACAGAGAGGGTTGTGATTATACAACCTATGTGGAAATTCCTGTACTTGGTCATGATGAAACAGAACACGAGGCAAAAGCACCGACTTGTACCGAAATCGGCTGGAATGCTTACGTGACTTGTGACAGAGACGGTTGTGACTACACAACATACGTAGAAATTCCCGCCCTCGGTCATGATGAAGTGAATCACGAGGCAAAAGCACCGACTTGTACCGAAATCGGCTGGAATGCTTACGTAACCTGTGACAGAGAGGGGTGCGATTATACAACCTATGTAGAAATTCCCGCCCTCGGTCATGATGATGTAACTCACGAAGCGAAAGAAGCAACCTGTACTGAAATTGGATGGAATGCTTACGTAACCTGTGACAGAGAGGGGTGTGACTATACAACTTATGTAGAAATCCCCGCTCTTGGACACGACGAAGTGAGTCACGCAGAAAAAGCTGCAACCTGTACCGAAATAGGTTGGAATGCCTACGTGACCTGTAACAGAAATGGTTGTAACTATACAACTTATATTGAGATTCCCGCACTCGGTCATAGTAAAGTAAATCACAGTGCAAAAGCGGCAACTTGTACCGAAAGCGGCTGGAATGCTTACGTAACCTGTAACAGAAACGGTTGTTATTATACAACTTACAAAAAAACCCCCGCCCTCGGTCACGCAACATATGTAGACCATAAATGTACTCGTTGTGGTGCTTATGATCCTACGTATCAAAGCGAAGGGCTTGAATTTACTTCTAATGGTGACGGTACCTGCTATGTTAGTGGATTAGGCACTTGTACAGATACCGATATCGTTATCCCCGCCACTTCACCCGCAGGCGACAGTGTAACAAGCATCGGAGTATGGTCATTCTATGATTGCGACAGCTTGACGAGTGTGATAATACCCGATAGTGTAACAAGCATCGGTGAGGGGGCGTTCGCTAATAGCTCCAGCCTTGAGAGCGTGACGATAGGCGACAGCGTAAAAAGCATCGGAGATTCTGCGTTCATGGGTTGCATCAGCCTGACGATTGTGACTATTCCCGACAGCGTAAGAAGCATCGGAAGACTTGCGTTCTGGTGTGGCTCCAACGCCCCGACGAGTGTAATTTTTAAGGACACAAGCACTTGGTATATAACAACTAGTTATTCGGATTGGACTGATAAGACAGGCGGATCACCAGTAAGCGTAAGAGACAGTTCTACAAATGCGATATGGCTTAATATAACATATTGCGATTATTTTTGGTACAAAAAGTAATTACCTTTATACAACATAAATGAAAGGAAGAATTATGAAAATTAAGAAGAAATTGCTTGCCGTTCTTGCGGTTTGCATTATGCTTATAAGTCTGACAGCCGTAATGGCTGTCAGCACCGCCGCCGAGGACGGTGGCTTTGAGGTAACTATGGTAACCTCGGGCGACGTCAAGGCAGGCGAGCAGGTCAAAATCGAAGTTTATTTTACGGGTTCAAACATTACCTCTTTGGTGTTTATCCCCGAATATGACGAGGATATCCTTGCCCCAAAAAGCGGAGTATGGGTAATAGACCCCTCTCTTAAAGGAAAACTTTGCAGCGATTGGGACATTGCTAACGGATTTCCGCCTCTCTTACATTTGGTGCAGACCGCATCATTTACAAATGAAAAGGTTCTTGAGTTTACGTTTGAGGTTTCGGCAACGGCGTTTGACCCGGGAGACTCTACACTTATATCCCTCTCCGAGATCGCTGTAGAGGTACAAGACCCCGATACAAATACCCTGACAACCTTTAATACAACTCAATCACCCGATATGTTCGAGATTGAGGACAGCACTCTTCACGCATATTGCGAGCATACAAGCACGCAAAACATTGCCAAGCAGGAGCCTACCTGTTATCAGGTCGGTTACGAGGCAGGGGTACAGTGTACCGCTTGCTTGCGTTTTATGAGCGGTCACGATGAGATCCCCGCAACAGGCGAGCATTCATATACCGTATGGGATAAGGATACTACCCACCACTGGAAAAAGTGTGCTACCACAGGTTGTGTTGCTATAGATGATACAACTAAAGCAACGCATACGTATGACAACGAGTGCGACGCTGACTGTAACGGCGGTTGCGGTTACACAAGAACTGTAGAGCACGCTTTCACCGCATGGGATAAAGATGACACCTATCACTGGAAGAAGTGCTTCAAGACGGGCTGTACCGCCAAAGACGATACAACCAAAGCAACACATACGTATGACAACGAGTGTGACGTTGACTGTAACGACGGTTGCGGTTACACGAGAACAATAGAGCATTCTTTCACTGCGTGGGATAAGGACGACACCAACCACTGGAAAGTGTGCTCCAAGACAGGCTGTACTGCAAAAGACGATACAACCAAAGCAACGCATACATATGACATAGAGTGTGATGCCGACTGTAACGACGGTTGCGGTTACACAAGAACCATAGAGCATTCTTTTACCGCATGGGATAAGGACGACACCTATCACTGGAAGAAGTGCTCCAAGACAGGCTGTACTGCAAAAGACGATACAACAAAAGCAACGCATACATATGACATAGAGTGTGACGCAGATTGTAACGACGGCTGCGGTTACACAAGAACAATAGAGCACGCTTTCACTGCGTGGGATAAAGATGACACCTACCACTGGAAGGTCTGCTCAAAAGACGGCTGTATCGCCAAAGACGATACAACCAAAGCAATGCATACGTATGACAACGAGTGTGACGCTGACTGTAACGGTGATTGCGGTTACACAAGAACACCTCCTCACAAGTTTGAGGCATGGGGAACAGACGCAACTCATCACTGGAAGAAGTGCGCAAACGACAGTTGTTCCGTAACCGATGAAACAACAAAGGTTGAGCATACATACGACAATGAATGTGACGCGACCTGTAACGGTGATTGCGGTTACACAAGAACGCCTCCTCACAAGTTTGAGGCTTGGGGAACAGATGCAACTTATCACTGGAAGAAGTGTGCAAATGAAGGTTGTTCTGTAACCGATGAGACAACAAAGGCTGAGCATACATACGACAACGAGTGTGACGCAACTTGTAATGATGATTGCGGTTACACAAGAACACCTCCTCACAAGTTTGAGGCATGGGGAACAGACGCAACTCATCACTGGAAGAAGTGCGCAAACGACGGTTGTTCCGTAACCGATGAAACAACAAAGGTTGAGCATACATACGACAATGAATGTGACGCGACCTGTAACGGCGATTGCGGTTACACAAGAACGCCTCCTCACAAGTTTGAAACATGGGCTAATGATGATACAAATCACTGGAAGAAGTGCTCCAACCAGGGTTGTGAGGCAATAGATGAGACAACAGTTGTGGCTCATAGCTACGCCTCTGTCTGTGTTGCGGAGTGCAAAGAGAGTTGCGGATATTCGAGAACTGAAATTCCTCACGATTTTGCAACAACATGGAGCAAGGATGAAATCAACCATTGGTATGACTGTGCGGGCTGTGACGCCCAAAAGGATGAGGCAGCACACGACAAGCAGAGTGAGTGTGACGAGGCGTGTGATATTTGCGGACAGGAATTTGTTACAAACGGAGACCATACATTTGAAACAACATTGACAAAGGGCGACACAACTCACTGGTATCAGTGCGAAAATTGCAGTGCAAAGGATCAAGAAACAGAACATTCTTATGAGGTTGGCATATGTGATCCCGACTGTAACGATTGCGGTTATGTGAGAACAAATCCTCACTCCTACAAAACCGAGTGGTCTATGGACAAGGAAAAACATTGGCACGAGTGTAGTGTCTGCGGAGATAAAATCGATGAAGCGGAGCATATTCCCGGACCTGCCGCTACAACATCGTCTCCTCAGCTTTGTACAATTTGCGATTATATTATTGCAAATAAACTTCCAAGACCGACTTATGACACTCACAACCATTCGCTTACACTTGTTCCTGCTAAGGAAGCAACTTGTACCGCGGACGGTAATACAGCATATTATACATGTTCCGGATGTGATTACTGGTATGCGAATGCTAATGCTACAGGAAAGATAACAAACAAGGACAGCGTTGTAATCAAATCAACAGGTCACGAGGAAACAGTGTCTGCGGCTGTAGCGGCAACATGTACTACTGACGGAAAGATCGAGGGCAAGAGTTGCTCAAAGTGTGGAGAAGTGTTTGTTGCACAGGAAACTGTTAGTGCAACAGGTCACACGTTTGGTGAATGGCAAGTTGTAAAAGAGGCAACAGGGGAAGCAGACGGTGAAAAGGCTCGTGAATGCAGTGTGTGCGGCGAAAAGGAAACAGAAATTATTCCTGCAATAGGTGTAACAGACGAACCTGACGAAACCGAAACGCCCGATGATACGGAAAAGCCGGACGAACCTTCGGTTTCTGAAGATCCCAAAGATGTTGAGTTAAACACAGGGGTTATGATTGGAGTTTCTTCGGCTGTGGTCATAATCGCCGGTTTCGGAATTACAGTTGTTTTCCTTAAGAAAAAAAGATAAGCAGGGTTTTTAGGTCAGAAATAGAAGTTAGTTTATAAAAAGGGCACGGGAGTTAGAGATCGGATTATAATATTCAGAAAAAAACTCAAACATATTTGCCTCACGTTATAAAAAACACCGGTCTTGCTTCTGCAAGACCGGTGTTTTAGATTCTAAGAAAGCTATGCGACAAAAGTCCATTTAGTTAATCGTGGAATTTTGTCGCATTTAATGGGATTTTACAATTATTTCACCTCGCAGGTTATCTTTGGTTATCGGTCCGATTTCGGAGAATCGGCTATCTCTGCTGTTGTTCCGATTGTCGCCCATTACAAAATATTCATCATCAGCAAGCGTAATTGGGTCAAATGCCGTGCCTGCAAAGCTAATAGGCTCGTTGCAGATGTCGTCAAGCGGGGTTCCGTTGATGTAAACCCTTTCGTTTATTATTTGTATTGTTTCACCGGGTAGAGCGATGATTCTTTTTATCATTAATTCATTGTCTGTCTTAACGATGACAATTGAAAAACGCTTATAGGAAGGCAAGAGTTTGTTTGCAAAGGCAATCTGATGTGAGTGGTATGTAGGCTTCATTGAATCGCCTACGATAAATACAGGCTCAATAAACCATATTTTTAATATGAAAAGTATAGCGAATAGCGCTGTAATTATAATTATTAATCTTAGTTTTGTTTTAATATAATTCATCAAGCTCTCCTGAAATGGAAATTTGTCGTATAACCAATAAAAGGCCAAAGCCGCCACGCTTGCGTGGCGGCTTTTTTCTACCCTAGTGTGGGAGAATCAATATATAAAAAGGAGAAGAAGATTCGGCATTCCGCCTCATCTGTATATATTATAGCATATTTTGTATCTCTTGTCAAACGCAAAAAACTTCTACACAAAGAAAAAGCATTTTTTATGCTAAATAAATGTAAACCTTTTGTTAACAAGTGTGAAAAAAAGATTATGTTTTGCTTTTTAGTGTTATGGTTGATGTCTATCTTACATAATAATATTAGAATCGGAAACACGATTTGGAGATTATTTCAAGAAAGGAACAAAACAATGAAAGAAAATGAAAAAAGAACAAAAGTAACAGAGTTCACAGAAGAAATATGTGGGTATAATGTATGCCCCAAGTGTGGCGGGAGTGCATATACGGTAACAACTGCTGACGGAATGTATTATGTGGGGTGTGTACACTGTGGGCTTAGACACGGTGTTTCTATATCCACTATGGAAGAGCAAAGCGACGATTATCGTGAAGCAACAAGACTAGAGTGGAATAAGTATTGTCTTCAGAGTGAATACAGCGAGGAAGCGCTTGCGGTTCTAGGTGGTGAGTTTGTTTACATAGTTAGCGACCCCGGAGATAATTATATTGTCTTTGCATCACATGATGTTAAAGAGGTTAAGGAGTTTTTTGAAACCGTAGCGAAAGGCACAGCATGTGAGATGTATTTACTTCACAATGGTTATCCCGAGTATCTTGGCTCTTCGTTTCTTCTTTGGCTTTTTAAAGAATCCTAAAAAATGAAAACAACACAACACAGATTCCCCACCTCGCGTGAGCGAGGTGGGGCTTTTCTTTTTTCCTTGCTTATAGTTTTAATTTTCAAGTTATGGGTATAGGGTAACTGTCATAATAGGTGTAGAGCAATATACAAGAAAGGAGAAAAGAAAATATGACACACGCGGAGCAAATTGGGTTTGTGTAGAGACGGTTACTCGGGAACTTGTGAACGAGTAAACGGCTAACGCCCCCCAAAGGCGGAATTTTGAGTGAATTCTTGCATATAAAAACTGAATTTATATGTGCAGAAAATCAAAACTCCGACAAACGGCGGTCCTACCGCGCCCTATCAGGTGGGAATGTTTAACTTTAACGCACAAAATTTTTATTATATTAGGAGGGTTTTTATGGGAAGAAAAAAGGCCAATAAATCGCTTGTTCAACAGGTAAAAGAGCGCCTTGACTCCAAACTTGCCATCGGTGAAAGCAAATATCTTGCCAAGCTTGGCGGCAATCACACACAATTTATTTACTCGTGGGACACTTATCGGAGTTATCTTAGACACGCGTGCTATTTTGTGAAATGGTGCAAGGTACAGGATACAGATGCTTCTCTTGGACATAAGCCGCGTACGCTTGATGAATGCCGCATATTCGCCGAAAGTTGGATAAAGCACGAAATGGACAGAGGCTTGTCGACGTACACAATTAAGCTTGAGCTTTCAGCGCTTGCCAAGCTTTACGGTTGCACAACACGCGACTTCAAAGTTTCGACTCCTTCGCGAGAAAGAAAAAATATCACTCGAAGCCGAGGAGCAGCCGTAAGAGACAGACATTTCAGCGTGAACGAAAACAAGGATCTAATAACTTTTTGTAGGTGTACAGGTCTTCGCCGTTCCGAGCTTGCTCAGATTCGCGGAAACAATCTGATTATTCACGAAGGGAAACTTTGTGTTGATGTGAGCAAGAATACCAAGGGCGGCCGACCTCGCATTTCGCCCGTGGTTGGCAGTGACGAGGAGATTGATACAGTAAAAAGACTTTGTGCCGAGGCGGGAGAGGGAAGGGTGTTTCCAAAACCTAACCGAAATGCCGATATCCACTCTTTCAGAGCAGCATATGCTGCCAGAGAGTACGATGCGCATAAAAGGGAAGTTAAAGAGTTCAAAAACGAGCGCCTTATCGTATATAAAAACAAAATTATAGATTCTTACATAAGTAAAAACGGTAAACGAGATGTGAAACGATTTGAGCATCTTTACACCGTCATTGATGGAAAGTCAAAAATGCTTCCGGGGTACAGAGATGTATCAAGCGTATATTATTGCCGTACTGACCGCAAGGGCGCCGCATATGACCGCAGAGCCCTCTTTGCGGCATCAAGTGCGCTGGGGCATAACAGGGAAACTGTTGTGGCAGATCATTATTTGTATTTTTAGGTTAACCAGCGGGTGTGTGATTGGGATTAAAATTCAAAAAATTCTTGTGTAGAGAAATAGTTTTTTTCATGCTATCTTCCATAATAATTATGAGACGCAAAAAATTCCTATACTAGTTCTGGAAAAAATATGCGTCATAATAAAAACTTTTAGGAGGTAAAATCCATGGAATCAATCAAATGGATTAAAATTGAAACAAATATTTTTCAGAGTCGTAAGCTCAATTATATTCGCAGACTTAACGACGGCAACAACATGGCGCTTATCTGGGTTATGTTATTGGCTCTGGCGGGGCGCTGCAATGCAGGAGGGACAATCTACATAACCGAGGGCGTTCCTTACACTACGAAAGGACTGGCAGACGAGTTAGGTTTCGACGTTGAGACTTTGCGTACGGCATTAGATGTTTTTACTGCTCTCAACATGATCAAGATTACATCCAAGGGGTATATCAACATACTTGGCTGGGCTGACTACCAATCTGAAGATAAGCTTGCCGAGATAAGAGCGAAAGACCGCGAAAGAAAACGCCTCAAAAGAGCTCGGCTCGAGGCTGAGTCCGCAGATGTCCACGGACTGTCCGCGGACAGTCCGTGCGTAGAGGCAGAAGAAGAACCAAACTCAGAGGTAGACTCAGAATCTCATTCGCTCATTCGTTCTCGTCAGGAAGCTAGGCTTAGCTATCTCGGAGGCGATCTAGGCAAAGGTGTGGTGATGATTTCTGAGGATCAGTTTGATGATCTGCTTGATAGGCTTTCGCTGGACGAATTTAAAAAGTATGTGGAAATAATTGCCGATAATGAACTCAAGGGTCACCATTACAAGAGGAAAACTCACTATCAAGCCATTCTGGATATGGCACACAAGGATAGGAGACTTGAACTTCCTTTGCAAAAAACAGAAAGTGACAACAAACAACAAATATAAAATGAGGAAGGAGAATTCTGTGATTGAACCTAAAATTGCAGTAAAGGACAAGGTGACCCTGACTATTCGCGAAGCGGCTGAGTTTAGCAATATCGGAATTAATAAGCTCGAAAGCCTCCTTCGACAGCCGAACTGTCAGTTCGTCCTTTATGTAGGAACTAAGAAGTTAGTTAAACGGAAAGCGTTTGAAGACTTTATCCAAAAAACTTTAATTATTTAGTTTTAAGGGGTTGCAAAAAAGAAGCCAATATGATATAATATGGTGTTGTATTGGCTTCTTTTGGCAAGAAAGGAGTTAATATGGGGAAAAACCTAAAAGGCAAAGAAATAGGTAAAGGTATCTGCCAAAGAAAAGACGGGTTGTATGTAGCGAGATTTGTAAACCGTTATGGTGATCGGACCACAAAACACTTTGCAACGATTCCTGAGGCGAAAAACTGGCTTGATGAGGCTAAGTATGCCGACCGGCATGAGGGGATTTTGGCTCCATCGGAAATGGTAGTTGACGAATGGTTTGAGTTTTGGATTGAAAACATTGTAGGTGATTTAGCTCCTAATACGGTTAGGAACTATCGCGAGCGTTATATCCATAATATCAAACCTATTCTTGGACGTCTTAAAATATGCGACGTTAAACCGCTGCATTGCAAACGAGTCTTAACCAAAATGGATGAAGACTATGCAGGTTCAACGATTCGTCAAACGTATATTACCATGGGAACAATGTTTAAATCAGCTTTGATTAATGATATGATCACCAAGCACCCTATGGACGGAGTTAAGTACACTAAACCGGTTCGAATGGTAAGCGATGTTAAATACCTTACGGAGGACGAACAGAAAAAGTTTTTGGAGACGGCAAAGCGCTCACATAACTATTTTCAGTACGCACTGCTGTTGGAAACGGGGCTGCGCACAGGGGAATTGATTGCTTTGACTTGGGATTCGATCGACTGGGGAAAAAGAACGCTGACTGTAAGCAAGACTTTAGAATTCAGACATAGTCAAGGCTGTTGGCGTGCGGGGCCTCCCAAATCACTTCAAAGCTATCGCACCATCCCGTTAACTCAAAGGGCGTTTTCGATCCTTGAAATGCTTAACTTGCGGAGAGGGGAAAGGAAAGAGTCTGAAACTTTATCGCAAACGTTGGAGTATCTTGATCGCCGTACAGGGAAAATATCAACGCTTGTGATGCGTGATCTTGTGTTCGTCAATTATAGGACGGGAGAACCCGCAAAGAACAGCTCCTACGATACTCACCTCTACAAAATTTGCGATGAGGCAGGAATTAAACGCATATCAATGCACGTTCTTCGCCATACATATGCAACGAGAGCTATTGAACGTGGGGTGCAGCCTAAGGTTTTGCAACAGTTGCTTGGACACGCTAATATTCAGGTCACAATGGATCGATATGTTCATGTCACGGACGACGCGCTGTTAAATGCCGTCAGACAGTTTGAGAAATCGGATTTACCCAAAATGGTATAGTAAATACCGTTTCTTACCTGTAATTTAAACTTTGTATCTAAAAAAGCTTCGAAAATTGTAAAAATGGTACAGAAATGGTACAGTAACGCAATCCAGAGGCTAAAAAACCTTGTAAAATAAAGGAGAATAGAGAAAAATGAAATTAGGAATAGTAGGACTTCCCAACGTGGGAAAAAGTACACTTTTCAACGCGCTTACAAGCGCAGGGGCGGAATCTGCGAACTATCCGTTCTGTACCATCGAGCCAAACGTGGGCGTGGTTGCGGTTCCTGACTCTCGACTTGACGTGCTTGCCGAGATGTACACTCCCGAAAAATATACACCCGCCGTTATCGAGTTCGTTGATATCGCTGGACTTGTGAGAGGCGCTTCAAAGGGCGAGGGTCTGGGTAATAAATTCCTTTCTCATATCCGAGAGGTTGACGCTATCGTTCACGTTGTGCGTTGCTTTGAGGATGACAATATCATCCACGTTGACGGCAACGTAGACCCCATGAGAGACCTTGAAACCATAAATCTTGAGCTTATTTTCTCGGATATAGAGATTCTTGACCGCCGCATCGATCGCACCAAGAAGGCAATGAAGGGCGATAAGACCCTTGCCGCTGAGGTCGAGCTGCTTGAAAAGATCAAGGGCGTGCTTGAGGAGGGAAAATGCGCGAGAACGATAGACTTTACAAAGGATGAGCTTGAGCTGCTCGGAGACTCTCAGCTTCTCACACTTAAGCCCATTATATACGTGGCTAACGTAAGCGAGGACGAGGCGAGCGGCGAACCTGTGGGCAACGCTATGTACGATGCGCTCAAGGCATACGCTGAGAGCGAGCGTTCCGAGATTATCTCCATATGCGCGGGCATCGAGGCAGAGATCGCAGAGCTTGACGCTGAGGAAAAGGCGGCATTCCTTGAGGATATGGGAATTGCCGAAAGCGGACTTGACAGACTTATCAAAGCAAGCTATGCGCTTTTGGGACTTATCTCTTATCTTACCGCGGGACCCAAGGAGGTTCGCGCTAGGACAATTACAAAGGGAACAAAAGCGCCCCAGGCGGCGGGAAAGATACACAGTGACTTTGAGCGTGGCTTTATCCGCGCCGAGGTGGTTGCGTTCGATGACCTTACAAGGCTTGGCTCTGTAAATGCGGTAAAGGAAGCCGGACTGATGCGAAGCGAGGGTAAGGAATACGTTATAAACGACGGCGATATCGTCCTCTTCAGATTTAACGTTTGATAAAATAAAGGGACGTTTTAAACGTCCCTTGTTTTAAATTTGTTTTTATATTTGGTTGTCCGTGGAAACATTAAAATCTTGGTTGTCAGTGTACTGTGTGTGCTTGGAAAGCAAGGATTCGTAGAAGCTTGCGCGCGCCGCCTGCATGTAAGGCTCAACCCAAAGTACGCCAATTCCGCAGATAAGCGCGGAAACTATGATCCATCCTATAAAGCTGAGGTCGAGGCAGAACAGATTCCATTTTTTGCCCATCATAAGTCGCTGGCTTTCGTCCATGCACTGCTTCCAATCGTAGGTGGGATTATCGTGCTTTATGTACCAAGCCATAGAGTAGGCGTAAGCCTTGACGATTCCGGGAATGATGAACAGGAGAGACCAGAGGAATGTGAAAATAGAGGTCATCAAGCCAAGAAGAAAGCTTTGAAGAAAGTCATTCTTAAAGCCGTCAAAAAGGTTTTCGACCTTAACACTGCCGTTCCTTACGATAGCGAGGAAGCAGCCTGCGAGACCAAGCATAAAAGGACCCGAAATAACAATAGTGGCGATACCGGAGGATACGGTGGATGCCGCACCGATGATAAGCGAGTAAATAAGCACAACGAGAAGCCCCATCAGCCAGTTGGTGCTGAAAACATTGTCGCCCAAAGCCTTGCGCGCGTTCGCCCTGTGTTCTTTTGCGGGAATATTGTAATCAGACATAAAAAATACCTCCGAACGTGATTATTAACTACGTTGTGTAGCCTTGATTTATTTTACCACATTGTATGCTTAATGTCAACAAAAATTTCAACAGAGAGTGAGAATATCATATGAGAATGAGAAAAAAGAAAAACGGCGCGGCAAGAATAGCCGCGTGCGGAGAATTGCTTATTGAGGATACTTTAAGACTTAAGGAAGACCCCGAATACGCGTTTGAGGAAAAAAGACCGCTTTATATAGAAATAGGATGCGGAAAGGGAAACTTTGCTTGCGGTATAGCGGCGGCGCACCACGAGTCTAATTTTATAGCCATGGAAAAGGTGCCCGATGTCGCTTGCCTTGCGCTTGAAAAGGCGAAATCAAGAGCAGAGGAGCGCCCCACCCCAGATAATCTTCGCTTTATTATCGGAGACGCGAAAAATCTCTCGGAGTGGTTTCCCGACAGCTGTGCCGACGGACTTTACCTTAACTTCAGCGACCCATGGCCCAAGGCGGGACACGCCAAACGCAGACTTACTTACCGTGCCTTTCTCGAGCTTTACCGCAAGCTTCTTAAGGACGGCGGAGAGCTGGTGCTTAAAACCGATAACGTCGGGCTTTTTGACTTCAGCCTTGAAGAATTCGAGGCGTGCGGTCTCGATATAGTCTGGCAGACCCGCGACCTGCATAATTCCGAGTATAATGAGGGCAACGTAATGACCGAGTACGAGGCGAATTTCTCGTCCAAGGGCTTTACCATATGCTCGGCAAAGGTAATATTCCATAAGGAGAAGAAAAATGATTAAGGAGCTTATGATAAAGGAACGAAGCTACCGAAGCTTCGACGAAAGCGTAAGTATAGACATCGAGACCCTTATAGGCTTTGTGGAAAACGCGCGACTTATACCGTCAAGCGTAAATCTTCAGCCCCTCAAATACAAGATATGTAACACAAAAAACGAGTGCGAGATTATGCTATCGCTTACCAAGTGGGCGGCTCTGCTTAAGGATTATGAAATCCCCCCAAAGGGTCACGCCCCCACGGCGTATATCGTTGTTTGTATCGATAAAAACATAAGCGATAAAAGCATCTTTGATAAGGATGTGGGAATTGCCGCGCAGACAATCATGCTTTCTGCCGTTGAGGCGGGCTTTGGCGGCTGTATGATAGGCAATTTCGTGCCGTCAAAAGTAGCCGAAGCGCTCGAGCTTCCCGAGGGCGTGGTACCCGCGCTTGTACTCGGTCTCGGTAAACCCGACGAGGATATTGTTGTTGAAGAAATCGGCGAAAAGGGAAGCGCGTATTACCGCGACGAAAACGGCACACACCGAGTTCCCAAGCGTACGCTTGATGAGATTATTCTTTGAGGTGAATATGTCAGAAGCAGTAAAAAACGAGCCGTGTGGGGTCCTCGTTGTAAATAAGCACAAGGGCGTGACCTCCCACGATATAGTAAATAAGATACGCCGTCTTTACGGCACAAGGCGCGTTGGGCATACAGGGACGCTTGATCCACTCGCTACCGGCGTGCTGGTGGTGCTTGTGGGACGCGCCGCGAAAGCGTCCGAATATCTTGTCTGTGACAGTAAGAAATACCGCGCCACAATGCGTTTGGGGCTTACAACTGATAGCGAGGACGTGACGGGAAATATCCTTACAACAAGCGAAAGCGTTCCCACAGGTGACGAGGTGAAAGCGGCTTGCGCCAAATTCGTCGGTAACATCAAGCAGATACCCCCCATGTACAGTGCGCTTAAGGTTGGCGGCAAAAAGCTGGTAGACCTTGCGCGAGAGGGTAAAACTATAGAGCGTCAAGCCCGTGATATAACAATTCATTCGCTCGGCGTTTTAGCGACCGATACCGAGACAGATTATATTCTCGACGTTAATTGCTCGTCGGGAACTTATATCCGCACGCTTTGCGCCGATATCGGCACGTCACTCGGTTGCGGAGCGGTAATGGCAGAGCTTGAACGCCGTGAGGCGGGGGGCTTTGATATCGAAAATAGCCATACGATTGAGGAGCTTGAAGCAATGCCGTCGGATGAAAGGGAGGCGTTGCTTATCCCAACCGAACAGCTCTTTGCCACACTTCCCGAGGCTCGCCTTGATGGCTTTTACGAGAAGCTTTCAAGAAACGGTTGTGAGATATATCAAAAGAAAATAAAAACACATTTTGAGGTCGGCGAGCGTGTGAGAATGCTTACCGCAGTCGGTGAATTTTACGCCCTTGGCGAGGTGCGCGAGTACGAGGACGGTGCCGCAATAAAAGCCATCAAGCTCTTTGATATATAGGAGACAAAATGGAAATTCTGTACGAAGATAAAAATATCCTTTTTTGCGTAAAGCCCACGGGCGTGCTTTCTCAAGGCGACGGAAAGGGCAGAGAAAATATGCCCGCATTGCTCTCTGAACTTTGCGGTAGTGAGATATATCCTGTTCATAGGCTTGATATGGAGGTCGGCGGTGTCATGGTGTTCGCCAAGAATAGCCAAGCCGCGGCGAAAATGTCGGCGATTGCCGCCTCGCATGAGGATTTCAGAAAGGAATATCTCGCCGTGGTCGAGGGAACACCCGAAAAAAGCGGCGTGCTTCAAGACCTGCTGTACCATGATAAAAACAAAAACAAGACCTACGTGGTAAAGCGTGAGCGCCGAGGGGTAAAGAAAGCCAAGCTTTCATACGAGGTGCTTCAAACTCTGACCGCTGACGACGGCAGAGCGCTTTCGCTCGTCAAGGTCAGACTTTATACCGGCAGAACTCACCAGATAAGAGTTCAGTTTGCCTCGCGCGGTTTTCCCATAGTCGGTGACCGCCGTTACGGCGCGTCGGCGGCGGATAATAAGATACATCTTTTTTCTCACAAAATAGAGTTTGTCTCACCATTTGAAAATAAAAATCTCTCATTCACATCCATGCCGGAATCTTTGGGCGCGTGGAGTTTGTTTGATAATATTTAGCATGAATATAGGACTGCTTTGGCAGTCCTTTTATTTTTACCGTTTTTGATACGCATTTCGAGTAAATTCGCAGAGGAAACTTGCTATAATGATAAGAGAAGAATATTTTATAAAGGAGTGATAGACATTAATATGAATAACGTGGCAGGTATTATTTTCTCAAACCTGCATGACAGAAGTATTCCCGAGCTTACGGGAATAAGAACCATGGGGGCTATTCCTTTTTGCGGCGGATACCGAATGGTGGATTTTCCTCTTTCGGCTATGTCGAATGCGGGTATACGCAATATAAGCGTTATAGCGCATCACAATTACGAATCGCTTGTGGAGCATATCGGAAGCGGCGCGGACTGGGGGATTCCGGTTGACAGAGGCGGAGTAAAGATACTTTCGCCCTATATGACCGCATACGCCAAAAAGAATGACGAGCTTTATACCTCGCGGCTCGAAAGCCTTAAAAGCATATGCAATAATCTGGAACGCATGAAAGAGAAGTACATAGTAATGTGTGACTGCGATTGCGTGTTTGGCGCGGATATAACCGAAATGCTTGATTTTCACGTTCAAAAGGGAGCTGATATAACCGTGAGTGCCGGGACGAGGCTTGTAAGTGATGGAGACGGTAGAATAACCGAGCTTGATTACAGCCCTTCTGTAGCTTTTGATCTTAACGTGAATATATGGATAATCAACCGTGATTATCTTGTCGGCGTGGTGAAAAACGCGGCGGCGCGTGGATTTACCGACTTTACCGGCGAGGTGATGGGCAAAAATCTCGCGAGGGATAGGTTTTACGAATATACCTTCAAGGACGAGTTTTTCCGCGTGAAAAGTCTGGCTGACTATTATCGCATAAGCATGAAAATGCTTTCGGACGGCGAGCTTAGGAATAAGATATTAGGTGGCGTAAAAAGTCGCGGCGGTATGTCTGTGCCGACAAAAATAGGCGCGAGCGCGACTGTTTTATCCTCAATGATATGTGACGGCTGTGAAATAGACGGAAGCGTTGAGAACTGCATCGTTTTTCGCGGAGTAAAGGTGGAAAAGGGCGCGTCGGTCAAAAATTCCATACTTTTCCCCGAAGTGAGAATTGCCGAAAACGCCAAGCTGGATTTCGTTATAGCCGACAAGAATACCGACATTCGCGAGAATAACGCGTTGGCAGGCTGCAGGATATTGCCATACTTTATAGGACCGAGAAAAATTATATGACCCTAAAATGAAAACTTTTGTCCAAAAATTTACAATATCGGCTTGATTATTTTGGCTCCGTGCGGTAGAATATATGTAAACAAAAATGATGCTTATAATTCGCGCGGAGGTCGAAATGGGAAAATATAAAAAACTTTTATCAAATACGCTGATACTCGCACTGGGAACGTTTGGCTCAAAGCTGCTGGTGTTCTTCATGATGCCGCTTTATACCTACGTACTCTCAAGCGACCAGTTCAGCGTAGCCGACCTCATATCGCAAACGGCAAATCTGCTTATCCCTCTGGCTTGCGTAGGTATAGTGGACGGAATATTCAGATTTACCCTTGACGGTGAGGAGGACAGAAAGAAGACCTTTTCCTCGGGGCTTGCGGTGCTCCTGCTCTCGTCGGCGGTTTTCGTCGCTATTGCGGTCGTGCTTAATTTTGTCGGTATTTCCGGAGAGATAAGCAACTATATCTGGTTAGTGACCTTTTATGTTGTTGCCGCCAATATACATTCCGCAGTGGCTCAGTATATAAGAGCGAAAGGAAATACTCTGCTGTTTTCGGTGGGGGGCATGATAGGCACCTTGCTTACCGTGGCGTTTAATCTTCTTTTCCTGCTTGTGTTTGAAATGGGCGTTGTGGGGTACGTGCTTTCGGTGGTTGTTGCCGACGTGGTGATAACGGTCATACTTTTCTTTGTCGCCAAGCTTTACCGTGATATCGACTTCAGGATCGTGGATAAAAGTAAGATATCCGATATGCTCAAATACAGCATACCGATGATCCCCACTACTATCTTTTGGTGGATAACGAACGTCTCGGACAGATACATGGTTTCGGCAATGGTCGGACACGATGTGAACGGACTTTATTCCGCCGCATATAAGATTCCCACTCTGCTTACGCTCATTTGTATGGTGTTTATCGAGGCGTGGCAGTTTTCGGCGGTCAGTGAAAGCGACGAGAAGGAACGTTCGGATTTCTTTACCTCGGTTTTCGCGGCGTATCAGGGCATTATGTTTATGGCAACCTCTGCGCTTATCCTCTTTGCAAAGGTCGCTACGGTGATTTTGCTTGACGATAGCTATTACGATTCGTGGCAGTATATCCCCGTACTTGCCATTGCCATGGCTTATTCGGGCTTGGTGACCTTTATGGGAAGCGTTTATCTGGTCAAGAAAAAGAGCGTGATGTCCTTCGTAACCGCCACTGTTGGCGCGGTAATAAACGTGGGACTTAACTTTATCCTCATTCCAAGATTTTCGGCTATGGGCGCGGCAATAGCTACCTTTGCGAGCTACTTTATAGTGATGATAATCAGAAGCGTCAATACTAAAAAATACGTTCCCTTTAATATGGGGTTGCCGAAATTGATCTTCAATACCCTCGCCGTAGTAGGGCAGGCAATAGTCATGGTTTTGGAAATAAAATATTGGATAGCTGTTGAGATAGTTACATTTGCCGTTGTGGTGGCGGTCAATGGCAGAGATATTTTGCGCGGTGTGCTGGGAGCGTTAAAAAATCTAAGAAAAAAGCCAAAAAATGTTTGAAAAAGTATTGACAATATAAAATATTTGTGGTAAAATATTCGTACTGTGTGCTTTTGCGCACGATCAAGGAACAGTCCGCTGCGATGCTCTGCATGAATGTTCTGATTATTAAGGAGGGCCAAAACAATGGATATTATTAAGGCTTTTACAAGTGAGCAGCTTAAGGAGAACGTACCTACCGTCAACGTTGGTGACACAATTCGTGTTCACAACAAGATCAAGGAGGGTTCTCG
>JAZRDN010000019.1:0-19268 GCA_045660295.1 Eubacteriales bacterium
TCCCCTCGCTATTTTTCCTCCAAAACTGCTTCGCACCCTTCGGCGAATAAATTTTTGATAGATTTTGGTGTGATTAGTCGCAGTGGAGTACAAACTCCACAAGACTAAGCGCGACGAAAGATACTAAAATTTATCGTCGCAGGGCTTGTGGGTTCGATTCCCTTACGGCTATCCGAGAATATCTTCAACCGCCGCCACAAGAGCCTGCATCTGCTCCTTTGTACCGATGGTAATTCTCACGAAATTGTTTATTCTGTCACTTCCAAAATATCTGACTAATATTCCTCTTGCCTTGAGCTTTTCGTATAGCTCTCTGCCCGATATTTTGTCGTTTTCGGCAAAAATGAAGTTAGCCTTTGAGTCAAGGACTCTGAAGCCCATGCCGCCAAGCGCCTTGGCGGTATATTCCCTTGCCGCTACAACCAGCTTACAGTTCTCCATATAGTAGTCATTGTCGCGTATTGCCGCCGCGCCTGCCGCCAGCGTAAGGCGATTGATGCTATAAGGATTAGTGGAATATTTTATCTTTTCAAGGTCGGCAATAATATCCTTATTCGCAATGGCAAATCCCAGTCTCGCACCCGCCATTGAGCGTGATTTTGAGAATGTTCCAACCACCAGAAGGTTATCATACTTCTTTGTAAGCGGAACACAGCTATCTCCGCCGAAATCGACGTACGCCTCGTCCACGAGCACCATATTATCTTTGTTGCTCTTAAGAATTTCTTCTATTTTATCAAGCCCCAAGGTCAAGCCCGTAGGCGCGTTGGGATTGGCGATGACCACGTTTTTGCCCACGCCCATATAATCGTCGGGATTTACCGTAAAGTCCTCGCAAAGCGGAATTTTCCTGTAATCCACGCCGTAAAGCTCGGCGTACACTTTATAAAATCCGTAAGTAATATCGGGAAAGACCGCGCCGCCGTCGCAAAATCCGAGGAAGAAAAAGTTGAGAATATCGTCCGAGCCGTTTGAGACGTAGACGTTTTCCCTTTTCACGCCGTAGAGCTTCGCAAGCTCGTCCTTAAGCTCGGCGCACTCGGGGTCGGGATAGAGATTGAGCTTATCGGCGTTTGCCTTTACCGCCGCAAGAACTCCCGCTGAGGGGGGAAAGGGCGACTCGTTTGTGTTTAGCTTTATATACTGCATGTCCTTGGGCTGTTCACCGGGGGTATAAGCCTCAAGTCCGGCGTACACTTCATTGATATATTTACTCATTGTGTCCTCTTATTTTCTTTTCTTACAGTCGCGCTTCTCGCGTGAGCCGAAAGTCCTTCCTTTTCGGCGAAATACGCCACGTCGTCGCAGACCTTAAGGAGCGCTTCCTCGGTGTAGTATGTGAACTGTGACTTTTTTACGAAATCGTCAACCGAAAGCGGGCTTGAAAAACGAGCCGTACCGCTTGTGGGAAGCGTATGATTAGGTCCGGCGAAGTAATCTCCGAGAGCCTCGGGGCAATTCTTTCCAAGGAAGATAGAGCCGGCGTGCTTCACCGCGTCAAGATAATCAAAGGGATTGTCAACACAGACCTCGAGATGCTCGGGGGCGAGGCGGTTGGAAATTTCAATAGCCTCGGGAATATCCTTTGTAATAATTATCTTACCGTTATTGTCAATAGAGGTCTTTGCTATCTCTGCTCTTGGAAGAAGCGCAATCTGTCTGTCAAGCTCGAGAGCCACAGCATTTGCCAATTTCTCGGAGTCGGTTACCAGCACCGCGCTGGCGAGCTTGTCGTGCTCAGCCTGAGAAAGCATATCCGCCGCTACCACGCGAGCATCGCAAGTGCCGTCGGCAACGATAAGAATTTCGCTGGGGCCCGCTATCATATCAATGGCAACTCTGCCAAACACCTGCTTCTTAGCCTCGGCAACGAACGCATTACCGGGTCCGACGATTTTATCGACCTTGGGCACGCTCTCGGTACCGTAAGCAAGCGCCGCAACTGCCTGCGCTCCGCCTATCTTGAACACTCTGTCCACGCCCGCGATTTTTGCCGCGGCGAGAATTACGGGATTGACCTTGCCGTCAGCGCTCGGGGGAGTTACCATTACTATCTCCGAGCAACCCGCAATTTTTGCGGGAATACAGTTCATGAGCACAGACGAGGGATAAGCCGCCGTACCGCCCGGAACGTAAAGTCCGACCTTTTCAATAGGCATTACCTTTTGTCCCTTTACTATGCCGTTTTCCTCGGTAACTACAAAGCTGTTTCTCACCTGATGGCGGTGAAAAGCCTCGATATTCACAGCCGCGCGGCGGATAATATCTTTAAACTCGTCGTCAACCTTATTCATCGCCTCGTCAAACTCAGCCTCGCTTACCTCAAGCGAGGAAAGTATTGCCTTGTCGAATTTTTCGCAATATTTATAAAGGGCGCTGTCGCCGTTTTTGGCAACGTCCGCGATTATCTCCGTGACCACCGCCGATGTGTCAAGTCCCTTTATATCTCTTAAGAAAATTTCATTTTCGTCTACTTCGTTATATTTGTAAATCTTAATCATTGTTTTTCCTCTGTTCCGCCGCTCTGCAATATTCTTCTACATTCTCGCAAAGCGCACCTATTTCGGCGTTTTTGAATTTGTAGCTTGCCTTATTGGCAATAAGCCTTGCGCTGATAGGCACTATGGTCTCTATGGGCTCAAGGTCATTTTCAAGCAGGGTCTTTCCCGTTTCCACGATATCCACGATAACGTCTGAAAGCCCCAGTATAGGAGCAAGCTCTATCGAGCCGTTGAGCTTGATTATATCAATTATTCTGCTTTTCTGCGCGTAATAAGCCTTTGCGATATGCGTAAACTTTGTAGCAACTCGGAGAGTTTTTTGCGGATTATCTCTGAAATCCTTTTTTGCGGCTACCGCCATACGGCATTTGCCCATGCCCAAATCACAAAGCTCGTAAACGTCGGGCGAGTATTCAAGCAGGATATCCTTACCCGCCACGCCGATGTCAGCCGCTCCCCTCTCCACGTAGATAGCCACGTCCGAGGGCTTTACCCAGAAATATCTTACGCCCACTTCCTCATTTTCGAATATGAGCTTTCGGTTTTCCTCGTGTATTGACGGGCATTCGTAGCCCGCCTTGGCGAATATATCATAAACCTTTTCCCCAAGTCTGCCCTTGGGAAGAGCCACGTTAATCATTGTTTTCAAGGATCTCAAAGCCTCCTCTTCTCACCGCGGCAAGCTGTCTGTACTTAACTCTGCCGTCGTTTGTCTTTTGCACCTTTACGGTCTTTCCGTAGCTTGACAGGAGCTTTACCGCATCGATTATATCCTTTGGCGAAGCGCCCTCGTATGTCAAGAGCACGTCAACGTCAAAATATTCTCCGCTGTCGCCGAATCGCTCAAGCAAATCAAGATAGACCGCAAAGCCGATAGCCCCCGATGTCTTGCCCATTTTCTTAAGCAGATTATCATAACGTCCGCCCGAAAGCACGCCCGCGGGAATT
Organism: Eubacteriales bacterium; assembly: GCA_045660295.1. GTDB lineage: Bacteria > Bacillota > Clostridia > Oscillospirales > CAG-272 > RGIG8775. Next base: position 3,450 of record JAZRDN010000019.1, read on the forward strand.
CCGTCAATAAATCCACGGAAAATAATTCCGTTGTAGTAATTCATATCGTTGACAATTGAAAAATCAAGGAACACCTTATCCTCAAAGCCGTAAACGCGAATAATATCCACAAGCGCCGCAAGCTCCTCGTAAGCCGCGCGCATCTCGTCGTTACGCACGAGGGGCAGAAGCTCTCCAAGACTCTTTGCCACAGGTCCGTAGAGCTTTGCCAGACGGCAAATATCCTCGCAACCGTCACCGCCGATGCCCGCGTTTTCGCAAAGCGAGCGGATGCCGTGTATATTCTTGTCTCCCATAAGGCGGAGCAATTCTCTGCGAGTCACCTCGTTATCCGAAAGGCTCTCAAGAAGCGCCGACACAAAGCCAAGATGCGACAGGTCAAGCACGTACTTCTTGCTTATCGACTCAAGGCTCTTTGCCGCTAACATAATGACCTCACCAACAGAGTAGGTGTCTATGTCACCGATACACTCAAGACCCGTCTGCATTATTTCTTTGAATTCGCCCGCCCCCTGCGAGGTACGGTAGACGTTTTCGTTATAGTAGACCTTTTGTATACTGTTTTCGCCGTCAAGCGAGTTTTTGACGATAGAAAGCGTTACGTCGGGCTTAAGCGCCATAAGCTTACCGTCTGTGTCTGTAAAGGTAAGCACGTTTTCGCTCACAAGAAAGCTCTTGTTCTGAACGTAGAGGTCGTATTCCTCAAACTTGCTGACCTTATATCTTACGTATCCGTACTTGCGGTAGAGCTGACCCAATCCAAAAGCGGCGCGCTCTCCGTTTTCAAGTACAAGTTCATCGAATTTCATAATATAACTCCAATCAATCTTTCTTTTCAAGACGGGAAAGCACCGTCTTGTAGCCGCCCGTACCGTAGCTGTAACTGCGGTTTACTCGGCTTATCGTAGCCGTGCTTGCTCCCGTTTCATCAGCGATCTTATTATAAACCGCCTGCTCGGACAGCATTTTTGCCACCACCACGCGCTGAGAGATATCAAGAATCTCCTTTGTGGTCATCAGATCCTCCAAAAAGGCTCTGCACTCCTCCTCGGTCTCAAGAGTCATTATAGCCTTTATCATGAGCTTTACGCTATCGTTATCAAGTATATGTCCCAATTATATTACCTCTCTTTCGCTTTATCACTTTAATATGATAACACAATAAACCGATAAAGTCAATAGTTTTCGGTAAATTTGTACATATGTACAAAAGCAGTTGAAAAAAATGGTGTTAATAATGAAATTTGCTGATTTTTCACAACCTTTTCGGCATAATAATGTTAAGGCAGAACTGTAAAGTTCAAGTACAAATCGGGAGGCAAAAATGAAAGTCGATTGGCAAAGGCTGGCGTCTATTGGAATATGTGTGACGCTGGCGCTGTTTTTCCTGTTCCTTTTGGGAAAATATATTCTGGCAGTCTTTCTGCCATTCGTTATAGCCTGGCTCATGGCTTTGCTTACCGATTCTATCGCAACGGCGATCTGCGCGCGCACAAGGCTCTCCAAAAAGCTGTGTTCGGCGGTGGTGCTGTTGCTTTTGCTTCTGATCATCGGCGCGCTTTTGTATTTTGGGATAAACCGCTTTATCAGCGAGATAGAAAACTTTATAGGCAAGCTGACGGCTGACGGCGGCGCGCTCTCAGAAGGCATTTCGGGTCTTGTGACAAGCTTTGATAACATCGGCTCGCACATTCCGCTTATCAAGGAATTAAAAAACCACGAGCAGCTTGTGGGATTCGGAGACAAGATAGACGGGATAATCGTCTCGTTCTTAAAAAGCTTTGCCTCTGACATCGGGGGCGCGTTGACGGCAGTAGCCACGGGGATTATAAAATCACTTCCCTCAATAATTCTTTTCGTGCTTATCAGCATAATAGCGTCCTTTTATTTCGCCCTTGACTTTGAGGCGATAAGCGGCTGGATACTGCGTATCATGCCCGAGTCGCTTCGCAAAAAGGTCCCTCGCCTGCGCGAGCAAACAAAATCACTTGCGGCTCGCTACCTCAAAGCCTATTCCCTGCTTATGCTTTTGACCTTTTTTGAGCTTTTCATCGGCTTATCTGTAATAGGCGCGGACTACGCCTTTTTACTGGCTATCGGCATCTCTTTTCTCGATATTCTCCCGATTTTCGGAGTGGGAACTGTGCTTGTTCCTTGGGCGGTATTCAGCTTTTTCACCTACGATTTCGGTCGTGGGCTGGGTCTTGTCATTCTTTGGGCGGCGGTAACTGTAATCCGCCAGATAGCAGAGCCGAGGATAGTGGGCGGCACAATAGGCTTACACCCCGTGGTAACGCTTATAGGCATGTACGTGGGCTTCAGACTTTTCGGCATCGTGGGAATGTTCCTCGCCCCCGCCGCGATCATCGCGGTGCGCGCGTATTTCGGCGGCAAATACGCCCTCGACAACGGCATGACTATTGACAGAGCGAAAAAAAAGTGATATGATATTAATATCAGAAAACCAAGGAGAAAAGCAATGAGAATATATACAAATATAACCGAGCTCATTGGCAAGACGCCGCTTTTTGAGCCGACCAATTATGAAAAGGACAACGGCGTAACCGCAACGCTGCTCTGCAAGCTCGAATATCTCAATCCCGCGGGAAGCGTTAAGGACCGCGCGGCACTCGGCATGATAGAGGCGGCTGAGGCGCAAGGCAAGCTCAAAAAAGGCTCTGTCATTATCGAGCCGACCAGCGGAAACACGGGAATAGGTCTTGCGGCTATCGCGGCTTACAAGGGCTACAAGGTCATTCTCACAATGCCAGAAACAATGAGCATTGAACGCAGAAAGCTGCTTGCGGCGTATGGCGCGGAGATAGTGCTGACCGAGGGAAGCAAGGGCATGCAGGGCGCTGTAAAAAAGGCTGAAGAATTGGCAAAGAACACCCCAAACAGCTTTATCCCATCGCAGTTTGACAACAGAGAAAACGCAAACGCTCACATAAAGACCACGGGTCCCGAAATATGGAATGACACCGACGGAAAGGTTGATATTTTCGTAGCGGGCGTAGGCACGGGCGGAACAATTACCGGAGTAGGCGAATATCTCAAATCCCAAAATCCCAATATCAAGATAGTAGCCGTCGAGCCCGAAAGCTCTCCGCTTTTGTCAAAGGGCTTCGCCGGCGCTCATGGGCTTCAGGGAATTGGGGCGAACTTTGTTCCCTCGCTCCTTAACCAAGGCATTTACGACGAAATAATAACAGTATCAAACGACGAGGCGTACACGGCGTCACGCGCGCTTGCAAGACTTGAGGGTATTCTTGTGGGAATAACCTCGGGCGCGGCTCTCCACGCGGCAACAGAGCTTGCAAAACGCAAAGAAAACATTGGCAAAACAATTGTAGCGCTTTTGCCGGATACAGGTGACAGATATTTGTCAACGGCACTGTTTAACGAATGATTTACAGGCAAACAAAACAGCCAAATATTTACCTGTTTTGTTAATTATTGCGCCAAAAATTAACTTTCTCAAAACATTTATTAAAAATTATTAAAAAACGCAAAAAGTCCTTGAATTTTACAAAAAAATGTAGTATAATATATTCGTTAAATCAAAACTAAAAGAAAGGAGTCCCACATCATGCAAAAGAAACTCTGCAAGGTTGTTTACGATACAGATAACGCAACTGTTGTTAAGAAGATTACATCCGGAGATTTCGGCGATAGCGCAGGTTACGAGGAAACTCTCTACCAGACCCCCAACGGCCTTTATTTTGTATATGTAAACGGCGGTCCCGACTCTATCCATCCCAAGGAAGACATTATGCGTCTTTCCAAGGAAAAGGCTGAGGCTTGGCTCAACGAACATAACTGATAATACCGAAAATAAGGATGTCTGTTTCAGACATCCTTATTTTTTATAAAAAATAAAAAACAGCCGCCATATGGCGGTTGTTTTTTTCATAAGGAATATTATCTTTCAGGCACCAACACAAAATCGTCAGGGAAAACGTAGCTGGGTCTGTCCTCACCGAGTGTGAAGGAAAACTCGGCTTTTTCTATTTCACCCACGGGGATAATATCAATGTCAAATGGATTTGTAATTTTACTTTGCTTTAGCACATATATTTTTACAGGCAAATACATCAAAACAAAAAGGAGCTGTGCAAATGACAGACACGAAAAGAAAAGCAAAAAGCAATTACGGCTTGAGTGACGCGGATGTTCAAAGGTCACGCGCCGAGCACGGCAGTAACGTGATGTCAAAAGCAAAACGCAAGAGCTTTTGGGGGCACTTTTTATCGAATCTTAACGACCCGATAATAAAAATTCTTATCGGAGCGCTTGTCGTAAATATTCTCTTCGTTTTTCGCACATCGGATTGGATAGAGACGGCGGGAATCGCTATTTCGGTCTTTCTCGCTACTTTTATTTCCACCCTCTCGGAATACGGAAGCGAAAGCGCCTTTACCAAGCTCAACGAGGAAAATGAAAACTATATTTGCAGGGTCAGAAGAAACGGCTCGGTTTGTGAAATACACATATCCGACATAGTTTGCGGAGATATTGTTTTGCTTTCCTCGGGTGACAAGATACCCGCCGACGGCTTTATTATAAGCGGAAGTCTGGTGGTTGACCAGAGCGCCATGACAGGAGAAAGCATTGAGGTAGAAAAGCTTCCAAGGCGAGGCGAGGAACTGTCACCAAAATCAAAATCGGCGCTATTGCGCGGTTGCGCGGTGATTTCGGGCGAGGGTGAGCTTGAGGTCACCGTGGTGGGCGACAGGACATTCATAGGCGAAATATCTCGCGAAATTCAGCTTGATACCCGCGAAAGCCCTTTGAAAATAAGGCTTTCAAAGCTGGCAAATCAGATAAGCCGTCTCGGCTACGCCGCCGCTTTTCTGGTTGGTTTTGTATATCTGTTCAACGCCATTGTGCTTGACAGCGGCATGAACCAAGCCGTTATCACGCTAAAGCTGACAGACTGGCGCTTTATGCTCGAAACCCTACTGAGCGCCTTTACCCTCGGGCTGACAGTCGTTGTAGTCGCCGTGCCTGAAGGCCTTCCTTTAATGATATCAGTGGTTCTGTCGTCGAACATCAAAAAGATGGTGCGCGACATGGTACTTGTAAAAAAGCCGGTAGGAATCGAGGCGGCGGGCAGCATGAATATTTTATTCACCGACAAGACGGGAACTTTGACCGAAGGAATTTTGAGCGTGGGGGGGCTTTTTACCGACTGTGAGGATTTTCCCGGCGTTTCACACCTGAAAAGCACAGCACCAAGGCTATTCGAGCTTTACAGGCTGAACGCGCTTTACAACACCTCCGCAGAGGTAGAATGCAAAAAAATAATCGGCGGCAACTCCACAGACAAGGCGTTACTGGCTTCACTGCTCCCCTCTGACTTGGAAAAGGCATATCAGCTCCGAGCAAAAACGCCCTTTGACAGTGCAAACAAGTTTTCAAGCGCCACGGTGAATTTTGACGGTGGAACGGTATTCTACAAGGGAGCGCCCGAAAAGCTACTTCCCGACATCAAATTTTCACTTGACCGAAACGGAGACACGCGAGCGTTCAACCGCTCGGCTTTTTGCGCTAAAATATCTAATCTCACAAAATTCGGCGCGCGAGTTATACTTTGCGCCATAGGAGATACATCGCATGGAAAAAGATGCGATTTGACCCTTGTGTGTGGGATCGTGCTTTCCGACAGAATACGCCAAGAAGCCAAACCCTCGGTATCGGCGCTAAAGCGTGCGGGAATACAGGTGGTGATGATCACCGGTGACAATAAAGAAACGGCAACCTCAATTGCCGAAAAATGTGGGATATTAGGAAAGAATTGCGATATTTGTCTCACAAGTGAGGAACTTGCGAGCTTCAGCGACGGCGAACTTTCAGAGCTTCTTCCCCGTCTTGCGGTAGTAGCGCGCGCACTACCAAAGGACAAGAGCAGGCTTGTAAAAATAGCACAAACCCGCGGCTTAGTGTGTGGCATGACGGGTGACGGAATAAACGACGCGCCCGCCCTGCGGTGCGCTGACATAGGCTTTTCAATGGGCAACGGCACACAGGTAGCCAAAGAGGCGGGCGACATAGTTATACTCGACAACAATCTCGCTTCGATAGTCCGCGCGGTGCTTTACGGAAGGAACATCTTCAAGAGTATCCGCAAATTCATTGTGCTTCAGTTAACCATGAATCTGTGTGCGGTTGGCGTGACTATGATATGCCCTTTTATAGGCATCGACGCCCCTGTGACCGTGGTACAGATGCTATGGATAAACATTATCATGGACACTCTGGGCGGTCTTGCCTTTGCGGGAGAGCCTCCGCTGGAGTCTTACATGAACGAGCCGCCAAAACGCCGTGACGAGCCTATCTTAAACTCATACATGATCAATCAGATATTGGCTCTCGGCACTTTCACCATCGGGTTATCGCTGGCATTTCTCAAGCTCCCATTCTTTACATCAAATTTCAGAAGCTCCACCGACAACATCTATCTGCTTACCGCATTTTTTGCCTTTTTTATATTTACGGCGGTATTCAACTGCTTCAACGCGCGCAGTGACCGAATAAATCTGCTGGCGGGCATTACCAAAAACCGTCCTTTTTCAATTATAATGCTGATGATATCGGTCATTCAGATAGGATTTGTCTACCTCGGTGGAAGCGTGCTCCGCACAGTCCCTCTTTACGCTGACGAGCTGAAAACAGCGCTTGTTACCGCTCTGGCGGTATTCCCCGCCGAGTTTGCGCGCAAGCTATTTTGGAAGCTTGTTATAAAAAAGCCGAGATATTAAAAAAAGAAAAACGGGTTGCATTGCAACCCGTTTTATATTTGTTTAATTACTCAGCAGCCTTTACGTCCTCATCAACGAGCTTGATGATCGCCATTTCAGCGGCATCACCTCTACGGGGACCCATCTTAAAGATCTGTGTGTAACCGCCGTTACGGTTCTCGTACTTGGGAGCGATTTCGCTAAAGAGCTTAGTTACTACGTCTTCCTTTGTGATGTACGCAAGAGCGCTGCGACGGCTTGCAAGTGTGTTCTTCTTGCCAAGTGTTATCATCTTTTCAGCAACCGAACGAACTTCCTTTGCTCTTGTGAGAGTGGTTTCTACCTTTCCGTTCTCAAGCAAGAGTGTAACAAGTCCGCGGAGCATTGCTTTTCTATGAGCAGTTGTTCTGCCAAGTTTTCTGGTTCCGGGCATTGTAATTTCCCTCCTTCTGCTTATCTTTTATCTACTCGTTTGAGCACTCAGAGGATCAATCCTCTTCGGACTTAAGTGCAAGTCCGAGTGAGTGCAATTTCTGAATTACTTCTTCAAGCGACTTCTTTCCGAGGTTTCTTACCTTGATCATGTCTTCCTCGGTACGGTTTGTCAAATCTTCCACTGTGTCTATGCCTGCGCGCTTCAAGCAGTTGAAGCTACGTACAGACATGTCAAGCTCCTCAATGGTCATCTCAAGGACCTTTTCTTTCTTTACGGCCTCGCGCTCAACCATGATTTCCGCATTCCTTGCTTCGTCGGAAAGCTCCACGAACAAGTTGAGATGCTCGTTGAGAATCTTGGCTCCGAGCGAAATCGCTTCCTTAGCCGAGATAGTTCCGTTTGTAAGAACCTCAAGTGTAAGCTTGTCATAGTCTGTAATGTTTCCTACACGGGTATTCTCAACGGAGTAGTTCACGTTGTAAACAGGTGTGTAGATAGAGTCAGTATAGATCGTTCCGATAGGAGCCGAGGTTGTCTGACCTGCCATCATTGTATGATTCTGCTTGTTGCGTTCCTGGGATACGTATCCGCGGCCATGCTCAAATGTAAGCTCCATGTAGAATCTTTCATTTGCGCCGACTGTTGCTATATGATGCTCGGGATTGAGGATCTCGATATCGGAATCCTGCTTGATGTCCCCTGCGGTAACGTTCTGTTCGCCTGTTACATCAATTACAACGGTCTTAGGTGTATTGCAGTGAAGCTTTGCTGTTATTCCCTTTACGTTAAGAACGATCTCTGTTACATCCTCTTTTACGCCGGGAATTGTTGAAAACTCATGCAACACTCCGTCAATCTTTATGCTTGTCACAGCTACTCCGGGCAGCGAGCTGAGGAGTATTCTGCGAAGTGAGTTGCCGAGTGTAATTCCGTAGCCTCTCTCAAGGGGATCTACGATAAATTTACCGCTCTTACCATCTTCGCTGAGATTAACGGTCGTTATATTGGGCTTTTCTATCTCTATCATTCCAAATAATCCTCCTAAAATTTAATGGGTTTAGAAACCTTGGGATTTGGGTTATACCTATATTGCGGCACACTGCCGAACTAAGCAACGCCGAAATGCGCCTGCAATATCGGCATTACTTGGAATAAAGCTCGACGATAAGCTGCTCCTCGAAGGGGAAGTCGATGTCTTCTCTTGCGGGAAGTGCTACTACCTTCGCTGTGAGGTTATCCTTGTTTACATCAAGCCACTTGGGAGCTGTCTTGTCCTTGATAGCCTCTGCAAGCTCCTTGCACTTTGCGGAATCGCGGAAGTTCTCTCTTACTGCGATAACGTCACCGGCCTTTACGATGATAGAGGGAATGTTTACCTTCTTACCGTTAAGCTCAAAGTGCTCATGGAGAACAAGCTGACGTGCTTCCTTACGGCTCTCTGCCATGCCCATTCTGTATACTACGTTGTCAAGTCTGCGCTCGATAAGTGTAAGAAGGTTCTCACCTGTCATACCCTCTTTGCGCTCTGCTTCCTTGAAGTAGTTAAGGAACTGCTTCTCGAGTACGCCGTAGTATCTCTTTGCTGCCTGCTTCTCACGAAGCTGCTTTCCGTACTCTCTCATCTTCTTATTACCTGCGCCGTGCTGACCGGGAGCTGTTGCTCTGCGATCGATAGCGCACTTTCCTGTTGTGCAACGCTCACCCTTGAGATAAAGCTTCTTGCCCTCTCTGCGGCAAAGTCTACATACAGGTCCGACATATCTTGCCATATTAGTTTCCTCCTGTTTCTGATTATACGCGTCTACGCTTGGGCGGTCTGCATCCGTTGTGAGGGATAGGAGTTACGTCCTTGATCATTGTGATCTGAAGTCCCACCGTCTCAAGTGCGCGGATCGCGGATTCACGTCCCGAACCGGGACCCTTTACGAAAACTTCAACTGTCTTAAGTCCGTGCTCCATTGCTGCCTTTGCCGCAGTCTCTGCTGCGCTCTGCGCTGCGAAGGGAGTAGACTTTCTCGAACCCTTAAAGCCGAGCTCACCAGCCGAAGCCCATGAAATTGCATTTCCCTGAGCATCTGTAATGGTGATTATTGTATTGTTGAAGGTCGAACTGATATGCGCTGCGCCCTTTTCTATATTCTTACGTTCGCGGCGCTTCTTGATTACCTTCTTAGCAACCTTTGCCATTGTTATGCTCCTCCTTTATTTCTTCTTGTTAGCGATTGTCTTCGCAGGACCCTTTCTGGTTCTTGCGTTGGTCTTTGTTCTCTGTCCTCTTACGGGAAGACCCTTTCTGTGTCTGATTCCGCGGTAACAGTTGATTTCAACCATTCTCTTGATATTGAGTGCAACATCTCTGCGAAGGTCACCCTCTACTGTGTAGGAGTTTTCAATCTCATCACGAAGCTTTGCAACTTCTTCCTCTGTGAGATCCTTTGCACGAGTGTCGGGGTTAATTCCTGTCTTTGCAAGAATATCGTTTGCGCTCTTGCGTCCGATACCGTAAATGTAGGTAAGAGCGATTTCTACGCGCTTAGCGTTTGGAATATCAACACCTGCTATACGAGCCATTTAATATTTCACCTCTCTCTGATATTGGTAGCGATTAGCCCTGCTTCTGCTTATGCTTGGGGTTCTCGCAAATTACCATTACTTTACCTTTTCTCTTGATGATTTTGCATTTATCGCAAATCTTCTTTACGGAAGGTTTAACTTTCATTATATTATACCATTCCTTTCTTTAGTATTGGTTTTACTTTGCACGCCAGGTTATACGTCCCTTGCTGGGGTCATAGATCGACACCTCAACAGTTACCTTATCACCGGGCAATATCTTAATATAGTTCATTCTCAGCTTTCCCGAAATATGCGCTGTTACCACATACTCGTTGGGAAGCTTAACTTTAAAGGTCGCGTTGGGCATTGCTTCAACCACCACGCCTTCAAATTCGATTACGTCATCCTTTGGCAAAACTATCCCTCCATTCGATTAAAGTCCGCGCTCAACCTCGGTCAGGACGAGAACGCCCTCGGCTGTTATCGCGATCGTATTCTCATAATGTGCGGAAAGGCTTCCGTCGGCGGTTTTAACCGTCCATCCGTCGCTCATGTCCTTTACATCACTCGTTCCTATGTTTACCATAGGCTCGACCGCAAGTGTCATGCCGTTGCACAATCTCACTCCGCGTCCGGGTGTTCCGTAATTCGGTACATCCGGGGACTCGTGAAGCTCATGTCCCACTCCGTGTCCGATATAGCGCTTTACTACGCTGTATCCGTATTCTTTTACACAGCTTTCTATTGCGTTTCCGATATCGCCGATACGATTTCCGGATTCTGCTTTGGCGATTCCCGCCCAAAAGCTCTTTTCGGTGGCTTCGATAAGGCGCATTGCCTCATCACTGACCTTTCCTACCGGTATCGTTCTCGCGCTGTCTCCGTGAAATCCCTTATAAAACGCTCCCACGTCTATCTTAACGATATCGCCTTCCTTAAGAATACGGTTCTTAGACGGTATTCCGTGGATAACCTCATCGTTAATGCTGATGCACGCCGAGCCGGGAAATCCGGCATAGCCGAGGAAGGAGGGCTTGGCTCCCGAACGTTCGATATGGTTTCTAATAGCCTTATCAATATCAAAGGTACTTACTCCCTCGCGAACCATTTCTCTTGCCACAAGCAACGCCTCGCCTGTTATGCGCCCTGCTTCCTTCATTGCCGCTATTTGAATCTGATTCTTGATCTGTATCATTTAGCTTATGCCTCAAACCTATCAAGTGCTTTGTAAACAAGCTCGGTAGTATCCTCGATCTTGTCCTGTCCGTCGACAGTGACGAGCAACCCTCTCTCGGCGTAGAACGCCTTAAGCGGCTCTGTCTGACTGTGATAGGTTTCCAGTCTTTTCTTCACGGTTTGCGGCGCATCGTCATCTCTGATATAGAGCGACTTACCGCACTTATCGCAAACATTGCTGACCTTAGAAGGATTATACTCGACATGATACGATGCGCCGCAGCCCGAGCAGATCCTACGACCGCTCATTCTCGCCACTATAGCTTCGTCCTCGACCTCGATGTTAAGCACCGCGTCGATCTTCACGCCCATCTTCTCAAGCTCTTCAGCCTGAGGTATCGAGCGGGGGAAGCCGTCGAGTATAAAACCGTTCTTACAGTTTTCGGATGAAAGATAATCTTTAACAATTCCGATGACGATCTCATCGGGAACAAGGTTGCCGTCGTCTATATAAGACTTAGCGACCCTTCCCAACTCATTTTCCTCACGGATGGCTGCACGAAGCATATCACCCGTAGAAACAGCGGGAATGTTCCACTTTTCGGAAATTCTCTCAGATTGGGTGCCTTTACCGGCACCGGGAGCTCCCATCAAAATTAAATTCATTCTTTTCCTCCAAACAAGGTTTATCTATTAGTCAAGAAATCCCTTGTAGTTACGCATAGTAATCTGCGCTTCAAGCTCACGAACGGTCTCAAGAGCGACACCGACAACGATGAGCAAGGAGTTACCGCCGAATGCAAGACCTGCAAACTGACCGCCGAACACGATATTGATGAGCATGGGGAATCCTGCGATGAAGCAAAGGAAAATAGCTCCGATAAAGGTTATGCGGCTAAGAATCTTTCTGATGAAGTCAACCGTAGGTCTGCCTGTACGCACACCGGGGATTGCTCCGCCATTGTTCTTGATATTGTTTGCGACCTCAACGGGGTCAAACGAAATCATAATATAGAAATAGGAGAAAGCTACGATAAGAAGGAGATTTATAACGAGATAAATCCATGAATCATAGCCGAGATAAGTGTTGATCCACGTAAGCCATGCCGCCTTCGGGAAGAACGCCGCGATAGTTGCGGGGATAGAAACGATAGAGCTTGCAAAGATGATGGGCATAACGCCGGACATGTTGATCTTGATGGGGAGGTTAGTATTCTGACCGCCGTACATCTTACGACCGACAACTCTCTTTGCGTACTGAATCGGGATTCTTCTTTCCGAGTTTGTGACAAGCACAACCAGAACAACGATTGCAAGTGTAATTGCAACAGAAACAACACCAAGAATGATACCAACAACGATATGATAGCTATCGCTTGTTATCATGCCCCAGATGCTGGAAACAAGGCTGGGACCTCTTGAAATGATGTTTGCGAAAAGGATGATTGAAATACCGTTTCCGATACCCATATCATTGATCTTTTCAGCCAACCACATGATCAGCGAAGCACCTGCGCAGAAGCAAGCAACGATTACTATCTTCTCGAATATACCAATGCCCTCAACGAGGAAGCCGTTAGCTTCAAGAAGTCTCATGTATCCGTAGCTGGTTACAAGCGCAAGAGCGACTGTTACAAATCTTGTAATAGCGCTTATCTTCTTGCGTCCCTCCTCGCCTTCCTTAGACAGTCTTTCGAGTGCGGGAATAGCGATTGTGAGAAGCTGGATTACGATAGATGCTGTGATATAGGGGCTGACCGAAAGGGCGAACAGAGTCGCCTGAGAAAGTGCGCCACCCGAGATGAAGTTAAGGTAGTCGAACATTCCGCCGAAAACGGTGGAGAAGGACTCGATAACCTCAGAATTAACATAAGGAACGGGAATACAAGCGCCCAAGCGATACAGGAGGACGATAAGCAATGTGAAGAGGAGCTTACTCTTAAGTTCCGGGACCTTCCAAGCATTTTTTAACGTCTGAAACATCCTATACCACCTCAGCCTTTCCTCCTGCCGCCTCAATCTTTTCCTTTGCAGATGCAGAGAAGATTGCTGCCTTTACAGTTAATTTCTTGGTGATCTCTCCGTTGCCAAGAATCTTAAGTCCGTGCATAGGCTTACGGATGATCTTCTTCTCAAGAAGTGCATTGATGTCAACAACAGCGCCATCCTCGAATGCGTTAAGCTTCTCAACGTTAACTGTTGCGTAAGTTGTTGCGAAAATATTTGTGAAGCCTCTCTTAGGAAGCTTTCTGTACAAAGGAAGCTGTCCGCCCTCAAAGCCGGGTCTTACACCGCCGCCGGAGCGAGCATTCTGTCCCTTGTGACCCTTACCTGCGGTCTTTCCGTTACCGGAACCGGGTCCTCTACCTTTGCGCCATGCAGCCTTTGCGGAGCCTGCAGCGGGTGAAAGTTCATTAAGTTTCATTGTGCCGCCTCCTTATACGTTTTCTACTTTTACAAGGTGAGATACAACCTTGATCTTACCTGCGAGAACAGCGTCGTCCTTATGAACGTTGCTGTCGCCGCGCTTTACGAGACCGAGCGACTTAGCAGTAGCAATCTGGTTAGGCTTGCAACCGATAAGGCTCTTCATAAGTGTAACCTTCTTCATGTCGCTTCCTCCTTAACCCTTTACCTGCTCTACGCTGATATCACGGATCTTTGCAACCTCTTCCGCTGTGCGAAGCGCACGAAGTCCCTCAATTGTTGCCTTAACAACGTTTGTGGGATTGTTGGAGCGGAGGCACTTTGCACGGATATTCTTGATACCTGCGAGCTCAAGCACTGCTCTTACTTTACCACCCGCGATGATACCTGTACCGGGTGCAGCGGGCTTAAGAAGCACCTTACCTGCGCCGAACTCACCAAGGATCTCGTGGGGAATCGTTGTACCCTTAAGGGATACCTCGATCATATTCTTCTTTGCGTCCTCAATACCCTTGCGGATTGCTTCAGGTACCTCGGCTGCCTTTCCAAGTCCTACACCTACGTGACCATTCTCATCACCAACTACCATGATAGCTGCGAATCTTGCGATACGACCACCTTTAACGGTCTTGGAAACACGGTTCAGGGCAACGAGCTGCTCTTTGAGATCAAGCTCTGCCGGATTAAACTTTTTTGCCATGTTTTTTCTCCTTAAAAATGTTCAATACATACTGTTGAACAGTGTACAAACCGGACTAATTGAGAATCTCAATTAGAACTTAAGGCCGCCCTCGCGAGCGCCGTCAGCCAACTCCGATACACGTCCGTGATAAAGATAGCCGCCTCTGTCGAATACGACTTCGGTGATACCCTTTGCTGCTGCTCTCTCGGCAATCTTCTTACCTACAAGCTTTGCAGCTTCCTTGTTGCCGCCGTTACCCTCGAAATCCTTTTCAAGAGTCGAAGCGGAAACCAATGTTACGCCTGCAACATCGTCGATAACCTGCGCGCTGATATTTGCGTTAGAGCGATATACAGCGAGACGGGGACGCTCTGCAGTTCCGGAAATCTTAGCTCTGATCTTCTTGTGTCTCTTAAGACGCACAAGATTACTATCTTTTCTTGAAACCATTTGTGTCCACTCCTTTCATTATTTACCGGTCTTACCGGCCTTGCGGCGAATATACTCATCAGCGTACTTAACGCCCTTACCGTGATAGGGTTCGGGAGGTCTCTTTCCTCTGATTACCGCGGCGATCTGTCCGACCACCTGCTTATTGTAACCCTTGATTACAATTGTATTGGGGTTAGGAACGTCGAAGGTTACTCCGTCGGGCTCTGCGATGCAGAACTTCTCCTGAGGAAGACCATTTACAAGAGAGTGACCAAGGAAGAGCTGAAGTGTCTTACCCTGCTTTACTACCTTGTAACCTACACCAACTACCTCGAGGGTCTTTGTGTAGCCGTTTGTTACACCCTCAACCATGTTAGCAAGAAGCGCGCGGGTGAGACCGTGAAGGCTTCTGTTCTCCTTCTCGTCATTGGGACGGGTAACAGTAAGCTCGCCATTCTCAAGAGCGATCTTCATATTGCTGTTGAAAGTTTCTGTAAGTGTTCCGAGAGGTCCCTTAACAGTTACGACGTTTCCGTCGGCAATTGTTACGGTAACGTTCGCGGGAACAGCTATAGGCATTCTACCAATTCTTGACATATTTCTATACCTCCCGCTAAATTACCAAACAAATGCAAGCACTTCGCCGCCTACCTTGAGGTTGCGTGCTTTCTTGTCTGTCATGATACCCTTGGATGTTGACACGATTGCGATGCCAAGGCCGTTCATAACCTTGGGCATATCCTCATATCCGGCATAGATACGAAGACCGGGCTTAGAGATACGGCGGATACCGCGGATAACCTTCTGCTTACCCTCCATATACTTAAGAGTGATACGGATGATACCCTGGTTACCGTTATCTACGATCTGATAACCCTTTACATAACCCTCTTCAACGAGAATGTCCGCGATGGACTTCTTCATGTTGGATGCCGGAATGTCAACTGTGGAATGCTTTGCGTTATTAGCATTTCTGATTCGTGTGAGCATGTCGGCAATTACGTCTGACATTTGCATAACTTTAATCCTCCTATATGCAAGTAATTTAATCTTGCTGCCGAAATCTTCTCGGCGGCATATCAGCGGTTAAGCCTTGCGCCATTCGGCGCTTGGCTTCCTTCTGATAGTTGGAGCGGTCTTTCGACCAAACTTTTTATTGTCGCGGCTTTCGCCGTCAAGCAATCTTACCAGCTTGCCTTCTTTACACCGGGAATCTGACCCTTGTAAGCCAATTCACGGAAGCAAATACGGCAAATGCCGAATTTACGGAGATAAGCGTGGGGACGTCCGCAGATCTTGCATCTGTTGTACTCACGTGTGGAGAACTTCTGCTCCTTCTGCTGCTTCAAAATCATAGCTTTCTTTGCCAT
>JAZRDN010000020.1:0-18475 GCA_045660295.1 Eubacteriales bacterium
GGGCTTTAATTTGTCAAAATCACAGAAAACATCGTCATTGTCTATGTAGGAGTGTTTTGTAGGGATATACGCTCCCGCAACAATATTCTTTTGATAGTTTTTTTGAATTTCACATAGCACATTCCCACAGCACATTTTTCCGTACGTAGCAATAGCCGTTAGATTGTCAACCGATATATTCTTCAAAAAAATCTTTACAATATCGGGAATATTTTGACAGTGCACAGGAAATACAAGAACGAGATTTTGATAATGCTCCGCACATTTTGTTTCCATATCTGCAAGCGGATATCCTAATTGATTTGCAAAGTACGCCGCGATTGCCTTGCTCTGACCTGTATTTGAATAAAAAACTACTGCGTTCATGATTCAAAATACTCCCGCATGATTGCGCACTCGGGTATTTCATCAAGCGAAAAGCCAAGCGAGGCTTTTAACTCCGCCAATGCTTCCGCTCGGGATAAATTATTGCTTCGGCTCGCAATTGCAATTTCAAGTGCGCTGAATGGAATCATCGTGCTTCTCATATGATAAAATCTTGCAAACTGCGAATGCTCCTTGCATTTTTCAATTTTACAGCTTGTATGTAATCCTTTGTCAAGTTCTTCCGGAGCAACCCAACCGCATTCACGAACGATAGTATCCTTTATTTTTCTCCACTCATAAACACCACCGCATATTTCATCAAAATCCACTTGCACAAATGCGGGAATATTGCCCGACCAAGAGGACGAACGGATCGCTTTTTTTAACGGATTAAGGATATTTGGAACTTCTTTGATCGCTTCGCAGATGTTATAGACGAGTTGGTTAGAATATCCTGCCAAATTCTTAATCTTACTATCGCCGTATGCGAGCTGCTTCATTGTGGCAAGGGTATGAAATTGCCCTTTTTTCAAAGGCGGGTGAAACGTTAAAATTCTACCGATGTTCAAGAAGAAATTCAGCAATTTGTTTTGAGAAAACGTGTAAGCAATTTGAGGTGCCATATGATTGAAATATAAGCCGAGTAACTGTGCGGGCTCATTTCCCGCAACGAAATATGGCACTTTGTTTGCAACAAGCTCGGGATAAAACAATACGTATGCAAGAGAGGGACAGGCACAGGTATTTTCGCTCAAAGAGTATAGCTTTATATATATCTTCCTTAAATCATCATTTGAAATTTTGCGGCTGATAAATTCAACCGAATTAAGCAATTGTTTAGCATTTTCAATGCTTTTCTTTGCACATTCGGACATATAGGGAATTTCCCAGGTAAGTGCCAAAACACGAAGCTTTAAGATCTTGGACAAATGGTACAGTAGGTAAGTAGAATCTTTGCCACCCGTGTAAAACACGGCAACATCAAAGCGTGATTTCTTTGATCTCGGGAATGTATTCATAATCGGAACGATGCTTTTTAGATTTTTTGTTTTTTCTGCAGATCGACAGATCGGACACCTGCCCTCTGCATCAAATTCGATACCGGGAATCATAAAATCATTTGCTATACACGTTTTGCAAAATTTTGCATCATCCAAGCCCGAAGGAATTACCCTTTTGCTTTCAAATTTCACAATCTGCACACCTACGAGATTTTTCAAGACAGCCATTTCGCTATTTGTCAATCCGCAGGGAAGCTTTTCAATAATCTTTTTTTGCTTTTTGCTAAGCTTAACAGTATTTTTGAACATATTAGGCTGATTTCTCAAGCCGTAATATCTCAAAATATTGCCTTCAAGCTTCCATCTGCTTTGAATGTCGTACATGGCAACTCCTTTTTTCTTCGATATGTTATACTAAACTGCTGTAAATTGTATTTTCGAGCTTTGCTCGAAAGTCACTTTTGTCCGTCAACGGTTTCTTTGGCGGTGGTGATGGAGGCGATGAGCTTTCTGCGTATTGCACCGCATTTGTTCGCAAGTGTTTTGTATGCACCTTCGTCCATCGCCCCCACCTTAAAAAGAATTTCAAGCCAATAGTCGGTTTCATAGCATTCTTTGAGGGCAATTTCAAGCTTGTTCACAAAATCTGCGGTGCTTTGGGCATATTTGGCTTCATAGCTGTTCGCTCCGATGGATGAACAGGAACGCAGAAGTTGATTTACAAATACGGCTCTGCCTTTGATGTTATCGCAAACGGCGGTAGTTTCTATAGTGAGCTCTACGGCGAGTTCTTTTATAGTTTTGTTCATAACTTAATCCTTTCATAGGGTGTTTCGCCTGCGGGCGAAAGCGATATGCACCTTCGGTGCGCGATATACTTGCTCCGCAAGTGCGATATTGTTTCGCAATGCGAAACAGCGATATGTTCGCTTTGGCGAACGTGGTTGAAAGTACGCGAATATAAATCCCCGCGCCCCAATGCGCACGCAATGCGCTCACATCCGCGAAGCGGATATATCGCGTCGTAGGCATATCGCACGCGAACAAAGTGAAGCGTATATCGCAAATCCCGCCAGGGATTTATATCGCTTTAGTTTGTCTGACGAGTCAGACAAACTAAACTTTCAACGTGCCCTGTCATCGGGAAAAGATCAAACGGCGTTACGCTATCGCAAAAATAACCAAGCTCAAAAAAGAGCTTAACGTCGCGGGCGAGGGTTGTAGGATTACAGGAAATGTAAACAATTCTTTGCGGATTTAAGCTTGCGACGTATTTTACAAGCTCCGCGGCGCAGCCTGCGCGCGGAGGGTCGAGGATAATTATTGTCGGCTTGATCTCCCTTCCAAGCTCCCTCTCTGCATTCTCAAGCATACGCTCGGTATACTTCGCGTCACCCGTAAAAAAGCTTGCGTTCTCTATTCCGTTATCTCGCGCATTCTCTCTTGCGCACAAAACGGCACTATCCACGATCTCAATGCCAATAAGCTCGCCTACGTCCCTTGCCATAGAAAGTCCGATAGAGCCCGCACCGCAGTAAAGGTCGAGAAGAACGTCCTCCTTCGTAGGTCTTGCAAGCTCGCGCGCCTTTCTGTAAAGAAGCTCTGCCGCGTCGTGGTTTACCTGGTAAAAGGAGGGCGCGGTTATCTTAAGCTTAACACCTGCCAGGGTGTCGTAAATATGATCGCGGCCAAAAACGGTCACAAATCTGTCGCCCAAAATTACGTTAGTGTTTTCCTTGTTTATATTAAGAAGAATACCGACGACCGAGGGGAATTTCTCGGTCACAGTGCGAACGAGGTCATCCCTCGCGGGGATATCACTGCCGTTTATAACAAGGGTGAGAAGCACCTCACCGCTTACCTCGCCGCGGCGCAGATAAATATGGCGCAAAAGCCCCTCACCGCGCTCCTCATCGTAAGCCGTAAGGCTATGACGGGTGAAATAAGCGCGCAGCTCTTCTATAATCTCTCCGAAAACCGCAGGAGCGAGAGCGCAATCCGAAGCCTCGGTAACTCTGTGGCTCTTTGGCGCGAAAAATCCTATCCTGTAGCCGCCCTTTCCGTCACTTGCCACGGGATACTGCGCCTTATTGCGGTAGAAAAGCTCCGAGGGCGAGGCAACGAGAGGCAGAACCTCAACCTCCTTTAAGCCCGCCTTTAAAAAGTCCTGTCGTACCGACTTTTCCTTTATGGATTTTTCGTATTCGTAGGATATATTCTTGTATGCACAGCTCTTGCAGAGCTTATTCTCGCACCTTTGCGCGCGCTCACTCGATCTTTCAAGATACTCCTCTACCCTCGCTACGATATAGGAGGATGCGGTCTTTATAACCTTGCATCTGACGTAGTCACCGGGGACGGTATCCGAAACGAAAGCAACTACCCCGCCATGCTTGCCAACGCCAAAGCCAAGGTTTGTTATATCCTCTATCCTCAAATCAATAATTTCGTTCTTTTTCAAGTCTATTACCTCTTTATGTAAACAACTGTTGTCAAATAAAGTCTTCTTTAAATCTGTTTCTGTATTCCTTGGGGGTTTCTCCGACCTCGCCCTTAAAGACCTTTGTAAAGTAAGAGGCATCGGTAAAGCCAAGCTCCTCGGCTATCTCATTCACGGTCTTGCCGCTGAACTGAAGAAGCTTTTTCGCCGCCTTTATCCTGTATGCGATTATATACTGGCGCAGGGTCATTCCCTTTCGCTCCTTAAGAATACGGCTGACGTAAAACGGATGATAGCCGAATATCGCGCCTATCTCGGTGTTTGATATCTCGTCGCCCGAGTTTTCTCTGATATAAGCGTCAAGCTCCTCTACCATTCTCGCGGGAAGCGCCCCCTCGTCTACCGTCTCGAGCATCTTTAAAATTTCAAGCTTAAGCATAGCCGAAACGCGCGCCTTATAGCATCCCTCTGCCGAGGTAAAAATGTTGCACATCCTTTCGAAAAGCTCCTTGTCGCCCTCCGCGTCGTCTATCTTAAAATACTTATCAAAGGGAGGCTCGATATCCGTGTTATGGCAAAGTGCTCTTTCAAAGTCTGCCGTAGCAACCGGTGACATTCTCTCCTCGGGCTGTGGGTTTACGTCGGTAAAGTCAAAGGTTATTACCGCCGCCTTAAAATACTTGCTTTTCAGCTTGTACGCGACCCCCGCGGGTATGTATAAAAGGTTTCCCGGGGTGAGGTGCCCTACCTTATCGCCGCCAACCGTCGCCATTATATCTCCCGTGATAACGTAGATCACGCGCGAGTCGTACGCAACGCACTCGTCTGTTCTGTTTATGCACTCGTGTATCGCTGCCGATCTTATTATCGGGTTAAGCCTTGCGGAATCCATTTTCTACCTACCTATACATCTTAATACCTATATTTTAACATTTTTTATTTTATAAATCAAGTAAAATCGTCAAATGCGCACGCCTTTCGGCGGATTTTTGAAGAAAAACTACCTTTGCGCACCGCTTTTTCAGCCTTTTTATCATATTTTTTAATTTTTTCAATATTTTTTTCAAAAACCTCTTGACAAATCCCTTTCATTTTGATATAATAATCAAGCGCAAAAGCAACGGCTCGTTGGTCAAGCGGTTAAGACATCAGCCTCTCACGCTGAAAACATGGGTTCGATTCCCGTACGAGTCACCATAGAAAAACGGATACCTTTTGGTATCCGTTTTTTCTATCCTATGGCGACCCGTACTTGGGAATCGAACCCGGCGGCGTAGCCGCTGGGTTCGCATACGCCGCGCAGAGCGCGTCAAGCTCGCTCGTAAGCGGCAAGCGAGCGTATATTCGCCAAAGGCGAAATTCCCGTTTTCCTCTTCCCTCGCCGCTTCCGTGTCGGAAGCCTTGCAGGGCGAGGCAGATTCCCGTACGTTTAGCACTCTTAACGAGTGTCCTTTTGTTTTTGTGCCCCGTACCTTACACCACAAACGTGGTGCTTTTTCTTTTCTTGTGGTTTGCCGCCCCGTCCGTTATCAAACCCGCTCGCAATTGTTGTGCGATAAAAAACATTTGAATAAATTACCGCCAAGAGTTACGTTTTTGCTCTCGGCGGTAATTTCAGAATGATCCTCGAAGATACAGCCGCATTGCAAGCAAATCACAACATGTAAGTTTTGGTTAATTATCATTTTTTGTATATTTTCCTATTTAAATCGCCTAATATATGACCTAACAACCGGATTTCCCCTCCCCTTCCACCTATTGCATTTGAAACAGGTTTCCAAATATGTTATAATTAGTACGTTAATGATCAATTTATCGTTAACGACAGTTTTTGACATAAGGAGGTATAGAATGAAGAGACTGTTATCATTTGCATTATGCGCGATTATGATGCTTTCCATTATTGCTTTGACGGCATCTGCCGCCGAAACCTACACGGTAGTCAAGGGCGACAGCATGTGGAAGATCGCCGTAAAATATGAGGTGGGGCTCAGTGAAATCAAGGCCGCCAACTCGCAGATCAAAAATCCCGATCTGATATATCCCGGTCAGATCTTAAACATCCCGACTGCGGACGCGTCTGTACTGAACTTTGAAAAGGAAGTCGTAAGGCTTGTGAACGAGATCAGAAAGCAGAACGGACTCCCCGAGCTTACATACGATTGGCAGCTCAGCCGAGTGGCGCGTATAAAGTCCGAGGATATGAGAGATAACAAGTATTTTTCTCACACAAGTCCGACCTACGGCACACCGTTCCAAATGATAAAAAGCTTTGGAATAACCTACCGAAGCGCGGGTGAGAATATCGCAAGAGGTCAAACAACACCGCAAAAGGTTGTTGATGCGTGGATGAACTCATCGGGACACAGAGCCAATATTTTGAATTCGACCTATACTCATATCGGAGTAGGTTACGCTTCAAACGGACATTATTGGACTCAGATGTTTATTGGAAAATAATAAATAACCGCAAAGATAACACCGCCGAGAGCGACTACTGCGTGTGCTCTCGGCGGTGTTTGTATAAAATTAAATTTTAAAAAACCGTTCTTTATATCCCGAGCGACTTGATGCCCTCGGGATTTTCTCTTTGTACCATCAGGTTGACTTTCAATTATAAACGTGCTATAATAAATCGACCGACAAAACCCAATTTATCGAGTGTCTTAATAGCCCAATTTAACCTACTACCCCCCAACCGAAGGAGAGGCTTATGAATAACGATTTATACGACAAAATCGACCTGTTAACCTACAACGAAATTGAGGAAGACAGGATTACTAACAAAAGATACGTGGTGTACGATTTTAATAAAATCGACGACAGATTACCCGACAAATACGATCCGAGTGATGTTTGGTGTCGCTGTATGGTCGATTCCCCGACGGGTGATAAAAGCCGTAGCAGAAAGGCTATCATATTTGATAAATACAAAGCCGCCGATATACACTCAGAAAATATGGACCCCAAATACGAGGTGCTGACGTCTTTACTTAAAGACTTCGGGTGGGAGCATATGATTCCGCATATTTGCTCGTGTTGCACATTAAACGTAATAAACTCGGATATTTGCCAACTGATGCTAGTTGGCGGCGGAAGCATCAATTACGATCTTTTGATCTCGGATATCAAAGCAGCAAAGAGCTCGCCCCTCGGCATAACACTTTTGTATTGCATAATTCGACGTCTGTACGCACAGGTGTACGCAGCGGCTTTAAACGGCATTTATACGTATTGGTTTTGCGCTACCCTTAACCACGACCCCTTATCACCCAAGGAGAATTCGGTTTCAAGCGACATAGACAGCCTTCCATCTCAGAAGAACATACTTGAGCACTATCAAAAAAACGTTTTATGCGACCGGGCAAACCCCAAAGCTATTTTGATTCCTAACGAGCCTGTTGCAGCAAATCCTTTTGCGAATTCTCGCAAATTTATATTAGAATCCGACAAAAAAGACAGCCTTAACCTTGCGCTCTTCTTTGTGCAAACAAAGGAGGAAATAGAAGACGAAGGAAAAAATTTCAGAAGGGCTATGATCGTCGAGGCAAATAAGTATTGGTACGGGAAGTTCAATGACGGTCGTTCATTCCCTCCGGACAGAGAGCAGGCTGTTTACTATTACAGGCTGGCTGCAAGCTCGGGCGACCCGTCATTAAGGCTTGAGTGCGGTTTAAGGCTACTCGACTTTGGAAAAACCAAGGAGGCTGTGTCCTATTTATTTTCGATATCTAAAAGGCCCGGAGACGATGGCAGAACGGCTCGAAAAGCACTCGTGAAAGCCTACTACAATCTCAAGGACTACGAAAAAATGCACGAGCTTATTTCCAAGTCGGCAGAAGATGGATCGACAGAAGCTTATTACTATCTTGGAGAAGCCTATTACAACGGTCTTGGCGTGAAGGAAAACAAAAAACGCGCGCTCACATATTATCGCGCCGGTGCTGAAAAAGGAGACGCAAGATGCAAGATGATGTTCGTTTGCATGTGCGTTATGGAATTTGGACACAATGAAGACGCAGAGCTGGCAACAAAGATAATCACCGAGAACAAGGACTTGAACGACAGGCAAAATTACGAGCTGGGACTGCTGTATTTCCGTTTAAAAAATTATTCTCCCGCATATTTCGCATTTGCAAAGATCCCTGACAGCTCTTCCGTTTTATCGAAGGAAGAGCTGGATAAAAAGGAAAAGCTTAAAAAGATATGCTTCAAGAAATCCGGTTTTTGATCATCCGACCGATTCGTTTTTTATCATCAAACACCAAGCCGTAATCGGTGTAAAAAGGTGATCATTTTTATCGCTTATTTTAAACAAAAGCTCCCGAGCGGTAGGGTGAGGTTCTTAGCGAAGAATTTGTACTTTGATAAAAGTGCAAGCATCACATTTGACTAGTCAAACGCAAATGGGCTAAGCCCAAACCCTTACACAAGCAGAAAAGAGAGAACAAAACGGTTTTAATCCGTAGTGTACTCTCTTTTTCTGTTAGTGATGTTTTTGCTATCGCAAAAGTGATGTTATTCGCTTTGCTCATAATGATGTTGCGCGTCAAGGCTCGCAATGATGTGATGTTTGCCCACTACGCCTTTAGGCGTAACATCATTCACGCAGTGAACATCACAAGGCGAAGCCGACATCATTTGCCCGCAAGGGCAAACATCGTTCAGCGTGATTTGTCCGTTAAGGACATCACGCTGTCGCTCGGGAGCGCTATTTTTATGTAAGGCTTTATCATTCTCAATACCCAACAAGGGTAGCGAAAAGCAGAACGGCAACGGTGAGTGCCAAAACGACACCCTGCAGCTTCCATGTCCACTTAAACCACTTGGTATAGGACACGTTAGCCATAGAGAGGCCGACGAGAAGGACGGGGTTTGTGGGGAGGATAACGTCGGTAAATCCGTCTGCCATACAGTAGGCAAGGATGACCATCTCGGAGGAGATGCCCATCGAGCGGCATATCGGGAGAACGATAGGCAAAACGAGCATTATCTTTGCGCTCGACGAGCCGATAAATACCTGAAGGATAAGGATAAGGAGATAGACGAGAAGTATGGTCGCAAACTTGCCCTTACCGTCGAGAATATTGATAACGTAGTACATTATCGAGTCGATGATCTCGCCCTCGGTCATAACGAGCTTGATAGAGGATGCAAGCGCGATAAGAGCGACCGCAGGGAGCATAGCGACAGCGCCCTTTGCGATATGGCGGAAGGTGTCAGACTTTTTCTCGGTTACGAGAAGACCCGCAATAATTCCGCCGAAGAGGAAGGTTATGGCGAGGATAGGGATCGCAAGATCCGAGATCGCGCGTACCGAGGCGATAAGAACGAGAACGACGCCCTGCACGGCAAAGAAATAGCAGAATACCTTAAAGACCTTATCGTTCTTAGGAGTTCTCTCCCTTGCCGAGTCAAAGCCGGTGAGCTTCTCTCGCTTCTCAAGGTCTATAGCGTAGGTTATGCTCCTTTTAGGATCTGCCTCGATTCGCTTAAGGTGAGTCATAAGGAATACGCAAAGGGTAACGTAGATCATAACGAAGAATATAAGCCTTAACCAAAGTCCCGAGCTAACGCCGACACCCGCGATGGAAGCCGCAAGTCCGACCGAGAATGGGTTTGTTATAGCCGCCGAGAAGCCGAAGCAGGCGGCAAGCAGGCACGCGCCAAGACCCGTCATGGTATCAAAGCCCATAGACAGCATAAACATTATGATAAGAGGAAGTAGGGTTACAAGCTCCTCAAACATTCCGAAAAAGCTGCCGAACAGCATAAATATAAGAACGCAGAAGCAGATAACAGGACCACCCCTGTCGGCAAGCCTTTTTATCATTCGCCCGATAACTATCTTCGTGCCTCCGGTCTTTTCAAGAAGATTGAAAACTCCGCTCATAACGAGAAGAAAGACCGATATCATAATGATAGTCAGTGCGTCCGACGAGGCAAAAACTCTTATGGGAGCTGTAATAACACGCCAGAGGGCAATTCCGCCCTGCTCCTCGTTTACCGTGTAAGAGCCGTCGATAATAATTCCGTCCGCATCGCGCTCAAAGCTTCCGTTGGGAATTATATAAGATAGCACGCCCGAGAGCGCAAGCATAAATGAAAGAAGAATTACGACGGTAATAAATGATTTAAATTCTATATTTGCAGAGGCTTTTTCGGTCTTTTTGGGCGATTTATGCAAAGTTTTGTTGTCATTCATAGCACAAAAAAGCTCCTTTTCTTTGTTTTTATAGAGTCTTAAATATCTCGGAAGCTATATACCAATCAACCGCGCTACGAAGCTCGCGTGGTGCGAAATAGTATATTTCCTTTCCAACGTATATCTCAAAATTCTCCCCCGAGCCGAAAAGAATTCTGTATATCGAATCCATGGGGAAGTGGCGCGATATCTCCTCGCCGTCCTCAGTACCGGTATAGGTAAGTCCCGTGCGGTCAAGACGGCACACGCCCTTACCCGCCTCGCGGAGAATTGTCTTTCCGCCAACCGAGGAATGCTTAAGGGTGACCTCGCTCTCAAGGGCAAAATTCTCATCCGCGAGTATTTCCTCGCGCATCCTTTCCCTCTGCCAGTCGTACATATCGCGGAAATTTTCAAATTTAAAGTCCTCGGTAAACCGATATCTCTCGTCTACCGAAGTCCTCATAGAGCAGCATTCGCAGAAAAGCTCCTTGCCCTTTGTTTTAAGGGTATATCTTCCGCCGCACTCGGGGCAACGGGTAAGAATATTTTCGAGTCCCTCTGCCATTTTTCTTGAACGGTATCGAACCTCGGGGCGTGTCTTAAGCCACTCAAGCTCGTCGTAATAGAGCGCGTCAAGCGTGCGTCTTTCGATCTCGGAAAGATCAAGGGTCGCAAGCTCTTCCTTTGTGAAGAGGGGATTAAGCTCCGCCTCAACGAGCGAGCCGCGGCGCAGTCCCTTGCCCCACTTAGGCTTTGCGAGGTAGTCACCGCGAATATTGATAACGTAGACGGTAACACCCATCTTCTTTATAAAGTCGTAGGTCGAGCCTTGGATATCCTCAAATCTTCCGATAGTTGAGAGCCTTGCCTCCGGCATCATAGCGAGAACGCCACCGCGCTTTATAACTCTGATGCAGTTCATAGCGCTCTCTGTATCGGTCGCAAACATACTCTTCGGGAAAGCGCCCACCCAACGTAAAATCTTACCGAGCGTTTTGTGATAAAAATACATTCTCGCAACGATAAAGTTTGGCGTGTGCTTCTTAAGAAGCGTGCCCGCGTATGCGAAATCGATGAACGCGCCGTGGTTTGCAAGAACTATCGACGGCTTTTCGATCTCATCCTTAGGCACGTTCCAGGTGAATTTAAGCTTGATCTTTCCGAAAACGAGCGTTCTGAAGATCGCGTAGAGGAAGGTAAGACGGCGCTCGGGATACTCGCTTACGACCGTCTTTGAGGAATACTGCTTTTTAGATTCTCTAAGATACTCGTTCATCTTTCCGACGAAAAAGTCGCGCTTCCACATAACGATCGAAAGCAGTACAACGAGAAGAGCAAAAACTCCAACAGAGATTATCCAGCTGAACTCAAGCGCGATATGACCGAGACCAACACCGATACAGATAGACGGTATCGCGCCGAGAGTGGTGATAGCTATAAACCTCGGATATCGCATACGCATGGTTGCAGCAAGGAAGCAGATCATTCCGTAAGGGATCGCGGGGAGGAAATAAAGGATAAATATTACCGCCGCGACCTTTCCGGTCTTTCCCGCGCTCTCCATATCGATATCAAGGCGCTTGTCAAAGTATTTACGAAGGCTCTCACCGAATATCTTGTAAAGAAGGAAGATAACCGAGCTGCCAAGCACAACACCGACAGTACAGCAAAGAAGTCCTATTGGGAAGCCAAAGGTAAGTCCCGCAAGCACCTGCACCGGCTCTGCCGGGAGAAAGGCAACAACGACCTGGAGCATAGAGAGGATGGCAACGGTGATATATCCGCGCCAGCCGATATTACGGAGCGCGTCCTGTATCTCCTCGTTAGACATCTCCTTTGTGAAAACCGTTCTTATTATCTCAATGTTCTCGCCCGTGAAGAGAAAAAGACCGAGCAGGAAAACAACGGGTATCGCAAGTATTCCGATCAAAAGCTTTAGCCTTCTGTCCTTACGCATAAGCTCCTCCATTAGTTTTTTAATAAAGCAATATAAGTAATTATACTACTTTTTTGCTAAAAGTTCAATACTTTTTAATATTTTAGTATAAAAACGGTAAAAAAACAGGTGATTTCTGCCACATTGTGGCGTATTTCAGCATAAAAAAGCCCGTTTTTTTATAAAACGGGCGCTTTAATTTTGTGGATCAGTTAAAATTTCATTCGGTTAAAACAGACCGCCGTTGTATTTTTTCTGTACGATAACGATCGCTACCGTTCCTGTGATCATTCCAACGATAAGTATGGCAGCCGCTATGACCGCAATGCCGTCGGTGTCACCGAAAAGGCCAATGATACCGCTTACAAAAAAGCTCGCGGTGAAGGTGAGCATAGCCTTGCCAAAGGCTCGTCCGTACGCCGCCGTGTCGGTCACGCGTGTCCTGTGGTAATCGTGTATAAGTTCGGTTTTTCCGCGGTAAATAGCAATGCTAAGTCCGCAAAAGACCGCGCCGACGACAAACATAATTATAGAGTATATCAGCACAAAGCACCTCCGTTTTATCGCTTTTCGTATTCATACAATCGGTATAGCTTCTTTGAAAATCCGCCCGCGTAAAGCCCCCCAAAAATGATTTTTTCAGCTCCCGAAAGCTCGTCTATATACCTCTTTGGTATCATCGTATGCTCTGCCACGAAGCTGAGCGCGCCCTCGTACGCCTTTGGCGCATCTATGCCATAGACCTCGGTAATGCCAACGGTGCTTACGGGATTTCCCCTCTTTGAAAGCCTTGCCGCAAGCGTCGTGTAGGCGTCCACAAGAAGCGAAACCGACTTAAAGCGAGCGCAAAGGCTCTCCGTAAGACCTCGCATCTCCCGGACAGTGAGGTACATGCTGACCCCCTCCATAACAACTATCGCCCTGTCGCCTGTAACGAAATCAAGCCAAGCGGAGCATCTAACGTCGCCCGCGATCATTTTGTAGCCGTCGGTTTCGGAAAAGTAGCGGCGTCTTTCCTCGATAACCTCGGGAAAATCTACGTCGTACCACGCGCACTTGTCTTCCCCGACCCTCAGGACACGGCTATCCATTCCGCACCCTATGTGTAACACGACGGCGCCCGGCATCTCGGATATCTTCTCTCTTACCCACTCGTCAAAAACGGCAGAACGGACACCCATATAGTAGGCGAGCCACTTAGACCCCGCCTTTCCGCGGAGCTTAAACCCCTCCGCCTCCCATATCTCCTCGGCTTTTTTGTCGTTAAGGAAAATCCTTTTTTTGCTCACAAAAGCCTTGCCGTATAAGGGTATATATAAAGTTTTGTTTACATTATTCATATTCGTGGCCTTTCTGTAAAGCCGGCTTATTTATAATAATCATATTTGCAAAACGGGCATTTCGGATAATCAAAGTCGTGCATCCTGCCGCATTCGGGACATTGCTTTTGCGGTAATGCTTCTTCGGCATCTTCCGTGTTATCGGTCAAAAAGAATTCAACCTTTTTACACGCAAGGCAGGTATAAACATCAACCTCTATCGCACCGGCAAAGAGATTCGGCAGATCGCCGAGTATCCATCCGGTCTGTCCTAACTGCAATTTTTCCGTGCCCATAAATTTCATTTTTTTCTCGCATCGCAAGCAGGTCATCTCGCGTCCCATACAATCACGCTCCTTAGATAAATTTGGTCCTCTCGGCAAGTTTATTATATCACGGTTTATAACGAAAGTCAATTAGCGACGTTGCAGGAGTTTTTTAGGAAGAAAAAGCACCTTTGTATAAGGTTGGGGAATCTGCCTCGCCCTGCAAGGCTTCCGACACGGAAGCGGCGAGGCAGAGGTTCGCCCCCCATTGCACGAAACACGCGAAGCGTGTTCGTGCTGGGTGAGATTCCTCGTACGGGTCACCACCGAATAAAAAAAAGCACTCCTTCTGGAGTGCTTCATTCGGTGGTGACCCGTACGGGAATCGAACCCATGTTACAGCCGTGAAAGGGCCGTGTCTTAACCTCTTGACCAACGGGCCGGAAAAAAATGTCGAAGCCGAAGTAGGCTTCGACATTTGGTAGCGGATGTCGGATTTGAACCAACGACCTGCCGGGTATGAACCGGACGCTCTAGCCAACTGAGCTAATCCGCCAAAAGTGCGAGTTCTCAAAATCTTGCTTGGATATTATATCACAAACAAATCTAAAAGTCAATAGCTTTTCAAAACTTTTTTTGAACTTTGAAAAAATGCAGAAAATAGCGGCCCCTCACCGCAGGATTTTAGCAGGACTGTAGCCTGCGGTAATGGTGAGAGCGCCGTTACGTCTCTGTTTTACGTTAGGAAATTCCCTCCCGTTCTGCCAACAAAATCAGCGGAGCTTAAGCTCCCTCTCCTCCGCAATGATAAGCGGACGCCAAGAGATCACCTCGTTATGTCGGCGGTAAACGATAGCCATAGCTATCGAATAGTAAAACACGGGGTGTATCTGGAAAATAAAGTTATCAAACATACTCTCAAAGAGTAAAACGAGCATTGCCGCGCCGAGCATGGTTTTCATAAGATCGGGGCGGACGAAAAACGCGCGCAAGGACGAGATGCGATAGATAGCGTAGAACAAAAATCCGACGATGCCCATTCCGCTCAAAAGCTGAAAGACCGTGTTATGCGCCATCGAGGGGATAAAGGTTGCGTTTACGTTACCGGTTATGAGCCCTTGATAGAAGCCGTTTCCGAATATCGGATTTTCAAGGAATGCCAGGAAGGAATTTTGCCAGATCTCAAATCTTCCCGAGTCCGAAACACCCTGCTCTGCGTAGCTGTTAAGCGCAAGCAGTAGGGGCTCGCGATATATGACGTAAACGACGCACACGCAAAGGGCTATGGCTACCGCACCGTAGGCGAAGAATTTCTTATGTCGACTTCTTCCGTAAATAGCAAAGCCGACAAGGCAGGAAATGTAAACTATAGTTGCACAAAGCAGCGCATTTCTTGAAAGAGTGAGTACAGCACAAACGTAGGTTGCCGCCGCGGCGAGGAAATAAACGATAGGCAGGCGCGACCTGTACGCGCCGTAGAAATTCATAGGTATAAGCATAGCAAGGTACACGCCGGCGTTATTACAGGAGCCCCAGCCAAAGACTATCAAAGCCTTAACTATTTTTCCGTCCGCCGATACAACACCGTCACCGCTGGTATAAAGCCACACCATCTCGACGATAAGAACGAGCGACATCAAAAGCGTTACGTACGAGAAGTAGTCGCCAAGATCTACCGCCCCCTCGTCATCGGAAAATCCGTGATAAAACAGAACGTAAACGACAAGGAAGGACAGCACCTGGAACGAGCCGTAAAGAAGGTCTATCACGACCCATCTGTCAGACAAAAGTCCCGAGGAAAGAAAGCTTGCCGAAAGCAAAATCAGCGGAAAAAGAAGCGGGGTTTTCTTAACAAGCAGCTTGGAAATTATCCCCGAGCGAACGACGAACGCGACGATAGACACCGCGGCAAATATCGCAAGAAGCACGAGCGCCACCATGCGCCAGCCCGTGAAATAGAAGTTCGATGCCTCATCGCCGAATATGGCATTGTTGTTCGAGAGACTGTAAATAAAGGTACAAAGCGGAGTTATAAGAGGCTTTACCGATCGGCAGACCCAAAACGCCAAGCACGCCATAAGAACGATTATGGGAATAAAGATCTGCTCCTTGCTGTAAATAAAGCCGAAAAGCACAAAGGCGCAGACTATCGCAGGATAAAGTCGGCCCATATAAAAATCATTCAGCTTTTCGTTCAATTTTGAAATTAAATAATTCATTAGGACCTCCCTTCCAAGCCGCAAGGTCTTTGCGCTTACAGTATACTTTTTACAAAATCACAGCCGTCTATTCCGCCAAGACGTTTTCGAGAGCCATAAGAAAAAACGAAAGCAGAAAGCTCCGTCTGCTTTTCTAACCTAACAAGGCACAGAAGCAGGCGCGTCTCTCCGACTTTACATATCTCTCCTTGTACTATTTTAATATTAAAACCCAATTATGTCAAGCGAATTTAATAAATTTTAAGAAAGCCGACGGGCAAGGGCGCGATTTTAGCAAAAACGGTTGACAAAGAGGGAGGAAAATGGTAGAATTTTTATAGAAAAAATTGTAGGTGAAGTAAAAATGATTTTTGCAAAGGCCATTCCCGAAATCGAGCGGGTAATAGGATATAAATTTAAGGACAAGACGCTTCTTACGCAGGCATTCACAAGAACGAGCTTTTGTAACGAGGCACACGGTGACTACCAGTCAAACGAGGTGCTTGAGTTCCTCGGTGACAGCGTGCTTTCCTGCGCGATAATAACAAGGCTCGTCTGCGACCTTGCACAAAGGTACGAGCACGGCATTAAATCCAAGCTCGGCGAGGGCGATTTTACCAATATCAAATCTCGCTTAAGCGATAAGAGCAACCTCTCGCGCAGTATGGCGCGCCTCGGCCTGCAAAAATATCTTATCATGGGTGAGGGCGACGCAAAGCTCGGCATACAAAACGAGCCGTCGGTCATGGAGGACCTTTTTGAGAGCATTGTCGGCGCGATATACCTCGACTCGGGTATGAGCGTCAGCGTTGCCGCGGGCTGCGTTGAAAAAATGCTTGACATATCGGAATACACCGCCGGAAACGCTGCAAAAAAGAGCCCTAAAAATGCCCTGCAGGAGTGGTGCGCGGACAAATCCAGAAAGCTCCCCGCCCCCAAATATATGACCGAAAGTGAAAGCGGTCCCGACCACCAAAAGGCGTACGTGCGAGTATGCTATATCGGCGACAGACTCGTCGGTCGCGGTGAGGGAAAGAACTTCAAGATCGCGGATTCTGCCGCGGCAGAGGATGCACTAAGCAACCTTATGCGCGAGGCAGAAGCGGAAAAAAAGCCAAAGCCTGCCGAGGCTAAGCCGACCGTTAAAAGGAACGCGAAGGCAGAAGCTGGGCCCAAGAAAAGCGCGAAGCAGAACGTAAAAGCGGCAACCGCGCATACAGAAAACGCAAAGAAAAATAACGGAAAAGGTGATGTGCCCATCGATCGCGATGCACAAAAAAAGCTCCGCGATTACGCACAGGCAAACAAGCTACCCGCACCGAGATTTAAGGACCTCGGTGAAACAGAGGGAGATGACGGCGAGACCGTTTACTCCGTCGAGTGCGCTCTTGCGTATACTCTTACGGTTATGACCGCATGCACAAGGCAGGATGCGATGGCGCGTGCCGCGGCAGAGGTGCTTAGGCTCGTATCAAGACAGAAGCCGTCTAAAAGCCCTAAAAATCAAGCAAAGCAACAAGGCAAAAGCAGGAAGTAATTAAGAAAAAACGCGGATATTGTATACATTTGTTTACATATCCACAGAGAATTCAAGAAAATACAGAACAAAAGAGGTAATTAAATGAAAAAGAAAATGAAAACAATAGCCCTCATAGCACACGACCACAAGAAGCACGATATGGTCAACTGGGCTATCCAGAACAAAGCAATACTTGAGAACTTTGCCCTTTGCGGCACCGGCACTACCGCGGGGCTTGTAGAAGAGGCTACCGGCCTTGACGTAAAGGGTTATCTCTCCGGCCCCCTTGGAGGTGACCTTCAGATCGGCGCAAAGGCGGCAGAGGGAAATATCGATATGATAATCTTCTTCTGGGATCCGCTTGAGTCCCAGCCCCACGACCCCGACGTTAAGGCGCTTCTCAGAATCGCTGTCGTGTACGATATTCCGATTGCAACCAACAAGGCTACCGCAAACCTCATTCTCCACAACCTGTAATCACTCACAGAAAAGCGGCGCGGTCGCACTCTCGCGCTCTGCCCTAAAACGGCCGAGCACCCTTTTCAGCTCCCGTGAACGATGCGGCTCGCGCCCCTCGCTCCGCCATACCCCGTCGCTTTTCTTCTAACATTTTTCAAAAGAACTCTTGACAAAAATCCTCCCCTTTGATATAATATATAGGCGCTGTTGTACGCAGTCGATCATCATAGTACAAATTTCTCTCGGAATAACCTTTTGAGGGGCGCGCGTACTCACATCCGCTTAAAACCGTAAAAGCATCAAAACTTAATATTTCGAGGTGTAGCGCAGTTGGTAGTGAGCAAGTTAAAACAATCAATGATTGTTTTAACGACGCGATCAGCCCAAAGCAAGGAGCTGGCGAAGCGAGTGTATCGAGCGACAATCAGCGACTATGCGACGGCGCGTTCAGCCCGGAGGGGCGCGCGGACTCACATCTGCTTAAAACCGTAAAAGCATCAAAACTTAATATTTCGAGGTGTAGCGCAGTTGGTAGCGCGCCAGTTTCGGGTACTTGTGGTCTCTTGTTCAACCAAGTAACAGCAAAAATGCCGAAACCCCTTGAAAACATTAGATTTTTCGCACTTCGCCAACTCCGAAAAAACGGTCAAAATTCGGGGTTGACCACATAACTGACCACAACAAAATTCAATAGTTTTTTATCAATCGAGGCGTAGCGAAGGTGGTATCGCGCCAGTTTCGGGTACTGGAGACCGTGGGTTCGAGTCCCGCCGCTTCGACCAAA
>JAZRDN010000021.1:0-22750 GCA_045660295.1 Eubacteriales bacterium
TCGCTCGTTGCGACGAGCGAGACAAGGCTCTGCCTTGTCAATCCGCAAGCCTTTAAAAAGGCTTGAGCGAAACTTTTCTGGCAGGGTGCGGTGCGTAATTTATCCGCCAATAACCGCTTTAAGCCCTTCTTGTTCAGCGACCTTACGCAGGCGCTCCATTTTTTCGTTTGAAGGCGGCTCTACGTCGCCCATTTTGTATTCCCTATCAAGTCCGACGTATTTGTCGTACCCAAGCCTGTGATAAGGCAGTAAATGTATCTCATTTACCGCCGGCAGGCTTGCCGCGAAGCGCGCGATATCGCGTATCTCCTCCTCGGTGTCGTTAAATGTGGGAATGGTGGGCACGCGGATTATCAGATGCGCGCCGCTTTCGGCTATCCTCCGCGCGTTCTGTAAAATAAGCTCGTTCCTCAGTCCCGTAAACTCCTCGTGCTTAAGCGAATCGGTGTGCTTGATATCCATAAGCACCGTGTCAAGCAGAGGAAGCACAGGCTTTATCATTTCGTCAAAGGGCAGACAAGCCGTGGTCTCCACCGCGGTGTTCAAGCCGTGAGCCCTCGCCTCTGTCAGCAAAGCCTTTACAAACTCGGTCTGGCAGAGAGCCTCGCCCCCCGACAGGGTAAGTCCGCCGCCGCTTCGGCGGTAGTAGGGCATGTCCTTTAAGACCTTTTCCATGACCTCGCCCACCGTGGTGTCGTAGCCAACGGTCTTTGTCTTGCCCTCGGCGGTCTTCATTCTCTGCACTCTGTAACTCTGCGACTCGGGATTGCAGCACCATCGGCATCTGAGGATACACCCCTTAAGGAAAACGATAGTGCGTATGCCCGGTCCGTCGTGAGTAGAGAACTTTTGTATGTCGAAAATTCTTCCGACTACCGAATTGTTATCCATAGCCACCTCTTAGAAGCCCGACTGCTCGGTACGGTTGATGATATCGTCCTGAAGCGACTTTGAAAGTGTGGTAAAGAGCGCGCTGTAACCCGCCACGCGGACTACAAGGCTCTTGTAATTCTCGGGATTCTTCTGCGCGTCGATAAGCGTTTCTCTGCTTACCACGTTGAACTGCATGTGGCTTCCCTTCATCTCGAAATAGGTCTCGACCAGCGCCGCGAAATTCTCAAGTCCCACGTCACCCGCAAGCGCCGAGGGGTGGAATTTCATATTGAACAGCGTGCCGTTGGAGGCGATGCCGTGGTCGAGCTTTGAGACCGAGTTAGCCGATGCGGTAGGACCGTTTACGTCACGTCCCGCGGTAGGCGAAACTCCGTCGGCAACGGGGGTATAAGCATATCTGCCGTCGGGAGTAGCACCCGTCTGCGCGCCAAGCGGCACGTTAGCCGAAACGGGATAAAGTCCTGCGTGGAAGATACCGCCTCTGGGGTTCTTGTACTTAAGCAACGGCTTCGTGTATGTGTAAGCCGCCTCACGGGCTATTGCATCGACCTCGTCAACGTCGTTTCCGTAGGCGTCCTGCGCCAGTATCATTTCACGGATAGCGTCGTACTTGGGGTCTGCGCCCTTATTCTTGACTGCGTCGTATATCTCGGCAACTATTTTTTCGTTTACCGAAACGCCGTTCTTGGCAAGCTCGCGGGCAACCTTTTCGGTAAGCGCGCCCACATCTGTACCGCCCTTGCCGAAGTTGTGCTCCATGGCGTCTTTAAGCTCGGCGAGGGTGAATTTTTTCTCCTCAAACACCAGCTTCTTTATGGCGTACATAGCGTCAGCCACGTTGGCGATACCAAAGCCCTGCGGTCCTGTGAAGTTGTAGACCGCGCCGCCCTGCTCGGGGGTCTTTCCGCGCTTCATGCAATCATCAATCATCGAAGCAAGGAAAGGAAGCGGACATCTTTCGGCGTGCGCCACGTCGATTGCGTTGTCGGCGTTTACCATAAGCGCGATAGTGTATTCCATCTGCGCCTTGTATGCGTTAAAGAACTCGTCAAAGCTCTTGAAGCCCGCCACGTCGCCCGTCTTTACTCCAACGTCAACGCCGTCAAGCTTTCCGTTTCCGAAAACAAGCTCCATGGGCTTTAACATGTTGAAGAACGCCGCGTCGTGCCAGCCCCACGTCTTGCCCGACTTCTGGGGCTCAACGCAACCTATTATATTATAGTCTCTCGCGTCCTCAAGAGTAAGTCCTCTTGACATAAGCGAGGGTATGATGACCTCGTCGTTATAATAAGCGGGAAGTCCGATACCTGTTCTTGTCAGCTCCGCCGCGCGAATAAGAAATTCGTGGGGGGTCTTGTTCCAGATACGCACCGAGAACGACGGAGCGGGAAGCATAACGTGCATGGTAGCATCGATACACATAAACGAAAGGTCGTTGGTGGCGTCCTCTCCACAGACGGTCTGTCCGCCCGCGATAAGGTTCTGGAACATGGAGTAGCCCGCAAAGCCCTCGGCGGAAGCCGCGTCACGGCACTTTGAGAGGTCGTTGAGCTTTATCCACACGCAGTCCATAAGCTCCTGCGCGAACTCTCTGGTTATCTTGCCGCTGTCGATATCGGCTTTATAATAAGGATACATATACTGGTCAAAGCGTCCGGGGGATATCGAGTGACCGCTGGACTCTGTCTGCAGAAGCATCTGCACGAACCAAAAGCTCTGGCAAGCCTCGTAGAAGCTTCTCGCTCCGCACTCGGGAACTCGCTCGCAGTTGTCGGCGATGACAAGAAGCTCGGCGCGTCTTGCGCTGTCGCTCTCGCTGGCCGCCATTTTTCTGGCAAGCTCGGCATAGCGTCTCGCGTATGTAATAGCCGCCTCACAGCTCATTATTACCGCGTCAAGCATTGCGGTCTTTGTGGTGTAATCGGCGTCTCCGAAGTCCATAGTCGCCTTTTCGGCGTTTGCCTCGTCAATAATACCGCCAAATCCGACCTCAAGCACCTTGCCGTACTTTACCGTAACGTGACCGACGCCGTTATAGAAATAGTTACCCGGCGTGAACACGTTGTGCTCCATGGCGAGCTTTGTTTCCTCAGCCATAAGCGAGGTCGCAAGCTCCGACGTGGTTCTTCCCTTCCAATATTTATATACGCCGCGGAGAGTGTTCTTTGTCTCCTCGGAGATATAGAAAGGGTCAGCCGAACGTGTCGCCACTGTGTCAAATTCAGCCTCGAGCCAGTCGTAGGAGAACTCGGGGAAGACCTGACAGCTTCTCGGTCTCTTGGTAGCCGAGCCGACCACAAGCTCATAGGGGCGAATGGTGATCGGAATATTTTCAAGAATATTCTTGAACGCCTTGGCACGGCGAACGACTATAGGCTCGCCCTCGGTCTCCATGTAGCTTTGTGTCAGGAGCACCGCGCGGTCAGCCTCTATCTGAGGCATCTCACGGAAAAGCTCTGCCTTGAGCTTTTCTATTCTCTCGCTTTTTGCGCTTCGCGCGCTATTATACTTAGGCAAAAAAATCACATCCTTTACCGTATTTTTTCAAAAAATTCAGCCCAAAAGCCTTATCCTCTATTTTGGATTATACTATAAAATCACAGCTTTGTCAATAGAAAACCACAAATTTTTTTGGGATTTCTTTGTTTTTACCCGAGATTGTTTGTGGTTTTGTGTTGCTTCGGCTTGTATATGCGGTTTTTAGATAAGATAATTCAATCAAAGGCTATGCCGAGGTAGGTTGGCGGCTCTGCCCCCTCTTTAAGCGGAAGAAACATAGCGAAGCGGCGTTTTTCGTTGCCCCAAGCCGAGCTTGGCGGCATGCGGAACTCGCCCTCGGCGCACCCAAGCGCACTGACGATCGACGGCGCGGCATCGGCGTTACCGAGAAGCTCGATACCCCTAAGCCCGTCCCCCGTCCTGCTTGCGGCAAGCAGAAAATCTTTTCCCGAATAAAATTCGGCGTAGGTTGCCAAAAAGTCAAGGCTTTCGTTTTCCTGTATCACGCCACCCCTTGGCAAAAGGGCTCTGCGAAGCTCGGCGTATTCGGATTTTCCCACACGGCGTAGCTCGGCGGGCGGTTCTTCCCCGCAAACGTGAAGCTCGGATATTTCCGAGCAGGGGCGATATCCCAAGCCTTCATAATAATTAAACAAAGAATTCTCGCCCGGCACAAGCACAACGCCCTCATACCCAAGCGCGGCGAGGTGGCGGTGGGTCTGCTCCATGAGCCTGCGGCAAAGACCCTTTCCGCGGTGAGACACGCAGGTGGCAACGGCGTAAACATACGCCAACCGCCGCCCCTCACAGGCAGAGTCAAACCAATACAACGACGCCGCAACCTCGCCCTTTTCGGTTATGCATAGGCAACGCTCGGCGCTGTACGCCGTGGCAAAAAAGCAGTCAAGGAACTCGTCGCTGTCGCCAAAAGCCTCTTTCCAAAGGCTTCTGAGGTCGGCAATATCATACACAGACGGCGCGTGCGCCTCGGACGTCACTCTTTCATCAATACTCATAGCCGTCCTCCAGCAGACAAGCCCAGCACTTTTCCACCATGTGGTGCGGATAGTAGCTTTCCTTGGCTTTTCGCAAGCCCTCTATTCCCATATCCTCCTCGCGGTTGAGGAATTTTACGCCTTGATATTTGGCGCGGATATGGCGCGCGAACTCGCAATTTATGGCGGCATACGCTCCGTCAACGTCGGCGCGCGCCTTTTCAAAATGCACGTCAAAGGTGTCGGCGGACATTCGGCTTCCCAGCGTGACCGCGGCTATCTCGCCGCCGCAAAAAAGCGCAAGCCCCTCCATTCCAAGCGCCCTATAGTCACGCAACGCCTTTTCTAGCGCCGAGCGCTCCATCTGGAAATCGGCATCGGGGTCGGCGGCAAGGCGGTCGGCGTACCAGTCGCTCACCATTCGGCACACACGTTCTATGTTACTGTCGGAAAACTCCTCAACGGTATAATCGGGATTGTTGTCGCAAAAGCGGTTGAAATGGTTTCGCTTGCGGTGGTATTTCTTGCCCTTAAGGTCGGCGAGGCTGTCAATTTCATAAACGTAGTCAAAGGAGTCTCGGTCGCAATGAAATCTGAATTTATTCGGATAAAGCGACTCCAAGGTCTGTCTTGCCTCGGCGTTAAGACCCGTTATACGGCAGGGTATTCCCCTCTCCGCCGCGTCTGATATAATAGCCTCAAGCACAGCCTTTTTGTCGCCCGCACCCACGGGATAAGGATAGACGGTTCTGCGGTTGAACTGCGAGAAAAGCGCCACGTGTCCGTGAAGCACCGCATACTTCTGTCTGCCCCACAGATAGAGATTGGCGAAGCTGAACTCACAGCCTCTTTCGCCGCACTCTGCCATATGGCTTGAATATATTTCCTTTTCATTTACCGTAATAGGTTTGAAGTCTATCATTTTTACCTCTCAGTTTTAGCGTTTCGACACTCTCTAACAAAATTATACTATCTCTCTCGTTTCTTGTCAATAGTTTATTATGCGCCGTTTTTGCGCCATTTATAAAAATCCCCTTGTCGTTAACGAGTACAATATTACAATATTAGCTATCAAAAACTGTTGACAAGAGTCGCTTTTGGGTGTATAATATCGGTTGTAAAGGCGGCGAAAGCCGCGCAAAGCATTAAAAATAAACAAGGAGTTCCAAAACATGAAGAAATTTTTCGCAGAGTTCAAAAAATTCATCACCCGCGGCAACGTGGTTGATATGGCAATCGGTGTTGCCGTTGCCGGCGCGTTCACAAAGATAGTAAACGCTTTCACAAACGGTTTCGTCAGCCCCATAGTAGGTGTTATCACAAGAGGCGCAAGCCTTGCTGACCAGAAATGGGTAGTTCGTGAGGCAGTGGTCACGGTAACTGACGGTGTTGAAAAAATAGAATCCCCCGAGGTTGCTTTCCTTTGGGGTGCGTTCGTTCAGAACATAATCGACTTCCTTATCATCGCGTT
Source organism: Eubacteriales bacterium (assembly GCA_045660295.1). GTDB lineage: Bacteria > Bacillota > Clostridia > Oscillospirales > CAG-272 > RGIG8775. The sequence continues at coordinate 5,860 of JAZRDN010000021.1, forward strand.
CGTTCTTTTTGTGGTTATGAAGACATTCAACACGATTTCCGCAAAGGCAAAGGAGATGTCCGCCGATCTTAAGGACGACCTCAAGCCCGAAAAGGTTAAGGAAGCGGAAGCAGCAGCGGCTAAGGCTGAGGCTGAGAAGAAGGCGGCTGAGGAGGCTGCGGCTAAGGCGGCGGCTGAGGCAGCTGCGGCTAAGGCTGAGGCTGAAAAGCAGGCTCAGATGGCGGCATACGCGGCTCAGGTTGCTTGCACCGAGACCACCGAGAAGCTTCTCACAGAGATCCGCGACCTTCTCAAAAACAAATAAGCGGCGAAGGCGCCGCCCCCTTTAGGTCAGCGCGCGACGTGCGGTGGCAAAAATAAAAATAACACACGTAAACCAAGGCGACGGCTAAACACCGTCGCGTTTACCTTTGTTTGCATGATTTTTGTAAAAAAGCACCCCACAACAAAAACTAACTAATGTACTACAAAAGGGCTGTCGTAAAAATCGACAGCCCTTGGCTTTTACGTCTCCAATTGCTTGCCGAGGAAGCTTGCGGCGGTAACGATAAGCTTTCCCTCAATGTCGCCGCCAAGGGCGGCGTGGGGCTTGTCCACCTCAAGCTCGGCAACCGACGCAACGCAACCTACTATGTCGCCCTCGCTGAGTATCGGCATGGCACAGCTTATAAAATGCGAGCCGCCGTCAACCGTTATGGGAAGCTTTTCCTCGCCCTCATTCCAAAGATAGAGCGAACGGCGCTCGATAAGCGCTTCAAGCTCCTCGGAAAGATGCTTGTCGGCGTATTCCTTCTTGGGCACACCCGAGCAAGCGATGACCGCGTCGCGGTCGGTGATCACCACCGCCATAGAGCAGGTCTTGTGAAGCGTCTCGGCATACTGTGCCGCAAAGCCCGTAAGCTCGCCTATGGGCGAATATTTCTTAAAGATAACCTCTCCCTCTCGGTCGGTGTATATCTCAAGCGGGTCGCCCTCTCTTATGCGCATGGTGCGGCGTATCTCCTTGGGGATAACGACACGTCCGAGGTCGTCTATTCTTCTGACAATTCCAGTGGCTTTCATATATGAAAATCTCCTTGTTTTTAATAGTAGTGATACTATTATTTACAAATCAAGGGCATTTATACTTGATTTTCGGCTTTATTTGTGATACAATAATTATAACGAAAAATGCCCAAAAGCACGCAAAGAACAACAAATGTCCCTTTAAGGCAATCAAATAAATACTGTATCATTGGGAGGAAAAAAATATGGCTCAACAATACCCCGGAACTTGGAAACAATGTGCAACCTGTGCATTCTGGACCGGCAACAGGAAGTGCGACTACTTTGGTCAAAGAGTAACCGTTGCAAGCGGGATGGAAAAAGGCAGATGTGCCATTCCAAAAGGCGGTTGGAGAAACCAACAGCGACAGGCAAACGCGCAATGTACCAATTGGCAAAAATGGCCTGTTTTGAAATAATATAACAAAGCGGAGTGAAATTCACTCCGCTTTTATTTTAAATTTAACTGTCATTTTCGCTTCATCGAAGCTATTCGGCTCATTCCGCGTTTGTAACGTAGAGCTCGGGATTGTAGTCGATGAAATAGGAGTTGCTTACGTTCCAAACCTCGCCCTTGGGAACCGTATCGCCGTTATATGTATCAAAGGAAGGATACCACTTGTTGTCGAGTGACCTTATTTTCAATCGGCAATTTTCAGCGGCTACACTGGCATCGTCGATAACGAAGCCTATCAATCCGTAAAGACCTGTGTAATCGCCCACGTGATTTCCTATATACTCAGCGTATCTGGTGGTATCGCTATAATCGTCGCCTACCCACTGTTCTGCCTCGACCATCTCCCCTTCTTTTTCAACCATCTTTTTATCTTCAACACAGTCATAGGTCAAATTTACTTTTCCGTTAGCGTTAAGAAGATTTGTCTGCCTGCACAGGAGATTTTTAGGTAATTCTCTAAGCTCGCTTGAAAGAGATGTATTTTGGCGCATAAAGGTTGCCATCTGAAGGAAACTGTTCTCGGGCTTTGGCGCAAAATCGTCGGTAAGGAATTCAACCTGCTGTTCAAGTTTTATTCCGTTCGAGTTTAACAAGCACTTCACGTTATGATTCATAACATTTACATCGAGCGTGTTGCAACGGTTCAGAACCGAATCCTGACGCATTTCAAACTGCGTACCCGTATATTTTCCCGCAACGGTGGGGTCAATTGGGGCACCGTCAAGGTAAAAGTCAACAGCAGTCATGATCTCGTCGCCGTGCCAACCGCCTACGAAATCAGCCGCGTCGACCTCCTGTATAGCAAGAGTTATCTCTCTGGGGTCGAGAACAAGGTACTTTTCGTTATAGGTATAGGAAGTATCAAGCTTTTCTACGAGCTTAGCTCCTGATATACGGTACAGAGACTTGTTGAAGCCGGGGTTTACCGATACTCCATCCTCGGTAGGTTGGGAGTCAAACGTCCATTCGGTGTTTGGAGCAGTGACATCATAGTTGAAATAGTACGCAATATAATACTTTCCACTCTCCTCGCTGGTCTGCAGGTAGACTGTAACGTTGCCGTATTCGTTGCCGTTTGTCGGCTAGGAGACAACAACGTCAACCGCGTTCTCTCTTACAAGCAGAGGAGCTTCGCCTATCGTTCCGCAGAAGTTCATAGAGTTGATTCTCACGAAATCGTCGCCACTCTTCTTAACGAGCTTGAAGGTGTAGTCGCCCTTAGCGAGATTATCGGCAAGGACAAACGTGTGGTGTCCGAAATCAAGGCTGACATTCTCTTTTGTGCGTTCACCGTTGACGTATACGTCGAACAGGCTGGCTTCTGCCGCTTCTCCAAAGGCGTTGGTAAGATTTACGCTTACCTGACCCTCACAATTAGCGCTAAAGGCAAATTCGGCGTTAAGACCGTTTAATTCAAGTGCGCCGTCCTTGGTGTACGCTACGTATTCGGTGGTGGAGAAATTAGCCTTTATATCATCGCCCTCGGGCTTTATGCTAACGCAATCGGTGGCACAGACCCAATTATTCATATCAAGCTCCGAGAAATCAACGTTGAGCAATATCTTGGCAGAACTGCTCTTTTTGCCGCTTGTCATTGTATATGGGGTTATTTCAAGCGTTACCGCCTTGTCCTGGGGTATTTTTGTAATCTTGCCTATAAGGAAATATCTGTATCCGTATTCCTCGGGGTATACAACATTTTCAGCGCCGTTTACGACCTCGGTTATTGACGAGTACGCCGTATTTGCGGGAATCATGCTTTCGCCGTCCTTCGGGTTGCCCAGCTCGTCATATCCGTAGCCCTTGACATCAAAGCCCGCGCAACCGTAGTACAGCATGTCGATGCCCGCTATAATACGAATATCGCCGTCAGATGTGGAAGCCTGTGTGCCGATAAACTCGATGTTGGCGCTCTCGTTTACGTTGTATGCCTTTACGTATTCAAGCTCCAGCTTTCCGATGGCCTTGGTCGGAATGTATGCCGTTCTCAACTGTGCTTTTGCGGCATCCATTCTGTAATAGCTAGGAGTTTTAAGCTGAACACCGTCAGCAATAACAAGACTGCCGTCTACTGTGCAATAAGGGATATTTCCGTCAACTCGGTAGCTTATCTGACCCGCAGCGGCGTCGTATATGACCGCCACGTTCTGCCAATCCTCAGCCGAAAGCACCAGCGCGGTTCCGTCTTTCTCACGAAGAAGTCCGTAAGGAGTCAAAAGCTGTCCTTCGGGTGTGATATCGAGAAGATCTTCGGCAAACAACGTGTTATTTACGTCATAATTTACGTCATATCTAAAGAGCTGGAACAGCTTCATATTGGGGGTTTTGTCCGGTATCGTCGCGGCAGGCGCGAATCTTACGCTTGTCTCGAACACAGTAACGCTGTCCTCAAGATAGCCTGTAAAAGGAATATCCGTGGCAACTGGCGTTGTGCACGCCGTTCCATAATTCATGCTGAAGTATTTGTCGCCCTCTGTCGGAGTTACCGTATTTGCGGCGCTCAAAGACTTCATGCTGATAACGTTATCCACAGAATGTGAGGAATGATTTGTAATAACGTCGGGGTCTATCGATATAATATTACCGCTCTTCTCCGCAAGCTCGCTCTTAAGCCCCGAATGAATGTACAGCTCGGATATTTCGGTCTTGTCGGGGAACTCAAAGGCTACCAGCTCTTCATTCTCGGTGTTAGCTTTATAGTTACCAAGCGAACTACCCACGAGATTGCCGTTAACGAAATAAACGGGACGAGTGGAGTTACCTCCGAACGACATGACAAAGTCGGTAAATCTACCGTCTTCAAGGGAGCTGATGGAAAAGTTTGTTGTAGTGTCGCCGAGCTTAACATAGTTGCCGTCAAGATTTGCGAAGTTAAATCCATTTCCTGTGTCGTATACCGCTTTTATAAGGTAGCCCTCGGCAGTAGAGGTTTTTGCTCTCACCTCAAAATTAAAGCCTGTGGCGGGGGTTGTCACATACTTCTTGTTAAACGAGCCGTTATAGTCTATCCATGCAAAGGTCTCGCCCTCGGGGATAACAAGCACGCCATCCTCAATTTTAACTCCCGACGTTCTGTAGAACTGGGGACCGAGCTCGTCTATGCTCTTGTAGTCCGAGAAGTCGATCATGGCAGAGTCTTCCCATTCAGCCGTCTCGGCGGGGAAGGGATTTTCGATAAGCTCGACCTTAAAGGTGTCAAGGTCTACCGAGTATGCGAGAGCACCGGTGTTTGCTGCGATACAAACTCTCTGGTCTATGGCGTCCTTAAGTGCCGTTACTTCACCTGTAATAACGCCGTCTATATTCGTTGCGCTGACGGGGTATGGGAAATCCGTATATTTGTAGTAATACGCAGCCTTTCCGTTTACGAGATAGGAGATAAGGGGCGTATCGCCTGTTTCGTCTATTACCGTCTGAACGGTTATCCAGTCAGAGCCGCTTGCCGAATACTGATTGCCGTCCATGTCGTAAAGATAATAGTTGGTGGAGTCCTTGGTAAAGTAGAGATATCCCGAGGTATCCATCATCAAGGTATTAAGAACTGTTTGTGTTCCTTCTGCCTCCTGACGCTTTACAGAAAGCAGGGACATATGAGTTGAACCTGCGGTTATCGCATAGTTTCTGAGCTTGACTTGCGAGGAGAACACCTTGCCGCCAACGTTGGGAGTATATACGTCAAGATATCTTACCGGTCCACTTGATTTAAGCGTGACATATGCGTTGTCGTTTTGGGTAGAAGCTATCGCGCTTGAGGAAGCCCAGTTTCCAAAGTAAACTACGCCTACGTCTCCGCCCGTGCTACTCTGAGTAGCCGTTACGTTAACAGCGTTGGTGGTTATAACGTAACCCAAATCGATTTCCGCAACCGTGCCCTTGGTGTCGTTTTTACCGACCGCGTTTGCCGCAGGGTAAAGACCTTCATATACCTTTATATTGTCTATATCTCCGTCATCACGCGCGCCTCTGCTGTCAAAAAAGCCCAAACCGTCTCCGGTATAGGTGCCACTATAAGTAAGCACGACGCTTCCGCTCGCCGTCATAGCTGTTTCGTCAAGGCTACCGGGTATAAAGTTTCCGTTTTCATCATACTGCAAATAGTAACGAGTTTCATTGCCGGTGGTTGTGTCTGTAACGACATACTGCTTAAGGGTGGCGCTATCTTTCTCGATCCACCTTACGCTTTCATCTTTAATATCAGACAACTGCGGCTCAGTTGCAAGAGCATCTCTCTTATATACCGTACCGTCTATAAACCTCAGCTCCGACGCGCTCGTTGCGTAAAATTCCGCACGAGGAATGTCATTGTAAGAGCCTGCGTATACACCGTCTACCCACAGGGAAACAGCGTAGGTAAGCCCTGTGTCTCCTTTTGCAAGAGTCCAATCGTCAAATTTGCCCTTGTTAGCGCCGTTTTTATCGACGTTCACCGAAAGCGCTATGTGAGTCCATTTTTCCGCCCCGTATGTAGCCATAGTAGAGCTTGTAACAATTTGGTTAAGCTTACCGTTAACGACGGTATTGGCACCAAATTTTATTACCTGACCTGTCTTGTCTACGTTTACAAGCGGGGTGTCGTTTACACCGTCATTAAATCCTAAAAGTATAAAATTCATACCTGTACTGGTAACACGGGCATCAAACTCTACCGTCCAGTTTCCGTTCTGAAGTATCTGATAACGGTCTCTCAATAAGAAATAGCCACCCGAGCCCATATTCAGATAACCGGTGTTTGTCGGGCGATATACTTGAGTCGGTCTTGTATATTCGTAAGTAAAGGTATTGGCGTGTGAAGCAACAACAAGGTCTCCGTAAGTACCCTCAAAGCTATTCTCATAGTACGCCGTTCTGCCGTCGGATACTTGTTCTTCCTTTATACAGAAGTTATCAACGTCAATTACGCAAGGAGCAATGTTTTGGCTTTTATTATCAATATTACAAAAGAAAAATCCGTAACCGTCTGAGACGGTTGTTGGCGTAACAAAGCCGTCATCGTCGTATGTAAAATTGATAAAGTTGGTTATCGTGTCTCGAGTTCCTGCCTTTGCCTCAACCGCAAGACTGCCGTTAATATAAACGCTGTAAGTCTGTGTTGCGTCGTAGTAGACCGTCTTTATGTTTGTAAAGTCGTCTGCATCCTTTGTGAGCCTGGCAATCTCTGTTCCGTCGGGCGTTTTTATGCATAAATATTTGTCGATGGCGGTGTCCTCCGCAACGATAGTAGCCGTAAGGAAAACGATTGTCGAATTAGTATTATTGTTTCGTTTGAAGGAAAGCAACTCAAAGCTTGGGTTTGCAGCGAGCGTCGCCCCCTCGATAACCCCCTGCCAACGAATGTCAAACTCGGTGGAAACCGTGTTACCCATAACAAAGGACTTCCCGTCCTTTCCGTGAGCAAAGACAGCATAATGTCTCGTACCGGCGGAAAAGGAAACTTCAGCATATCGCCCTTGGTAGCCTCCCGAGCTGTCGGTACGGGTTTTGACAGTACCGGGGAAGCCACCATCGGTTTTATATCCGTATGGATTGGCATCAGCTCCGGCTCCTGTGTAAATTCGGGTCATTGCAGTGCCCTCGGCAAGCCCATCGAAATCGTATTTGTAAAAATACCCGTAAGTCTTGTCCGTGGCAAAGCTGTCCTCGGTATTTGTGGGAAAGGCAAATACTCCCACAGGCATTGCCGTCACCAGCATCATAATACAAAGAATAAGCGCAACTGTCCTTTTCATGCTCATAATAATTTCTCCTTTTTCAAATTTTTCTGAATGGTTATTTTATCGAAACATTTGTTATAGTGAACCACTCCATTTTCATTTTAACACAAAACAGTCTAAAAGTATATATCTAATTTTAAGATGTTTATGACTTTTTTTCCGATATTTCACAAAAAAGCTGTCTTTTTGAGCGTTTTTTCAATAATTTACGGTCTTTTTAACTCAAAAACGCATATATTTTTTCAGGAAGTCTGTAACAAAACTCTGCTGACAGGAGAAATATATGAAAAAAATAATGCCCGTTTTCGGAACTCGCCCCGAGGCGATAAAAATGTGTCCGCTGGCAAACGAGCTTGGGCGGCGCGGAAAATTCAAGATATCGGTCTGCGTTACGGGTCAGCACAGAGAGATGCTTGACGGTGTTCTGAAGCTTTTCGGCGTAACCCCCGACCGCGACCTCGATATAATGAGCGAAAGGCAGACTCTGTTTGAGGTCACAGAGCGCGTGCTTTCAAGGATGCGCGGTGTGCTTGAAGCCGAACGCCCCGACGCGGTGCTGGTTCACGGCGACACCGCCACCGCCTTTGCCGCCGCGCTTGCCTGCTTTTATATGAAGATACCCGTCTGCCACGTTGAGGCGGGACTTCGTACCCACGATATCCACAGCCCCTATCCCGAGGAATTCAACAGGCAGGCGGTGGGCTTGATAGCCGAGCTTCATTTCGCGCCCACCGAGAGGGCACGTCAAAATCTGGTTGCCGAGGGCAAGGACGAAAAAAAGATTTTCGTCACGGGCAACACGGCGATAGACGCGCTGAAAACCACGGTGCGCCCTTACCACAGTCACCCCATACTTACTTGGGCTGAGGGAAAGCGGATAATTCTGCTGACCGCCCACCGACGTGAAAATCTGGGCGAGCCCATGCGTGAGCTGTTCCGCGCGGTAAAGGAAATTCTCATAAAGCACGGCGACGCAAGGGTGATATATCCACTACATATGAATCCGCTTGTCCGAGGAATTGCCGCCGAGGAGCTTGCAGACTGCGACCGCGTAATGCTGACAGAGCCGCTTGACGCGGTGGATTTTCACAACGTCATGGCGCGCAGTTATCTGGTGATAACCGACTCGGGAGGAATACAGGAGGAAGCACCCGCGCTGGGCGTGCCCGTGCTTGTGGCACGCGACACCACCGAACGCCCCGAGGGAGTTGAGGCGGGCACGCTTAAATTGGTTGGCACAGGCAGGGAGAGTATTTTCCGAGAGGCTGACCTATTGCTTTCTGACAAAAGCGCTTACCAAAAAATGGCTCAAGCGGTAAACCCTTACGGAGACGGTCACGCCTGCGAGCGTATATGCGATATTCTTGAAGGCTTTTTTGCATAGACCTTAAAAATTTTAGCAAAATTTTACAAAACCGCTTTTGCTGTAGCTATTGCATAATTTTCATAAATGTCTCAAAAATAATTGTATATCTCTTATTCTGATCCTTCGGAGGCTTTTATGAAAACTGAAAAAACTCAGCGCCCCTTCGGCTGGCGCGACAAGCTGGGCTACCTTTTCGGTGACTTCGGAAATGATTTCACCTTTATCTTCTCATCCAGCTTTCTTCTTAAATTCTATACAGACGTTATGGGCGTTTCGGCGGCGGTGGTCGGCGTTATTATGATGATAGCGCGCTTCGTGGACGGCTTTACCGACATCACCATGGGGCGCATCTGCGACAGAAGCCGCCCAACCCCCGCGGGCAAGTTCAAGCCGTGGATAATCAGAATGTGCGGCCCCGTTGCCATTTCTTCCTTTCTCATATACCAAAGCTCCCTCGCCGACATGGGCATGGCGTTCAAAATAGGCTACCTCTTTGTGACGTACATCCTTTGGGGCTCGGTCTTTTACACCTCTATCAACATTCCCTACGGCTCTATGGCATCGGCTATATCGTCCGACTCGGGTGACAGGCAGTCGCTTTCCACCTACCGCTCCATAGGCGCGTCGCTGGCGGGTCTGTTTATAGGCGCGGGCGTTCCTCTTGTCGCTTACGATAAGGTTGGCAACGTGTCGGTTCTCAACGGCAGGCGCTTCACGATTATAGCGGGCGTCTTTTCGGCGCTGTCTATCGTGTGCTATATCATCTGCTACGCGCTGACCACCGAACGCGTAAAGCCCCGCGAGAGCAAAGAGGACAGAGCCAAAAACAGCTTTGCCACCATGCTCAAAAACGCTCTGCGCAACCGCGCGCTTATATCTATAACCGTCGCATCGGTGGTTATGCTTCTGGCGCAGTTCACGCTTCAGTCTATGTCCAATTATATCTACCCTAATTTCTACGGAAACACCGACGCGCAAGCCGTCTCGACCATTCTTATGACGGCGGCTATCCTTGTGGCGGCGGCGTTCGCCAAGCCCTTGGCGGTAAAGTTCGGCAAAGCCGAGATAAGCGTTGCCTCGAATTTCGTGGCGGCGGGAATTTCGCTCCTTCTCTTTATCCTGCGCCCCGAAAACGTGTGGGTGTACGTGGCTCTCACTACTGTGTCGTGGATAGGTCTGGGCTTTTTTACAATGGTATCCTGGGCGCTCATCACCGACGTTATCGACTACTCGGAGTTAAAGAACGGCATACGTGAGGACGGAACTGTGTATGCCCTCTATTCCTTTGCCAGAAAACTGGGACAAGCCGCGGCGGCAGGTCTCTCGGGCGGTCTGCTGACCCTTGTGGGCTACTCCGAGCTTACGGCATTTGACGAGAACGTGGTAAACGGTATCTTTGATATCTCCACGATAATCCCTACGGTGGGATTTGCGCTTCTGTCACTTATTTTGTGGTTCTGGTATCCCTTGCACAAAAAGCAGGTGGAAGAAAACATCGCTCGATTGAAGGAAAAGCACAGGGATAATTAGTTTGAATCATACAACAATGCCTCACGCGAGTGGGCGTTGACACCGAGAAGATTTTATGATAAAATAATCGTAAGAACTTTTCGGAGGACGCGTATGAAAACAGTTATTCTTGATAAATGCACCGTAACCAAGGGAGACGTTGACCTTTCGCCTCTTGAAGCCTTTGGAGAGGTGAATTATTACGACCTGCTCTCAAAGGAAGAAATAAAAAAAGCGCTTGTGGGCGCTGACGCGGTAATTTGCAACAAGGCGAAGATAGACCGCGAGATAATCGAAAGCTCCTCGCTTAAATATATCGGAGTTTTCGCCACGGGCTACAACAATATAGACACGGTTGCCGCAAAGGAAAAAGGCATCACGGTATGCAACGTGCCCGGCTACTCAACCGATTCGGTGGCTCAGCTTACAATATCCTTTTTGCTGGAGCTTGCGGGCAACACCTCGGCTTACTGCCGCTCGGTGGCGGCGGGCGATTGGAAGCGCTCAAGGCAGTTTTCCTATTTCTTCGCACCAATCACAGAGCTTGCGGGCAAGACGCTGGGCATATACGGGCTTGGCACGATAGGCATGGCGGTGGCAAAGATAGCCCTTGCCTTCAACATGCGTGTCATCGCCTACACGCGCACGCCCAAAAGTGTGGACGGAATCGAAATGGTAGACAAGGAGAGGCTTTTTAAGGAGAGCGATTTTCTCTCGTTCCACAGTCCGCTCAACGCCGACAGCGCGCTGGCGGTAAACGCCGAGACCCTTGCGCTGATGAAGCCCACGGCATATCTTATCAACACCGCCCGCGGCGGAATAGTTGACGAGCCCGCCCTTGCCGACGCCCTCGAGCGCGGAGTTATAGCAGGCGCGGCGCTTGACGTGCTGACCGAAGAACCAATGGCGGAAAACTGTGTGCTTTTCGGGGCAAAAAACTGCATTATCACCCCTCACATCGCGTGGGCGGCGTATGAAACGCGTGTCCGTCTTATCGACCTCGTCGCCGCCAACCTCGCCGCCTTTGTTGACGGAAAGCCGATAAATGTTGTGGGGTAGTTAGTTTTTGTCGGGTTTTTCGCGCCTTTTTTGTAAAAAGGCGCCCCAAAAACTTTTGGAGCGAGGAAGGTTTTTATTTTAGTCTGTGCCTCTGCCCATAGTTGGCGACAACTGTTTGGGAAGTTTAGTACGCTGACAGAAGAACAGCTCCCGCAAGCGTTGGGGCCCCCTCCCCAAACGCTCCACTAAATTAAATTAGTATGTCGTAGGGCGGGGGGCTTGCCCCCACCCTACATTGTTTGTGCAAATACACCGCTAAACAATATTTACTGCATAATCCTCTATGCCTAAAGCAAAGGCGCTCGCGTTTAGCGAGCGCCTGATTTTACGAGTGCTATTTTTAATGTTTTTGCAACACCCTCCGCCCAAATTAGAGGAGCGCGTGTTCAGCGCGCGACTTGGGATACGAGTCGCAATGTGTTACATACAATATTTCGCCGCGCGCAATGGCCGCCGCGCCTTCGCGGCGCAACTCCGCCTGTAAGCCGGGTTCTGTCGAGAACGGTTATCTATCTGCGCCGAATGTCACCATTCGGCTTCGGCTCGCGCCGTGCCACCCGAGGATATGCGTCGGGCAAACGATCCTCATGCGGTGTTGCTTCGGATAGGGTTTACAGCAAATCTATGTTACCATAGAAGTGGGTGAGCTCTTACCTCGCCTTTCCATCCTTACCCTTGCGGGCGGTTTATTTCTGTTGCACTTTCCCGGTAGTCGCCTACGGCTGACGTTATCAGCTATCCTGCCCTGTGAAGCCCGGACTTTCCTCACGGTAATACCTTTCGGCATGATACCGCGCAACCGTTTAGCGGAGTTACTTGGAAATTATAACACAAGTCGGTCGATTTGTCAAGTTAGCCAAAATATTTTCGCTTATTCCCAAAACATTGTTGACTAATTTTTTGCTTCGTGGTATACTGTTTACAGAAGAATTTGAATTTTAAAAAGCATCGGCAAAAAGCCCGAAAAACTCACATATTTACATATAACACATATAATATAAAAAACGAAAGAGGCGACAATATGAACAAGAAAAACATTGCCCTGCTTTTCGGCGGAGCTTCCACCGAGCACATAATTTCCTGCAAGTCGGTGATGACCTTTATAAACAACATATCCCGCGAGAAATACAACGTCTCGCTTATCGGCATCACTATTGACGGCGGCTGGTATCTCTACGAGGGCGACAGCGCCCTTATCCCCACCGACGAGTGGGCAAGCAGCCCCGACAAAAAAGAGGTCTTTGTCTCGTTCGGAAGCGAAAAAGGACTTTTCTATATTGAAAACGGCGAGAAGATTGCCCTTGAAATTGACGTTTTTCTGCCCGTTCTCCACGGAAAATACGGCGAGGACGGCACTGTTCAGGGACTTTTCGAGATGCTTGGTGTTCCCTACGTGGGCTGCGGCGTTTCTGCCTCGGCAAACTCTATGGATAAATCCATGACCAAGCTGATAGTCTCCCACGCGGGCATCAACCAAGCCGACTACGTTCTGGTGGATAAGCACAACCAAAACGACCTCGAGCCTGTGGCAGACAAGGCGATAGAGCGTCTCGGCTTCCCCATATTCATCAAGCCCTGCGCCTCGGGCTCGTCAATAGGCATTTGCAAGGCGCGTGGGCGTGCCGAGCTTCTGGCAGGCATAAAAACCGCCCTTGAGCACGACGGCAGAGTCTTGCTTGAAAAATTCATCAACGCCCGCGAGCTTGAGTGCGCGGTGCTCGAGACGGCTGACGGCTTTGTCGCCGAGGTTGGAGAGGTCATCTCCGCCGACGAGTTTTACGACTTCGACTCGAAGTACAATAACGCCGCGTCGATTACCGACACCACTCCCAACATTCCAAAGGAGCTTGCCGCCGAGATAAGACGTCAGGCTGTGGAGATATTCAAGATACTCGACTGCAAGTCGCTTTCGCGCGTTGACTTCTTCCTTGACAAGGACAGCGGCGAGCTTATCTTCAACGAGATAAACACGCTCCCCGGCTTTACTGACATCAGCATGTTCCCCATGCTTGTGGGCAAGCGCGGATACCACGCCGAAAGGCTCATCGACGCACTTATCGACACCGCTTTATGATAAGCATTGAAATAAAAACGCCACTTTCGTACGGCGCGGACGATGTCCGCGCCGCCGTAAACAAAGCGCTTGGCGAGGATTATCGCGGCGAGCTTAAGATACTGCGCCGTGAGCTTGACCTGTCGGGCAAAGCCCCCGCATACAAAATGCGCGCGGGCATTTCGCTTGACCCATACGCCGAGGCACGCATGTGCAAGAAAAATCTTGCGCGTCCCTGCCCCGAGCTTACGCTTAATATTCAAAGCTCCGCGCTGACTTCACGCCCCGTTGTGGTGGGAAGCGGACCTTGCGGACTTTTTGCCGCCCTTGTTCTCGCTGAGGCAGGGGCTTGTCCTGTTGTCATCGAGCGAGGCGACGACATCGACACCCGAAAGAAAAAGGTCGCCGCCTTCGGCGCGGGCGGCGCGCTTGACTGCGAAAGCAACATCCAGTTCGGCGAGGGTGGCGCGGGCACCTTCTCGGACGGCAAGCTGAAGCACGGCGCAATGGACGCCTACAAGCACAAGGTGCTTTCGGAGTTCGTCGCTCACGGCGCGCCCGAGGATATCCTCTACGACGCCGCCCCCCACGTGGGCACCGACCTTTTATCGGGAATAATCAAAAAGATAAGAGAAAAGATAATCTCGCTTGGCGGCGAGTTTATGTTCGGCACAAGGCTTTGCGGGCTTATCACAAAGGACGGCAGAGTAGTGGGAATAAAATACGACTCTAAAAAGGGCGGCGACGAGCTGTACACAGACCGCCTTGTTCTCGCCATAGGACACAGTGCCCGAGACACCTTTATGATGCTTGACAGTCTGGGCGTAAAAAGCGAGGCTCACGGCTTTGGCATAGGTGTGCGAATCGAGCATCCGCGCAGACATATTGACCGCCTTATGTACGGCGAGCACTCCGAGAGCATAGAGCAGGCGGCAAGCTATCATTTTGTAACTCACTTAAAAAGCGGACGAAGCGTGTACAGCTTTTGCATGTGCCCCGGCGGAAGCGTGGTCGCCGCCACCAGCGAGCAAGGCGCGGTGGTCACCAACGGCATGAGCTGCCACGCGCGCGACGGCGAAAACTCAAACGCCGCCTTTCTCGTTTCGGTAACGCCCGAGGATTTCGGCAACTCGCCCTTGGCGGGGCTGGAGCTTCAGCGCCGCTTGGAGCAACGCGCCTTCCAAATAGGCGGCGATTTCAAAGCCCCCTGCGTGAGAATGGAGGACTTTATGGCTTCCCGCGCCTCGGTCTCTCTCGGCGAGGTCAATCCGACCTATCCGCGCGGAGTGGTTTTCGCCCGCCCCGACGAATTTTTGCCGAGCTTTATAGAGCAGTCTCTGCGACAGGCGATTCCCGATTTTGAGGAGTACCGCCACGGCTTCTATTACCCCGACGCTCTGCTTACAGGCATAGAGACACGCACCACCTCGCCCGTGAGAATATTGCGAAACGACCGACACGAATCGGTGTCGCTGGCGGGGCTTTATCCCTGCGGCGAAGGCGCGGGCTATGCGGGCGGAATAGTCTCCTCGGCGGTTGACGGTATCAAGACCGCTGAGCGTGTGTTGGTAAGTAGTTAGTTTATAGCTCGTTTTTTGTTCCTTTTTGAAAAAAGGAACCGAAAAACTTTTGGCGCGAGGGAATAGGTTTATTTTAGTCTGTGCCTCTGTCTCTTGTTGGCGAAAACTGCTTGGGCTGTTTAGTACGCTTGCGGAAGAATAGCTCCCGCAAGCGTTGGGGTCCCCCTCCCCAAACGCTCCAGCGGCGAAGGCGCCGCCGCCGATTGGTCAGCGCCCTATTCTTTGCAACACATAGTACGCCGCATGTCACTCGTCGGCTAAACACCGACTCGTTGGCTTTGGGTAGCAAACAAACAATATTTTTCACCCAAAGCAAAGGAGTTCTCGTCGAGAGAACGACTGATGGCAACGACCGTGTTGTTCGCACAAACACGGAACGCTGACCAATCGCCCGTCCGGCGAGGACCGGTGACCAATCGCCCGTCCGGCGAGGACCGGTGACCAATCTTTTCACCTAATTTTACGACAGAGGTTGAAAAAAAACGAATAATGTGATATAATAGGAAAAGTTAGATGTAAATTTGAACAAAAACACTGTTTTTTGACATCAAGCATTAAAATTTCAGGAGCAAAAATTATGGATTCTAAAAGAAGTTCTTTCACAGGCAAGATAGGTTTTGTGCTTGCCGCGGCAGGCTCGGCGGTAGGCTTGGGCAACATCTGGCGCTTCCCTTACCTTGCGGCAAAATACGGCGGCGGTATCTTCCTCTTGGTATACATCGCGCTGTCGCTTACCTTCGGCTTTACGCTGATGATCGCCGAAATAGCTATCGGTCGCAAGACTCAGAAGAGTGCTATCGGGGCGTTCAAGGCGCTTGACAAGCGCTTCTCCTTCGTTGGTTGGATTGCGGCGCTTGTGCCTATAATCATTCTCCCCTACTACTCGGTCATCGGCGGTTGGGTAACCAAATATTTCTTTGGATTCCTTACAGGTCACGCCTCGGAAATGGCTGAGGCAGGCTACTTTGGCAATTACATAGGCAAGGTCGACGAGCCTGTTTTCTGGTTCTTCGTGTTCATGGCTATTACGGCGATAATAGTTCTTTTAGGTGTTGACAAGGGTGTCGAAAAGGTCAGCAAGATAATGATGCCCGTGCTTATTCTCCTCATAGTCTTTATTGTTATTTACACGCTCTGCACCATGGACGGCGCGTGGGGCGGTGTGATATATTACATCAAGCCCGATTTCTCCAAGTTCTCGATAATGACCGTGGTTGCGGCTATGGGTCAGCTTTTCTACTCGATGTCGCTGGCAATGGGCATTATGATAACCTTTGGCTCGTACATGAAAAAAGAGATCAGCATCGAGGCGTCAACCAAGCAGATAGAGATATTTGACACAGGCGTGGCTTTCCTTGCGGGTCTTATGATCATTCCCGCGGTGTACGCCGCAGACCCCGCTTCGCTTGGCGCTAAGGGTCCCGGTCTTATGTTTGAGGCGCTTCCTCACATCTTTGACGGAATGATAGGCGGCGCGTTCATCGGCGCGGCATTCTTCCTTATGGTATTCTTTGCGGCGCTCACGTCCTCGATATCGCTGATGGAGACTATCGTTTCAATCTTTATAGACAAGCTCAAAATAGGACGCAAGACGGCGTGCGTAACAGTGTTCCTCATCAGCCTTGTGCTCGGACTCCTTTCCTGTCTGGGTTACAGCTCGTGGAACGACGTAAAGATTATCGGTTTGCAGATACTCGATTTCTTCGATTTCACAAGCAACAGCGTGATCATGCCCATCGTAGCGCTTGCGACAAGCATTTTTGTGGGCTTCATCCTCAAGCCTCAAACAATTATCGACGAGGTATCGCTCTCGGGCGAATTCAAGGCAAAGAGACTTTTCTCGGTAGTTATCAAATACGTTGCTCCCGTTTGTCTTGTACTCATTCTCGTCTCCTCTGTTCTTGACGTATTCGGCATAATAAAAATATAAGCCCCTCGCCGAGGAGGTCTCGCGCACGGCGAAATATTCTACGCAATACATTGCCACTCGTATGCCGATAGCGCGCTGAACACGCGCTCCTTGGATTTGGGCATTTAGTTCAACAAAATATTAAAAATAGAAGCTCGCTTTTGCGAGCGGCTATTTTTGTATAACGGAAGCGGGGCGCCGGC
>JAZRDN010000022.1:0-3788 GCA_045660295.1 Eubacteriales bacterium
ACGGTCGTTGCCACCAGTCGCACGCTGAACACGCGCTCCTTTGCTTTGGGTGCATGTTCAGCGGTTCAAAACTAACTTTGTGGAGCGTTTGGGGAGGGGGACCCCAACGCTTGCGGTAGCTATTGTAACGGCTACGCACTAAACGTCCCAAGCAGTTGTCGCAAACTATGGACAGAGGCACAAACCCAAACAAAAACTTACCCCGAGCCAAAAGTTTTTTGCGGAGCTTTTTTACAAAAAAGCGACACCCCGATAAGAAACTATCTAATGCTAAAAAACAATTTAGCTAACCAAAAAATTTCAAAATCATTGCAAGTTCCTCTTGCAATTTTGTTTTGAATGTGGTATACTATACCATATCAAACGGTTTTAAGAAAGGAGAGGCGAGAATGGGGCTTTCAAAAAAGTTCGTAAAAAAGCAGTTGACGCGCTTCGCGCCATTGGCGAGGGCGGCTTCGCTGGAGCTTGCGCGCAAGGGGCAGACCTGCGTTGGCTCGCTGATGAGCGCCAAGGCGCGCAAGCGTGTGCGCTTTGAGGATGAGCGCGTGGGAGAGCTTAACTGCACTACGGCTATTCCGCAGGAAATGCGCCGAGAGGGAATAGTGCTTTATATACACGGCGGCGGCTACTGCTGCGGCGACCTGACCTACTCCAAGGGCTTTGCGGCTACGCTCGCCGACAAGTGCGGCGTTAAGGTCTACACCTTTGAGTATCGGCTCGCTCCCGAGCATCCCTTTCCCGCGGCGCTTGACGACGCGCTGGCGGCTTACCGCCGTTTGCTTGAGTGCGGATACACTGGCGCTGAGATAGTGCTTTGCGGCGAGAGCGCGGGGGGCGGACTTCCTTATTCGCTCTGCTTAAGGCTTTCGGAGCTTGGTATTGAACTTCCGTCGGGAATACTGGCGATGTCGCCCTGGAGCGACCTTACCGCCTCGGGCGCGTCCTACGCCGAGAACGCCGAGCGCGACGTTTCGATGTCGCTTGAACAGCTCGACTTTTTTGCCACTCAATACACGAACGACCGCAAGAACCCGCTGGTGTCGCCGCTTTTCGGTGAGCTTTCGGATATGCCGCCCTCGCTTATCTTCGTCGGCGGTGACGAGATAATGCTTGACGACGCGGTGGCGCTTCACGAAAAGCTGATTGCCTGCGGACGCGAGAGCGAGCTTTGCGTAGCGCCCGAGATGTGGCACGCCTATCTGATGTACGACCTTAATGAAAACGCCGAGGATTTCGCGAAAATAAACAGCTTTCTTGACAAGCGCCTGCCGTCTGTGCGCGACAGACTCTGGCTTCGCCTTGACAACGCGGCAAAGATATACCCCGCGGCGAGAAACCGCAACTGGAGCAATCTTTTCAGGCTTTCGGCGACAATGCGCGACGAGGTTGACACCGAGATACTGAAGGTGGCGCTTGGCGTCACCGTGCGCCGATTCCCGTCTGTTTCGGTAAGGCTTTCCTATGGCGCTTTTTGGTTCTACCTTCAGGAGCTGAACTCGCCCCCCGAGATACGCGACGAGTTCGGGCATCCTATTGAAAATATGAAGTTTGCCGATATCAGAAAATGCGCCTTCAGGGTGCTGGTCTACGGCAAGCGCATAGCGGTGGAGTTTTTCCACGCCATAACAGACGGCACGGGCGGCATGATATTCTTCAAGGCGCTTCTTGCCGAGTACGCCGAGCGCAAATACGGCGAGAGCATACCCTGCGAGTGCGGAATACTCGACCGCAGGGAGGCTGTAAGAGAGGGCGAGCTTGAGGACAGCTTTCTCAAATACGCGGGCGACGTTCCGCTGAGCCGCCGCGAGGCAGACGCTTATCACGTAAAGGGAACTAAGGAAAAGGACGGCTTTGTGCACGCGCTGACCTTTGTGGCCGATATAGACGATATCCGACCCTTGGCAAAGGCGCGTGGGGTCAGCGTTACCGCCTTTCTCTGCGCGGCGCTCATGAAGGCGCTGATGGATATTCAAAGCCGAGAGGTTAAAAATCGCAGACGGCGCAAGCCCATAAAGGTGCTTTTGCCCGTAAATCTGCGAAATATCTTCCCCTCGAACACGCTTCGCAATTTCGCGCTCTACGTTACGCCCGAGATAACCCCGAGCATGGGCGATTACAGCTTTGACGAGATATGCAAGGCGGTGTACCACCAGATGGGCGCTGAGCTTACCGCCAATCGCATGAGGGCGCGCATCACCACCAACGTGAACGACGAAAAGTCGTTTATTGTAAAGATAATGCCCCTGTTTATCAAGAATATAGTTATGAAGGGCGTTTTCAACGCCGTGGGCGAGCGAAAATGCTGTCTTACGCTTTCCAATCTGGGTGTCGTGGAGCTTCCCGAGGAGCTGGCGAGACACATCGAGCGCTTTGACTTCACGCTCAACGTGCCCGCCACAACGCCGAACAACTGCGGCGTTATCTCATTTGGCGGCAAGATGTACATCAGCTTTGTGCGAAATATCCGCGAGTCGGAGCTTGAGCTCCGCTTCCACGAGGTTCTCCGCGACCTCGGCGTGCGAATGAAGGTAGAGAGCAACTAATCCCTTGCACAGCACCCCTAAAGAAAAGTTTTCGCCCGCCTTTTTTAAAAGGCGGCGCAGTCAAGGGCGCGTAGCCCTTGTCGCCGCGCGCACGCGGCGAAACGCCCCAAGCGGCGTTTCTTTGGTTCTTTCTTTGCGCCTTTTGTGCCAAAGAAAGAACAATGGGGTTAAAACTAACTAAAAAATGCGAAAAACTCGTCATAAACTAACTAAGGAGAACTAACATGTATTGTATAAAATGCGGTGTAGAGCTTGCCGACGGAAAAAAGGCTTGTCCGCTTTGCGGAACGGTGCCGTACCACCCCGACATTGAGGGGACGGCCGCCGCGCCCACATATCCGCCCTTTGTCAAGCCCGAGAAAAAGATGAACAGGAGGATGACGATGCTTCTGCTCACGCTTCTTTACGCCCTTTGCGCGGCTCAGCTCGTGCTTTGCGACGTGATGATAACCTCAAATGTCACCTGGTCAGCCTACGCTGTGGGCGGAATGGTTCTCTTTTACGAGGCGGCGGTTCTTCCGCTTTGGTTCAAAAAGCCCAATCCTGTTATCTTCACGCCCTGCGCCTTTGCGGCGGCGGCGCTTTATCTGCTTATGATAAACCTGCTGACGGGCGGCGGCTGGTTCCTTTCCTTCGCGTTGCCCGTAACCGGCATCGCGGGGCTTATCGTTACTGCCGTCGTGACGCTCGTCAAGTACGTTAAAAAAGGATATTTCTATATCATCGGCGGCGCTATAATCGCCATGGGCGCTTCGGTTATGCTTATCGAGCTTTTCGCTACCGTTACGTTCAGACTCGATGAATTCCATATGTGGTCGGTCTACCCCGCCTCGGGCGCGCTTCTGCTTGGCTTGGCGGTCATCGTCCTCGGCTTTTGCAAGCCCTTGCGCGACTGGTTCGCAAAAAAGTTTTTTATCTAATTAGTTTTTGACGTGGGGTGTCGCTTTTTTGTAAAAAAGCTCCGCAAAAAACTTTTGGCGCAGGGTAAGAATTTGTTTAGGGCTGTGCCTCTATCCATAGTTTGCGACAACTGCTTGGGATGTTTAGTGCGTAGCCGTCACAATAGCTCCCGCAAGCGTTGGGGACCCCCTCCCCAAACGCTCCAGCGCGGAAGCCCGCGCGGGCGATTTGGTCAGCGCCCGATTGATTGCGTAACATAGCGTCACGCATACCGCTCGTCGGCTAAACACCGACTCGTTGGCTTTTTGAGCCATAAAATAATTTGCCATATGCCCAAAGCAAAGG
>JAZRDN010000023.1:0-10131 GCA_045660295.1 Eubacteriales bacterium
GGTGCGCTCTTTTTTAGTTTTTTCTCGTGTTTTCGACTTCTTTTTCTGTTAAATCCTGCTTTTCCCACATTAAATTCCACTTATTTCTCATACTAAATTCCACTGCTTTCCTACTGTGGAATTTACTTTGGGAATTCACGAGTATTTTTTGCGGGGGCTTTTTATGCGCTTTTTTGTAGCGGATTTGGTGAATTTTCACAAAAAGCAAGAGAGGGGAAACCCTTTTCCTTTTTACTTGACAAACGGTTGCATATAATGTAAAATAAAAGTGTATATCCTTAGAAAAAGGAGTTACTTTATGAAAAAATTATTACTTATTTTGCTTACTTGCGTATTAATATTATCTCTGTTTGCTTGTGGAAGGGAAGAACCGCCCGCCGAGACCGATGTTTCTGAGCCGCCCGCGCCTATTGCCACTGAGGGGGCTTGTTTATATCGGGTACAAGGGTACTGACACTGACATAATCATTCCTGCCGAATACGGCGGTCTTAAGGTCACGTCTATTGGCGACTGCGCCTTTACGGGCAACACGAGTATTCGTCCGTAACCGAACGCGGAAAAAACATTTAAAATTATATGTCAAAACAGCCTCCCATTAAATGCGGGAGGCTGTTTTTACGTGTGTCAGCTTAATTATTGCACGGTGCGGTGGCTCAAACTAACAAAAATTGGGGAATATGGGTATTGGCGTTGGGGTTTTTGGCGATTATTGAGTCGGTGGTGACGTGGTAGCGCTTTGCTACATCCCAAATCGAGCCGCCCGAGGCTGGGAAACAGACGGTAATAGCGCTGTCTTTGTCCAGCGTCTCGCCGAAAACGCCCTCGTCAAGCGCCTCTAACGAGTCTTTTACGCAAATCCTTCCCGTGGCGTGAAGCTCGCAGTCTATCGACAGGCGACCGCTGTCGAGCTTCGTCCTTAACGCTATCGGAGCTACCGCGCACTCGCAGAGAACAGGCGCGCCAGACTTGCCGTCAACCTCGTATCGGAACGGCAGCTTGACCTCTTTCGTGCCGTATTCGCCGTCTTTTTTAGTGAGGAAATTAACCGCGGTCTCGCCTGTTACCGCCCATTTGGAGCGGTCAAATTCGATGTTTTTTACTGTCGCCGCGGCGTTTGCATCAATTATCTCGGCATCGGCTTCAAAGCCCATGCCCTCAAGCGGCTCGTAAAGGCTTGCGGTAAAGTTGCCCGAAAAGGCGCGCTCGGATATGGGAAATTCGTAGCGCTTGGTAGTGGTTTGCGACTCGACCTCTGTGGAGAACAGGTCGCGCGTGTATTCGGCGCGTCGGGTCTCCTGCGCGTCCAGCTTAACGGCAAGCTCCAGTTCGCAGGATATCTTATTTTCGTCAAGGGTGAAGTCCGCGTCGATACAGCATGCTGTCGCCGTGCACTCGCAAAGCGGCGAAAGCCCCTCTGCGTTTATGACCTCGGCAAAGGGAATCTTGCGGTGTATTTTGAATGGCGTTGATTCGCCGTCGTCCACCGTGGCGAGAAGTGACAGATGCGCAGTGCCCTTGACCACCGCTTCGTCGCGTCCAGGCTCGATGCTTTCCACCGCCACCGCCGCCTCGTGGCAGATTATACGCAGGTCGCCCGATACGCCGCTTGGAAGTTCGGGGGTGAAATCGTCGGATATCTGTATGCTTTCGAGCGCCGAGGGCAGAATGTGAGCGTATTCGCTCACGCCTTGAAGCCGCTGGATAGCAGAGGGATTCTCCACGTATGTAAGTCGCTCGCCAAGCTCGGTCTCGGCAAAGCCGCGCATGCGGCCTCTCAGCTTGCAACGAATGGAGAGCTTACGCGGAGCGGTGGCGCGTGAGATAAGACTTTCGGGTGTGACCTCGCAAAGCAGGGCAAGCATGTCTGCGCCTATCTCCGCGCCCTTGCGTGCCTCGGTCAGCTCGTAGCCTTCACGGGCTCTTGTGGAATAGAGTCCCCCGTCGCCCGCGGCGTAAAGGATATCGTAGATAATCTCGCCGTTCATGCCCACGCGAGAGGCATCGGAGAATGGGGTTGGGGGAGTGAGTGTCACGCCCACACGGAGAAGTCGGCGCACCTCGGGCTCGTAGTCGGGCATTGAGATCTCGGCGGTAAAGTCGCTTGTTGCGGTTTTGTCGCAAATCGGTATAACTATCTTGTCGTTCATTTGCGTCCTCCTGTTTTTCTTTTTTTGCTACATTATATGAACGACTCCGCGGTTATATACCACAACAGAATCTACTGTGTTGATGTGTTTTATTTGTGCTATAAATTAATGTTTTTAGCACTATGTTCGCACTATCTCCGCAAAAAAAGTTTTGATCAAACTTTTTCAAAAGTTTGCGGATTGTCAAGGCAGAGCCTTGGCTCGCTCGTCGCAACGAGCGAAACGCCCCAAGCGGCGTTTCTTTGGTTCTTTCTTTGCGCCTTTTGTGCCAAAGAAAGAACATTGTGGTTAAAACTAACTTTTAAATGCACTGTACAACAGTTTTATAAGGTATAAACCGTTAGTCCGATTTTTCTTTTTGAAGGCGAAGGCGCAAAAAGAAAAAGCTCACAAAAAGAAAAACGCCGCAGGAGTTATTTCGCCGCGTGCGCGCGGCGACAAGGGCTACGCGCCCTTGACTGGCGCCACCTCGCCGGTGGGGGCTCCCTTGGCTGCAGTGCAAACATACCGCTAAACAATAATTTAGCGTACAAACCATATGCCAAAAGCAAAGGCGCTCGCTTAAGCGAGCGCCTATTATTCTTGCGGGCGTTATTGTTTCTTTATCTCTTTCCAATACGCCGCGGCGGCTGATTCGGTTTTGTTTTCGGCGGGGGTGTAGTAGGTCTTGTCCTTTATGTCGTTAGGCAGATATTGCTGCTTGACATAGTGGTTGGGGTAGTCGTGGGGGTACTTATAGCCCTTATAAAGCGGAGCTTGGAGATGCGTGGGAACGTCTGTGCCCAGCCCGTTCTGCACGTCTGCCGTTGCCGCCAGCACCGCGTTGTGGGCGGCGTTGGATTTGGGCGAGGTGGCAAGCATTATCGCCGCGTTGGCAAGCGTAAGCCTTGCCTCGGGCATGCCAAGCTCGCGAGCCGACTCCACGCAGGCACGTGTAATGACCGCCGCCATTGGGTACGCCAGCCCCACGTCCTCGGAGGCGATGACCTGAAGTCTGCGGCAGACCGCCAGCAGCTCGCCCGCCTCAAGGAGTCTCGCCAGATAAAAGACCGCCGCGTCGGGGTCAGAGCCTCTTATCGACTTTTGCAGGCAGGACAAGAGGTCGTAGTGCGTGCCGTCGTCAAAGTTGCCGATGCCCGACGAGAAGCTGTCAACCACTTCCTCGGTGATAACCTCGCCTGCCGTATAGAAGGCGTTTTCTATAAGACCGATAGCGCGTCTCACGTCGCCCGACGTAGAGCGTGCGATGAAATCGAGAGTCCCTGGGTCTATGGTCTTTTCGCTTCCGCTTTCGGTATTAAGGTGCTCAAGGGCGCGCAAAAGCGCCTTTTTGCAGGCTTCCTTTTCCACGGGCTTGAACTCGAAAAGCGAGGAGCGCGAAATTATGGCGTTATGGATATAAAAATGAGGATTTTCGGTGGTTGAGGCGATAAGCGTCACGCGACCGTCCTCGATATATTCAAGCAGAGTTTGCTGCTGCTTGCGATTGAAATACTGTATCTCGTCTATGTACAGGAGAATTCCGCCGGCAGAGAACAGGTTGCCTGTCTGGTTAAGGATCTCCTTGACGTCGGCAAGCGAGGCGGTGGTGGCGTTGAGCTTGTGGAAGCTCATGCCCGACAGCGACGCTATAACGCGCGAGGCGGTGGTTTTGCCCGTGCCGGGAGGGCCGAAAAAGATCATATTAGTTATTCTTCCGCTCGAAATCATCCTGCGGACGATGCCGTCCTTGCCGAAAAGATGATCTTGCCCCACGATGTCATCAAAACTCGTGGGGCGCAAAAGATCTGCAAGTTGTTGATTTTTCATACTTTTTTAGGGACGGGGAGTAAGCGGACCCCAGCCCGGCTCGTCGTTAGCGGGAGCGGCGTCGATATATGCGTCGTCCTGTGTATCATCAACGGGGGGAGCGGTTACAAAGCCTGTATCACCGTCATCGGAGCCGCTTAACGTGGGAGTTTCGTAATCGTCGAAGATATTCTCGGTATTGTCAACGCAAGCTACTGCCGCCAAAAGGATCATGGTGAGGCAGAGGGAAAGAGCGATCATTCTCTTAAAGTTTTTCATTTTGTTCTCCTTTCAAAATGAGAATATATACACGGTTTATTATATCATACTTTTTTCGCTTTGTCAAGCGAGTAATTATCAGTTCATGATTGATTTATGATTGAGATCAATGATAATAGTAATTGGGTACTGCGTCGCGGAGCGTGGTGGAGTTCAGAAGCTCGTCGTTTACGCTGATCTTTTCGTGGTACTTGGAAAGCACTGTGTTGAAAAGCTCGCTTTTGAGGTTCTCGGTGAAATCGTAGACGCCGTAATTGGTGTCCTTGAACCAGCCCGCGTAGTCGGGTTTTGCGTAAGCTCCCTCCTCAAGAGCGTATTTGCGGATGATGTGAAGTCCGCTTTCGTCCTGAAGCAGAGTCATTTCGCCGACCTGCATGTCGGCGAGCTTAGCCGCCGCGCTGTCCAGGAAAGCGTAGCTGTCAGACGAGCCGAGGGTCTGATAGGTCACGTTGCTTGCCACGTAGATCGTTGTTGTTGCCGAAACGCCGTCGTCACTGTAAGCGTATGCCAGCGACTCGAACATGCTGTCGCTCTCCGCGCCAAGCTCCATAAGCTCGGCGGCGAGGTCTATGCGCTCAAGCCACTTCTCGTGGGTGTAGTCCTCGGTCTTTTGGTATCCGTCCTCGTCGAGTATCGGGGAGGGGACTCCGCTCTTGGTGTCGTAGGCTATCTTGCCGTCCTCTTTGTAGTAGACCAGCTTTCCGTCGTCGCCCATTATCGGCGTTCCGCCCGCGGTGTCGTACGCCACGTTTCCGTTGCCGTCAAAGTAGACGGTGTCGCCGTTTTCATCGGTTTGGTAGACGTTGTAAAAGTTGGCGAGATATATCTGCCTGAAGGCGTAGTAGTTGTTTTCAAGGTACTCTTGCTTTATGCCCGCGCCTATTTTTGAGCCGTCCTTGCCGTAGAGCTCGTTTGCCACGTGCTCTGCCTTGGCGTTTAACAGCTTGTACTCGCGGAGCGCGCCGTATGTAAAGCCGTAGCCCTCAAGCACACCCTCAAGCGCCTTTTGGCTTCCGCCGCCGAACTCCTCAACAAAGGCGCTCATTTCGGCGTCTATGGCTTTTACGGTAGAGTCGGGAAGCGTGAGCTTCATTTCGTCAAAGAGCGCCGCCGCGGAGAGCAGATTTTTCGCCTTTTGATAGATAGCGTAGGTATAGTAGGCGTCGTTTGTGGTGGAGTTGGAGTCTATCACCGTATCCCAGAACTCGGCGCTATTGTGGTCGCCGTAGTAGTAGTTGATAAGGTACGCCATGTTGCCTTTTTGTATCGAGAGCATAAGGCGGTAGACGTCCATGGAGAGCGCCGCGCCGTCAAGCTCCATAAGGTTTTCCTGCTTGTCGCCGCAAGCAGAGAGGGGAAGAACGAGGAGAATGGCGAGAATGAGACAGGCTATTCTTTTGGTAAGAGTTTTGTTTTTCATGATTTTCGTGTCCTTTTTGATGTGAGGAATTATTTTTTTGCTACCGCAGTGGGCGTGGGAGCAAAGGAGCGTGTGTTTAGCACGCGACTGATGGTAACGACAGCTTTGTTAGCACAAGCTTGGAACGCTGACCAATTGCCTGCGCGGGCTTCCGCGCCGCCAGTCAAGGGCGCGTAGCCCTTGTCGCCGCGCGCACGCGGCGAAATAACTCTCGGCGTTTCTTTTTGTGAACTTTTTCTTTGCGCCTTTTGGTACAAAGAAAAAGTGGACTAACGGTTAATGCCATATAAAATTATTGTGCAATGCATTAGAAAGTTAGTTTTAACTCCGATGTTCTTTTTCTCTTCCTTTCTTGCGAAAGAGAAAAAGAACCAAAAAGAGAAGACGCGCTTTTAAGGCTCAGGGGCTTTCGCTCGTTGCGACGAGCGAGCCAAGGCTCTGCCTTGACAATCCGCAAACTTTTAAAAAAGTTTGATCAAAACTTTTGGAGCAGAGCTACCGCTCGAATGAATTATGCTTCTTTTTTAGCAAATTCAAGATATTTTTCAAATATCTTATTAATATACTCAAGCGGCTTGGGGTTCTTCTTTAACGAGAAGGCGATGTGCGTGCGTGAGGACATCACTATCTTAAGCGCGCCCTCGAATTCGTCCGACAGGTCGGACCACACGTCGATGTCTATATGCGTCGGGTAAATGTTTATAAGCTGCCCCTCATCGGCTACCTCCTCAACGCCGCAGGCGAGGGCGTTCCCTCGGATAAGCGCTATGAGAAGCAGGTTCTTCGCGGGCTTGGGTAGCTCGCCGTAGCGGTCGATAAGCTCGTCGGTGATGTCGTAGTAGTCGTCCTTGTTGCGTATCAGCGCTATGCGCTTGTACAGAGCCATTCTCTGCGACGCGTGCTTGACGTAGCTGTCGGGCAGATAGGCGTCGTAGGCAAGCGATATCTTACATTCGGCTTCCTTCTCGGGGGCGATGCCTTTTTCCTCAAGTACTGCCTCGTTAAGAAGCCTGATATACAGGTCGTAGCCCACTGCGTCAAGGTGTCCGTGCTGTTGTGAGCCGAGCAGATTGCCCGCGCCTCGCAGTTCAAGGTCTCGCATGGCTATCTTAAAGCCCGCGCCGAACTCGGCGTAGTCTCTTATAGCCTCAAGGCGCTTTTGCGATATTTCTGTAAGCGCCAGATTTTGCGGATAGGTGAAATATGCGTAGGCTCTGCGCGAGGAGCGTCCCACGCGTCCGCGGAGCTGGTGTAGCTGTGAAAGCCCCAGCCTGTGGGCGTTGTCAACTATCAGCGTGTTGGCGTTGGGAATGTCTATTCCCGTTTCGATAATGCTGGTGCTTATGAGAATGTCGGTCTCGCCCGTTAGCATCGAGTTCCAGATGTCCTCAAGCTGTTCGCGCTCCATTTTTCCGTGGGCAATCTTTATTTTCGCGTCGGGTATGGCGTTTTTTACGCGCGCCGCCACGCTTGTTATCGAGTCGATGAAATTGTGCATATAAAAGACCTGACCGCCGCGGCGAAGCTCACGCCTTATGGCTTCCATTATTATAAGCTCGTCGTCCTCAAGCACGTAGGTCTGGACGGGGAGACGGTCTGTGGGCGCTTCGTCAAGCACCGAGATGTCACGTATACCGCCCATCGCCATGTTCAGCGTTCTGGGAATAGGTGTGGCGGTAAGCGTCAGCACGTCGATATTGCCCGTGAGCTGCTTCAGCTTCTCTTTTTGCGAAACGCCGAAGCGCTGTTCCTCGTCAACTATGAGAAGCCCCAAGTCCTTGAACTCAACGTCCTTTGAGATAAGGCGGTGCGTTCCTATTATAATATCTGTCTCGCCGCGCGCCAGCTTGCGGAGCGAGTGGGCTATCTGCTTGGGTGTGCGGAAGCGGGATATCATGTCTATTTCCACTCCAAAGCCGCGCATACGGCTCATCGCCGTCTGGAAGTGCTGCATGGCGAGGATAGTGGTGGGGACGAGTATCGCCACCTGCTTGCCGCCAAGCACCGCCTTGTAAGCGGCGCGGAAGGCGACCTCTGTTTTGCCGTAGCCAACGTCGCCGCAGAGAAGTCTGTCCATGGGCGTGGGCTTCATCATGTCCTCTTTTATGTCGGCTATAGCGTCTATCTGCGCCGAGGTCTCGTCGTATTCGAATGAATTGTCAAAGTCAAGCTGAAGGTCGTCGTCCTCGGGGAAGGCGTAGCCCTCGCGGCGCATACGCTCGGCGTAGAGCTTGATAAGGTCCTTGGCGATGTCCTTGACCGCCGCCTTTGCCTTGTTTTTCGCGCGTCCCCACTCGCTGCCGCCGAATTTGGAGAGCTTGACTATGCCGTCCTCACTGCGCGCGCCGATGTATTTTGAAACCATGTCCAGCTTTTCGGTGGGCAGAAAGAGCTTGTCACTGCCCGCGTACTGAATGCTGATGTAGTCGCGTGATATGCCGTCTATGGTGAGGTTTTCTATGCCTCGGTAGATACCGATACCGTAAGCGTCATGCACCACGTAATCGCCAACCTCAAGCTCGTCGGCGGTCATTACTGTGCGTGTCTTTTTCTTTCGCGAGGAACGGCTCTTGAGCTTGTTGCTAAGCGCCAGATTGCCGCTTTTGGAGTCGGGATTGGTGGTGAGCACCGCAAATTTCGAGGCGGCAAGCTCAAAGCCGCGGAGATATTCGCGCCATTTTACCAAAACAGTTCCCACGGCAAGGGTATCGGTTGTAAAGTCGCCCTTTTCGACCTCGCAGACCGCCTTTATTCCGCGGTCACTGAGAAGCCCCGCCAGATTTTTCGCCGAGGTCTCATTTTCGTCTATGAGAACAAGTCTGAAGCCGTTTTTCACGTAGTCGGCAACGTCCTCAAGGAGCAGGTCGTATTTGTCGGCGTAGGTGACCACGTGCTTGGTGCGGAAGGTGAACATTCCGCCAAGGCGCATGCCCGAAAGCCCTTGAAGGAGCGAGTCCAGATGAAGGGTGACGTTTTGTGACAAAAAGTGCTCGAACTCGGACACGGGCTTTGCGTATTCGGTGAATTTGGCGGCTATGGTGCCGCCCTCAAGCAGGTCTTTGACAAGCTGATTTGAGTGCCATTCAAAGCCCGAAAGTCGGTCGGATATGGCGTTTGCCGAGCGCAGGATAACAAGCGCGCGCTTGTCGAAATAGTCGAGCAGGCTGACCTTTTCGGGGTATATGAGCGAGAGATATTTGTCGGCGAATTTTATGTCTGTGTCGCCGTTCTCTAAAGCGGTGTCGATAGCCGAAATCTCGCTTACCATCTCGGTCATTGCGTCCTCGTTCTTGGAGCGCTTGAAGTGCGCCGCGATAGCCACACTTATCTCGCCCAACTTTTCGGGTGTGAGAATGACCTCGCGGGCGGGGGGGAATTCTATGGCGTCCACGTTCGCCACAAAGCGTTGTGTTTCGGGGTCAAAGGCGCCTATTCTGTCCACCTCGTCGCCGAAAAGCTCGATTCTGAAAGGGTAAGTTCCCGCGGGAAGCTCGCCGCCCTCGGTACGGCAGTAGGGGGGGAATATGTCGATAATTCCGCCGCGGACGGCGAACTGACCTGCCGAGTCCACCATTTCCACGCGCGCGTAGCCCGCGCGGCAGAGCTTGTGAGAAAGGTCGTCTATGTCAATGACCGTGTCGAAGTCTATCTTAAAGGAGCAGTCGGCAAGGAGCGCGGGGGGGATAGTGAAGCCCAGCGCCGCGTCGGGGGTGGTGACGACCGCGTCAAGCATGCCGCAGGAGAGCCCGAACAGCACGCCAAGCCTCTCGTACTCGTAGTCGTGAGAGGCGGTTATATTATATAGGTTGAGGTCACGCGGGCAGTAGAAGGCGGCGCGCAGACCAAAGCGCTCAAGCGTTTCGCGGGCGCGGACGCACTCCTTTTCCTCGGCGCAGATAATAAGAGCCGAGCCGTGTCCCTCTTTTTTGAGGTCGGAGATAAGAGATATCACCGCCGCGTCGGCGGCGCCGTCGCAGAGACCGCCCGCGGCTATGCGCAGGGGCTTGACAGCCGAAAAGGCGAGCTTTGCCGTGTGGAGAAGCTCGCGATATTCCTTGTCTGTTCTTATGACGTCGGAAATTATGCTCATATTTTACCCTTTCTTAATTGGTGTGCACGCACCCATGGTAGCCCCCCACGGCAGTGGGCGCCAGTCAAGGGCGCGTAGCCCTTGTCGCCGCGCGCACGCGGCGAAATAATCCTCGGCGTTTCTTTTTGTGAACTTTTTCTTTGCGCCTCTGGCTTCAAAGAAAAAGTGGATTAACGGTTTATGCCCTATAAAATTGTTGTGTGCCAAACATGTAAAAAAAGTTAGTTTTAAGCACGATGTTCTTTCTTTTGGCACAAAAGGCGCAAAAGAAAGAACCAAATGAAACACGAATAGCTGGCGCTATTCGACATAAATAATGGTTTTATGCCTTAACGGCATAAATTTGCTTTCGCAAACCCCATTATTTATTGCCGCTTGGGGCGTTTCGCTCGTTGCGACGAGCGAG
>JAZRDN010000024.1:0-8041 GCA_045660295.1 Eubacteriales bacterium
TATCCTCTCCTACGAATGATATATCGAAGCGTGCCGCAGGAATGATATCACTACAAATTTCGTGTAGACGAATTTTTGCTTTCCGTTCTTTTTCGTCTCTTCGTCGCATAGGATTGAGTAACACAAAAAAGGAGAATTACATACTATGAAAAACGAAAAATGCAAAAAGTTATTTTCTAGCAAAACAGCGAGGAGCGTGGTTGTGACCGTTGCCGTGCTTCTTATCGGTCTTGCGGTCTATCTCAATTACCGCTGGTTCTACGATCCCATCGACTCTCTCGGCTTCGGAGAGAATAACATGGACGATAATTCGAGCGACAGCGCTCAAACGGGAACCGAAAACGAAGAGGACGGGGGCAACGATTATTTTTCCTCAACAGTTCTCTACCGTCAGCAGTCAAGAGACGAGGCAATTGACGTTCTCAAGCTTGTAACCGAAAACGAAGAGGCAACCGAAGAGGCGAAGGCTGAGGCTGCGGAGAAAATATCCAAGATAGCCGTAGATATTCAGAACGAAACCAATATCGAAACTCTTGTCAAGGCTAAGGGATTTGAGGAGTGCGTTGCGGTTATAAGCGACGGGGCTGTGAGCGTTATCGTTTCCGCAGATGAGCTTCGCGCAAATCAGGCGGCGCAGATACTTACAATCGTTTATGAAACGACGGGTATATCTCCCGAAAACGTCAGCATTGTTAACAAATAATTATAAAAATAGCGAGGTTAGGGCTCTTTAGTATCGTGCCCCAGCCTCGCTTTTTTGTTTCGAATCTCTTGGTCCGAGATTGTTTTAGGATGGATTTTTGCATTTTTTCTTAATGATCAGTGCCGCGATAGCCGCCGCGCCTGCTCCCATCACCGCTATAGCTGCGCTTATTCCGATAAGCGCGCCGCGCTTATCATTTTTTCCGCTTTGGCTGTCTTTTAAATTAGCAGAGCATTCGTCGCATAACCAATCGTCATCGAGATCGATATGATCGGGAACGCTTCTCGTATACGTGCATTCCTTGCGGTCACAGCTTGCGTCACAAGCGTTTGAAAAAGTGTGCCCGAGAGCATCGGATAAAGGCTCGGAGCATATCTTGCAAAAAGAGCCTTCGGTACAGTTTGCATCCTGTGCATAGTGTTCTCTCGGAGTGCCCTTTACTGTTCCGCACCCCTCGGTAGTGCAGATTTGCGGCGTTGTGCAAGTGGAGGGCGCAAAGCTGTGTCCTGTTTTTGCGATTTCCTCCTTTTGGGGAGAGGTCTTTAATATGCAGCTTGCGTCCTTATAATATTCGCCGCAACCCTCGCAATAGAAGTAAGCGTTGTTTCCGCCCTCAGTGCAGGTCGGCTTCTTTGCTTCAATTTCTTTCGGGGTGTGGGTGTGAGGCGTCTTGTTTATCGTAAATGTGTCGAAAAGCTCGGGCTCGTCGCCGTCTATGTAATACGCCTTAAGAGTTATCGACTCATCGGTCACAGAAAAGTGAACCACGCTTTTGCGAAGCTCATCGTTTATCAGTGCCGCGTAAGGTGCTCCGTCGTAATCAAGCGTGCGCTTTAAGCACTGAGTGCCCGAAGAGCATCCGGCAGTAAGATAGAGTGGGCCGCTCGGGTCTTTAACGGTATTGTCCGTAACAACGTCGTCGCTGACCTCTGTTCCGTTTATAATATGGCTTCGAGTATACACGTGATCGTGGCCCGAAAGAACTATATCAATTCCAAGCTCGGTGAAAATCGGCGCAAGTGCTTCGCGAGGCTTTTTAGCAACGAATTCGTAATACTGGTGCTCGGGATTTGAATGTCCTCCGCAGGAAAAGAAGGGGTAGTGCATAACTACTATCTTCCAGGAAACGTCGGGATTTGCCTGCATAGCTTCGATTATAAACTGCTTATGATCCTCTGCCGCATTCGCTCCTTTTGCAACGTTCAGATGCATAAAGAGGGTATTGTTATAAACGTACCAATAGCTTGAATCGGAGGTTGTAACCGCGTATTTATCGCTTGCGTTGGGGCGGTAAAAGCGCTCTGCGTAGGATGAGAAAATCTTATCGCCCGACTGAATATCGTGCGCAGGTCCTGCCGTTGGAGCAAAGGTTATCTCGGCAAGCTCGTCTGCAAAGAAGTTAGACCAGTGCTCCTCCGCCTCGTCGGTTGCTACGTTTTTTCCGTTCGTTCCAACCTGATCTCCCGCAGAAACCAAAAGCTCTGCGTTTTCAAAGGCTTGATATTCATGGTTGATCTTATTTAGCGTGTCAGCCCACATATCACCGTGAGCTTCGCTCTTTACCTGCGGGTCTCCCGCAAATATAAGTTCGTAATCTCCAAAGCTTCCGGTCTCAAAGCGGTATAGATTCGAAACCGCGTTTCCCGCGCGGAGTCTGTAAACGTATTCCGTGTTTTCCTTGAGACCTGTTATAGTTGCGCGGTTTATGTAGTAGCCGCTCTTCACCTTTGCCGCCGACACGGTTGCATTTGCGGTTTCGTATTCGGTGGGGAAAGCGCCTCGGGTCATATTTTCTATAGGAGCGTAATCAACAGCTCCCGAAATATTCAGAGTTGAATACCAATTCAGATTTTTCTGAGTTTGGTCAGTGCCAACTCCGAGCACGATATCGTCAAAAAAAGTTGGTTCTGTTGTAAAATCATTCGCTTTTGCCGCCGTCGGCAATAAAAACAGGGGTGAGATCATAGAACAAATAACGGCTAAGTAAATTCTTTTCTTCTTTTTCATAAGATACACTCCGCAATACGTCTCGTTTTTAAATTAAAGCTTCTTTTTTGCTTTTCGTCACTTAAATTATAGCACAACTTAAAAAAATTACAAGTATGCGCACGGCTCTTTTGGTGCAGAAATATTTTTTAATATTCGATTGACATATATACTGTAATATGTTAAAATAAATATTATCATTTTAAATTTATTAAATAAGAATGGAGTAAAGCTAATGAAAAAGTTAAACGTTGGTATTATCGGTGCAACCGGCATGGTTGGTCAGAGATTTATTCTCTTGCTTGAAAATCATCCCTATTTTGAAATAAAGGCCCTCGTTGCCGGCCCCCGTTCCGCAGGTCAGAAGTATTCCGAGGCTGTAGAGGGAAGATGGAAGATGGCTGTTCCGTGCCCCGAAAAGGTTCGCGATATGGTGGTTATGTCTTCTGATGATGTTGAGGGCGTTGGCGCTTTGTGCGACTTCGTTTTCTGCGCAGTAAGTCTTGGCAAGGCGGAAACCCGCGAGCTTGAGGAAAGATATGCGAAGGCGGAAATTCCCGTAGTTTCCAACAACTCCGCTCACAGATGGACTCCCGACGTTCCTATGGTAATTCCCGAGGTAAACGATGCGCATCTTGACGTTATTGCGGCTCAGAGAAAAAGACTGGGCACAGAGCGCGGCTTCATTGCCGTAAAGCCCAACTGCTCGATCCAGTCTTACGTTGGTGCGCTTACTCCTCTCCGTAAGTACGGAATCAAGGAGGTCGTTGCCACAACGTACCAGGCTATAAGCGGCGCGGGAAAGACCTTTAAGGAATGGCCCGAAATGATAGATAACCTTATCCCCTTTATCGGCGGTGAGGAAGAGAAGAGCGAAAAAGAGCCTCTTCGCGTTTGGGGCGAAGTAAAGGGCGGCGAGATAGTTCCCGCAACCGAGCCTGTTATCACAACTCAGTGCTTGAGAGTTCCCGTAACCGACGGTCATATGGCAGCGGTATTCGTTAAGTTTGATAAGAAGCCAACTAAGGAAGAGATCCTTAATGAATGGAAGAACTTCAAGGGCAAGCCTCAGACACTCGGACTTCCGAACGCTCCCGAGCAGTTCATTACCTATTTTGAGGAGGAAAACAGACCTCAGACCGGCGTTGACAGAAATCTTTACGGCGGCATGGGCGTAAGCGTTGGAAGACTCCGTGAGGATACTGTTTACGATTATAAGTTCGTAGGTCTTTCTCATAACACGCTTCGCGGCGCGGCAGGCGGCGCTGTTCTTATCGCAGAGCTTCTTTATCGCGAGGGATATCTTACCGCAAAGAACTGATTTTCTCGCATCGGAATTTTAAAAAGCTGTTTGAAAATACATAATTGCGCCGAATTTGGTGATTTTGAATAAAATTCGAGGCTAATTTTTGGCGGATGTAAAGTTTTTTAGAATGCGCTTCCTATTGACTTTTCATAGATGAAAATATATAATTATAATAGTATAAAAATATCTAACAAGGAACGAAAGGCAAACAGGTATTAAAATGAAAAAGATTATATGCTTACTTCTCGCTCTTACTTGTGTCTTCACTTTCATGTCTTGCTCCGATAAGGACCTCGATGCGCTTGTTGAGCTCATAGATGCATCTTCGCCTACGAAGATCACTACCCTTACAACGTATCAGTATGGAAGTCAGACGTTTACCGGTAAGTTTACGACTGAAATTGCAGAAAGCAATTCTGTGACCGATTATAGATATCAGAGATATGCTGTTCTCGGCGATGCGGACAAAGAAGGTGTTACCGTTGACGGTAATATTGCTACTGTAAGCGGCAAGGTTTATTATAAGAACGGAAAATTCTCCGAGGACGGTGAGAATTGGTTCGCAGAAGCACCCGACACGAACGTTGTTATGATGCATCTTGCGTTGTCTAGCGATTATCTCGGTGATTATACCATAACCGATGACGGTATGACTCTTAATGCAAGCGGACTTAATAAGGAAGCTGTTAAGGCAATTCTCGGAATTGACGTTTCCGTAAACGATGCGGGCGCATCTCTTACGATTAAGACTAACGGTAATTACATAACAGGACTTTCTGTTTCTTACGTTGCGGTTGATACAGAGGCTGTCGTTACTGTTGAATCCTCTTATACGTATAACCCTACGGTTAATGCAGAGTAATCCGCATTTGCGTACGATAAATTAAGTAGTAATAGAAAGGCAGGATATATAATGAAGAAGATTTTAGCAATCATTCTTGCGCTTACCTGCGTGTTCGCAATGTTTTCTTGCGGAAAAGAAGGTATCGAGGATCAGGTAGAATCTATCGAAAGAATGTATTCGGTAAGTGCTCCCACTAAGATTGTTGCAACAACGAGCAGCACTTTCGGAAATATCGTTCTTGACGGAACGTATACATACGTTACAGGTAAAATCGATGGCAAGATTGCCACAGTAGAACAGAGCGTGTACGAGGAGCTTGCAAGTGTTGAGGACGGTAAGGGTGAGATAATTACCGGCGCTGTAAAGACGGTTTCCAGCACTAAGGAATTCCATGAGGACCTCGGTATTCGCGAGAGCTATAACGGCGCATTTAAGAATTGGACAGATGGATATAACTTTGCTCCTGTAGCAGGTGATATAGCAATTGACCTTGCGTTTGAAAATCTTAAGGACGTAAAGTATGAGAACAATACTCTCTCCTTCACAGTTACATCAGATAAGACCGCTGCAGTTCTCGGTGAGGACTATGCGCAGGATGCGGACATTGCCGTTGCTATTGTAAACGACGGTTCGGTTGTTACATCGATCACAATGTCTTATACGCTTGAGGCAGAGGGCGATTATCCCGAAACCGCTGTTGTTATAAGCATTTCGTATGAGTACGATATTCAAGAAGTAACACTTGTGAAGTAATTCATCGATAATCGAAAGGATAAATAAAGATGAAAAAGATATTAGTTATGCTTCTTGCTCTTACCCTCGCATTTTCGATGTTTTCTTGCGGTGGAGACGAGCAGATCGAAGCGTTTGTTGCAGCTATAGAAGAAACAAATCCTAACACCTTGACGGTTACCGTTAAGCAGGAATCCGAGCTTGGAACTCTCAACGCTGTTTATAACACCGTTTACGCTGAGGACGGCTCATTCGTTATGGAATATGCGTATGACGTGTTTAATTCCGCTGCTACCAGTGCAACCGAAGGCGTTGTATCTACAAAGACAGGCACCGTTACCTGCGATAAGGACGGAAATTACAGTGACGGCGGCGAATTCAAGGGTAAGAACGAAACCTCAACAGGTCTCACGATTGACCTTGAGTACAAAAAGTTTGAGAATTATACAATATCTCAGGACGGAACAGTTCTTACAGCAGAAATTTCAGCTGACATTTCCGAGAACGTACTCGGTATAAATCTCGGCGTTGATTCCGTTCTTGTTATTACAAGAGCAGGCAATCAGGTTTCTACCGTCAGCCTTGTTTACACAACAGAGCAGGGCAAGGTAACAATACTTGTTTCCTACAATTAAACAGTATTAAAAAGAGCGGTGAGCAACCTCACCGCTCTTAAGTTTAAAATAAAAGGCGAAACGCGATGAGTTAATAGAATTATTTATAATTTATTAATATATTATGCATTGTTTGTTCATAAATATTTGATATAATATATCGGCTACAGTACGGACCATTAGCTCAGTTGGTTAGAGCTACCGGCTCATAACCGGTCGGTCCTAGGTTCGAGTCCTAGATGGTCCACCAAAAAATACCGAGAACTTTTTCTCGGTATTTTTTTATCCAAGTCGCAGACTTGGTATATCATCAGACTTCAGTCTGTATCTCATCACCGAAGGTGCATATCATCACGCTTTAGCGTGTATTCATCTGCGACTTGATGAGATACAACACTTTGTGTTGATGATATACAATTTCTTCAAAATTGATGATATACACGCCACGGGCGTGATTGGTCATAGCGGTTCGATTATCGTTAAGTAAGCTCCACCAAAATAAAAAGACGAACTTACCAAGTCCCTACAAGGGATTTTTAGACAATATAAAAGACTAACGAAAGATGTTCGTTAGTCTTTTTTTTGCTTTGAAAAAACACACGACTTTGCTTGCAAAGTATAGTGTGCTATACTTAAACAATTATAATCTTTCAACTTACTACATTTTCATATTTCTTCTTTAATAGTTTGTAATAGTTTTCATTTGACTTATCACCGTTGTTATCAGGGAAAAGGCAATATGGCAAACTATCCGTATTGCGGTGTTTTATAACACACGCGCAACATTTACCGTGATTAGGACACGTTGTTTTCGGGCAAATACATTCTTTAACATTTTTACAAGACATAACATTACCCCTTATTTTGACACCCACAACCGCAAGTGCAAACTTTTGCGGAATCTTCTTCCGCCATTTTCCCCTTTATAAGCGATTCGATTTGCTCAACCGATAACATTCTACCCATAGCGACAACTTTTCCGTCAATCACAATGGCAGGGGTTGACATAACGCCGTATTTCATAATTTCCATTGTATCGGCAATATTTACGGGCGTTTCAATACCGCAATTTTTTGAGGCAATCACAGCGTTTTCGTGATTTTGTTTAGACTTTTTGCAACAAGCACCAAGAGTAATAAGTTTCATAATATATATCTCCTTAAATTTTATTAAACGAATAAGAAATTAAAGGCGTTAAAGGTAAAGCCTATAATCATAATGCCGACTACAACGATAAAGATAAACCAAAATAGCAGTTTCGGCTTAACCGCCTTTGAAAGCATAATCATAGAGGGCAAGGAAAGCGCGGTAACGCTCATCATAAAGGAAAGAATCGTTCCAACGCCAACACCTTTTGCATACAACGCTTCCGCAACGGGAATCGTACCGAAAATATCCGCATACATAGGCGTACCAAGAATTGTCGCAAGGGGTACAGCGTACCATTTATCACTACCCAAAACCAACTGTATCCATTCGGCAGGAATAAAGTTATGAATAGTCGCCCCGATACCAACGCCAATAAGAATATAAATCCATACCTTTTTTAACGTTGACAGCATTTGGTCTTTTGCGTAAATCAATCTATCTTTTTGCGTAAGTTCTACGCCTTCTACTTCGGCAATACTGCCTTCCAAAATAAAATCTTGTACGTGTTTTCCTACGCCCGTTTTTTCAATAATCGTTCCACCGACAATAGCAAGGATTAAACCCACGATAACATAAGCAATCGCAATAGGAAAGCCAAACACGCTCACAAGTAGAATAAACGCACCTAAATCAACGAGCGGACTTGAAATTAAGAAACTGAACGTAACACCGCTTGAAATTCCTGCACGAGTAAAGCCCATAAAGAT
>JAZRDN010000025.1:0-4263 GCA_045660295.1 Eubacteriales bacterium
GCTTCAGTTTGTCGAAAAAGCCGCCTTTATGCTGACTTTTTCGACGGACTGAGGAGCAGAGTCGTTGACGACTCTGCTCCTCTTTTATGTGAGATATTCAATTTGTTAGTTGCTTATTTTGCCGTAGGCTCTGCCCTGATACTTTCTGAGGAGGTCCTCGGCGGATTTCGACATTGTTATTGCAACGTAGTTGCCGTTGAAGCCGACACAGCCGCGTCGTACTCGTCGGAATATCCAAGCTCGGGGAATTTGCAGAAAACGTTATGGCAGATTCCAAAGTATACTTTTGGGTCGCAAGGTTTATTTTTTGCAAAATTTCGTTTATCGTGTCCTTGAAATCTCTGGATGGGTGTGGTATAATGGAAACGGTATATATCATTAGAACAATAATCTATTGTTTAGCATTAGTTAGTTTTTTGTCGAGGGTGTCGCTTTTTTGAAAAAAAGCTCCGCAAAAAACTTTTGGCTCGGGGTGAGTTTTTATTTGGGTTTGTGCCCCTGTCCATAGTTTGCGACAACTGCTTGGGACGTTTAGTGCGTAGCCGTTACAATAGCTCCCGCAAGCGTTGGGGTCCCCCTCCCCAAACGCTCCAGCGGCGAAGGCACCGCAACCCTTTAGGTCAGCGCCCTATTATTTGCAACACATATTATGCCGCATCTCACTCGTCGGCTAAACACCGACTTGTTAACTTTTGGTGATATAAACAATACTTTAGAGCACCCAAAGCGAAGGAGTTCTCGTTCAGAGAACGACTGATGGCAACGACCGCTATGTTTGCACCGCACACGGAACGCTGACCAATCGCCCGCGCGGGCTTCCGCGCGCTAAACAATAATTTATTCTACCATTAAGAAAGGAGCTACGATATGAAAACCAAATTCCAAAATCCCAGCCGCGTATACGGCGGACTTGACCTGTGGATGATAAACGACGCCCTTGAGGACGACGTTCTGCGCGAACAGGTCAGAGAGTTTTACGACAAGGGCTGCTATTCGGTCATTGCCAGAACCTACAACGGTCTTAAATCCGACTACCCCGGCGAGAGCTTTATGGGCAAGATTGCCGTTATTCTCGACGAGGCGAAAAAGGTGGGTCTTAAGATTGCCTTGCAGGCAGGCTATATGCCCGCGGCTTGCCCTGACCTTCCGAGAGAATACGCCCTCTCCTACATAAAGCCCATTAAGACTGCCGAGCTTAAGGGTGACGAAACGGTTATTTCTGCCCACGGTGAGTGGAGCTACACCGAGTTTGTGTCTCCTACCGCCCTAAATATGTTCTGCAAAGAGGCGGTTGACCACTACGTTAAGTACACCTACGGCGAGATGTGGAAAAGATTTGAGAGCTATTTCGGTGATACTGTTGTTGGCGTATGGGTGGACGAGCCGCGTTATTTCCCCGACATGATGCCTTGTTGCCGCGATATGCGTGAGGACTTCAAAAACACATATGGCGAAAGCCTTGACGAGCAGATATACATGCTGTTTGAAAACGAGGGTGACTACAAAAAGCTTCGCTACCGCTTCTATACTCTTATGGAAAAGAAGATGGAAAATGCTTATTTTGCCACCATTCGCGACTGGTGCCACGCCCACAGTCTGCAGTTCTGCGGTCACCTTATGGCAGAGGACTACGTATACACCCAGATAGGCGCGGCTTGCGCAAATATGCCCTTCTACAAATATTTTGACATTCCCGGCATCGACGTGCTCAGAACCGAGCAGAACTGGGCATTGATGCCCAAGGCGGGCAACGACTACATGAGATCTCCTCATATAAAAGCCGACGGCGTAAACCCGAACGCCCCCGCAAACTTTGAGCTTGATCACATGATGTATCAGCCACCAAGACAGCTTGCTTCGGCGGCACTTCAGGCGGGCAAGGAGCATCTGCTTTGCGAGATGTACGCGGTGACCGCACCCGATCTCAATTTCCGCGATCAGATGCACCTCTTTGACTTCTTCGCGGCGCACGGCATAAATCACCAGTGCTGTCACGCAATGTTCTATTCGATAAAGGGCTTCAGAAAGCGCTTTTATCCTCAGCAGTTCAACACCTATCAGCCGTTCTGGACTAATTTCGGCAACGTAAAAAGCTACGTTTCGCGCGTCAGCAATTTTGTAAGTCAAGGCAAGCCCACAACCGACTGCCTTGTGCTTCACCCCATGGACACCTGCAGAGAGATATACCAAGTTACGTATTCGCGTGCAGAAAAAAATCCTATGCGTGAGGCTTACGAGTATGACGAGCGCTTCTTCATGCTTCAAAAGAGCCTTTTGGCATCGCAAATCGATTTCCACTTCGGAGACCAGAATATAATGACCGACGACGGAAGCGTGGGAGACGGCAGACTTGTTGTAGGTAAAATGAGCTACAAGACGCTTGTTCTTCCCGAAATCGACATTTTGCGCCGCCCCGTGTATGAGCTTATCAAGAAATTTGCCGAAAATGGCGGTGAGGTGCTTGTCTCCCGTTGTT
This sequence comes from Eubacteriales bacterium, assembly GCA_045660295.1. Classification (GTDB taxonomy): domain Bacteria; phylum Bacillota; class Clostridia; order Oscillospirales; family CAG-272; genus RGIG8775. The sequence goes on from JAZRDN010000025.1 coordinate 2,477, forward strand.
TCCCCACGCGTATCGACGGCGAGCTTTCAGAGGAGCTCAGAGAGCTTGAAAGTCTTGCGGGGGTTAAGTTCTTTAGCGACAGCGCCGCGTTGGTTCGTTATCTTGCCGGCAAGGAAAAGGAGCTTGAATATATTTCGGATTACGATATTTCAAGCACCCTTATAAGCCACAGAACCGAGGGCGAAAGCAATTATGTTATGGTGTTCAACCGCGATTGTCTTGAGGCTAAGCATGGCACACTTGTGCTTAAAGGCAAGCACAAAGCTACACGCTTTAACGCGCTTGACGGAAGTGTTTCGCCCATGCACAGCTATTTTAAGGACGGCAAGACATACATTGATTTCACAAACGACGAGGGCGGAAGCACGCTTATTTATACAGAGCCCGCCGCAGAGCTTCCCGCAGAGGCAAAGAAAAAAGGCGCGGTTCTCTCCATGCCTGTTGACGCCGAGAAATTGGAGCTTCACAACCCCAACCTTATGACCCTTGAATACTGTTCCTACAAGCTTGACGGCGAGAGCGAATTTTCACAGGAATACGTAACTGAGCGAATTATCGAGATACTCCGCGATGCCAATTACGACGGCGGTATAACCATGCGCTTCAAGTTCTATTCCGACCATGAGGCAAAGGGTGTAAAGCTTGTATGCGAAGAACCCGAGCTTTGCCAAATCAGCCTCAACGGCACTCCTGTAAACAACAAGTCGGTGGGTTACTATTACGAGCGCGGATTTGAGATACTGGAGCTTCCCGAAGTTATTAAGGAAGGCGAAAACGTAATAGAGATATCCCGCCACAACGATGCTGTAAAAACCGCGGCAATAAATGATGGGGGACACCTCTTTGAGCTTTTCAGAGCCCCCAAGGGCACAGACCTTGAAAGAATCCACCTGCTTGGGGATTTCACGGTTAAGACCTTCCCCGAAATGGGTAATTCGGCGCACACGAGAGTAAACAAGCGCACGATTTTGAGCAAGGCAGAGCCTGTTGTTCCCACAGCCGATATTACAAGAAACGGATATCCGTTCTATGTGGGAAGCATGACCTATTCCTACAAGCTCTGCGCTGACGCCGACATGCTCAAGAAGGATGTTACCCTTAAAATAGGCAGATACGGTGTTTGCACGGCAAACGTAGAGGTCAACGGCAAGAAGGTAGGAAGCATCGACCGCAATCCTTATACAATTTCGCTTAGCGGCGCGCTTGTTGAGGGCGAGAACGAGATAAAGATAACAGGCTTTACCACTCTCCGCAACGCCATAGGTCCCATGCACGTAAAAAACAAGGAAATGGGCGGCTGCAGCAAGCCCGAATGGTTCAGCGGACACGGCGCCGACGGCGGCGTTATTGCCAAGAAAGGTGATTTCAACATCAAGGACCGCGATTCAATGACTTGGACCGAAAACTTCCAGCTTGTTCCCACAGGTATTGGAGAGGTTACGGTTAGCTTTTAGTCGGGTCCTCGCCAGACGGGCAATAGGTCAGGTCGCGGAGGCGCGACAGCCAATAGGTCAGCGCACGGCGTGCGGTGATAAAAATTAAAATAGCACACGTAAAATCAGGCTCCCGCTAAACACGGGAGGCTTTGCTTTTGGTGCGTGGTTGGTGCGGTAAATTATTGTTTAGCGTACAAATAAAATTGGTGTGTTGTAGGGCGGGGGCTTGCTCCCGCCGCAATAAAAATATTCTTGCGAACAAAATTGATGTAATTCTTATAAAGCCTACAACAATTGTGTTTTACGATATTGTTTTATTTTTTCGGCGGGAGCAAGCCCCCGCCCTACAAC
>JAZRDN010000026.1:0-34478 GCA_045660295.1 Eubacteriales bacterium
GTTGTAGGGCGGGGGCTTGCTCCCGCCGAAAAAATAAAACAATATCGTAAAACACAATTGTTGTAGGCTTTATAAGAATTACATCAATTTTGTTCGCAAGAATATTTTTATTGCGGCGGGAGCAAGCCCCCGCCCTACAACGTTTGTGCGAACATAGCGCAAAAACATTATTAATTATGCACCCAAAGTAAAGGCGACGGTGTTTAGCCGTCGCCTTGGTTTACGAGTGATATTTTAAATATTTTCGCCGCACGTGGTACGCTGATCTATCGCCCGTCCGGCGAGGACCGCTGACCTACTGACTCCCCGCTAGGGGCAAAATTTCAAAATATCGCTCTTTACGTCCTCATACGTAAAGTCATTGAGTATCTCATGTCTTGCGCCCTTATAAAGAACGCATTCGGCGGAAACGCCCGCCTTTTTCAGCTTATCGCAGACCTCAAGCACGCCCTTGCCGTAATTGCCCACGGGGTCGTCCTCGCCCGCAACCAAAAGCACGGGCAGGTCGGCGGGAATACTCTCATACCAGTCGTCACTGTTTGAATATTTCGTCAGCTTGATAAGGTCGCCCATTGCGCTCACAGTAAAGTTAAAGCTACAATATTTATCTGAATAATATTGTTTTCTCACCTCTGCGTCGTTGGTGAGCCACGGCTTGGGGTCGTCCTTGCTTCCGCCGCCGAAACGCTTATTGTAGCTTCCGAAAGCCAAATTGTCAACAAGCTTTGAAAAATGCTTTTCGCCAAATATCGCCTTTGTCGCGGCAATCACCGCCAGCCCCGCGTCCGCGGCGGGATTTGAGCCGCCCGTTCCCATTATCACCAGCTTATCGGGCTTGACGCATTTGGCGGCGGCAAGGCGGACTATAAACGAGCCCATGCTATGTCCCATTAAAATATAAGGCAATTCTCCTCTGACGTACTCGGCAAAAACCGCGTCGGAATAGGTCTTGACGTCCTTTATGAGCAACTCCCAGCCGTCCTTTTTGGCGATATAGCCAAGCTCGGAGTCGTCGTTTGCGGTATTGCCGTGACCGAGATTGTCATAGCCAAAGCAGACGTAGCCGTTTGCCGCCATATCGCGCATGAATTTCTCGTAACGCCCGATATGCTCGGTCATTCCGTGGACAATATGGAAAAAGCCCTTTCTCTCACCCTCGGGCAAAAAGACCACGCCCGAAAGCTTATGTACTTGGTCGCTTGAAAGCACCGTAAACTGATTTTTTACAATTTCCATTTTCAACCCTCGCTTTCGTTAAAGGCTCTGCAAGCCCTGATTGCCCTATGCCAACCGCCCACAGCCCTTGCGCGCGCATCCTCGCTCATCTCGGGCGTGAATATCCTGCCAGCGCCGATCTTACTTTTTATCTCCTCGCGGCTTGCGAAGAAGCCCACCGCCAGACCAGCAAGATACGCCGCGCCTGCCGCGGTAGCCTCGGCGTTTGCCGAGCGTTTGACCTCAATATTTGAAAAATCGCTTTGCATCTGCATCAGAAGGTTGTTTGCCGAAGCACCGCCGTCCACCTTAAGGCTTGAAACGCCACTCTCGCCATAGATATGCTCCATATCGGCTTTCATTGCCGACAGCACGTCCTCGGTTTGATAAGCAATAGACTCAAGCGCCGCGCGGATAATATGGTTCTTTCCCGCCCCCGCGGTAAGTCCCACGATAGTACCCCTTGCGTGCATATCCCAAAAGGGCGCGCCGAGACCCGCAAAAGCGGGAACGAGATAAACTCCTCCGCAATCGTCCACCTTATTGGCGAAATACTCGCTGTCCTTTGAGTCGTGTATCAGCTTAAGCTCGTCGCGAAGCCAGCGAATGACCGCGCCGCCAACGAACACGCTTCCCTCAAGGGCGTATTCGATAGCTCTGCCCTTTTCACCCGCGGCTATTGTGGTAACAAGCCCGTGCTCGCTCTTTACCGCGCGCTCACCCGTGTGGGTCAGCAAAAAGCACCCCGTGCCGTATGTATTCTTTGCCTCGCCCGCCTCAAAGCAACCCTGACCGAACAGAGCCGCCTGCTGGTCGCCCGCAATTCCCGCAATCGGAATCTCTGCGCCCATACATTCAAAATATCCGTAAATCTCACTACTGCTCTTTATTTCGGGCAATACGCGGCGCGGAACGCCGAGAATCTCAAGCATTTTTTCGTCCCATTCGCCCGTGTGGATATTGCAAAGCATAGTTCTTGAGGCGTTCGTTCTGTCGGTGACAAAGACCTTGCCGTCGGTCAGCTTCCAGATAAGCCATGTATCGACCGTACCCACCATAAGCTCGCCCGACTCAGCCTTTGCCCTCGCTCCCTCAACATTGTCGAGTATCCATTTTATTTTTGTGCCGCTGAAATAGGGGTCAAGGCGCAGACCCGTTATGTCGCGGATATACTCCGCATACCCCTGCCCTTCAAGCTCCTCGCATATATCGGCCGTGCGACGGCATTGCCACACGATTGCGTTGCAGACAGGCTTTCCGCTTTTCTTGTCCCACGCTATAACAGTCTCGCGCTGATTGGTGATACCCACCGCGGCTATCTCGTCGGGCGAAACACCGCTTTTGGCAATACATTCGCTAAGCGCCGCATATTGATTGGCGTAGATATCCATTGGGTCCTGCTCCACCCATCCGGGGTGCGGATAGAATTGCGCGAACTCGTGCTGTGCCATAGCGATGATGTTCGAGTCGCCGTCAAAAAGAATGGCGCGCGCACTGGTCGTGCCCTCGTCGAGAGCGAGAATATATTTTTTCATTGTCTTTCCTCCCCTGATTGTCGTGTCAAAGCCCCAACAGCTCTTTGGCGTTGCCCGAGAGTATCTTTTCCTTGTCGGCGTCGCTTATTGGAAGCGAGCGGATAGCCGCTATCTCTTCATCGGCGCGACTCCACGGAGAGTCCGAGCCAAAAAGTATCTTATCCGCGCCGTGGTTTTCCACTATCCGCAAAAACTGCTCGGTGGGATAATAGCCAAAGCCCATAGAGGTGTCAAGATAGACGTCAGTGCCCACAAGATGCCTCTCCACGTCGTCCCACTGCTTCTGACCGCCCAGATGAGCGCAAACCAGCCTGCCACCGCGCATCTCCTTGGCAATATGCGCAAAGCGCTCGGGGCTGCTTCGGAACGGCGGCTGATAAGCGGGGTCAAAGCCCGCGTGATGAAGCACGATGAGCCCCTTTTCAAAGGCGTAATCGTATATTTTAAGCATTTCGGGCGTATCGACCACGAAATCCTGATACTCGGCGTGAAATTTAAGCCCCTTAAGCCCCAGCGAGCAAACGAAATCAATATCCGCCTTGTAGTCCTCGGTGTGAGGGTATATGCCGCCAAAGGATATCAGCTTATCCGAGCAGACGCTCCTCGCCCACTCGTTGAGAGTCTTAGTCTGCGAAACCTTTGTTATAACAGGCTGAAGCACCGAAACATCAACGCCAAAGCGCTCCATATTGGAAAGCAGACCCGCCACGGTTCCGTCACCGCAGTGCGGATACAAGCCGCCGCTCGACCTTACAAGACCGTCGATAGCCCTTTTCGCAATAGCGTCGGGAAACGCGTGTGTGTGAAAATCTATAACCATTTTTGTTCTCCTTTGGATTACAGGCATGCCCTATTTTCGCACCGCGGGCGAATTTCCGTAATACCGCTTATATGCGGTGCTGAAATAATTCTGGTCCTTATACCCAACGGCAAACGCCACCTCTTTTACAAGATATCCGTTGTCAAGAAGGGTGCTTGCGTACTGCATTTTCACTCCCTCGTAGTATTTCATCATTCCCATGCCCGTATACCTGTAAAACAGCTTTTGAAGCGTGGAAACGCTCATTCCGCACTCGGCGGCTATCTCACCGGCAGACATTCGCCTGTCCATGTTTGCTTTCATTATCGATATAGCTTTTGAGTAAAGCTCGGAAAGTCTGTCCTTTTTTATAATCTCGGCGCTATCGATATGCTGGTCAAGAATGTCAAGAAATAGGTCCTCAAGCGCGGCAACCGCCTTTTGAAAAAGGCGGGCGAAAACTTTTCTTTAGGGGTGCTGCGCGCATGTCACCCAAGCAAAACGTCTGTAATCAACATCACACAAAATCCCACAAGCAACGCGTATGTCGCTCCTCGCTCATGTCCGTGGGCGTGGGTCTCGGGTATCATCTCGTCGCTGATGACGTAAAGCATCGTTCCCCCCGCAAACGCCAGCGCAAACGGCAATACAGCCGACGCTACGCTGACCGAAAAATATCCGATAAGCGTTCCGACGACCTCAACCACGCCTGTCATCATAGCCAAAACAAGGGTTTTGACGGGCTTGACTCCCGTGGCGAGCATGGGACCGATAATGACCATTCCCTCGGGGATATTCTGAAGCGCGATACCCCCCGCTATCATAAGTGCCTGCGCGGTATCTCCCGAGCCAAAGCCAACACCCGCGGCAATGCCCTCGGGCAGATTATGTATAGCTATAGCGGTAACGAACAGCAACACCTTGTTTAGATTGGTGTTACTGTGCGGCTCGATATCCACTCCCACCATTTTGTGCAAATGGGGCACTATCCTATCAATAAGGTTGAGGCAGAGCGCCCCCGCGAAGATACTCGCCACAGTAATAATCAAGCCGTATTTTCCGCCGTACTCAAGCGACGGGATTATAAGCCCCAGCACCGCCGCCGCAAGCATAACGCCTGCGGCAAACGAAAGGACGATATCGGAAAAGGTGTGCGACAGCTTTTTGAAAAGAAAGCCGATAACCGCGCCGACAACGGTAGCTCCGCCAACGCCGAGCGCAGTGAGTAAAACAAGTTGCATAAGCCCCTCCCCGTCAAATGATTTTACTTTATTTCCTCAAAATCAGAAGCGCCGTGCTTGCAAAGCGGACAGATGAAGTCCTCGGGCAGGGTCTCGCCCTCGTAAACGTATCCGCATATCTTGCAGACGTAGCCCTTCTTGCCCGCAGTCTTGGGCTTGGGCTTCACGTTGTTCTGATAGTAGGTGTAAGTCATGGTCTCTCTGTCCGAAAGCACTCTCGCCTCGGTCACCGAGCAGATAAACATTCCGTGTGTGTCGAGGTCAACGTACTGCTCCACCTTAAGAGACATAAAGGAATTGATATATCTGGGCAGGAACACAAGTCCGTTATCCGAGCGAAGCGGCTCGCAATCGGCAAACTTGTCCACGTTTCTGCCGCTTCTGAAGCCGAACGCCTCAAAGACCTTAAATGGCGCGTCCACGGTAAGGCAGTTTATATTCATTTCCCCCGTCTGCTTGATGATGTGGTGCGAATAATTCTGCTTGTTGATAGTCACCGCAATTCTGTTGGGCGTATTTGTGACCTGCGTTACCGTATTTACGATAAGCCCGTTGTCCTTTTTGCCGTCGTTTGAGGTCACCACGTACAGACCGTAGCCGATATTAAAGAGCGCGCTGAGGTCGTTCTTGTTAGCGGTGGAGTCCTGCAAAGCGAGATAGTCACGGCAAAGCTCGTCGGCAAGAGCCTCAAGCTGTGCCGAGCTTTCGTCGTTAAGCGCCGAAAGAATCTTTACGGTTGTATCGGTAAAGGTGATATTCTTGCTCTTTTCAAACATTCCGCGCATAACCTTTGCCGCAAGAGGCGCCCAGCTTCCGTTTTCGATAAGACCAACGGTGCGGTTGCTGTAATTGCGCTCGGTAAGGTGATTTATAAACTCACGCATGAACGGGAATATCTCGGCGTTGTACGTGGTGGTAGCAAGCACCAGCTTACTGTATCTGAACGCGTCCTCAACCGCCTCTGCCATATCGCATCTGGCAAGGTCGTTGACCACCACCTTGGGGCAGCCCTTTGCCTTAAGCTTTTCGGCAAGCTGAACGACCGCCTTTTTGGTGTTTCCGTAAACCGAGGTATAGGCAATAACTATTCCCTCCTCCTCGGGCTGATAGCTTGACCATGTATTATAGAGGTCAATGTAGTAGCCGAGATTTTCGGAAAGCACAGGACCGTGAAGCGGGCATATCTTTTCTATCTCAAGACCCGCCGCCTTTTTAAGCAGGCTCTGCACCTGCGCGCCGTACTTACCAACGATGCCGATGTAGTAACGTCTTGCCTCGCAAGCCCAATCCTCCTCTACGTCAAGCGCGCCGAACTTTCCAAAGCCGTCAGCCGAGAAAAGCACCTTGTCGGCACTGTCGTAGGTAACTATTACCTCGGGCCAATGCACCATGGGCGCGGTAACGAAGGTAAGAGTATGCTTACCAAGCGAAAGGGTGTCCCCCTCTCCCACAACTATCTGCTTATCCTCAAAGGCAGTGCCGAAGAAGTTCTTCATCATAGCGAACGCCTTTGCCGAGGAAACTATCTTCGCCTCGGGATATGCCTTTGTAAAGCTGACGATATTAGCCGAATGGTCGGGCTCCATGTGCTGAACCACAAGATAATCGGGCTTTCTGCCGTCAAGGGCATTGCCGATATTGTCAAGCCACTCGTGCGTGAAATTGGCGTCAACGCTATCCATGATGGCGATCTTCTCGTCAATTATCGCATAGGAATTGTAGGACATTCCGTTTGGAACAACGTACTGCCCCTCGAACAAGTCCACCTGATGGTCGTTTACGCCAATGTATTTGATGTCATTTGTAACAGTCATTTTAATTCACCTCGTACAGAGTATTTTTTATAATTTTATCACAAATATGTAAGATATTCAACAGAATATTGTGAATTTACTCAATAATTTTACCGTCGGTGGATATTGTAACCACCTGCCACGGAATAAACTTTCCGCTTGCCACAAGCGCGCGCTTGACCGCGTTCTCGATACCGCCGCAGCAAGGCACCTCCATGCGGACTATCTTCACGCTTTTTATGTCGTTATTGGCTATTATGGCTGTGAGCTTTTCGGCGTAATCGCCCTCGTCCAGCTTGGGACAGCCGATAAGGGTGATGTGGTTGCGGATAAACTCGTTGTGGAAATTGCCGTAGGCAAACGCCGTACAGTCGGCGGCTACAAGCAGGTTTGCGCCGTCAAAATATGGGGCGTTTACGGGCACCAGCTTTATCTGGCAGGGCCATTGCGAAAGCTGACTGATTACAGGCGCGGAAGCCTTCGTCTGACACGTTGCTTCACGCTTGATAGCCTTTGACTGAGTGCCGGGACAGCCACAGGGCAGCTTGGCGCCTGTTTTCTTCAGCTTGGCTTGCTTTACCGCCTCCTCGTCGTAGGCGGGGGCTTCGCGCTCCTCAAAGGTTATGGCGTTTGTGGGGCATGCGGGTAGGCAGTCCCCCAAGCCGTCGCAATAGTCCTCGCGGGTAAGCACAGCCTTTCCGTTCACCATTTCAATAGCGCCCTCGTGGCATGCCGTGGCGCAAGCGCCGCAGCCGTTACATTTTTCTCTGTCTATTCTGATAATCTTTCTTAACATAATAATTTCCTCCGAATATCAAAAGCATTTTCCTGTTTTACAATCCTCGGTGTTACCGCAGCGGTAACAAAGCTCGTTGGGGCACTCACCTCTTTGGAAAAAGTCAATAAGGTTTTTAACCGTGGTGTCGGCAATATTCTCAAGCGCCTCATCTGTCAAAAACGCCTGATGCGACGTAACGATTACGTTTGGCATTGAGATAAGCCGCGCTAAAATATCGTCATCAAGAATGTGACCCGAGAAGTCCTCAAAGAAGAAATCCGACTCCTCCTCGTACACGTCAAGGCAAGCCGCGCCAACCTTGCGCGCCTTTATGCCCTCAAGAAGCGCCTCGGCATCCACCAGCGCGCCGCGCGAGGTGTTGATAATAACCACGCCGCGTTTGCATTTTTCGATAGTGTCGCCGTCAATAATGTGGTAGGTGTCCTCGGTCAGCGGGCAATGGAGCGAGATTATGTCGCTATTCTCAAAAAGCTCGTCAAGCTCCACGTATCTCACAGTACCACCGTTGTCAAGCCCCTCGGCGTGAAATTTGTCGTACGCCAGCACTCTCATGCCAAAGCCTCGGCAGATGTCGATAAACACGCGTCCGATACGCCCCGTTCCGATGACTCCGACAGTCTTGCCGTGAAGGTCAAATCCCGTCATATTCACGAGGCTGAAATTGAAATCACGGGTTCTTATATACGCCTTGTGAATTCGGCGTATAGAGGTCAGAAGCATTGCCATAGCATGCTCTGCCACCGCGTAGGGCGAGTAAGCGGGCACTCTGAGAACGTGTATTCTGCCGAAGGCGTGCTTCATATCCACGTTGTTAAAGCCCGCGCAACGCAGAGCCACCACCTTGACTCCAAGCTCGCACAGGCGGTCTATCACCGCCGCGTTCACCGTGTCGTTTACGAACACGCAAACGCCGTCAAAGCCGTGGGCGAGGTCTACGGTGTCCTCGTTCAGCTTGGCTTCGAAATATTTGAATGTCACCCCATGCGCCGCCCCGAATTTTTCAAAAGAGGGCTTGTCGTAGGGCTTGGTATCAAAAAAAGCGATTTTCATTTGAATTCTCCTTGATTTTCTGACTTTATTATAGTATAATTAGACCGTAAAGTATGTTGAAAATTCAACAAAAGGAGAATTACTTTGGAAAAATATCTGGAAATTTTGAGAAAATGTCCCCTTTTCTTCGGAATTGATGACACTGACTTGATAAGAATGCTGGGTTGCTTAGGCGCAAAAACAGAGCATTTTGACAAAAAATATACCATTTTCGCCGAGGGAAGCCCCGCAAAATACATCGGCATCGTGCTGTCGGGCTCGGCGCAGATAATACAGGTCGATTATTACGGAAACAGAAGTATTTTGGGTGAGATAGAGACGTCACAAGTCTTTGCCGAGGCATTCGCATGCGCCGCGGTGCGCTCCCTGCCCGTATCGGTTATCGCCAACGAGCCCTGCGAGATAATGCTTATAGATTGCTCTCACATTCTGCACACCTGCTCGAACAACTGCGAATTTCACAGGCAGCTTATATATAATTTAATGAAAGACCTCGCCACAAAGACCATAATGTTCCACCAGCGCATGGAAGTCACGTCAAAACGCTCAACACGCGAAAAGCTGCTGTCCTATCTTATGCTCCAAGCAAAAAAAGCCGAAAGCAACAGCTTTGACATTCCCTTTGACCGCCAGGAGCTTGCCGACTATCTTGAGGTCGACAGAAGCGGCCTGTCCGCCGAAATAAGCAAAATGAAAAAAGAAGGCATAATTGATTGCACAAAAAACAGGTTTGAGCTGTTATAAAGTTAGTTTTGAATCGTTTTTTGCGCCTTTTTAAAAAAAGGCGCCCCAAAAACTTTTGGAGCGGGAAAAGTATTTGTTTTGGTCTGTGCCTCTGCCCATAGCTTGCGGCAATTGCTTGGGACGTTTAGTGCGTAGCCGTTACAATAGCTACCGCAAGCGTTGGGGCCCCATCCCCAAACGCTCCACAAAGTTAGATTTAAGTTACTGAAAGCGTACCCAAAGCAAAGGCGCTCGTGTTTAGCGAGCGCCTTGGTTTACGAGTGATATTTTAATTATTCGCACAGCACCCGCTACCGAAAGCAAAGGAGTGCGTGTTCAGCGCACGACTGATGGCAACGACCGCTATGTTTGCACTGCACACAGAACGCTGACCAATCAGCCCCCACGCCAGTGGGCTAGATTTGTTTGCGTACACTGGTGTATTCGTCGTAATAGCGGTAATAGGGGCAGTGCCAATTGGTGCCCGACATGTAGCGCTCGCGGTCGTCCTGGTCGAGATTGACCTTGCAATAGTAAGCGTCGATATACTCGTCGTAATCGTAAAACTCACAGCTCTCGCAAGTGCCGCTTCCCTTCTTAGGAGTTTTTGTTGTTTTTGCCGCGCCTGCGGTCTTTTTTGTTTCTTCCATAAAAATACATCTCCTTTTACTGCGAGACAGCGAGCGGCGACGGTTGACCGTCGCCGCTTATATTTATTACTTGCAAATAACCTTTGCGAGCTTGTAAAGATGCTCGATCTCGGCGCTTCGCTTTGCGCAGATCTTCTTCATTTCGGCGTACTGCTCCTGTGTGAAGCCCTCAAGATCGCCTTCCTTGAGCTTGTTCTTGTACATGCGGTCAACGATAAGCGCAAAGTTGATCTCAACAGGCTTTACCTCGCCGTCGATCTCACAGATGACCACGTTGCTCTTGCCCTCAAGAAGCTGCTCAACTGCTGTAGCGCCCATAATTGTAGCGGTAAGTCTGTCGCGCAGAGTGGGCGAGCCGCCGCGAACGATGTGCGCGAAGCGGGCAAAGCGTGTCTCGATGCCCGTCTCAGCCTCGATCTTCTTGGTAAGGTACTCACCAATAGGCTGACCGTCAGCAGTCTTTACGCCCTCGCTTACAACCACGATCATGCCGCGCTTGCCGTCAGCCTTGATGCGCTTGATCTTATCAATAGCCGCCTCGGCATCAAACGGAACCTCGGGGATAGCGATAGCAACCGCGCCCGAAGCAACGCCTGAATTGAGCGCGATACAACCGCAGTCGCGTCCCATAACCTCAACCACGTTGCAGCGGCTGTGAGACTCGCAGGTGTCGCGAAGGTCGTCGATAAGCGAAAGCACGGTGTTCATAGCCGTGTCGTAGCCAACAGTGTAGTCAGTGGCGGTGATGTCGTTGTCGATAGTACCGGGAATTCCTATTGCGGGAATACCGTGGTGGGTGAGGTCGGTGGCACCTCTGAACGTTCCGTCGCCGCCGATAGCGACGATAGCATCTATCTGATTGTCCTTACAGGTCTTGATAGCCATTGCGATGCCCTCTTCGGTCTTGAATTCGGGGCAACGGTCGGAGTAAAGCATTGTTCCTCCGCGTGTTATAACGTTGGAAACGCTTCTGGGAGTAAGCGGCACAAAGTTGCCCTTGATAAGTCCGCTGTATCCGCCAAGAATACCAACGACCTCAACGCCCTCCTCAATAGCCTTTCTGGTTATCGCTCTTATGCACGCGTTCATGCCGGGAGCATCGCCGCCCGAGGTAAGAACGCCTATTTTTCTGAACTTTGCCATATATGTGTCCTTTCTTGTGTGTTTCATTCGATATTATTTTAACAAACGCTATTCTCGTCTATTTTAATACATATCGCCCAAAAAATCAAGGGGTTTTGTAAAATTTATTCCCTCGCGGGCAGATTTGGCTTGTTTTTATTTATAAGAAATTACTTTTTTTCGTTGTTTTTTGCGGTCAATTTCAGTATCTCCGCCAAAGCAAGCGAGAGCGCGTTGCCCGCGGTGCACATGCGAAGATAGTCGCGCGAGCGCATGGGAGAGAGGCGAAGCCTCGTCACCGTCTCGCCAAGCTCGCTGGAAATACCAACGTAGATAGTTCCCACGGGCTTTTCGGGTGTTCCCCCGCCGGGACCCGCTATGCCGGTGGTGGCAATTCCGATGTCAGTGCCAAGTGCCCTGCGCACGCCGCGCGCCATTTCGGCGGCGGTCTGCTCGCTCACCGCGCCGTACAGGCGAAGGGTCTCCTCGCTGACGCCTATGAGCTTCACCTTCGCCTCGTTGGCGTAGGTGACACAGCTTCCCATATACACCTCCGAAGCCCCCGACACGTCGGTTATGCGCTTGGCTATAAGTCCGCCCGTACAGGACTCGGCGGTGGAAACAGTCATTTTGTTCTCGGAAAGCGCCTTGATAACAGCCCTCTCGGTGCTTCCCACGTCGATGCCGTAGATAAACTCGCCCACGGGGCTTGCCTTGACCTTTTCTATCATTTCGGCGCAGAGAGCCTCGCCCTCCTCCTCGCTTGCCGCCTTTGCGGTAACGCGCAGACGCATCTCTCCGTCACCCGCATAGGGCGCGAGGGTGGGATTCTCGGCAGAGGTCATCAGGTCGCGGAGGGTCTCCTCGACCGCCGACTCGCCCATTCCTATAATATGAAGATTGTGGCTGACGAGAATGCTTTCGGTATTTTTGCGGAGATATTCGCTTATTGCGCCATCCATAAGCGGACAAAGCTCACGGGGCGGACCGGGAAGCATAATGACGGTCTTTCCGTCCTTTTCTATAATTATAGCCGGGGCGGTGCCGTTGGGATTTGGAACAGCGACAGCTCCGTCGGGTATCTCCGCCTGCTTGAGATTGTTTTTCGTCATACTGCAAACGCCGTTGCCGCGCGAGGCGAAGAAATTTCTTATGGTTTCAGCCACGCCCTCGTCGGTGTGCATGGAAAGCCCCAGTGCCTTTGCCACAGTCTCCTTGGTAAGGTCGTCATAGGTCGGGCCGAGACCACCGCTGGTTACAACCAGATCGGCTCGCGAAAGCGCCAGAGAAAGAGCCTCGGAGAGTCTTTCGGGGTTATCGCCCACAACCGCTTGGTGGTAGACCGACACACCGAATTCGGCGAGCTTTTTGGATATATAAGCCGCGTTGGTGTTGACCACCTCGCCAAGAAGCAATTCTGTGCCAACGCATAAAATTTCAGCATTTTTTATCATTTCATATCCTCCCGAACACTGTTTTATCAAGTATATTATTCATTATTACAATTACAGTACAATTATATCCCTTTTTCGGCTTTATGTCAAGACTTGGAGTGACATCGACGTTTTTTAATTGTTAATTGATTTTTACCGAGCGACTTCAAACAAAAACAGGCTTCACCAAAACAAATTGATGAAAACCTCTTGACATTACCCCTGCGTCATGGTTTATATTATTTATAATATATAATATAACCGAAATCAATCGAATGTGCAGAATGAAAATAAATGAAGTTGAAAAGCTGACGGGACTGACAAAAAAGCAATACGGCTCTATGAAAGCCGCGGACTTTTGGACGTCTCTCGCGCTTCAAACTTTGTACACAGTATTAGTGTTGACAAATTTAGCGAACAAAATTAAACAGGGGCTGTCTATGACAGCCCCTGAAGTATTATTCAGAAAATTCAGCCGGAATATCGGCGTCAGACAAGTGACAGCAGAACACCTTGTCGCCGCGTTTAACGCACTTTGCGACAGTACCGCCGCATTCGATCTCAATATCATCGGGATGCGCTCCGATAAACAAAACTCTCATATCCGAAAGCCTCCTTTAATAATTTACTTTATTGTACCATGAACCGATTACTATTGCAATATCTCACAATACACAAAAAGAGTAAAATAATCTACTTGACAAACACGGTGCGATTATTGTATAATATAGCCATGAAGAAATATTTTAAGCACAAGCCCGAAAACTTAATAAACGTAAGCCGGATAGTTACGATAAACCACTTCGAATTTGAAAAGAATTTCATCTCCGAGGGTGAATCCCACGATTTCTGGGAGATCGTGTATGCCGACAAGGAAAGCCTGATCTGTACAGCCGACAGTCAGGTCATCACGCTTGGCGAGGGCGAAATGCTCTTTCACAAGCCGGGCGAATTCCATTCCCTTGCCGCCAACCGAAAAACCGCTCCCGGTGTGTTTATCATCTCATTTGTCTGCCGTTCGGCGGCTATGCGTTTTTTTGAAAACAAAAAGCTCGCCCCCAACAAAAACTTTTCAAAATACATCTATTCCATTTTTGAGGAAGGCAGGCGTACCTTTAACATTCCCTTTGCCGACCCCAAGCTCAAAAAGATGCCGCTTGCCGAAAGACCCTCTCTGGGGGGCGCGCAGATAATAAAGAATTATCTGGAGATATTCCTCGTCAACCTCCTGCGCTTTTACACCGAAACCGAGAGCGGAAACGAGATATTCCTCCCCGACAAGGAGCTATCGGGAAAACCCGTAAAAGAGGTAATAAAGGTTTTAAAGAGCAGTATCTTCGAGCCGCTTTCAATTGACGACGTATGCGCGCGCACCTCTTACGGACGCGCCTACCTTTTCCGCGTTTTCAAGGCGGAAACGGGAAAGACTATAATGGACTATTATCTTGACCTGAAAATGGACAAGGCAAAGCAGCTTTTGCGAGAGGACGAGCTAACAGTCAAGGAGATTGCCGCAAAGCTGGCGTTTAACGAGCCGAACTACTTCACCAAAACATTCAAAAGAATCACGGGCATCACGCCCTCTCAATACAAAAAGAGGGTAAGAGATTTCAACAATCTTTTCTGAAAGGAGAGCAAGCATGAGAAAGAAACTGACAATAGGCATTTTAGCTCACGTTGACGCGGGCAAGACCACACTTTCCGAAGCCCTGCTCTATCTTTCGGGCAGAATACGAACGCTGGGCAGAGTTGACCACAAAAACACCTACCTTGACACAAACGCAATTGAGCGCGAGCGCGGTATCACCATATTCTCAAAGCAGGCTCGCTTTTCCCACGGTGATTGCGATTTCATTCTGCTTGACACTCCGGGACACGTGGATTTTTCAGCCGAGACCGAGCGCACGCTGGCGCTTCTCGATTACGCTATTTTGGTAATCAGCGCCCCCGACGGCGTGCAGAACCACACTCGCACGCTTTGGCAGTTGCTTGAATTTTACGGCGTTCCCACATTTATTTTCGTAAACAAGACCGACATATCCACAAGGCTCAAGGAAGAAGTCGCCGAACAGATAAGCAAGACTCTTTCGCAGGGCTGTGTTCCCTTTTACGAAAGCGACAACAAGGCAGAGCTTGACGAAAGGTTGGCGGTAATAAGCGAGGGGCTTCTTGAGAGCTTCCTTGAGGGCGAGCCGATAGACGATGGCGAGCTTGCCGAGCTGGTAAGCCGCCGCAAGCTATTCCCTTGCCTTTTCGGCTCGGCGCTCCGCACCGAGGGCATCGGATTTTTGCTTGACACTATTGACAGGCTGACGCTCGCCCCCATATACGACAATGAAAATTTCGGCGCGAGAGTTTACAAAATCGCCCGCGCCGCGTCAACCCGACTGACCTACATGAAGATAATGGGCGGAAGGTTATCGGTGCGCGACGAGCTTTGCTACCTGTCTGCCGACGGCAAAAGGACGACTGAAAAGGTCAGCCAATTGAGGCTTTACTCGGGTGACAAGTTTGAGCAAACCGACTCGGTAGAGGCGGGAGAGATATGCGCGGTCACGGGACTTTCGGCTACCTACGTGGGGCAAGGACTGGGACTTGAGGGTGACTCGGGCAAGCCGATACTCGAGCCTGTTCTCTCCTACCGCATAATTCTCCAAGGCGGGTGCGACCCCGTCCTTTACTTCCCCAAGCTCAAGGAGCTTGAGGAGGAAGAACCGTCACTTCACCTTTATTGGAACGAGGAATTGAGACAAATAGAAGCCCGTCTTATGGGCGATATCCAGATTGACCTGCTAAAGCGGCTGATATCCGAGCGCTTTTCGGTGGATTGCGAGCTTGACACGGGCAAGATACTTTACAAAGAAAAAATCGCGGGCAAAACGGTTGGTGTGGGACATTTTGAGCCGTTACGCCACTACGCCGAGGTGCAACTGTTGCTTGAGCCTCAGCCCGAGGGCACAGGGCTTGTCTTTGACACGCGCTTGCAGGAAAACAGCCTCGACCTCAATTGGCAAAGGCTTATCCTCTCGCATCTGTACGAAAAGAGCCACCGCGGCACACTCATCGGCGCGGCGCTGACCGACACCAAGATAACCCTTGTGGCGGGCAAGGCTCACCTAAAGCACACCGAGGGCGGTGACTTCAGAGAAGCCACTCTGCGCGCGGTGCGTCACGGGCTTATGAAGGCGGGCTGTGTTCTGCTTGAGCCATACTACAAATTCAGAATTGAGATTCCGAACGCAAACGTGGGGCGCGTGCTGTCTGACCTGCAAAGCAAATTTGCCGAATTTGAGATTGAGTCCTCTGACGGCGAGCAGACTGTCATCAGCGGAAAAGCGCCTGTCTCGGAGCTTCACGGCTACACACGCGAGCTTATTTCTTACACGCGCGGTCAAGGCAGAATTGCCTGTTCCTTTGACGGCTACCGCCCCTGTCACAATGAGGACGAGATAGTCGCCTCGGTTGCCTACGACCCCGAGGCAGACCTTGAAAACACCCCACACTCGGTGTTCTGCGCCCACGGAGCGGGCTTTGTCGTGCCGTGGAACGAGGTAGACGCGCACAAGCACCTTGACGCGGGAATATCGCTTTCAGCCACCGCTGAGACGGTGATACCCAAGGCATCGGGGCTTGCCAAGAAATACAATATCAGCAATGAGGAGCTTGAGGCGATAATGCTCCGAGAGTTCGGACCGATAAGGCGCAAGCAGTACAGCGAGCCGCAAAGAAACGCCGCGGAGCAATCGGCAAAGACAAAAAGAAAAAAGCCTACCGAGCCGCAAAAAAAGCTGCTGATACTCGACGGGTACAACCTTATTTATTCATGGGACTCGCTTAAGGAGCTGGCCGATTTCAGCCTTGAAAAGGCGCGCGAGACCTTAATGGATATTTTAAGCAATTACGTGGCATACACAAAAACCGAGCTGGTGCTTGTGTTTGACGCGTATCTGGTAAAGGACGGCACAGGCTCGGACTACACCCACGACGGCTACCGAGTGGTGTTTACCAAGCAGGACGAGACCGCCGACGCCTTTATTGAGAAAATGATGCACGAGCTGGGACCCAATTACAACGTCACGGTGGTGACGGGCGACCGCCTTTTGCAATTCTCCGCCGTACATTCGGGAATACTGCGAATGACCGCCGAGGAGTTCCGCGACGACCTGACGCGCGTGGGAAATCAAATAAACGACTTTCTCCGCAAGCTGTCGGAGACAACTTAAAGCCAAAAATAAGGAGCTATCCGGTTAAGATGGCTACTTTGGGGTTAGTTATTTGTTTCGGCTTTCGCGAATTTTTGAAAAAAGTCGCCCAAAGTAAAGGAGCGCGTGTTTAGCGTACGACCGGTGGCAACGAGGGCTATGTCAGCATAAAGGCTTTGCATTCTCGCCACGAGCCCTCGTCCGTAGCCGAGGAGAGTCCGCGCGGATAAGACGGTCACGCCTAAAAAAAATAAAGGCACAGCCATCACAACGAGAGCTGTGTCTTTATTTTGTAAAAACTTAATTTTTTCTTAATCTTTTGCGCTTTTTCGCTTTACTTTTCACAAAAAATATGGTAAAATGTATGTATCTGCCCGTGGCACAGCTGGATAGCGCGTCAGACTCCGACTCTGAAGGTCAGCGGTTCGAATCCGCTCGGGTAGGCCAAAAAAGGCGGGGCGGCAAATGCCGCCCCGCCTTTTTTGCTTTCTCAAGTTCAATTTTCGAACTCCAATCCCGTAGGGATTGCGGACTTGCGCTCACACCACTCACGGCAAAGCTAAATTAACCGCAAGTCAGGTTCTGAATCCGCTCTATTGCTCAATCCATACTACAAAAGCGACGGCTTTTGCCGTCCTGTCTTTTTGCTTTCTCAAGTTCAAATTTTTTCTTTTCAGAATCAAAAACAATTGCCATGAAAATTTCTCCTTTCTTTAAAGCAATTTTCTCAAAAATTGCAATACAACCTCAATGTAATTATATAACTGTTTATTGCATAAAAATATAATTATATTGTCTTTTTTGGTATTATATTGCCAATTACAGTAGGCAATTCATAACCAACATCACGCAAAAGCCCGAAAGCAGGACATAGGTCGCCGCCTTCCCTTCCTTGCTGGCGCGCGGTATCATCTCGTCGGCTATAACGTACATCATAGCGCCGCCCGCAAAGGCAAGCGCAAGCGGTAGCAGCCCCGAAAGGAAGGTCACCGCCTGATATCCCAAAAAAGTTCCCGCCACTTCGGTAAAGCCCGTGAGAAGCGCCAGCAAAAAGGCTCTGCGGCGGCTTATTCCCACCGCCAGCATAGGCGGAACCACCACCATGCCCTCGGGGATGTTCTGGAGCGCTATGCCCCCTGCCACAGACAGCGCGCCCGAGATATCACCCGAGCCGAGGCTGACTCCTGCCGCTATGCCCTCGGGCAGATTGTGTAGCGCGATGGCTACCACCAGCAAAAGGACGCTGTCAAGCTCCTCGCCGTCACATTCTCCGTCAGCCACGAAATGAAGCTTTGGCACAAGCCTCTCGCACGCTCCTATAAAAGCCGCGCCCAAAATTATCCCTGCCGCCGCCACCGCGGTCTCGCGCACGCTTCCCTCTCCCATTGCGGGAACTATCAGCCCCCAGACCGCCGCCGCGAGCATAACGCCCGCCGCAAAGCTGAGAGTAAGCTCCGAAAATCGCTTGGGTATACGTTTTACAACAAATCCGATAATACTGCCAAATACAGTAGCTCCGCCAACGCCTATAGCCGTCAAAAATACCAGTTCCATAACCTTCCTCACATAAAAACCTTGTTAATAACAATATTATGCCGAAGTCTGTCGAAAAGTGACGGCACTCTTGACAAATGACGTCATCAGCGGTATAATTAAGTAAGACCAAAAACACGAGGAAAAATAAATGATAAAACTTATAGTCTCGGACTTTGACGGCACGCTGATGCCATACGGCGAAAGCGCGGTGCCTCAAGGCGTAAAAGATAGACTCCGCGAGGCGCTTGAACGCGGAATAACCGTGGCAGTATCGTCGGGGCGCACCTACGGCGAGCTGGCAGACTTATTGCCCGAATTTGCCGACAAGCTGTATTTTATATGCTGTGACGGCGCGTATTACTTAAAAGACGGAAAAACTCTTTATGAAAAGAAAATAGAGCCCGCCGACATGACTCAGTTCTTTGCTTGCGCGGACAAGGATTTCGCTTTTGTGCTCCACGGAGCGAAAAACAACTACTCGGTAGGGAATTTGCCAAGCGAAGCGTTACGCTTTGGCGCTACGCCCATAGCCCACGCAAACGACATCAAGGAAAAGATATTCAAGCTCACCACCTACCGCGCGGAGATAAAGCTCGCTCCCTATTCGGGACTCCGCACGCATTGGGACGGCGGCAAGAACGCCTCGGCACAGTTCGTCAACCGATTTGCCAACAAGGGCACGGCTCTGTCCGACCTGCAAACAAGGCTGATGCTGACAAAATTCGACACCGCCTGCATAGGTGACAGCGGAAACGACGTGGCTATGATGCGAAACGCGAAATATTCCTTTGCCGTAGGCAACCGCTCAAAGGAGCTTGCCGAGGTTACGCAGGCAAAGGTAGCCAACGCTCAAGAAGCGCTTGATTTTTGCTTGCCACTAGGTAAGAGAGAATAATATACGTAACACATTGCGACTCGTAAAATCAGCCTCCCGCTAAACACCGGTCCTCGCCGGACGGGCGATTGGTCAGCGTACCAAGTAGGCGAAAAATTTTAAAACATCACTCGTAAACCAAGGCGACGGCTAAACACCGTCGCCTTTGCTTTTGACACATGGTTGGTATGCTAAATTATTGTTTAGCGCCTCGCCGGCGGGGCTTGTTCATTTCTTGTCTCGCGACAAGAAACGAACCAAAGAAACGCGTAAGAGGGGGCGGTTGCGCCAAGCGCCCCCTCTTAACTCCCCTCTGCGCTACGCAGGCTCACGCCCCAAGCTTTTAGCTACACCATTTTTATAAATACAGCTAAAATTTAAACACAAGCGCTTACAATAGCATTTTACGCATTATTTTAACTGCTATTTGCTCGCATACCGCCGTGAGGCTGCGCCCCTGCGAGGGCGTAGGGTGGGCTTGGGAGGGCGCTCGCAAACGCCCTCCCGACGTGCTTTCTTTCGTCCTTTCTTTGCACGAGCAAAGAAAGGACAAAAAGATAAACATTAATTTAACGCACCACATTTGCATGTTTATTAAAAAATAAGTCACAAAATATACATAATTGAACGGTTATTTGGTTGTATAATTATAATGAGGGAAATTGGTGATTTTTCACCCTATTATAAACGCAAAAAATCAAGGAGAACAAACAAAAACAGATAATGAGAAGAACAAAAATCGTATGCACTCTCGGCCCTGCGAGCCGTGACGAAAAGGTTATAGAACAGATGCTCAAAAACGGCATGAACGTGGCGAGACTTAATTTCTCCCACGGCACGCACGAATATCACAAGGAAAGCATTGAGCTTTTCCGCAAGGTGCGCGACCGCATGGGACTCCCCGCGGCGATCATGCTTGACACAACGGGACCCGAAATAAGACTTTGCAACTTCAAGGATGGCGGCGTGACCCTTGAGACAGGCAAGAGCTTTACGCTCACCACACGCGATATCCTCGGCGATGAAAATCAGGTTGCCATAACCTACAAGGATCTTCCCCGCCAGCTCTCGGTGGGCAAGAGAATTCTTATTGATGACGGACGCATACTCCTCACCGTCACCGAGCTGACCGATACCGATATCGTCTGCCGCATCGACGACGGCGGCGAGATAAGCAATCACAAGGGCGTAAACATTCCCAACACCCGACTTGACATGCCATATATCAGCAAAAAGGACGAGGAGGACCTCATCTTCGCCATAGAGCACGACATCGACTTTATCTCGGCGTCCTTCGTCCGCTCAAAGGAGGACGTTATCGCCATGAGAAAGTTCCTCGACTACCACGGCGGTCACAAGGTAAAGATAATCTCCAAAATCGAGAATATCGAGGGCGTAAACAATTTTGACGAAATACTGAAGCACTCAGACGGCATCATGGTGGCACGCGGAGACATGGGCGTTGAGATAGATTACGAAAAGCTCCCCGGGCTTCAGAAAAAGTTTATCCGCAAGTGCTATCAGTCGGGTAAAATGGTCATCACCGCTACGCAGATGCTTGAATCGATGATACACAACGCCACCCCCACCAGAGCCGAGATAACCGACGTAGCAAACGCGGTTTTTGACGGAACGTCGGCAATAATGCTCTCGGGCGAGACTGCTATGGGTGACCACCCCGCACGCGTTGTAAAGGTAATGGCAAAAATAGCAAAGCAAGCCGAAAAGGACGCCTTTGAGATGGATGCCTATTCCGATATCAAATACGACACCGAGGCAACCGACACCGCCAACGCGATCTGCGACGCGGCATGCACCACCGCCCGCGACGTAAACGCCAAGGCGATAATCGCGGTCAGCAAAACAGGTCACACGGCTCGCAGGGTTTCAAAATTCAGACCCAAGGAGGCTATCGTCGCTTCCACTCCCGAGCTTAAGACCTTCCACCAGCTTGCGCTTTCGTGGGGCGTCTACCCCGTTCTCGCACTCAATCAGGAGGACGAGGAGAGCCTTTTCAGACACGCAATCGACTGCGCCAAGCAGATAGACATCGTGGAGGAGGGCGACAGAGTGGTTATCGCCGCGGGTATTCCC
This sequence comes from Eubacteriales bacterium, assembly GCA_045660295.1. Taxonomy (GTDB): domain Bacteria; phylum Bacillota; class Clostridia; order Oscillospirales; family CAG-272; genus RGIG8775. The sequence goes on from JAZRDN010000026.1 coordinate 21,067, forward strand.
ACCTCCGGACACGCAAACATTCTTAAGGTAGCCATAGTCTAATGGAAATAAACAGATACGAAATAAAAGCGGGGCTTTCTTCTCGGCTAAGGGCGGCGGTGGTTGCCGATCTGCACAGCGCCGAGCACGGCGCGCTTCTTGAAAAGCTACGCGAGATATCCCCCGACATGATACTCTGCCCCGGCGACACCCTGCACCGCGCCTGCCCCGACGAATCGGGACTCGTCTTTCTGCGTGAGGCGGCAGAGCTCTGCCCCGTGTTCTGCTCGATAGGAAACCACGAGGTCAAGCACGGCGAGGATATCAGACAGAATATCCGTGCCACGGGCGCGATACTGCTTGACAACGAAGCCGTGGGCTTTCACGGCGTCACGGTGGGCGGTCTTTCCTCGGGCTACACCGTGGAAAGCGCGCAAGGGCGCTTGAAAAGAACGCCGCCGCCAAACCTATCTGCGCTTGACGGCTTCTTTGCGAGCGGCGGCTTCAAGATACTGCTCTCCCACCACCCCGAATACTACCCAAGATATCTTAAAAACAAGAATGTTGACCTTATCATATCGGGACACGCTCACGGCGGTCAGTGGCGTGTACTCGGTCGCGGCATCTTCGCCCCCGGGCAGGGCTTGTTCCCCAAATACACCTCGGGGCTTTACGACGGCAAACTTCTCGTCAGCCGCGGTCTCTCGAACCACACCCACATACCTCGGATATTCAACAAACCCGAGCTGATAATAATTGATTTAAAATAACGGAGTAAAAAATGGAACTTATTTTGTCAACCCTCAGCAGGCTTATCTTTCTCTTTTCGTTTATTCTGCTGGGCTTTATTCTCACAAAGCTAAAGGTGGTCTCTGAAAATTCCGACGGCGTGCTTTCAAAGCTTGAAAACAACCTCTTTACCCCATGCCTTATCATGGGAACCTTTATCGCCGAATTCAACCTTGAATCGCTGACAGCCTCGTGGAAGCCGATAGCCGTATGCTGTCTTATGCTTTTGGTCACGATACCGCTGGGAATTTTTCTCGGCAGGCTCTTCTCCAAAAAGACGCACGACAGAAACATCTACACCTACGGGCTTTGCTTCGCAAACTTCGGATTCATGGGTCTTGCGGTAGTTCAAGCGCTTTTTCCGCACGTGTTTATGGAATACAACATCTTTCTGCTTCCTATTTGGATAGGCGTTTACGGCTGGGCTATCCCCGCCCTGCTTATCCCCTCCGACCACACTGACAAGAGCTTTAAGGCAACGCTCAAGCGCATTGCAAACCCAATGTTTGTCTGCATGATAATCGGTGCGGTAATCGGCGTTACAGGTCTTGGCAAGCTTGTAGAAAACACCGTGGTAATGGACATTATCAACACGGCGGGAAGCTGTATGTCGCCTTTAGCAATGCTCCTTACGGGTATCACCATAGCAAAAATAAACATTCCCAAGGTGGTAAAGAACGTTAACATTTACATATCAAGCATATTGAGACTTGTGGTTATCCCAGTGGCGCTCACGCCCCTCATCATGCGTCTTCCTATCGACAACAGCACCGTCCTTTGCGCACTCTGCGCTCTTTCGATGCCGCTTGGCTTAAGCCCCGTGGTAGTTCCCGCGGGATACGGACAGGACACCTCGCTTGCGGCAGGCATGGCGGTAATATCCCACGCGCTTTCGATAATCACGATACCCATAGTTTTCGCTATCTTTTCGGGACTTTTGGCGTGACAAAGTTATATAAGGAGCAAAAATATGAAAATCAACGAAATCTTATCAAAAGTAGACCACACTCTGCTCTCCCAAGCCGCTACCTGGGCTGAGATAAAAGCCCTGTGTGACGACGGACTGAAATATCAGACCGCCTCGGTCTGCATTCCCCCAAGCTATGTAAAAAAAGCCGCCGAGTACGTCTCGGGCAGGCTGAAAATATGCACGGTCATCGGCTTCCCCAACGGTTACAACACCACCGCCGTTAAGTGTGCCGAGACAGAGGAGGCGGTTGCGAACGGCGCAGACGAAATAGACATGGTAATCAACATCGGCCTGGTAAAGGACGGTGACTACACCTCGGTTCTCAACGAGATAAAGGCTATAAAGCAAGCCTGCCACGGAAAGCTCCTCAAGGTCATTATCGAGACCTGTCTTTTGACCGATGAGGAAAAAATAAAGCTTTGCTCTGTGGTATCCGAGTCAGGCGCGGACTATATAAAGACCAGCACAGGCTTCTCCACGGGCGGCGCTACCTTTGCGGACGTGGAGCTTATGCGAAAAAACGCTCACCCCGACCTTAAAGTAAAGGCTGCGGGCGGTATCTCCTCGCTTGAGGACGCCGAAAAAATGATAGAGCTTGGCGCTGACCGACTGGGAACAAGCCGTATTGTAAAAATCGTAAAATCGGGGGAAAACAAAAATGACGGAAGTTATTAAGGCAATAAAAACACGCCGAAGCATAAAGAACTACAAGCCCGACGCCATTCCAACAGAAATACTCGACGCTATCCTTGAGGCGGGAACGTACGCCCCCACGGGCAGAAATATGCAATCGCCCATAATAATCGCCGTCACCGACAAAGCCACGCGAGACAGACTTTCAAGACTCAACGCGGAGGTAATGGGCGTTGACACAGACCCATTTTACGGTGCGCCCGCGGTGCTTGTGGTACTTGCCGACAAAAGCCGTTCCACCTACGTGTACGACGGCTCGCTGGTAATGGAAAACCTTATGCTCGCCGCCCACAGCCTTGGGCTTGGAAGCTGTTGGATACACCGCGCGAAAGAGGTGTTCGACTCGGATGAGGGCAAGGCGCTCCTCGCCTCGCTTGGCATAGAGGGAGACTACGAGGGCATAGGCAACTGCATTGTCGGCTACCCCGACAAGCTCCCCACCGAGCAAAAGCCGAGAAAAGAGAATTATATTTACAGGATATAGTTAGTTTTATGTCGTTTTTGTTCCTTTTTGAAAAAAGGAACCGAAAAACTTTTGGCTCGGGGTAAGTTTTTGTTTGGGTTTGTGCCTCTGTTCATAGTTTGTGACAACTGCTTGGGACGTTTAGTGCGTAGCCGTTACAATAGCTACCGCAAGCGTTGGGGTCCCCCTCCCCAAACGCCCCACAAAGTTAGTTTTTAGTAACTAAATACTCACCCAAAGTAAAGGCGCCCGCATTTAGCGAGCGCCTTTGTTTATATGTGTTATTTTATTTTTTATCGTGCGAGCATTTTTTTGAACAGCAGGAGCAGCCGTCGGGGCATCCTATACATTTTTTACCGCTTTTCTTCGCCCTGTATATGTAAAGCGAAGCCAGGCCGACAATAACAAGAAGAATTATTATTACAATTGCGTCTATCATATTTTTTACCTATAAAACTCAAGAATTATACGTTAGCCTTTTCTCTGACCTTTTCCTGAGCTTTTGCGCCGAGCTTCTCCTCTGCCTCAAGCTCCTTGTTCTTCTTGGATATAAGAGTTCCCAAAACAACCGCGATAGCGGCAACTATCACCCAACCGGCGATGGGCATCCAGACGCTCTCGCCAATTCTCACGCCCGTAAAGAGCGAGCCGAAGAAGTATACGAGGAAACCAACCGAATAGCCTACTGCAAGCTGAAGTCCGATGCCCGCCCAGAGCCACTTTCTGCTCTTCATCTCGGCGTTCATTGCGCCGATAGCCGCGAAGCAAGGGGGGGAGAAAAGGTTGAACATAAGGTAAGCGAGAGCCGCTACCTTGGTAATAGCCATGATACCCGCAACCTCTGCGCCCGCGCCTTCCATAAGGGCAAGCTCCTCGGCGTCGATAAGGTTCTCAAGCCCCACGAAGCAGACCGCGAGAGTACCGACAACGTTCTCCTTTGCTATAAAGCCCGTAATAGCCGCCGCGGCAAGCTGCCAAGCCACAACGCCCACGATGGGAGCAAAGAGATAAGCAAAGGGTGTGGAGACAGTAGCGAGAATAGATTTACTTGCGTCGTCCACGGGCTGGAGGTTCCAACCAAACGACTGCATAAGCTGAACAACGAAGTTACAAACAAGGATAATCGTACCCGCCTTAACTATGTAAGACCAACCGCGCTGGCACATGGAGAGTGCCGCCTTGCCAAGGTTTGGCGCCTTGTACTCGGGAAGCTCGATAATAAAGAATGACTTTTTCTTCTTATTACCCGTGAGCTTGTTCACAAGAAGCGCGCAGACAAAGATGATGAAAATACCCGCAAAGTACATAAGAGTGCCAACCCACGAAGCGTTGCCGAAGAAGGCGCCCGCAAAAAGCGCGATAACCGGGAGCTTTGCTCCGCAGGGCATAAAGGGCGCCAGCATAGCCGTGGCTCTGCGCTCACGCTCGTTACGGATAGTACGGCAAGCCATTACACCGGGGATAGCGCAGCCTGTGCCGATAATAAATGGAATGACCGACTTGCCCGAAAGTCCGACCTTTTTGAATATGGGGTCAAGCACTACCGTGGCGCGCGCCATATAACCGCAATCCTCAAGGAGAGCGATAAGGAAATACATTACCATGACCAAAGGCAGGAAGCCGACAACGGCTCCGACACCGCCGATGATACCGTCAACAAGGATAGCCGTAAGAAGCGGATTGGCGTTTTCCAAAAGACCGTCCACCCAAGCGCCGAACACATCGATAAGAGTGACCAGACCGGGTATAACAGCGCCGTTATCAAACTCATAGCCCTCTGCTATCCAAGGACCTACCCAAGCCTGAGAGATCTGAAAAACAAGGAACATGACGACCGCAAATATCGGAATACCCACCCACTTGTTGGTAAGCACGGCATCGATCTTGTCCTGGAAGTTCTTGTCCTTTGTAAAGACCTTTCTCTTTTCTACGTCCTTAACTATCTTGTTTACAAACTCGAAACGCTTTCTGTCGGCAGCCTCCACAGCCTTTTTGTCGGTGAGGTCAACGTTGCTCTGAACGTAGGGCGCGCTCTGGGTCTTGCCCATAACGGCAATTACCGCCTCGATCACCTTGTCAAGTCCGTCGCCCGATATGGAAGCGGTCTCTAAGACGGGACAGCCCAGCTTTGAGGAAAGCGCCGCCGTGTCTATTTTATTTTCCTTTTTCTTATTTACGTCGGTCTTGTTAAGGGCAACGACCACGGGAATACCAAGCTCAAGAAGCTGTGTTGTGAAAAACAGGCTTCTGCTAAGGTTTGTGGAATCGACGATGTTGATTATAGCGTCGGGGTTCTCGTTCTTTACGTAAGAGCTTGTGATGCTCTCCTCCGACGTAAAGGGCGACATGGAGTAAGCACCCGGCAGGTCTACCGCGATAAGCTCCTCAGCGCCCTTATAAAGACTTTTTTTGATTGCGTGTTCCTTCTTTTCAACTGTAACGCCCGCCCAGTTGCCGACCTTTTCGTTACGGCCTGTCAAAGCATTGTACATGGTGGTTTTTCCGCTGTTGGGATTGCCCGTAAGCGCAATTCTCATTTTTGTTCCTCCGTTTATGGTAGAAAAGTTTATTTTTACAGGTCTCTGATGTTAAAATGCTGTTTAATTATATGCAGTTAGCGGCAGCTAACTCACAGTCAAAAAAATAATCCGAAGATTATTTTTGAAGATTATTTTTTGGAAGTTTATACTATTATCGCCTCGGCAAGCTGGTCGTCGATGCTGTACCTACCGTCCTTTATGGACACTACGCAAGTCCCCCTTCGGCGGGAGATGACCGTAATAGGCTCTCCGCTGTAACAGCCCAACGAAAACAAGAAAGCATCAAGCTCCTCGTCATCGGTCTCAATGCGCTTAACGATATATTCCTTTCCTTCCTCCGCTTGACGCAAATTCATGGGAAATCTCCTATACTGATTATAATAAACGGTAAATCAAGACGCGAGTTAGCCTCAGCTAACTCAACGTGCAATAACATTATATTCCAAAAAGGACAAATTGTCAACATCTTTTGAAGATTTTTTAGACTTTTTTGTCATTTTCCACGTTTTCAACATTCGTTCAGACCTCGCCAAAACGCATTTTTGTGCATTTCGACATGAACTCAATTATTGTTTGCGCGGAAGCCCGCGCAGGCGAATGGTCAGCGTTCCGTGTGCGGTGCAAACATAGCGGTCGTTGCCACCAGTCGTGTGCTGAACACACACTCCTTTGCTTTGGGTGTATAATTAATAATGTTTTTGCGCTATGTTCGCACAAACGTTGTAGGGCGGGGGCTTGCTCCCGCCGAAAAAAACAAAATAATATTATGAAACACAATTGTTATAGGTTTTATAAAAATCACAGCGGTTTTGTTGGCAAAAATATTTTTATTGCGGCGGGAGCAAGCCCCCGCCCTACAATACACCAATTTTATTTGTGCGCAAAACATTATTAATTATACACCCAAAGCAAAGGAGTTCTCGTTTAGAGAACGACTGGTCGCAACGACCGTTTTGTTCGCACAAATACAGAACGCTGACCAATTGGCTCCCCGCTAGGGGCGCAAAACATTAATTTAGCGTATGTATTGAAATTAAAAAAGGTTGAATCTTAACGATTCAACCTTTTTTAATTAAAGTGACACTTTTATTACCGTAGTATTGGCGGGATTGTAGAAGCGGCATATTTTAAGCGCCTTTTCTGTGGTTTCGAAGAAGAATATACAACGCTTCCCTTTCTCGTTCTCAAAGGTTGCGAAATATCCGTTTGGCGCATCCTTCTCCGAAAGCGCGATATAGGATATCTCAGCGTTATACCTGTCCGCAAGCGCGCGCTTGTCGGGGTCTGAGAGCGGAGCTATGACCAAGCAGTCCTTAAGCCTGAACTCGGCTATGACCTTGCGGCTCTTGCCGCCGTATATCTCTGAAAAAGTAAGAATACCCGAGGTTATGGAGTATTCATATTCAATTTTAGTATAACGCCACGTAAGGAAGATTATAAGGAGCAACGCCAATGGCGCAAGCGCCACGAGGGGCGCGCCCAGCTTTGACTTGACGGCAAAGGTCAGCGCCAGCAGTGCGAAGATTATATATCCGATGACAAAAAACGCGGGCTTCAGCCTTTGCGAGCCTTTATTTTTTCTCTGCACAACGTATTCGTAGGTTGAAAATTCGTTCATGATTGACCTCCGCAAATTAAATACACACAGAAATTAAATACATACAAATTATAACAGATTTTTGGTGACTTGTCAATAAAAATCCCGCTACCTCTTGATTTTGTTTTCTTAATCGTGTATAATGGTATCGTATACAAAATTCTTTTTAGGAGAATTATTATGAAAAAGACCGACATCGAAAAAACCGTTGCCTACGCGGTGGGCGACACGGATCTGAAAAGCGGTGATATCCCCTCTATCGACCTCTACATGGATCAGATAATCAACCTGGTTGCCGAGAAAAACGCCGAGGGAAGCGACATGTTCACCGACCGCGTTCTCACCAAGACCATGATAAACAACTACTCAAAGGACGGACTTATCAAGCCCATAAAGGGCAAGAAATACTCCAAGGAGCACATCGTGCAGATGCTTCTGGTATACTCGCTCAAAAACACCCTGTCCATAAGCTCGATACGCCGAGTTCTTCAGGGCGTTTACAGTGAGGGCTTTGACGGCAAGCGCCTTGAGGCGGGCTACGACAGGTATATCGACCTCAAGGCAAGCAACCGAGAGCGCAGTCTTGCGGTGGTAAACGAGTTTATCGAGGAAAACGGCTTTGACATCGAAAACGACGACGACTTTTTCGCCTTTCTTTTGGGGCTTGTGTCGCTGTCGGCAGACCTTAAAAATATTTCGATAGCCCTGCTTGAGGAGCGCTATCCCGACCTTGACGAGCTTCACCGAGCCGAGCTTGAAGCCGAGCGCGCGCGCATAAAGGCAGAAAAAGAGGAAAAGGCTAAGGAAGCAAAGGCTGAAAAAGAAGAAAAATCCAAGGCTGAAAAAGCCGCGAAGCAAAAAAAGAAAAACGACGAGGTATAAATAATGAAAAAAATAATTATCGCGCTTCTGGCGCTTGTAATACTGACTGTGTCGCTGGCGTCCTGTTCAAGCAATCCTCCCGAGCTTGATGAGGTAAAGGACGAGCTGGTAACCCTTATAGAGGCTTCATACGAGATAAACGATATTTTCTTTGGCGAGGGTCTGGCGACCTACGAGCGCGGCGGGAAGTTTGACAAGGAGCATCACCTTTACGACGAAAACGACAACGAATACGCCTATTACGAATACGTTACAGAGGACTCGGAATATCTTTTCACCGAGCAGATAAAGTGGGCGGCTGAGAAGGTCTACACCACCGATTATCTCGAGGGCGTTTACACCATGGCGTTTGACGGCTACGCCGACGAGAACACGGGCAATGTAACCACCGCCAGATATCTTGACGCAGGCGGCTGGCTTTTAAAATACGCCTTTGGCGAAGCCGACCCCTTTAACATTCTCCCCGGCAAGCGAGTATATGTTTTTGAAACGATGGAGATAGTCAAGCCCTCTACGGCGCAGTATCTCAACGTGGCGATAAACTCCCACCTCGAGGGCGAGGAGAGCGAAACTCTCACAGTCACGCTTCGCTTCAAGCTGACCGAGGACGGCTGGCGTCTCGACAGCCCAAGCTATTAAAAATCGCACCGTTAAGAATAAGGCGATTTATAAAAAGGAAGGACAGGAAATAAAATATACTTCTATTGACAAAAGACTGCCCGTATCCGAGCGCTACCGTGTTTGCGCGGCATAGCAAGGGGCGAGAAAGAGCCCTGCGTTACACGCAACATCACCTTTGAAAAGGTAACGGTGCTTGGCAAGACGCTCAAAAGCGCCGACGACGCTAAAGCCTGCGGCTTTAGCGTGTGCGAGTTTGCGGAAAATATTAAATTTATATGCTGAGAAAAGGCTGAGTCGTTACGACTCAGCCTTTTGTTAAGTTTCAATCGGTGCGAGCATACTCACAGCTCGGCAACCACCGCGTCGCCGAACTCGGCGCATTTGGCGCCGTCCTTATTGCCTGTGACCGTTACCATTGCGGTAGCCGCCGCAACCGCCGCGGAAAGCTTATCCGCCTTATCCGCCATGTTGATGTGGCGCAAGAGCATTTCAAGCGCCTTGAGAATGCTTGCGGGGTTGGCGTAGTCGCCTATTCCCTCCTCTATCATACGGGGCGCGGAGCCGTGGATAGCCTCGAACATAGCGTAGCGGTCTCCTACGTTGGCGCTTCCCGCCGTGCCTACGCCGCCCTGTATCTGAGCCGCCTCGTCGGTGATGATATCGCCGTAAAGGTTAGGAAGCACGAACACCTGAAACTTTGAACGGATATCGGGATTGACGAGATTAGCCGCCATGATGTCGATATACCAATCCTCGGCGGTAACGGTGGGATACTCCTTGGCAATCTCGTTGCAAATAGCCGAAAAACTGCCGTCGGTCTTTTTCATGATATTCGCCTTTGTTACGATAGCCATATTAGTCTTGCCGTTGTTCTTGGCGTATTCAAACGCCGCGCGGGCTATACGCTCGGTGCCCGGTACGGTGGTCACCTTGAAATCCATCGTCAGCGTTTCGGGAAGCTCTATTCCGCGGCTGCCCAGAACGTATTCGCCCTCGGTATTCTCGCGGTAGAACGTCCAATCTATGCCAAGCTCGGGAACAGAGACGGGGCGCACGTTGGCGTAGAGGTCAAGCTCACGGCGCAAAGTAACGTTGGCGCTCTCCATAGTGCCGCCCTTTGGCGTAGTGGTAGGACCTTTGAGGATAACGTCGCACTCCTTAAGCGCGGCAAGCACCTCTGTGGGAACGGCTTGGTTCTTAGCGAGTCTGTTCTCAATAGTCAGACCCTCGACTCTGCGAATTTCTATCTTGCCCGACGCGATATCGTTTTCAAGGAGCTTTTCTGCCGCCTTGACAGCCTCTTTCATTATAATCGGACCGATACCGTCGCCGTCAACGATGCCGATAACGATTTTTTCGGCGCGGGCGAAATCTGTCGCCCCAGCGTTTTCTTTCATTTTCTCGGTGCGCGCAAGCTGTTCGCGAAGAAGGGCTTCAAACTGCTCGCAAGCCTTTTTGATATATGTTTCCATGTCTGTTCTCCTTTATTTAGAGCCTCTTGTGTAGGGCAAAAGTCCGCCCGCCTTAAGAATTGCCTTCTGGCGCTCGGTGAAGCTGCATACAAGGGCAATCTCATCGCCCGTGGTCTTGTTTATAAGAGTTATCTTGCCGCTGTCCATACCCTCGAAAACATTTACCAGCTCCAGCGCGTTGTCCTGCGCCAGTCTGTCGTAATCATCGGCGTTCTCAAAGGTAAGAGGCATAATTCCCGCATTTATAAGGTTAGCCGCGTGGATACGAGCAAAGCTCTTTGCCACCACCGCACGAACACCCAAGTAAAGCGGAACGAGTGCCGCGTGCTCTCTTGACGAGCCCTGACCGTAGTTGCTTCCGCCCACGATAACCGTGGAGCCTGCCTCGGCAGCGCGCTTTGAGAAGCTCTCGTCGCAAACCTCAAAGCAGAACTTTGAGAGATAGGGGATATTGGAGCGGTAAGGAAGTATCTTAGCGCCCGCGGGCATAATGTGGTCGGTTGTGATATTGTCACCAACCTTTAAGGTGAGATTAGCCGATATGCTGTCGGTAACGGGGTTGGAATTGGGGAAAGGCTTGATGTTGGGACCGCGAAGCACCTCTACGTCCTTTGCCTCGTCCTCGCTTGCGGGCATAAGCCCCGCGCTGTCGTTGACCTTGAACGCCGCAGGCATCTCTATTTCGGGATAGTCGCCAAGCGTTCTGGGGTCTGTGATATATCCCGTGAGCGCCGAAGCCGCCGCAACCTCGGGAGACACAAGATAAACCTGCGCGTCACGCGTGCCGCTTCTACCCTCAAAGTTTCTGTTGAAGGTTCTTAAGGAAACTCCCGCGGAGTTGGGCGAGAAGCCCATACCGATGCAAGGACCGCAAGCACATTCAAGTATTCTCGCTCCCGCGTCTATCATATCCGAAAGAGCTCCGCACTCGGAAAGCATGGTAAGCACCTGACGTGAGCCGGGAGAGATTGAAAGGCTTACAGAGTCGTCTATCTTCTTTCCCTTGAGAATTGCCGCCACGCGAAGCATATCGCGGAGCGAGGAGTTGGTGCAAGAGCCTATACATACCTGATTTACCTTGATACCCGAAAGCTCCTCGGCGCTCTTTATGTTGTCGGGGCTGTGGGGGCAAGCCAGCAGAGGCTTAAGTGCCGAAAGGTCGATATCTATAATTCTGTCGTATACCGCATCGGGGTCGCTTTCAAGCGCCACGAAATCGCCGCCGCGTCCCTGCGCTTCAAGGAATTCCTTGGTTATCTCATCCGAGGGGAATATTGAGGTGGTCGCGCCTATCTCGGTACCCATGTTGGTGATAGTGGCACGTTCGGGAACGCTGAGAGTCTTTATGCCCTCTCCGCCCCACTCAACGATGTAGCCCACGCCGCCCTTAACACTTAAGATACGTAAAAGCTCAAGGCTTACGTCCTTTGCGCTGACCCAAGGCGAGAGCTTACCCGTAAGGTTGACCTTTATCATTTTGGGCATGGTGATATAGTATGCGCCGCCGCCCATTGCCACAGCAACGTCAAGACCGCCCGCGCCCATGGCGAGCATACCGATGCCGCCGCCCGTGGGGGTGTGGCTGTCAGAGCCGATAAGCGTCATACCCGGAACGCCGAAGCGTTCAAGGTGCACCTGATGGCAGATGCCGTTTCCGGGGCGAGAGAAGCGTATGCCGTATTTCTTCGCAACCGACTGAATATATCTATGGTCGTCGGCGTTCTCAAAGCCCGACTGAAGCGTGTTGTGGTCTATGTAAGCCACCGAGAGCTTTGTGCGGACACGCGGAATACCTATCGCCTCAAATTCAAGGTAAGCCATAGTTCCCGTAGCGTCCTGAGTAAGCGTCTGGTCTATGCGAAGCGCTATCTCACTGCCCGGGGTCATCTCGCCCTCAAGCAGATGCGCTTTGATTATTTTCTGTGCTATTGTAAGTCCCATGATTTTCTCCTTTGGTGTGAAATATTAGTTTTCATTTCGGTTTTTCGCGCCTTTTTGAAAAAAGGCGCCCCAAAAACTCTTCTCAAGGGGTTATTTGTTTAGGTCTGTGCCTCTGTCCGTAGTTCGCGACAGCTGCATGGAATATTTAGTGCGTAGCCACTACAATAGCTCCCGCAAGCGCCGGGGACCCCTTCCCCTATCGCTCCACAAATTTAGAATTGAACCGCTAAACAAGGCACGGAGTTCCCCCACAAATCACGTACACACCTTCATAATACTCTCGCAAGCATTTTTGATATGCTTTGCGGTAAGCTCCTCGGCGAGCCTTGTGTCGTGCGCCGAAATAGCCTCAAAAATCTCTCTGTGCTCCTTTACCGCCTCAAGCGCGCGCTCGGGATTTGACACCGAGGTCTTTCTGTAACGCTTGACCTTGCGGTGAAGCTCGCAGAGCAGAGTCTCCAGCGTTCGGCTTCCGCAGTAGGAATATATTTGCTTGTGAAATTCGCTGTCAAGCTTTTTGATGCTCTCAGGCTGGTTGCGCGCGGTGTAGAACTCCTGAAGCTCAAGGGTCTCGCAGAGCGCCTTGAGATGCTCGTCTGTGATGACCTCGGCACATCTCGCCGCCGCAAGCCCCTCTATTCTCATTCTCACCTCGTAGATGTCATAAAGGTCGTCCTCGCTGACGCCGACCACTATCGCGCCCTTGCCGCTCTCCTTGACAAGCCCCTCTTGCCTGAGCCTTGTCAGCGCCTCGCGCACGGGGGTCCTACTGACGTCAAGCAGCTTGCAGAGCTTCAGCTCGGTTATTATGTCGCCGCGGACAAATTCTCCGCTGAGTATAGCGTCCTCTATTTTTTCAAACACAAGGTCGGCTATCGAAACACTCTTTTCCACTGCCCTTCTCCTCTCATTCAAGTATTGTGGGGAATCCAGAGTCGTTTGTTATCTCCTTTATCTTGTCGGCAACCTCGCTGTCCGAAAGCATGGTCTGTCTGCCGTTTTCGTACTCCTCGTCTATCCACGACTTGAGCGCAAGCACAAGCGGGTCGCGCTTGTCAATGACCTTGTCGCCCTTAAGACCGTAGCTCTCGTTTATCCAATACGCTATGCCCGCAAGTCCCGAGGTCTTTGTTATCATTACACCCGCGGGGCGGTTAAGTATCTTCTTGGTGTCGAAAATGTTGTATATCTCCTCGTCCTTAAGCAGACCGTCGGCGTGGATACCCGCGCGGGTCACGTTGAAGTTCTTGCCAACGAAAGGCGTCATGGGGGGGATATCGTAGCCCATCTCGCGCTTGAAATAATTTGCGATGTCGGTAATAGCCGTGGTGTCCATTCCGTCAAGCGTGCCCCTGAGAGACGCGTACTCAAACACCATTGCCTCAAGCGGTATGTTGCCCGTACGCTCTCCTATACCGAGAAGCGAGCAGTTGACCGCGCTTGCGCCGTAAAGCCAAGCGGTGGA
>JAZRDN010000027.1:0-17398 GCA_045660295.1 Eubacteriales bacterium
CTTTTTCTGCTTTAAGCGATAAAATTTGAACGCGCGCCCAACCAACACCCCAAGCGGGGTGGTTGGGTGAGCAAGAGAACACGCCACAGGTGGCGTTTTGTCGAAGCGATACCCCACAAAGCAAGAAGCCGAAGGAAGCGAGTCCCCGAGCGACGCGCGGCGACTATGCGACTGGGGAGGCCAGCGCACGAGATGAAAGCCGAATGAGCTTTGCTCATTCGGCTTTTTCTGGTCTGAGTGACACGACTTGAACGTGCGGCCTCAACCACCCCAAGGTTGCGCGCTACCAACTGCGCCACACCCAGATTGTCTCAAGGACTTGGTTATTATATCACATCGGACAATCAAAGTCAAGAGTTTTTTGAAAAATTTTTAAAGTTTTTTTGTGATTTTTTGACAAAAAATATTTTTCATTTTGTCAATTGGCAAAATCGACAAAAATATACCTATTTTTCATGCTGATTTTCTATACCATGTAATTTTACACAAACATTTGTATAAAAAAATGTCAATTTTAACAGTTTACAAATTTGAAAATATGTGGTACAATGATAACCGTGGAAATCAGCATGGGTCAAACGCTGATTTTCAAAATAAGAGCACAACGTTTTTTTCTCGTAATTTGCGAAATATCAAGCTTATGATATCGAATACGCTTATACGAACACACGTTGTGTTTTTTATTACCCATTTTAAAAGCCGATGGAACCGGCGTGATACTCTTACTGGAGTATCACGCCGGTTCTATTCGCCTACGTCGGCGTTGTCCACGCACTTTTTAAGCGCCAGTCTTACGCAATCGGCAACCTTTTCGCAATAATATTCACCGTTTATAAGATTGGAAATTCTCCACTCGCATATACTGACGTACTTAGCCAGCATATCGCCAAGTCCCGATTTTGACATGTGTACGGGAGCGGTTTTAAGTATATCTATATCTCCTATGATAACATCAGGGCATTTTGTGGAAAGGGACACCTTTACGCCGTCCATTGAGGGTGCGGTTGCGACTATGATATAGGGATTTTCCGTCATTTTGCTGATTATCTTACCTATATCGTTAATAACGCCCGATCCGAGGGCGACTATGATATCACAGCTTGTATCGTAGTGCATGACCACCGAGCCAACGCTTTTTTCGTCGGGCTCAAGCTGTTCTTCAGGAGATCACCATAATTATAATATGAAAACTGCCAACACAAATCGCGCGATTTGAACAAATGCTCACACAAGCGAGCGAATAAAAAGGCAATTCATATTGAATAAATTGTAAAAATTCCAAAAAACTATGGAAATCCGATAAATTTTGTGATATAATATATTCTGTATATTTATATATGAAATCACTGTCCCCGAAAGGATAAACCATGAGCGATTACAATAATTACATAGAAAAAGCCGAAAATTACACGCTCCCCGTGATAGTGCTAAACGGCACGGTGGCGTTTCCCTCGGTAAACATAAGCTTCGAGATATCCGAAAAGAAGTCTGTGGCAGCCGCAAAGGCGGCGCTCGAGACCAATTCTTTGGTGCTTCTCGTAACAAATAAAAAAAGCCCACTCGCCTACGAAAGCACAGACGACCTGTACACGGTAGGCTGCATGGCAAAGATAAAGCAGTCCTTAAAGACGCCCGATAAGCATCTTCGCCTTATCGTAGAGGGCTATTCGCGCGCGTCGGTAACAAGCTACAAGGATTTTGCCGACTACGTTATGGCCGAGGCTATCGGAAAGACATACCATCTCAAGGACGACGGCGGCTTCAAGGGTGAGGCGCTCATAAGAGAAGCGACGGCTTCTCTTGAAAGCATTATCAAGTTTCTGCCCTCGTCAAGCTCCGACTTGATGGTTACAGCAAAGACCATAAACAATCCCGGGCTTTTTGCCGATTTTGTGGCGTCAAATTTCCTTGTGAAATTCGCAGACAAGCAGGAAGTGCTTGAGTGCTTTGAGCCACTTGAGCGTCTTGAATGTCTGATTTATCTGATTGAAAAGGAGGCCGAGCTGCTAAACTGCGAGTTCGACATTCACAGACAGGTGCGCGAGGCACTTAACAGACATCAGAACGAATATTATTTGAGAGAGCAGATAAAGGTCATAAAGGAAAAGCTGGGCGACGACGCGGAGTCCGAGTGTGACGAATACGACGAAAAGATACGCGCGGCGGCGCTTCCCGAGGAGCTTGAGCAAAAGCTTTTGAAGGAAAACGCCCGCATAGCGAAAATGCCCTTCGGCACTTCCGAGGGAGCGCTTTTACGCAATTACATCGACGTTTGCCTTGAGCTTCCCTGGAACAAGCGCACACACGACAGCGTAAGCATTGCCAAGGCAAAGAAAATTCTCGACGCCGACCACGACGGACTTGAAAAGGTCAAGGAAAGAATTCTTGAATACCTTGCGGTAAAGCAACTTTCACCCGACCTTAAAAATCAGATAATATGTCTTGTCGGACCTCCCGGCGTGGGCAAGACCTCCATAGCCGCTTCGATAGCGCGCGCCATGAACCGCAAGTACGTAAGAGTATCCTTGGGCGGCGTTCGCGACGAGGCTGACATAAGAGGTCACCGCAAGACCTACATAGGCGCTATGCCCGGAAGAATAATCAACGCGCTGACCGAGGCAAAGGTATGCAATCCGTTGATTCTTCTTGACGAGATCGACAAGCTGACGCGCGACTCCCACGGAGACCCCTCGTCGGCGCTTCTCGAGGTTCTTGACGCCGAGCAGAACAAGAATTTCCGCGACCACTTTGTAGAATATCCATTTGACCTGTCGGACTGCCTGTTTATAGCAACCGCAAACACATATGAGGGTATTCCCCGCCCGTTGCTTGACCGTATGGAGATCATCGAGCTCAAGCTCTACACCAAGCGCGAAAAGCTGGAGATAGCGAAAAATCACCTTATCCCCAAGCAGTTAAAGCGTCACGGACTCACCAAGCGCTCCTTCAAAATAAGCGACGACGCGCTTTGCGAGATAATTGACTTCTACACACGCGAGGCGGGTGTGCGTAACCTTGAACGCACTATTGCCGAGCTTTGCAGAAAAGCGGCAAAGAAGATAATAGAAGAAGATATAAAAAGCGTAAGCATAAGCAAGGTCAATATTGACAAATTCTTAGGCGGACGCAAGCTTCTTCCCGAACGCATCTCAGCCGAAAACGAGGTGGGCGTGGTAAACGGTCTTGCTTACACCGAGCTTGGCGGCTCTATGCTCAAGATAGAGGTTGCCGTGCTTGAGGGCAGCGGCAAAATAGAGATAACAGGCTCTTTGGGCGACGTAATGCAAGAATCTGCAAAGCTGGCGGTCAGCTACGTGCGCTCGGTAGCCAAGGAGTACGGCATAGAAAGCGACTTCTACAAAACCAAGGACATTCACATTCACGCGCCCGAGGGCGCTGTGCCCAAGGACGGACCTTCAGCGGGTGTTACTATCACCACCGCACTTGTCAGCGCTCTCACGGGACGCGCGGTAAAGCACGATATCGCCATGACTGGTGAGATAACGCTCCGCGGAAACGTCCTCGCTATAGGCGGTCTTAAGGAAAAAACCATGGCGGCATACAACGCGGGCGTAAAGTGCGTGCTTATCCCCGCTGACAACGAAAAAGACCTTGAGGACATCGACGCGTTGGCGCGCGAAAACCTCGAATTTATCCCCTGCCGAAAGATATCTCAGGTACTCGAAACCGCGCTCTGCTGTGCGGACGGAGAGGACGGATACCGCAGTTTTTCGGGCGAAAAGCTCCCCGAGCTCTCGGGCAAGGTAAGCATCGGGCTGGGGGCATCCTCAAACTGACAGGAAAGGAGTGTGCAAAATGGCACTCAATCTTCAAAACGTAAATCTGCGTATAAGCGCGGGCAACGCAAGACAGTTTCCCACCGACGCGATTCCGCAGGTAGCCCTTTCGGGGCGCTCAAACGTGGGCAAAAGCTCGCTCATCAACAATCTTCTGAACAGAAAGAGTCTCGCGAGAGTAAGCTCATCCCCCGGAAAGACAATCACCATAAATTTTTACGACATCGACAAAAAGATGTTTCTTGTTGACCTCCCCGGTTACGGCTTCGCCAAGCGCACATTTACCGACAAGCAACAATGGTCGTCGCTCACCGACGGTTATTTTACGCAGAACAAGAATATAGACCTGCTTGCCGTTGTCATTCAGCTTATCGACAGCCGCGCCTGCATCACAAAGGACGACGAGATGATGCTTGATTTTATGAATTCCGCGGAGATTCCCTATATCATCGCGGTTACAAAGACCGACAAGCTGAACGCCACCGAGCGCAAGAACAATCTTGCCGCTATCGAGTCACACCCATCAGTGGCTGAGGGCACTCCGATAGTTCCCTATTCCTCGCTTAAAAACGAGGGCAGAAACGAGCTTTGGCGTGAGATCTCCAAATTCACACAAATCAAGCTTTGATAGCCGTAAGGGAGACGAACCCGCACTAAAGCCTGAATTTTCAGTGTTTTATAGCGCTTGTCTCACTTGCAAAGATATCAAAAAAGGAGCATTCCAATGTTAAACGATATACTGATGTATCTGCTGTCGCTCCCCGCGATCTTGCTCGCCCTCTCGGTTCACGAGGCTTCGCACGGGCTTATGGCGAACAAGCTGGGAGACCCCACGGCTAAAAGCTTCGGCAGACTTACACTTAACCCCATGAAGCATATCGACCCATTCGGTTTTTTGTGTATGCTTTTCTTCCATTTCGGTTGGGCAAAACCCGTACCCGTAAACTCAAGATACTTCAAAAAGCCTCGCCGCGATATGGCGCTTACCGCCGCGGCAGGTCCTGTGTCTAACGTTTTGCTCTCGCTTATTTTCGCGGGACTGCTCAGACTTGACCTGCTAATTATAACGAAGCTTTTCCAGACCGATCTGGTAAACGTCTGGACAATACTTTCGGGCACGGGCGCAGAAATATCCTTCGGCTTTAAAATGATGTCTGTGCTTACCTACATGCTCTACATGGGCGTTATGTTAAACATAAGCCTTGCGGTATTCAATCTTATACCCATTCCTCCCTTTGACGGTTCAAGAATAGCTTATACATTTCTCCCCGTAAACCTTTATTTCAAAATAATGAGATACGAGCGCTATATAATGATAGCCATTCTGCTTCTGCTGTGGTGCACGCCCTTCCTTGACGGGCTTATCTCCTCAGCAACCGGTGGACTTGCGTCTCTTATTATGACGGTATTCGGATTCACCAGCAACGGAGAGGCGATAATGAGCTTTAACACAGTGCTTATTTACGTTTCACAAGCACTGTTCTCATAAAGAAGAAAGGCGGTCCGCATGGCTGAACTCACCTACAAGATAGAGGAGTTTGAAGGTCCTCTTGACCTTTTGCTCTCGCTTATCAAGAAAAACAAAGTTAATATCGAGGACATTCCTATCGTGCTGATATTCGACCAGTATATGGAATACATCAAAGAGGCGCAGCGGCTTGACCTCGACCTTGCCAGCGAGTTTATACTTATGGCAAGCGAGCTGATGCTTATCAAAAGCAAAATGCTTCTTCCCCACAACGACGAGACCGAGGAAGACCCGCGCAAGCAGCTTGCCGATGCCCTTATCAAGTATCAGCAGGCAAAGGCCGCGGCGCTTGTGCTCGCCCCCATGTACGTGGCTTACAGCGGACGTTTTGTGAAGGACACCGATGAGATATCGGTGGACAAGACCTTCGTAGAAGATCAGGACGTGGAGCAGCTCTGTCTGGCGGCTCGTCGTATAGTCGATTACAACGCTATTGCTGAGCGCGCGAAAAGCAAAGAACCCTTCACGCCTATGATAAGCAAACCCATAGTGCCGGTAGAGCTTAAAATAGTGGGAATATTGAATCATCTTGAAAGCAAGAGCCACGCGTCACTTAAATCCTTGCTCATGGAATCGGTATCGCTTCCCGATATGATAGCAATTTTCCTTGGTGTTCTTGAGCTTATCAAGATCAAGAAGATCAATATCATTGACACAGACGATACACAAAGCGACAGCACGGGAATGGTGTTTGCGATAAACGAAGACTATGTTCCCGAGGAAGAAACAGGGACATCCGAATGGGCTGAAAACACCGAAGCGGAGGTAAAAAACGATGAACAGTCAGATTGAACAAATAAAAAATATTCAGGCGGCGATAGAGGCCATCCTCTACGCGGCGGGATATCCCGTAACCTACGACAAGCTTTCCGAGGTTCTGGGACTCCCCAAAAAAGATATAAAATCTATTGTTGAGCACATGGCTTCCGCATACAACAAGGCGGATTCTGAACGAGGTGTAGCTCTGCTTATGTTCGACAGCTCATGCCAGTTCTGCACCAAGGAAGTCTTTGCTCCCTACATACGCGAGGCGCTTGAAATAAGACGCGGCGGCAACCTTTCGGCTTCGTCCATGGAGGTGCTTACCGTTGTAGCCTACAACCAGCCCGTTACCAGAACATACATCGACACAATCAGAGGCGTTGACAGTAACTATGCGGTAAACTCGCTCATCGACAAGGAGCTTATCCGCGCCGTTGGCAGACTTGACGCCCCGGGACGCCCCATGCTTTACGGAACCACCGAGAAATTTCTCCGTGTGTTCGGTCTTACCTCTCTTTCGGAGCTTCCCAACACTGAGCTGATGACTCTCAACGTTGACGCCAACGGAGAGGTGGACACGGCACAGCTTGTGATGCAGATTCCCACAGAGGAGACCACGGGCGATAACGCCGAGGATTGAGAAGAAAAAAACCGGTCAATAATCAATAGGTAGCTTATAGCGCGAAAGGAAAATTTTAGATGATTGCGCTTTATATAATCTCCGCGATTTTATTACTGTTACTGCTTGTTGCCGCGCTCCCCGTCACACTTACGGTCAAATACCGCGAGGAGCTTTTGGTCGAAATGTCGGTATTGGCAATAAAACGCAGGCTTTATCCAAAAGAAAAAAAGAAAGTCAAAATATCCGACTACTCAAAAAAGAATATCGAAAAGCGCCGTAAAAAGGCGCTGAAAAAGAAGCTAAAAACCGAAAAGAAACGGCAAAACAAGCAAAAAAGCCAAAAAAGCGGAGCAACCGCTTCGCCCGCTAAAAAGCGGAGCGTGGTTGACTCGCTTGAGCTTATAAAGGAGCTTTTGTCGGCGCTTATCCCCAAGACCGCCAAGCGTGTGAAAATAAAGGCTACCAGAATAATTATCAACGTGGCTACCGACGACGCGGCAAAAACAGCCCTGCTCTTTCCCGCAGTGAACGGCGCCGTTCTCGGACTTGTAGCCTATCTTGACAACGCTTCAAAATTCAAGAATCTTGACAAATCTAACATCGCGGTAAAAGCCGACTTCCTATCGGAAAAGACAACCGCTGACATCGAAATTTCGTTTTCATTGCGAAGCAAACACTTAATTGAAATACTGTTTGCCTCTGCGTTAAAATATGTAACTGAAAAAAACAAGAAATGAGGGACTATGTTATGGCTAACGAAAACAAATTAGAGGAAATTATACGCACGTCTCTGGAAAGCATACGCTCCATGATCGACGCCAACACGGTTATCGGTACTCCTATATCCACCGAAAACGGCGTTACTGTCATTCCGATATCCAAGGTATCGGTTGGCTACGCTTCGGGCGGTGTTGATTTCAACGGCAAAAACAAGCCCGCAAGCGACACCCAGAACTTCGGTGGCGGCGGCGGAACCGGCGTTTCTATCAATCCCGTCGGATTTCTTATCGTAAAGAAGGACGGAAGCATCGAGATGATAAACGTTGGACAGATGCCATCGGCAAGCGACCCCATCGAGCAGATAGTTGATATTCTCGGACGCTGTCCCGAAATTTTCCGCAAAATAAAGTCGGCGTTCAAAAAGGACAAGCCCGAAGATGCCATCGAAGAGCTTGAGATAATCGCAGACGAGGAAACAACCGAGGAGACCGAGGACTCGGCTGAGTAAACCGCATAAATACGCCCAGCGGATAATATATTTTAACATATTATTCTGCGAGGGTGAAAAATGAAAAAATATCTCACGAGGGCTTTGGCGCTTCTCTGCCTTATCCCAGTTCTTATGGCTCTGCCTATACACGGCGAGAGTCTATCGGTATCAGCAAAAAGCGCAATACTTATCGAGGCCGACAGCGGCACGGTGCTATACCAAAAGAATGCCTTCACAAGGCTTCCCATGGCTTCCACGACCAAGATCATGACCGCTTTGGTAGCTATTGAAAGCGGAAATACTGATAGACTTGTGAAGGTAAACGACGCGGCGCTCGGTGTGGAGGGCTCGTCGATATACCTCGCAAAAGGCGAGGTGCTTTCGATGCGCAATCTTCTCTATGCCCTGCTCTTGGCGTCGGCAAACGACGCGGCGGCGGCAATAGCCTACGAGGTTGCGGGAGGCATAGAGGGCTTTGCCGAGCTGATGAACAAAAAAGCCGATGAGCTTGGGCTTACGTCTACCCATTTTACCAATCCCCACGGGCTTCACGACGGGGAGCATTACACCACCGCCTACGACCTTGCTATGATAACGGCGGCGGCTCTTAAGAACCACGTCTTTCTTGAGATATGCTCCACGCGCGCCAAGACAATTCCTCTTTGCGGAGGCGAGGGAACGCGGTATCTGACCAACCACAACAAGCTCCTACGCTCCTACAAGGGCTGTATAGGCGTTAAAACAGGATTTACCAAGAGCAGCGGCAGATGTCTTGTCAGCGCCGCCGAGCGCGACGGCTTAAGGCTTATAGCGGTAACGCTGGGCGCTCCCGACGATTGGCGTGACCACACCGCTATGCTTGACTTCGGCTTTGAACGCTACGAAAGGCTTACGCTTGCCCAAAACGGAGAGTTTACCGCTACGCTTCCCGTGGCGGGTGGCAACGTAGCCGAGGTAATCGTCGCAAACGCGAAAGGTATTTCTATCTTTCTCCCCAAGAATCACGGCGAAATAACCTACAAAATTGAAGCTAACCGACCGCTTTTCGCCCCCGTATCACGCGGAGCGCAAATAGGCAGGGTGAGCTATTACATCGACGGAGAGGAAATCGCATCCTCACCGCTTATCGCCGTAAACGGCGTAAAGCAAGTACAGAAAAAACGAAGCTTCTTAGAGTGGATAAAAAATCTGTTCACCGGATAGGCTTACGAGGAATTTATGGAAAAAATCAGACTTCAAAAATTTTTCACCGATTGTGGAATACTTTCAAGACGCGCGGCAGAGGCTGAGATCGCCGCGGGACGGGTAAAGGTAAACGGCGAGCGCGCTGAGATCGGGCAGAAAATAGACCCATCCGCCGACGTTGTGGAATACAAGGGCAAGACAGTAAATCTTTTTGAAAAACCGCGCTTTACTTATATAATGCTCAACAAGCCGCGCGGATATCTGTCAAGCGTTACAGACGACCGCGGGCGCGCTTGCGTCACCGAGCTGGTTTCCGACGCCGGTGTTCGTCTCTACCCCGTAGGGCGTCTTGACATGGACTCCGAGGGCCTTCTTTTGATGACCAACGACGGAGAGCTTACTAATAAGCTGACTCACCCAAAGCATGAGATTCCAAAGATATATCACGTCAAAATAAAGGGCAAGGTAACCGAGGAACAGGTGCGCGGGCTATCAAAATCCATGGACATTGACGGCTACACCATTCTCCCCGTGGAAACAAAGCTGATATCAATAAAGCAGGATTACTCGGTGCTTGAAATGATATTGTACGAGGGTCGAAACCGTCAGATACGCAAGATGTGCGAAAAATTCGACCTCACTATTCTGAGACTTTGCCGCGTGGCTATCGGAAACGTAAAACTGGGCGAGCTTGCCCCCGGGAAATGGAAGTACCTCAACAAAACCCAGATATCTTACTTGAAAGGCTTAAAAGGAAATTAAAATGCTTAAAGTTTTACCCATACAGACAAAAGAAGAACAGGAGCTTGCCGCATCAAGATGCAACGTGGCGTTCAAGCCCGAGGCGCTGGCATACACGGCAACGGTTGACGACGTGTTCGTCGGAATGTGCCAATTCCGTCTCACCGACAAGGGCGGCGAGATATACGACATCGCGCTTATGCCCGACAAGGACGATTTTGAGGCGATGTTCGTAATGGGGCGCGCCGCGCTCAACTTTATCGACCTGTGCGGGGTTCACTACGCGAAATATATTTCGGACACCGCGGACGACGTCCTCCTGCGGGCTATCGGATTTGAGAAAAATGCGGACGGTATATACGACATCGACCTTACCGACTTTTTCAAGCACCCCTGCAAGCACCACAAGGACGGAGCCCATCCCTGCGACACTCCCAAGAACTGAATATCACCAAAAAGGCGGCATAAAAGCTTCGGAAAGCACCGAACAGCTAAAATGCCGCCTTTATTCGACTTGTTTTTTATTAATAAATCATCGGTTTTCTAAAATTTTCAACAAGCTCTGATATAATTGTAAAAAATTACCAATTATTTCAGAGCATTTTTGTTTAATTTTTCGACTGGAAAACGCTTGCAATTTCTTCCAAAATATGGTAAAATGTTACAGTAATCAAAAAACAAATACAAAGGAGAAAACAATGACTAACTCAAACGCAAAAATTTTAATCGCAGACGAAAACCCAATGCAAAGACAGGCTCTCAAGGAGGGTCTGAAAAACGCAGGCTACCGAAACATTGACGATGCCGCTGACGGCGAGGACGCGCTCGTAAAAATAAACCGCTACCACCCCGATATAGTTCTCGTTGACCTTTGCCTTTCAAAGCTTGACGGCATAGGTGTGCTCCGCAACTGCAAACAGATAAATTTCGGAAACGATACACCGCCCTCTTTCATCATATTCTCGGTGTTTTCCAATCCCAACACATTTATCGAGGCTGCCAATGCGGGCGCTGAGCTTTGCCTTATGAAGCCTTACAATATCGGAAGCCTTTGCGAGCATATGGCTTCTATTCTCCGCAACCGTGAGAGAGGTATCACGGTGAGCGCCACCGAAAGTCAGACTCCCGACATCGAAACACAGGTCACGAAGATAATTCACCAGATAGGCGTTCCCGCACACATCAAGGGCTACCAATACTTAAGAAGCGCTATTCTTATGACCATCAAAGACAGTGATATTATAAACTCTGTAACCAAGGTGCTCTACCCCACCGTGGCAAAGCAGTACCAGACAACCACAAGCCGCGTGGAGCGCGCAATCCGCCACGCTATCGAGGTCGCGTGGGACAGAGGCGACGTTGACACCCTCAACTCCTACTTCGGCTACACGATACAGAACAATCGAGGAAAGCCCACCAATAGCGAATTCATCGCCATGATTGCCGACAATCTGAGACTTAAGTACAAAATAAAATAGTCAATAAAAAGAGCCGATTTTAAATCGGCTCTTTTTATCAGTTTTTAAGGCTGTGAATAGGTGCGGGGATTCGTCCGCCGCGCGCTATGAAGTTCTCGGAAGAATATCCGTTAAGCTTCATAATGGGAGCGTAACCGAGAAGTCCGCCAAACTCAACAGACTCGCCAACGCCCTTGCCGTGAACGGGAATAACACGTACAGCGGTGGTCTTATTGTTAATAACACCGATAGCTATCTCGTCAGCGATAATAGCACTGAGAGTGGAGGCGGAGGTATCGCCGGGGACTGCGAACATGTCAAGTCCGACAGAGCAGACCGCGGTCATTGCCTCAAGCTTTTCGATGGAAAGCGAACCGCATTCTACCGCGTGTATCATTCCGGCGTCCTCGGAGACAGGAATAAACGCGCCCGAAAGGCCGCCCACGTGTGAGGAAGCCATTACGCCGCCCTTTTTAACCGCATCGTTAAGCATAGCAAGCGCGGCGGTAGTTCCGTGAGTACCGCAACACTCAAGACCCATATTCTCAAGGATATGAGCCACGCTATCACCCTGCGCGGGCGTGGGAGCCAACGAAAGGTCAACTATTCCATAGGGAGTATCAAGTCGGCGCGAAGCCTCGTAAGCCACGAGCTGACCGACTCTTGTAATTTTAAAGGCTATCTTTTTTATTGTCTCGGCAAGCGTACCAAAGTCGCAATCGCCCGCCTTTTTGACCGCGCAAGCCACGACTCCGGGGCCTGAAACGCCCACGTTAATAACTGTATCCGGCTCGCCCATGCCGTGGAGAGCGCCCGCCATAAAGGGGTTATCGTCGGGAACGTTTGCAAACACAACAAGCTTGGCGCATCCGATAGAATCGTTATCCTTAGTGAGATAAGCCGTCTTTTTGATTATCTCACCCATGAGCTTGACGGCGTCCATATTGATACCCGCCTTTGTGGTAGCCACGTTGACCGACGAGCACACGCAAGAGGTGGTGGCAAGCGCCTCTGGAATAGACTCGATAAGATTTTTAGCGCCCACTGTCATTCCCTTTTGCACAAGCGCCGAATATCCGCCGATAAAGTTGATACCGAGGGTATCAGCCGCGCGCTGAAGTGTTTGAGCGAGTCTCACGTACCCGTCGGGACCTATAGTACCGCCCACAAGCGAGATAGGTGTTACCGACACGCGCTTATTGATTATCGGCACGCCGTAGCTTTTTTCAAGATCTTCACAAACGCTTACCAATCTTTCAGCCTTTGTGGTTATCTTGTCGTAAATTTTGGTTTCAAGTCTTGATAAGTCGTCGCTTACGCAGTCAAGAAGCGAGATACCCATAGTTACTGTACGGACATCCAGATTCTCCTCGCTTATCATGTGTATAGTTTCAAGAATATCAGATGTATTGAGCATTTTTATTCCTTTCTGCGCTTATATTCTGTGCATGGAATTGAAAATATCCTCGTGCATGGCGCGGATATCGAGACATTTGCTCTTTCCGAGTGCCTCGAGTGCCTCGGCAAAATTAGCAAAAGGCACTTCCAGCTTTTCTATATCCACAAGCATTATCATCGCGAAATACTCGTGAAGCACGCTCTGGCTTATTTCAACGATATTGCCGCCGAATTTCGCGCACTCGGCGCTGACAGCCGCGATAATTCCTACTGTATCCTTACCTGTTACGGTTACAACTGCTTTCATAAAAACCTCCGTTAGCTGTTCTGTTTAAATCTATAAGATATTATACTACAGATTTATGTTTTTTTCAAGGGTATTCTTTAAAGTTCCTCGTCCACAAAGCCTTTTTCAGTCAACTTTCTAAAGGATTTGAAGCCCGCCCTTCTCGCTCTTTGTACGGCATCGTCAAAGCCGAGAAGAATGCATCTCGCATCGTGCGCATCGCTTGAAAAAGTGACCGAGCCGCCCATTTCACGGATAAGATTAAGAAAATACTCCGACGGATAAGGCTCTGTGCGGTATCCGCGTGATATGGCACCCGTGTTTATCTCAAACGCCGCGCCCGTAGGCACAAGTACCTCCAGCGCTCTCTCCGCCGCTTTTATATAGCGTTTATCGCTTGTATCAAAGAGCTTATCCCCCTCGTTGAACTTTGTCACAAGGTCAAAATGACCGACTATATCAAAGCTGAACTTTTGCGGCATTTTAGCGAGAATGTCATAATAGTTACACGCAAGCTCTATCAAGTCGCCGCCAAAATATCTGTTTGCCGCGTCTATCTGCTTTTCCGCGTTATGGTCTACGTCAATGAACTCGCCGTCAAGCTCAAAGAAATGCACCGAGCCGACGATATAGTCATACCCCTCGGCAGGGGGCGAGGTATAGTCCACCTCAGCGCCAAGGAACAGGTCTATTGCGCCCTTGTATTTTTCCTTAAGTCTTTGAATTTCAGCACGGCAAAGCGGCTCTCTGTCGGGTTTTACGCTATAAGACGAGCCTTTTACGCTGACGTAATGCTCCGAAATTCCAAACGAGTCACACCCCGCCTCTATTGCCGCCAACACCATTTCCTCAGGGGTATTTTTTCCGTCACTGTAAGTGGCGTGGCAATGGTAGTTGAAGGGCTTCATTTTGTCATTTTCTCCTGCTTTACCTTGTGGTCGATAACGTGTCTTGAAGCAAGCTCGGACTTTATATCATCAAGGCTGATGCCCATTTCGACCATAAGCACCATTACGTGGTAAACAAGGTCGGATATTTCGTATATCGTCTCTGCCTTATCGTCAGCCTTGCCCGCGATAATGACCTCTGTTGACTCCTCGCCCACCTTTTTGAGTATCTTATCAATTCCCTTTTCAAAGAGATAGGTTGTATAAGAGCCTTCCTTTTTCTCGGTCTTTCTGCCCTCGATAAGCTTCATAAGACCGTCAAGCGAGAACTCGTTAAGCGTATCGCTATGGTAAATTTCCTCGTTGAAGCAGGAGTCAGCCCCCGTATGGCAAGCGGGGCCGTCCTTTTCCACAAGCACAGTAAGCGCGTCACGGTCGCAATCAGCAGTTATCTTTACGATATGCTGATAATTGCCCGATGTCTCGCCCTTGCGCCAAAGCTCTTGTCGAGAGCGTGACCAGAAGCAGGTCTTCCCCTCCTCCATGCTTATCTTAAGGCTTTCCCTGTTCATATACGCAAGTGTAAGCACCTTGCCCGACTTAGCGTCCACAACTATGGCGGGGATAAGCCCCTTTTCATCAAATTTAAGTGTTTCTATATCGAACATAATCTTCCCTCTCAAATTCTCATGTTTATATTGTTTTCAACAAGATAGCGCTTAAGCGCGGGTATCTCGACCTCTGAATAGTGGAATATCGAGGCGGCAAGACCGGCGTCCACGCCCTTTACGCTATTAAAGAGTGTAACGAAATCCTCCATACAGCCCGCACCGCCCGAGGCGATAACGGGAACGTCAACGATATTGCACACCGCTTCCAGCATTTCAAGGTCAAAGCCCTGCTTTACTCCGTCGGTGTCGATACTGTTGACGACTATCTCGCCCGCGCCGTTTCCCACGCAACGCTTTATCCATTCAAGAGCCTCCATGCCCGTGTTTTCACGTCCGCCCTTAACAAAGACTCGGAAAACTCCGTCAACGCGCTTAACGTCAACCGAGAGCACCACGCACTGGTCTCCGTAACGCTTTGCCGCTTCCTCAACAAGTCCCGGATTTCTGATAGCGCCCGAGTTTACGCTGACCTTATCCGCACCGCATTTAAGCACGCGGTCAAAGTCATCAAGAGTGTTTATTCCGCCGCCAACCGTAAGGGGAATAAATATTTTGCTTGCAACCTCGCAAAGTATCTCGGTAAAAAGCTTTCGCCCCTCGCTTGAAGCGGTAATATCGTAAAAAACGAGCTCGTCAGCACCGTTTTTGCTATAATATTCAGCCAGCTTGACGGGTGAGGAGACGTCCACCAGCCCCATAAAGTTAGTTCCCTTGACGACTCTGCCGTCCTTGACGTCAAGGCAAGGGATAATTCTTTTTGTTACCATAGCCCCTCCTATTTTGCCGCGGCTATCGCCTCGGCAAGGTCAATATTGCCCGTGTAAATGGCTTTTCCGACTATCGCGCCGTACATTCCCATTTCCGACAGCTTTTTGATATCGTCAATAGTTGAAACGCCGCCCGAAGCCACGAAATTCATGGTAAATCTTTCGGAAAGCTCACGGTAAAGCTCAGTGTTAGTCCCTCCAAGCATACCGTCCTTTGAAATATCGGTACAGATAACCGTGGAAACACCCTGCGCCTGCAAATTTTCGCAAAAGTCGAAGCACTCCAGTGCCGAAACCTCTTTCCAGCCCTTGATTGCCACCATTCCGTCCTTTATATCGACGCCGACGGCAATTTTTTCGCCGTACTCGGCTATCGCGGCTTTGAGGAATTCGGGGTCTGATACCGCCGCCGTGCCTATAATAACGCGCGACACGCCTGCGTCCATATATTTTTTGATTATATCCATACTGCGGATACCGCCGCCTATCTCTACCTTAAGACCGCTTTTCGCGATTTCTGCCACGGTATCAAAATTGGCGGTGCTTCCGTCGCGCGCGCCGTCAAGGTCAACGACGTGTATCCACTCCGCGCCCGCTTCTTTGAATTTCTTCGCCATTTCGGGTGGGCAGTCGCTATACACGGTCACCTCATTATAATCGCCTTTTTTTAGTCTGACGGCTTTACCGTCAATTAAATCTATTGCGGGAAAAATTTTCATTGTTACTTCCTTTTCACAGCTCACAAAAAGCCTTCAGAATTTTCAGCCCAACCTCACCGCTTTTTTCGGGGTGGAACTGACAGCCGTACACGTTGCCGTCGGCAACCGCGGCGGTAAGCGGAGCGCCGTATTCCGAGGTGGCTATTACAGACTCCTCGCAATTGGCGCCGTAATATGAGTGGACGAAATAGACGAAATCGCCCTCACAGAGATATTTGAATATCTCGTTTTTTTCTTTGTTTTCAGGGAAATTCAGCGAATTCCAACCGATGTGGGGTATCTTCAGCCCCTCTCCGATAACCTCGGATATAGGTCTGACCTCGCCCCTTATAAGCCCAAGTCCTTCGTGCTCACCGTACTCAAAGCTCTTCTCAAAAAGCATTTGCATACCAAGGCAGATGCCAAGCACCGGCTTGCCCTTTTTCGCCTCATCACAGATGACCTTGTCAAGTCCGCAGGCGCGGAGCTTTTTCGCCGCGTCCTCAAACGCACCGACACCCGGAAGGAGTATTTTATCGGCGCTTCTTATAACGCTTTCGTCGCCGCTGACAACTACTTCAGCGCCGATAGCCGCCAGCGAGCTTTTTAGCGAAAAAAGATTACCAACGCCGTAATCTACGACAGCTATCATAAAAGCACCCCTTTGGTTGAGGATATTTCGTTTGCGAAGCGAGCGTCCACCGCCACAGCCTTTGCTATAGCGCGAGCTACGCCCTTGAACGCGCCCTCTATGATGTGATGCGAGTTTTTGCCGTCAAGCTGTTTGATGTGGAGCGTTACGCCCGCGCGTCTGACAAACGCCACGAAGAACTCCTCAACAAGCTCGGTATCGAAATCGCCCACCTTCTGGGTGGGAATTTCAAGTCCGTAATTGAGCACGCTTCTGCCCGAAACGTCAACGGCAACCATAACAAGAGCCTCGTCCATAGGAAGAATTATATCGCCGTAGCGCACGATTCCCTTTGCGTCGCCAAGCGCCGCCTTGAAGGCGTCGCCAAGGCAGATTCCTATATCCTCGGCGGTGTGGTGATAGTCAACGTTTGTGTCTCCCACGCACCTTACAGAGAGGTCAAAGCGACCGTGGTGAGCGAAAAGCTCAAGCATGTGGTCAAGGAAGCCGCAGCCTGTGGAAATATCGCTCTTACCCGTGCCGTCAAGCTCTAACTTAAGAGAGACATCGGTCTCGCCCGTTTTTCTTATTATCTCATTGTTTCGCATTTTTTCGCTCCTTAGCCGTAAGGGAGTCGAACACATAAGGTTTTGGTCGAAAAATAACGGTGTATGCTTCCGAAAAAACACTTGCAATATCTTATATTGCTTCGTATTTTTTCGTTGCCTCCCCTCGCTATTTTTTCGTCCAAAACTGCT
>JAZRDN010000028.1:0-11210 GCA_045660295.1 Eubacteriales bacterium
CTGCTATTTGCTCGCATACCGCCGTGAGGCTGCGCCCCTGCGAGGGCGTAGGGTGGGCTTGGGAGGGCGCTCGCAAACGCCCTCCCGACGTGCTTTCTTTCGTTCTTTCTTTGCACGAGCAAAGAAAGGACAAAAAGATAATTGTGAAACCTATTGACTAAATAGCAAGTGTGTGGTATAATATCCGTTGGTGTATTTTCGGAAAAGTATATAAAAAGGAAGTAAAATGACGGATATCAGAGAAAATAAGATGGGCACAATGCCCATAGGCAAGCTCATATTTACTATGTCTATCCCCATGGTGGCGTCTATGCTCGTGCAGGCGTTTTATAACGTGGTTGACAGCATCTTCGTCGCGAGATTCAGCGACGCGGCTATGTCTGCCGTGACCTACGCCTTCCCCGCGCAGAACCTTATGATAGGTCTTGCCACGGGTACGGGAGTCGGCGTCAACGCGCTTCTGTCCAGAAGCCTTGGCGAAAAGGACAACGCGAAAGCCAACCGAGTCGCCGAAAACGGCGTGTTCCTCGCTCTTTTGGGATATCTTGTTTTCCTTGTTTTCGGACTTTTCGGCGCTGAGGCGTTTATTCGCTTTCAGACAGATACACCACAGGTCATCGCCGAGGGCAGGGCTTACCTTTCGGTCTGCTGTGTGTTCTCCTTCGGTATATTCGGTGAGATAATGTTCGAGCGCCTCATGCAGGCTACGGGACGGACGGTGTATACCATGTTCACGCAGGGTATAGGCGCTATTATCAACATAATTCTCGACCCCATATTCATTTTCGGACTTTGCGGCGTTCCCGCAATGGGCGCAAAGGGCGCGGCTATCGCTACCGTTGTCGGTCAGATCGCGGCGTTCCTGCTCGCTATCGTCCTCAATCAGCTTTTCAATAAGGATATTCGCCTCAAGCTCCATAAATTCCGCCCCTCGGGCAGGATCATCGGAAATATCTATTCCATAGGTCTCCCCTCGGTCATCATGGTGGGCATCGGCTCTGTCATGAACACGGGAATGAATAAGATACTAAACGGCTTTACCGAGATCGCGGTAAACGTGTTCGGCGCTTATTTCAAGCTCCAGAGCTTCGCCTTTATGCCCATATTCGGTATCAATAACGGCGTTATACCGATAATTGCCTATAACTACGGCGCAAAGAACCGCGAGCGACTGCTTAAGGCGATTCGCCTGTCGGTTACTACTATTATTTGTATCATGCTGGGCGCTCTTGTGCTGATGCAGCTTATTCCGCACACCATGCTCGCGCTTTTCGACGCGGGCGAGGAAATGCTTGCTATCGGTATTCCGGCGCTGAAGATTATAAGCATCAGCTATATTTTCGCGGGCGTGTGCATCGGTCTTACATCGGTGTTTCAGGCGCTTGGAAAGGGAATATACGCGACTATCATGTCCTTTGCTCGTCAGCTCGTGGTGCTTTTGCCCGCGGCGTATCTGCTTTCGCTTACAGGCGAGCTTAAAATGGTCTGGTGGTCATACCCGATAGCCGAGGTTATGTCTGTGGCGGTCTGCCTCGTGCTTTTCCTGAGGCTTTACAGACAGATAATCAAGCCCATGCCGCTTGGAAACGAGAGTCTGTAATACTTCGCCGCCCATTTGATTTGATTAAGAGAAAAATTCAGATATAGACATTCATAGGTAGAATTCATAGGAATACGCACTGTCGCTCGGCGGCGGTGCGTATGTTCTTTTTTGGGGCAAGGACGAAGATAAAAAGGAATTTCCCGCGCACCCGTCCCGAAAAGCGCCGAAAATGTTGCATATTTTAAGAATATTGTGTATAAAATCCAGATGTTTTAAAAAAGGGGTTGAAAAAAGACCGCGCGGTGTGCTATAATTCAAGTGTCACATTGTGTGTTTCATGTGATTCTCATAAAAACAACCGAACCGTGGGGAATCTCGGTGGGAGAATCCCCACACCAAGGTTCGGGTCCTCGCCGGACGGGCGATTGGTCAGCGTACCAAGTGCGGCGAAAATTTTTAAAATATCACTCGTAAACCAAGGCGACGGCTAAACACCGGTCCTCGCCGGACGGGCGATTGGTCAGCGTACCAAGTGCGGCGAAAATTTTTAAAACATCACTCGTAAACCAAGGCGACGGCTAAACACCGTCGCCTTTACTTTTGGCATATGGTTTGAGCGCTAAATAATAATTTAGCTCACAAATTTCAACAAATACCCCATAGGCAAGAGAGACAAGCCCCCTAAAGCGCCGAAAATTCAGGCTTCAGGGCGGGTTCGGATTATTCTCTCCTGTCTAAAGAAAAGTTTTTGGCACGCCTTTGGGCAAAAAGGCGCGAAAAAATCAACCAAAAACTAACGGTTTCACGCATAGAACAGGTGGTTTCCAATGGTGAACAGGTAGGGGCGGTTCTGCGCGATCCAAGAGGTAGTAGCCAGTCTCGGATTCATAAAGAACAGGGCTTCTGTGGAGAGCGTGTAGCCCTCAAGGCAGATCTTTGCGGCAATAACGCTTTCGGCGGAGGGAGTGTTGTAGATCGTGCCGAAGGACACAGGCGAGAACTGAGTGCCGTGCTTGCGGTCAAATATCACGCCGTAGATCGTATTGGGATACTGGGGGCTTGCCACGCGGTTGAGCACCACGTTGCCAACGGCGATCTTGCCGTTGAAGGGCTCGCCCGATGATTCGGCGTGAATTATCCTTGCCAACCACAAAACCTCGTCGGATTTATAAAAGGATGCGCCCGACGTCGGCAGAGAGCCGCCTGTTTCGAGCAGAACCGCGCGAAGTGAGTTGTCCCACGTGAGCTCCAGACCGAACGCCTTTGCGAGCGGTCTTACAGGGACGAAAAGAGTGCCGTTTATGTTTGCGATGGGCTCCACGGTGTAAAAATATCTGTCGTTAGCCTGCAGATAGAGCGCGCCCTGCTTTGCGTAGACCGTCATAGAGCCCTTGGTGACCTTTGCAGTGCGCGAGGACTGTTCCCACGTTACTGTTGCGCCGCCCAGCGCATCGCAAAACGCTCTTAAAGGTACGTATGTAACCGAATTGATTATTCGCCCCTGACCCGAGATTATGTCGCTTCCGTTGAGAAGCACTCTCACCCCTGCGGCGGCTTTTTCGCTCAAATCGAGATAAATATTCCCACCGTACTCCAAATCCGACGTGCTTACAAGTGAATATTCGCCACTTTGGTTGTATGTAAGCGAATTCGCGGCGTTAGTTCCGATTGAGAGCGGAGCCGCCAACATAATTGCGCAGAGCGCAGTGGTGGTTACTTTTACTGATTTCTTCATGCTTTAGTGTTCCTTTCTTGGTTTAAGTCGGACACACGGTATCCAACTTTTACTTGACCATTTTACCATATGGAACGGATTTGTTCAACCTACAATATATCCCTGTGTTGGGAAATACCACCACTGCGCTATTATTTTGCCACATTTTCGCCCAATATACACCATTTTACACCACTCTTTGCCACCACTTACCACCACTCCCCACATTTTCCATGTGACCCCTGCGGGGAGCCAGTTGGTCGGCGTTCCGTGTACGGTGCAAACATAGCGGTCGTTGCCGTCAGTCGTGTGCTGAACACACACTCCTTTGCTTTCGGCACATAATTAATAATGTTTTAGCACTATGTTCGAACAAACCTTGTAGGGCGGGGCAGATTGCTACGCAATCTGACCCGCCCTACAACACACCAATTTAATTAACTAAACATTAATTTAGCGCACAATTTCATGCGCCCAAAGTAAAGGCGACGGTGTTTAGCCGTCGCCTTGGTTTACGAGTGATATTTTAATATTTTCGCCGTACCCGTTGCCCAAAGCCAACGAGGTCGTGTTCAGCGACTGAGTGGGATGCGTGGCAGGTTGTTCGCACAAACAATTATGCGCTGACCTAAAGGGCTGTCGCGCCTCCGCGACCGCTGACCAATTGCCCCCCACGGCAGTGGGTTAGTTGAAGTATTCAACAGCGCCGAGGAACATGCCCATGTCGTAGTTGCCCTCAACGTTCTTGTAGAGACCGTCGCCGATACGCTCGGAGTGACCCATCTTACCGAAGATTCGTCCGTCGGGGGAAGTGATACCCTCGATTGCGAAGCAGGAGTTGTTGGGATTGAAGTGGATATCGGTGGTGGGGTTGCCGAGGAGGTCAACGTACTGGGTAGCTATCTGACCGTTCTCCGCCAGCTTCTTGATAAGCTCGTCGGAAGCAAGGAAGCGACCCTCGCCGTGGGAGATAGCGACCGTGTAGATGTCGCCGACATTTGTCTTTGCGAGCCAGGGCGACTTGTTGGACGCTATACGAGTGCGCACAAGTCTGGACTGGTGGCGCGCGATAGTATTGAAGGTAAGCGTGGGGCAGTTCTCGTCGGTGTCGATAATTTCGCCGTAGGGAACAAGACCCAGCTTGATGATAGCCTGGAAGCCGTTGCAGATACCCGCCATAAGTCCGCCGCGTGTCTTAAGAAGCTCGTTTACCTGCTCCTTGACCTTTCCGTTGCGGAAGAAGGCGGTGATGAACTTACCGGGGCCGTCGGGCTCGTCTCCGCCCGAGAAGCCGCCGGGAATGAATATCATCTGCGCCTGCTTGGTGCGCTCGGCGAAGTAGTCTACCGACTCGGTAATGCCTGCCGCCGAGAGGTTCTTGATAACGATTATCTCGGGGTCAGCGCCCGCTCCAGCGAGAGCCTTTGCGGTGTCAAACTCGCAGTTTGTTCCGGGGAACACGGGGATAAGAACCTTGGGTCTTGCCACGGTAATGGGCGAGTGAGCGCGTGTCTTTGCCTCGTAGGAGAACGCGGGGATATCCTTGGGCTCGGTTTTGATATTGCAGGGGAATATAGGCTCGAGCTTGTTCTCGTAGATAGCGAGAAGCTCCGCAAGCGATACCGCGTCGCCCTGATAAGCGATTTCGGGGGCGGCAGTCGTTTTACCAAGGACTGTGCAGTTAACGTCAGCCAGCTTGTCGAGGGCGCAATCGCAGTTAAGCTCAAGCACGAACGCGCCGTAGTTGTAGCCGAAGATGTCTCTGTAATCTGCCTTGTCGCCGTAAGCAAATCCAATGCCGTTACCGAACGCCATCTTCATGATACCCTCGGCAACACCGCCGTAGGTGGGCGTGTAAGCCGCCTCGACTCTGCCGTCTGCGTTAAGCTCGGCGACCTTTGAGAAGAGCTTTATAAGCGACTCTGCCTTGGGCAGACCGTTTTCGCCAAGCTCGGGCTTGAGAAGGACGACCGTGTGTCCCGCCGCCTTGAACTCGGGGGAGATGACTTCCTTTGTGTCACCCGTCGTTACCGCGAAGGAAACGAGTGTGGGGGGAACGTCCAGCTTCTCGAAGCTTCCGCTCATGGAGTCCTTACCGCCGATAGAAGCGATGCCAAGGTCAAGCTGAGCCTCAAGCGCGCCGAGAAGGGCGGAGAAGGGCTTGCCCCAACGCTTCGGGTCACGGGTGGGCTTTTCGAAATACTCCTGGAAGGTCAGATAAACGTCCTCGAAGGTAGCGCCCGTAGCGATGAGCTTGGACACCGACTCGACCACCGCAAGGTAAGCGCCGTGGTAGGGGCTCTTTTCGGTGATGTAGGGGTTGTAGCCCCAGGACATGTAGGAGCATGTATTTGTGTGACGGCTCTCGACCGACACCTTGTGAACCATTGCCTGAATGGGAGTGAGCTGATTTTTACCGCCGAAGGGCATGAGCACAGTGCCCGCGCCGATGGTGGAGTCAAAGCGCTCGGAAAGTCCGCGCTTTGAGCAGACGTTAAGGTCGCCCGCAAGCGCCTTGGTGTCCGCGATGAAGTCGCCGCCGAAGGTCTTTTCAAAGTCCTTGGGAGCGGCTGCCGAAATCTTTATGTGCTTCTCAGCGCCGTTGGAGTTGAGGAATTCACGGGAGAGGTTTACGATAGTCTTGCCGTTCCATGTCATGGTGAGTCTGGGCTCTGCCTGAACGGTAGCAACGACAGTTGCCTCAAGATTTTCCTTGCCCGCAAGTTCCATGAAACGGTCAACGTCCTTTGCCTCAACAACTACCGCCATACGCTCCTGAGACTCGGAGATAGCGAGCTCGGTGCCGTCAAGACCCTCGTACTTTTTGGGAACTGTGTTGAGGTCTATCGCGATGCCGTCGGCAAGCTCACCGATAGCGACCGAAACGCCGCCCGCGCCGAAGTCGTTACAGCGCTTGATAAGCGAGGAAGCCTCTTTGTTGCGGAAAAGTCTCTGAAGCTTGCGCTCCTCGGGGGCGTTACCCTTCTGAACCTCTGCGCCGCAGGTTTCAAGCGAGCTTAAGGTGTGAGACTTGGACGAGCCTGTCGCGCCGCCGCAGCCGTCGCGACCCGTGCGTCCGCCGAGAAGGATTATCTTGTCGCCTGCCTCGGGAACCTCACGGCGAACGTTCTCTGCGGGAGCAGCCGCGATAACCGCGCCTATCTCCATACGCTTTGCTGCGTAGCCGTCGTGGTAAAGCTCGTCAACCATACCCGTGGCAAGACCTATCTGGTTACCGTAGGACGAGTAACCAGCCGCCGCGGTGGTAACGATCTTTCTCTGGGGGAGCTTGCCCTCAAGAGTTTCTTCAAGGGGCTTAAGGGGGTCAGCCGCGCCTGTTACGCGCATTGCCGCGTAGACGTAGGAGCGTCCCGAAAGGGGGTCGCGTATTGCACCACCGATACACGTAGCCGCGCCGCCGAAGGGCTCGATCTCGGTGGGGTGGTTGTGGGTCTCGTTCTTAAAGAGAAGCAACCAGTCCTCTTTCTCGCCGTCGATCTCTACCTTTATCTTAACGGTACAAGCGTTGATCTCCTCGGACTCGTCGATCTTGGGGAGCTTGCCCTTGACCTTAAGATATCTGGTCGCGATGGTGGCGATGTCCATAAGGTTCTGGGGCTTGGTTCTGCCAAGCTCGTTTCTTGTTGCGATGTATCTGTTATAAGCCGCCTCAAGGAGCTTGTCCTCAAACTCTACGCTGTCGATAGTCGTAAGGAATGTGGTGTGGCGGCAGTGGTCGGACCAATACGTGTCTATCATGCGAATTTCGGTGATAGTGGGGTCGCGCTTTTCGGATGCGAAGTAGTCGCGGCAGAACTTGATGTCGTCCGCGTCCATAGCAAGACCGAGGGTCTTTACAAGCTCGGTGAGCTTTTCGTCGTCAAGCGAGATAAAGCCGTTCAAGGTCTCGACCTCGGTGGGGATATCGAACTTTGTAACGAGTGTTTCAAAGCTGTCAAGGGTAGCTTCTCTTGACTCCACGGGGTTGATAACGTGCTTTTTGATTTTAGCAAGCTCGTCTTCGCTTACGTTTCCGTAGACGAGATAAACCTTTGCCGTGCGGACAAGGGGCTTTTCGCCCTGAGAGATTATCTGGATGCACTGTGCCGCGCTGTCTGCTCTCTGGTCGAACTGACCGGGGAGAAATTCTACGGCGAAGGCGTGGTTTGCGCCCTTTTCAAGCTCATAGCTAACGTTATCGAGCTGGGGTTCGGAAAAGACGTTTGCAACGCTCTGCTTAAAAAGCGCTTCATCGATGTTCTCAACGTCGTAGCGGTTGAAAAGACGAATGTTTTCAAGTGATTTTATTCCGAGGAATGATTTGATGTCAGCCGTCAGTGCGCTTGCCTCGTGTGCAAGGCCGGGCTTTTTTTCAACATATACTCTGTATACCATATTTACTCCTGTATAGTTAGTTTTGGATGGCGCACAGCACCAATGGAAGCCTCCCCCGGCGAGGTGGCGCCAGACAAGGGCGCGTAGCCCTTGTCGCCGCGCGCACGCGGCGAAATAACTCCTGCGGCGTTTTTCTTTTTGTGAACTTTTTCTTTTTGCGCCTTTTGGTACAAAAAGAAAAAGTGGACTAACGGTTTATGCCTTATAAAATTTTTGTGCAGTGCATTTGAAAGTTAGTTTTAACCTCGTTGTTCTTTCTTTTGGCACAAAAGGCGCAAAAGAAAGAACCAAAGAAAACGCCGAAAGGAGCTTTCGCTCGTTGCGACGAGCGAGCCAAGGCGCTGCCTTGACAATCCGCAAGCCTTTAAAAAGGCTTGACCGAAACTTTTGGCGCGGGGTGCAGCTTACTTTTGGGCTGCCAGGGCTCTCGCGCCTATATCGTTTCTGTAATAACCGTTTTCGAGCTTAATCTGCTTTGTTGCCTTGTAGGCTTTTTCGATTGCTTCCTCAAGGCTGTCGGCGATAGCGGTAGTACCGAGAACTCGTCCGCCCGCGCTTAAGAGCTTGCCGCCATCGAGCTTAGCGCCCGCAACGTAGAAGTCGGCGTCTGTGCCCTCGGGGAGAGTTATCTCAAATCCGCTTTCGTACTTCTGGGGGTATCCCTTGGAAGCGGTGATAACGCAACAAGCGTGCTTGTTGCCGAACCTGACCATTTCTTCATTAAGCTCGCTCTTGCTTGTAGCAATCATGATCTCAAGCAGGTCAGACTCAAGGAGAGGGAGAACTACCTGCGTTTCGGGGTCTCCGAAGCGGCAGTTGTACTCGATTACCTTGGGTCCATTCGGTGTCAGCATAAGTCCGAAGTAGAGGCAGCCACGGAAGGTGCGCCCCTCGGCGTTCATTGCGTTCATTGTGGGCAGGAATATTTTCTCCATGCACTCTGCGGCGATCTCATCGGTGTAGTAGGGGTTGGGGGCAACCGTTCCCATACCGCCCGTGTTAAGACCTGTGTCGTTGTCGCCCGCGCGCTTGTGGTCCATGGAGGATATCATTGGGATAACCACCTTGCCGTCGGTGAAGGAAAGCACCGAGACCTCGGGACCCGTGAGGAACTCCTCAACAACTATCTTGCTTCCGCTCTCGCCGAATATCTTGTCTTCCATGATAGAGGATACCGCGTCAAGGGCTTCCTCGCGCGTCATGGCGATAACAACGCCCTTTCCGAGCGCCAGTCCGTCAGCCTTGATGACTGTGGGAATGGGAGCGGTCTCCAGGTACTCCGCCGCGTCCTTGGGGTTTTCAAAAACCTCGTACTCCGCGGTGGGGATATTGTACTTTTTCATAAGGTTCTTGGAAAAGACCTTGCTTCCCTCGATGATAGCCGCGTTTTTGCGCGGACCGAAGCAGGGAACGCCGATCTCCTCGAGCGCGTCAACCGCGCCAAGCACCAGCGGATCGTCGGGAGCGACCACGGCAAAGTCGATAGCGTTTGCCTTTGCGAACTCCACGATTTTGTCGATTTCCTTTGCTCCGATAGCTACGCACTCTGCGTCTGCGGCGATACCGCCGTTACCTGGGAGCGCGTAAATTTTTTCGGCTTTGGGACTTTTCTTAAGCGCCTTTATTATGGCGTGCTCACGTCCGCCGCCGCCTACAACCATTATTTTCATACTTTAAATTCTCCTTATTCGTAAATGGGGAATTGACGGCAAAGCTCGTCTACGCCTGCGAGAGTAGCTTCCTTTGTGCCCTCAAAGTCGCGAACGCTGTCGGCTATCCATTTAGCAATCTTAAGCATCTCTGCTTCCTTGAAGCCTCTGGACGTCACCGCGGGTGTTCCGAGTCTTACGCCGCTGGTGATAAAGGGGCTTTGGGGGTCGTTTGGAACGGCGTTCTTGTTGGCGGTGATGCGAACCTCGTCAAGTCTGTGCTCAAGCTCCTTGCCCGTGATGCCCGTGTTGCGGAGGTCAAGAAGCATAAGGTGGTTGTCTGTACCGCCCGAAACCAGATCGAGACCTTCCGAGAGAAGCGCGTCCGCAAGTGTGGAAGCGTTCTTTACTATCTGATTCTGGTAAGCCTTGAAGTCGTCTGTAAGAGCCTCTCCGAAGGCAACCGCCTTGGCGGCGATAATGTGCATAAGAGGTCCGCCCTGTGTGCCGGGGAAAACTGCCTTGTCTATCGCCTTTGCAAGCTCCTCACGGCAGAGGATAAGACCGCCGCGGGGACCGCGGAGAGTCTTGTGAGTGGTTGTGGTAACAACGTCGGCGTAAGGAACGGGAGAGGGGTGGCAGCCTGCCGCAACCAGACCCGCGATGTGCGCCATGTCAACCATAAGGTAAGCGCCAACCTGATCTGCTATCTTGCGGAAGCGAGCGAAGTCAATAGTTCTGGAATAAGCCGAAGCGCCTGCAAGAATGAGCTTGGGCTTGCACTCAAGCGCCTTTGCCTCAAGCGCGTCGTAGTCGATGCGTCCGTCCTCGTCGGCAACGCCGTAGGGGACGATGTTGAAGTACTTGCCCGAGATATTTACAGGCGAGCCGTGAGAAAGGTGACCGCCGTGAGCAAGGTTCATGGAAAGAACTGTGTCGCCGGGGTTTAAAAGCGCGAAGAACACGGCGAGATTTGCGTTAGCTCCGCTGTGGGGCTGAACGTTGGCGTGCTCAGCGCCAAAGAGCTTCTTTGCTCTCTCGCGGGCAATCTCCTCAACTACGTCAACGTGAACACAGCCGCCGTAGTAACGCTTTCCGGGATATCCCTCCGCGTACTTGTTCGTCAGTACGCTTCCTGCCGCTAAAAGCACCGCCTTCGAGACAATGTTCTCCGAAGCGATAAGCTCTATGTTGTTTCTCTGTCTGTTGAGCTCGAGAGTACACGCGTCGTATACCTCTCTGTCAAAATTCTGAAGTTCATCAAAAAACATTTTGGTTTTCTCCTTGTTAGGGAAGTGATAGTTAGTTTATGTGTCGTTAGGGGCGACGGTTTTGCGCCTTTTTGTAAAAAGTCGCCCAAAAACTTTTCTTTAGGGGTTATTGGTTTGTGTCTGTGCCTCTGTTGTTTGTTTGTGCAAACTGCTTGGGGCGTTCAGTGCGCTGACGGAAGAATGGCTCCCGCAAGCGCCCGTGACCCCTTCCCCAAACGCTCCACATAGTTAGATTTAAGTCGCTAAACATGCACCCAAAGCAAAGGAGCGTGTGTTCAGCACGCGACTGGTGGCAACGACCGCTTTGTTCGCACAAACTCGGAACGCTGACCAATTGCCCCCGCCGGCGAGGCGGATTAGTGGTGGAAGAGGCGCATGCCTGTGAACGCCATGGTCATGCCGTACTTGTTGCAGCAGTCGATAACCACGTCGTCGCGGATAGAGCCGCCGGGCTCGGCGATGTAGGAAACACCGCTCTTCTTAGCGCGCTCGATGTTGTCGTCAAAGGGGAAGAATGCGTCAGAGCCGAGCGCCACGCCTGTGATAGTATCAAGGTACGCTCTCTGCTCCTCGCGTGTGAAGGGCTCGGGGCGGGTGGTGAAGTACTTCTGCCAGTTGCCGTCAGCGCAAACGTCCTC
>JAZRDN010000029.1:0-57049 GCA_045660295.1 Eubacteriales bacterium
AAAGAAAGAACCAAATGAAACACGAATAGCTGGCGCTATTCGACATAAATAATGGTTTTATGCCTTAACGGCATAAATTTGCTTTCGCAAACCCCATTATTTATTGCCGCTTGGGGCGTTTCGCTCGTTGCGACGAGCGAGTCAAGGCGCTGCCCAGAGTACCGCAAACTTTTAAAAAAGTTTGATCAAAACTTTTGGAGCAGGTGCGGTGCGAATATAATTACACGCAAAAGGGGCTGAGTCCAAGACTCAGCCCCGCTGTTTTTTTCTTATTCTTCGTCTTTCTTTTCGGGCTTGGGTGCGGTTACTTTATTAAGTACCACCACCGACAGAATGATTACGCCGATAACGATGAAGATACCGAGCATTCCAAGACCCATATACTTAAGATTTCCAACGAAAGCCATAGGATTGATATTTGCTAACATGATTTTCTCCTCCCTTTATATTAACCGAAGAAGCTGAGGATAAGACCGCCCGCGATAACCGACGCGATCTGTCCCGATACGTTTACGCCCATAGAGTGCATAAGAAGGAAGTTTTGGGGGTCTTCCTTCAGTCCCATTTTGTGAACGATACGACCCGACATGGGGAACGCGGAGATACCCGCCGCACCGATCATGGGGTTGATCTTCTTCTTGAGGAACAGATTGAGGAACTTTGCGAAAAGCACGCCGCCCGCGGTATCGAAAATGAACGCAAAGAGACCGAGACCGAGGATGAGAAGTGTGTTTATCGAAAGGAAGTTCTCAGCCTGCATCTGGGAAGCTATGGTGATACCGAGGAAGAGTGTGATAAGGTTTGCGAGAACCTTCTGTGCCGTCTCGGAAAGAGAATCGAGCACGCCGCACTCACGGATAAGGTTACCGAACATAAGGAATCCGACAAGCGATACAGAGTCGGGTGCTACAAGACCTGCGATGATTGTTATAACGATGGGGAAAAGGATTCTGGTGGTCTTGGAAACTGCCTTGGGCTCGTAGGGCATACGGATCATACGCTCCTTCTTTGTGGTGAGGAGCTTGATGACGGGGGGCTGAATTACAGGCACGAGCGCCATGTATGAGTAAGCCGCCACCATGATAGCGCCCAGGTACTTTGTACCGAACGCCTGAGCAACGACGATAGCCGTGGGGCCGTCAGCCGCGCCGATAATAGCGATAGACGCCGCGTCTCTTATTTCGGGGAAGAAGACAGACGCAAGGCAGAGGGTAAAGAAGATACCGAACTGCGCCGCCGCGCCGAATATCATGAGCTTGGGGTTAGAGAGCAGGGGACCGAAGTCGATCATCGCGCCGATACCGATAAAGAGTATCAGGGGGAAGAGCTCGTTGGCGATACCCATGTAGTAGAGCTCGGAAAGAGCGCCCTCGGAGTCAACGAGATGCTCAAACGCGCGCGAGAGCACCGAGCCATCGGGAATCATTTTTTCAGCGCCCTCGATAAATCTGTCAACCGCGCCCGAGTTGGGGAGGTTTACGAGAATAGCGCCAAAGCCGATGGGCAGAAGGAGCGTAGGCTCCATGTCCTTTTTGATTGCGAGATATATCAGCACGCCGCCGATTATCCACATAACTATCTGCTGCCATGTGAGCTGCAGTATGTTTTCGTACAAAACTTCCATTTCTGTTCCTTTCTTTTTTACAGAATTTACTTTTTCGATGTCAAAGAACATCAAATCATACAAAATTAATTATAACATATCAAGCAATTTTAGTCAAGTAATTTCTCGGATAAATTTTCTGCTTAACGCACACTTAACATTTAAACGCCTTCAGAACGAGCCTCGCGGAGCGGCGGTTTTTGTGTTTTTTTCAAAAAGTGTTGATTTTTGCGCTTCGGTGTGATATAATGTTAAGGAAGTTAGCTTCACATAATAATTCTATGGAGGAAACAGTACAATGAACAACATTACAGCATCTTATGAGTCTCTCCCCAAGTGGGCTAAGGTTCTTATTCAGATTCTCCTTGGCGCAATCGTTGGCGGTGTTTACCGTATCATTCGTTTTGTTGAGACAAAGAACGTTGTTACTCTTGTAGCGGGTATCCTTTGCCTCGTTCCGCCGATCAGCTTTGTTGCTTGGGTCATTGACCTTGTTACCGAGATCGCGAACAACAAGATCAGTGTTCTCGCTGACTGATTACATCACACGCAAAGAGCCGCGCTCAGCGCGGCTCTTTGTTTTGCCAAGAAATTTTTGACAGGCATTGACATATTGACATAAATGTGATATAATGATTGGTAACTTCTAAAAGCTCGACGGCGGACGAAACGGCGGTGCTTTTTCCGTCATTCGTTACAAAAATTCTTCGTATAGGGTGAACTATACGCGCGAATTTTTGTTTAGACTGACGAAAAAATCTCTCGCCGCTCGCCTCGCGCGAGTTTTAGAGGTTACCAATTTAACTGTAAAATTATACTATCTTTTAAAAACGAGGGATTGGATATGAAAGATAAATTAGACGCT
The DNA here is from genome assembly GCA_045660295.1 of Eubacteriales bacterium. Classification (GTDB taxonomy): domain Bacteria; phylum Bacillota; class Clostridia; order Oscillospirales; family CAG-272; genus RGIG8775. The sequence goes on from JAZRDN010000029.1 coordinate 2,469, forward strand.
CTGCTCCGAGAGGGAGCGGAAAAAATTCAAGCGGCGCAGACCGAGAGCGAACTGCAGGAGGTCAAGGGCGCGCTCCTTGGCAAGCAGGGAAGTATTACCGAGCTTCTCAAGGAAATTCCCAAGCTGGACGTTTCTCTGCGTCCCGAAATGGGCAAGGCTGTAAACAACGTAAAGACTCTGCTTACAGAGCAGATCGAGGGCAGACGTGAGGAGCTTAAATTAAAGGCTTCCGAGATATCTCCCGACTTTGACTGCACTATCCCCGGCATCGAGCCCAAGATAGGCGGACTTCACCCCATCACGCAGATGTGCTACGACCTTAACGATGCGTTCCGCTCCATGGGCTTTGAGGTTTTCGGCGGTCCTGAGATAACCAGCGAATACTACGCCTTTGACAACCTTAACTTCCCCCCCAACCACCCCGCTCGCGAGAGCATGGATACCTATTGGCTTGAGGGACACGACTCGGGCGAGGCTAACGACAAGCTCTGCCTGCGTCCTCACCTTACGGGTGACAGCGTGCGCTATATGCAGACGCACAAGCCCCCCTACCGCTTCGTTTACCCCGGCCGCGTTTACAGAAACGAGACCACAGACGCACGCCACGAGCGCGCGTTCTTCCAGTACGAGGCGCTTATCGTGGACAAGGATTTCACCTACACCGCGGGTAAGGTAATGATAAAGAGCATACTTTCCAAGGTCTTTGGACAGGACGTTCCCGTAAGAATGCGCGCGGGCTTCTTCCCCTTCGTTGAGCCGGGATTTGAGATCGACATGGGCTGTCTTGTGTGCGGCGGCAAGGGCTGCAGCGTGTGCAAGCACGTGGGCTGGATAGAGATCATGCCCGGCGGTACGCCTCATCCCAACGTACTCCGCGCGGCGGGACTTGACCCCGACGAGTACACGGGCTTTTACGTAAACATCGGTCTTGACAGACTTGTTATGATGCGCTACGGCGTTGACGACGTGCGTCTGTTCCACAGCACCGACCTCCGCTTCTTGAAGCAGTTCCATTAAGGAGGACAGAAAAATGAAATTATCGCTTAATTGGATAAAAGATTATGTAAAGCTCCCCGACGATATGGATCTTTCGAGGCTGGCTTACGACCTCACCATGTCTACCGTTGAGGTAGAGGGCGCTGAGAGCCTTGCCGAGCGTTTTGACAAGATCGTAGTCGGAGAGATAAAAGAGGTGCTTCCTCACCCCAACGCGGACAAGCTCCGTGTGTGCAAGGTGGATATCGGCACTGACGAGATAAAGGACATCGTCTGCGGAGGCTCTAACCTTGAGGCGGGCATGAAGGTAGTCGTTGCTTGTCCCGGTGCAATGGTGCGCTGGCACGGCGAGGGCGAGCCTGTTGAGATAAAGAACGCCAAGCTCCGCGGTGTGCAGAGCTTCGGTATGATCTGCGCCGCCGTTGAGGTGGGTCTTGACGACCTTTTCCCCTCAAACGACGACCACGAGATCATGGACGTTACCGCGTTTGACGTGGCGGCGGGCACACCCCTTGCCACGGCGCTTGACCTTGACGATATTATTCTTGAGATAGACAACAAGTCTATGACAAACCGCCCCGACCTCTGGGGTCACTACGGTATCGCCAGAGAGCTTGCGGCGCTTTACGATCTTCCTCTTGTGGAGTTTGAGAAGTACGTGCCCGAGACAAAGGAGACTTACGACGTAAGAATTAACGACACCGAGCGCTGTCCCCGATACATCGGCGCGCGCGTGGAGGGACTTTCGGTAAAGCCCTCGCCCTTCGAGATGCAGAGCCGTATCTGGAGAGTGGGCATGCGCCCCATCAACGCGCTTGTTGACGTTACCAACTACGTAATGCTGGCAACAGGTCAGCCCACGCACGTTTTTGATTCCAACCATATTATCGACCATATCGAGGTTCGCCGCGCAAATGAGGGCGAAAAGCTTCAGCTTCTCAACGATAAGGAGCTTGAGCTTTCTTCCGACGACCTTGTTATTGCTGACGCCGAGGGCGCTGTGGCGCTTGCGGGCGTTATGGGCGGCGCAAAGGACTCGGTGCTTCCCGAGACCGACAGCGTTATCCTTGAGGTTGCCAACTTCGAGTCGCGCGGAGTCAGAAGAACCGCGCTCCGTTACGACAACCGTACCGAGGCTTCCTCTCGTTACGAAAAGGCGGTAGACCCCGAGCGTTGTGATCAGGCGCTTTCTATGGCGATGAAGCTCTTCGCGGAGCTTTACCCCGAAATGAAGGCAACCGCTTTCAACGACCTCTACCCCAACAAGCTTGTTAAGAAGGAGATAGACGTTGAGCTTGAGTGGCTTGACAGACGTCTTGGCAAGCGTATTCCTCAGGAGGTAGTTGCAAAGAAGCTTGGTATCATGGGCTTTGAGGTCACCTTTACCGACACAAGCATGCACATCGTCGTTCCCACGTGGCGTTCCACGGGCGACGTGTCCATAAAGGCTGACATCATGGAAGAGGTTGCCCGTATGTACGGCTACGAGAACTTCGAGGCGACCACTATCACCACTTCCTTTGACGGCGCTATCAATCAGCTTGAGGTAGACCTTGTCCGCAAGATAAAGGAGTACCTTGCCTTCCGTTGCAACATGCAGGAGATCTTCACTTATCCTTGGATGAGCGAGGAATTCGTTCACGCACTTATGCCGAGCACTGACGGTATTCTCGCGCTTGCGACTCCCCCCTCTCCTTCGGAGAAATATATCCGTTCCTCGCTTCTTCCCAATATCTGCAAGGCTATCGTGAAGAATGAGCGTAACTTCGACGAGTTCGACATCTTCGAGGAGGCGCAGATATTCCTTGACTCCGATTATACGTCGGAATATAAGGGCGAGAAGCTCCCCTGTCAGAAGAAGCACCTGGGCTGTGCATTCGTGGGAAGCTCCGACAACGTGGCTGAGCTTTTCCGACGCGCTAAGGGTGTTATCGGCATGATGCCTCGCTACACCCACATGGAGGGCTTCACTTTCGAGAAGAACGAGAAGCCGTATTGGGCTGACGAGGTAGTATGGCAGAACATCTGCCTTGACGGCGAGAAGATAGGCGATATCGCGCTTCTTTCCAAGAAGGCGGCACTGGCTTGCGGCATCAAGGTGCTTTCGGCAGTGCTTGTAGAGCTTGACATGGACGCGCTTAAGCCTTTCAAGTCAAGAACCAACCGATTCACGCATATGCCCGAGTTCCCCATGACCGACTACGATATTTCCTTCCTTGTTGACGCTTCTGTCAAGTGGAGCGATATCTACGCGGCTATTCTCGGCAAGAAGTCCGAGGGCGCGCTTCTCCGCGACGCCAAGTTCGTTGACGAATATAAGGGCAAGCAGGTTCCCGCGGGCAAGAAGTCTGTAACCGTGCGCCTTGTTATCGGCTCTGACGAAAAGACACTCACCTCGGCAGAGATCGAGCAGGTGGCAAACTCGGCTATCAAGAAGCTGTCCAAGACCGTTGGCGCAGAAACAAGATATTAACCGCGGCGCCGGCGGGGGCAATTGGTCAGCGGTCCTCGCCGGACGGGCATTCCGCGCGGCGAAATAATATACGTAACACATTGCGACTCGTAAAATCAGCCTCCCGCTAAACACGGGAGGCTTTGCTTTTGGTGCGAGTTTAGTGACTTAAAACTAACTTTGTAGAGCGTTTGGGGAAGGGGTCCCCAACGCTTGCGGTAGCTATTGTAACGGCTACGCACTAAACGTTCCGAGCAGTTGTCGCAAACTATGGACAGAGGCAGGAACCCAAACAAATATTGTCCCCGCGCCAAAAGTTTTTTGCGGAGCTTTTTTTCAAAAAAGCGACACCCCGACAAAAAACTATCTAATGCTAAAAACAATAATTTACTGTGCAAACAAATAGCAAAGGCGCTCGCTAAACGCGAGCGCCTTGAATTTTTATTTTATCTGTTAAGGATAAGCTTTGTAAGCTCAACGGGGTCAACGATCTTGTCGCCCTTGTAAACACGCATGTTACCCGATGCGATCTCGTCGATAAGGATAACCTCGCCGTTGTTGTAGCCAAACTCGAACTTGATATCCCAAAGGTCAAGACCGATGGTCTTAAGGTCGTCGGCAACGATCTTTGTGATTGCCAACGTCTGCGCCTTAAGGCTCTCGAACATCTCGGCTGTCATGATACCAAGCGCAACAAGTCCCTCGCCTGTTACAAGCGGGTCGCCCTTTTCGTCGTTCTTGAACGTGCACTCAACGTAACCGCCCTCAAGCACTGTTCCGTTCTTAATATATTCGCCGTATCTGCGGATAAAGCTACCCGTAGCAACCAGACGGCAGATAACCTCAAGACCGTTACCGCCCTGCTCCTTGCCGAAGCACTCTGCGGGGAGAACCTCCATAGTAGCCTCGTCAACGTTTGCGCTTACATAGTGAGTCTTTATGCCTGCCTTCTTGCAAAGCTCAAAGTAATATACCGATGTTTCGAGATTTGCCTTGCCGATACCGTCGATAGTAAGTCCAACGCTGTTTTCGCCCGGATCGAACACGCCGTCCTTGCCGGTGCAATCGTCCTTGAACTTAAGCAATACGTTGCCGTTTTCAAGAGAGTAAACGTCTTTTGTTTTTCCTTCGTAAACCTTTTTCATAATAGTACTCCTTTTGAAGTTGTATAATTTTCTTAACAGAGATATTTTATCACATTTTTTGTGATTTGTATATATTTTTTTGAAAATTTTCTGCGATTTTCTTCGAAAACTTGTTTTTTTGCTTTTTTTGCCGTGGTAAAATCGCAAAAACTTGGTTTTTTGGCAGTTTCACAAAAGGTTTACACAATTATCGAAAAAGGCAGTAAAATCAAGGAGACGTTTAACGGCAAACGCTTGCGAAAGGAGAAAAAGCATGCAATTCTCTTTTTTACGATACGGGGTTAACGGAGTTATCGGGGTTGTTATAGTCTATGCGGTAAATAAGATCGACATTCCATGTTTCGCCCTTTGCGGGAATGTATACGGTATCGTTATTGTTTTTTGTCCCGGTGGCGGTGGTATCCTTACAAACCGGTGTGGGATCGTTGGACGAGGTAAAGGAAGGATACCACTTATTGTCGCCGTGAGTGCCGCTTTTAAGCTCGGGGTCTATTTCAGCGGGGTCGAAAACACCCTTTCTCGCCATAATGTATGCCGAGTCTACCTTGGTGCTGGCGTCGGTAATGTTAAAGCCGACCTTGGCGTAAATTCCGTTATTGTTGTCACCGATATACTCGGCGTAACGGTTGTCAACACTGTTTCCAAGATAACTGCACTCGCTTATCACAGCGCCGTTTTTGACATAGCCATCGGAGAACGAGGTTACTTCATTATTATTTTTGACATCTGTAACCTCATATTTTTCGGTGTCTATAACGAAAAGCTTATTGCCGGCGGCGTCCAGAAGGTTTACCGTGTTGCAAAGATCGGGGGCATCAAAATTCCCTTTATCCACCTCCATAAGATCCTGGCGTGCGAAGGTAAACATCTGAAGGTAGGTTTGACCCTTCTTGGGCACGAAATCGGATGTGAGGAATTCCAAGGAACGCTTCATTCTCAAGCCGTTTGTGTCGAACTTGAATATCTGCGTATGCTTCATAACTTTTTCTTCGGGTGAGTTGCAACGGTTAAGCTCTGTTACTTGCTCTACGTCGAGTGTTGTTCCGGTATATTCGCCTGCTTCCGAAAGGGAAATGCGCTTGCCGTCAAGCAGGAACACGGGGGGTTGGAGAAGATTTTCGTCTCCGTGGAAGCCTCCTATTGCGTCATCGGATCGACCGCTTTCTATGCCGTTATTTGCCTTGGTTTCAAAAATCGCAACACAGATTTCACCTTGTCGGAGCACCTGGTAGAGCTGTGTGAAGCTGCCGTCTCCGTTCTTTTCTACAATAAAGCCCTTGTTTATACGGTACATATTGACGTTAGTATCAGTTTTTTTCTGATAAACGAAGGGATATTCAATATAGTAATCACCGCTTTCATCGGTTGTCTGAACATAGACAGTAACGTTGCCGTAGAGACCGCCCTCCTCAGCAGGCGCGTCTACCTTCACAATAACACCGTTTTCAACAGCGGTAGGCGTAGGGTCTTTGTATTCACCGTCAAGTGTAACGCTGTTTATGCGAACAAAATCGCCGCCGCTTATCTTCTTAAGGCTGAAGGCGTGGTCGCCGTCCTCAACATCTGCAAGAAGAATATGGTTTCTGCCTATGGGAAGTCTTATTATGCTTGTTTCGTCGTCAACAGTAAGCTCAAATACAGACTCATTTACACTTGCGAGACCGCGAGAAGAATCAAGGCTTATATAAACCTTTCCGTCACAGTTTGCGTTGAAGTTGAATATTGCGCCTTCGTTGTTGAACGCGAGACCATTGCCCTCAAAGCTCTCTATCTCGGAGCACTCGAAGAGGTTGCCGTTGTCGCGAACGAATTTTTCTTCGTAGTTTCCGTCAAAGTAGGTTTCCTCGTCGGATCCAGTGTTGTTAAGAGTAAGAGGAAGAGGTATTTTTGCCGCTGCGCCATAGGTTTTTACGCCGGCAACCGTGGTGTAGGGGCGCACGTAGATGTAGCTGTTATCGGGAACGCCCGTGGGAACTCCGGTGATCTCTGCGGTAGCAAAATAGTTGTAGCCTTTGGTCTTGGCGTATATCGGGTCCTCATTGCCGTCCTCTTTTATGTATTTGAAGACGGAGGGGGTTGCCACGCTCTTTACGTCATTCGATTCTCCGTCGTAAATAACCTGGAACTCAAAGCCCGCTGTGCCGTAATATTTATGGTCGATACCTGCCAGCAAGCGGATGTCGGTTGTATACACTGTTTCATCGCCGATTTGCTGGCTTTTCGGAGATGTCTGGATTCCAGCTATTTCAGCTGTTCCCGAGTAGTTGGTGGTGTAAGCATCTGCGGTAATGTTAGCGGCATTTCCGCAGGCGGTCTCCGCGAGCAGTTTGATACCCTCGGATTTTGCCGCCATTCTGTAGAAAGCAAGGTCGTATACCTGTACGTTCGAGGCCGGCGTCTTTGTGTCTCCGTCTCCGATATAGGGCAGATAGCCGTCAACGTAGTATCTTGCCAGACCCGTAACGTCGTCGTAAACTATAGCCACCGAGGTGGGGTCGGCGTTGGGGTCGGTTTCGATTGCCAGCGTGTGTCCGTCGGCATCGTAGAGCTTTTCATAGTCTCCGTCCGTATTCTTTACATAGAGCAGACCGTCGTTTGCTTCGGCGTAGAGGAGTCCGAGCTCGAGTGTGGTGTTGGCATCGGTTCTCGTCAGCTCAACAAGCGGATAATAGATGTTAGTGTCTGCGGAATATTTGGTAAATTTGATTGTTGACTCAATGACCGTAACGCTGTTTTTAAGTTTAAGTACCGCGTCGGTGTTGAGGTCGGTCATTTCGTGCTCCATATCTGCGGATTTGATAGTCAAGGATTTAATATCAAACTGACCCTTTGACGCACTACCGTAGTAATAACGAATACGCTGGTTAGAAGTATTGCGTCTGTTGTATACACCGACAAATTGGTCGTCGCTTATATCTTTTGCCGGAACTTTTCCCTCGGCATCAAGGTAAAGAAGGTTTCCGTCAAGGTAGAAAGATACACAGGGGTGTTTATCATGCTTGGTAAGGCTTTCATCATAGATAACTTTAATTGTCTGCCAACCATTACCCTCCAAAAGCGCGGGAGTACCGTCCTTATAGTAAAGAGGTTTTCCGCGAGCAACAACCTGATCTTTTCCATTTTCATCTTTTTCTTTAATCTCGTCATAGTAATGAGTGTAAAGCTGTACGTCGCCGTCCTCATTCTCTTTCGCCTGGATAAGTGGCTGTGAGGTTGCGTTACCGTTGTTATCTTCACGTCTTATGGTAAAGAAACCTAAGGCTTGATTTGCGGTAGGTGCAACGTTTTTCAAGGTGTGCTCAAAGGAGTAAACTCCTGTAGCGCTGTGTGGGAAGAATAAATCCTGCCAACCGCCGCCACTACTCGTTATATTGACGTAGTCTGTATCGCCGTAGTTGGTGTTTATTTCATCACCGGTTGCGTTGTATTTTTTTACATAACTCGATATATTGAAGCTTGTGCCGCTTGTAATAATACCGTGTACATCTCCTGTTACAGTTTCGTTTGAGGAGTTTCCGTTTGCCACAATTGACTTGCTATTATTGGGGAAAACATAGCTTCCAAAATCGATGTCAAGAAGTGTGCCGTCCTGCTCGTTTACCGCGTTCTCGGTCATGAATATAGGATAGTTACCCTCATAGAGCTTGATGTTGTCAAGAGAAGCATTTATAGTGGAATTGTTGTAATAAAACAATCCAAGGTACTCGCCGCGTGCGCCAACGTTTGCAGCGGTGAGCGTCATTTTAGAATATGCTACTTGCGTTTCCTTTTTCTCATCGGTATACTCTACGTCATAGTATGTAAGACCGTCGGCAGACTTGTATATGGTATGGTTTGCCGTTGTTGTTTCGTCAACTACGATAAGTCCGCTTGCAGTGCTTGTATCAAGAGTTTCCGTGTGATTGGTTATGGCAGATATATCATATCCGTTAAGCGTTCTTTTACCGGTGGCGTTGTTCCAAGTATAAATATCCTTGGGCTCTGTCGCGCCAACGTATTTGCCGTCTATATAAAAGGCAAAGGTTCTTCTGAGCTTGACCGCGGAGTTCTTAGCTGTATCTGTCGAACTAAAGCTTCCGAACATATCTGCATTTGACATGTCGTTAACACACACTACCGCTATGTGTGTCCACTCGTTGCCACTTATGTTCACTCCGGCGATACGCGTTGAAGTGTTGGTTCCGGTATAAAGGTTTCCGTCTTTGTCTAAATAAAGCGCATAAGATACATTTCCCAAGCCTCCGTCCTCGTAAGTGATTATTTGGCGGAGAGCGGAGTCGCTGTGCGTGGTGTTCCTTATTTCAAATTCAAGAACCCACGAGGACGTGGAGAGCGTTTGATATGTTTGGTCTCTGATGCCGAATCCGTCGCTGGGGCCGAGGTCGACGTTGTTTACGACGCCGCTTAAAATGGTAACATATGAGTTGTCGCCCTCCGTGGCTTTTTTGATGTTCTCATTTCCGTATGCGAAATCATAGGTGCCATTGCTGGGTTTCGCGCCGTTTCTAGTGGTGCCTTCGGTTAGAGAATCAAATCCCTCAAAGTTGTTTTGATAGTAGTACGGGAGACCCTCGGGAGTTGCTATCGGATACATTCTTATATCATCAACATCAAAGCTCCAGCTTAAATTTGTTTTAGCGTTCAAAAGTTGAACCGTACCTGAGGTGTCATTTCCAAGAGACAAGTCTTTGAGAAGGAAGCTGTCACTCCACGTTTTGTTAACATAGTTTTTGCTGGGATCTGCGTTCGAAGCTCTAAAGTCGGTCGTTATTCTTGCGCTTTCGATATAAGGGTCTCCGTTTATGTATACGCTTACAGTGTTTGTCACATCGTACCAGCGAACAGAGATTTCCATAAACTCGTCGGCGGCGGCGGGCTCGTAAATGAGGACAGGGGTTGTACTAGTGTCACTAATGCCAAGAATGTCAAGGTTTGAGGCGTATATTCTGCCCAATCCGTCTGTTTGAAGAATTGCTCTGCAGGTTCCGGCACCTCCACGGCGAAGTTCCACAAGGTTTATCATTGTGTCCTTGTCGTCGGCATCGCCGCCTTTTGCTCTGAATCTAAAATCAAAAGCAACCGCATTGCGAAGCATTTCTTCGCCGATATTGAAAGCTCCTATTCTTCCACTGCCTTTGTCGTTGTTGCTAAAGGTATGGTTAAGATATTTGTTGCCGTTTTCATCGATTATCTTGCTTGTGCCATTGGGCGTTGAGTTAAAAGTCGTGTCTTTGAGGGGATTACATAATAGCCCATCCTTGGTGGTAACCGTAGTGCTATGAAGATATGTCGGAAGGTAAAAGGTTGTGCCTTCATAGTTTTCAAAGTCGTAGTGATAGTAGTATTCGCCGTATTCGGGAATAGCTCCCTCGGTTTCGGCGGATATTGGGATGTACAGCATAGGCAGTATCATAAGAACAGCCAATGCAAAAGCCCAAAAACGAGTGATGTTTTTCATGTTTTTCTCCTTCATAATTTAGTAGTTTTTTGAAATGTGCAGTTTCCTACACATATTTTTGCGCGGAATGGTATATTTTTTTGAAAAACACGAGCGGATTTACAAAACTATTGTTTCGGATATGCAATATTTTTGCCGTTTTTATTGAATGGTTTCAACTTTACGTGCGCTATTTAATTTTTATCACCGCACATCGTGCGTAGGGGTTAGAAGCGGAAGCAGATAAAGGGGTTGTAGCTTCCGACGATGACGTAACCGATGCGCCAATGTCGGCGGATAGCGAATATAAGTCATTGACTTGACGGAAAATATGTGATATAATAAGGTAGCAATCCCTAAGGGCTCGCTCGTTTCGCGTGAGCTTTTAGAAGTTACCATATTACAACTTTTGAAATCTGAAGGAGCAGGTCTATGGAATACACATACAAGGATTACAAAGAAAGCGCGGAATACATAAAAGCGCGATTGGGCGGCTTTGTGCCCAAGGTGGCGATGATACTCGGCTCGGGTCTGGGCTATCTTGGCGACGAGGTCGAGGACGGGATTGCCGTTTCTTACGGCGACATACCGCATTTCAAGGCGTCTACCGCGCCCGGGCACAAGGGCAGATTTGTTTTCGGCAGACTTGAGGGCAAGGCGGTGGCTGTCATGCAGGGGCGCATGCACCACTACGAGGGCTATTCGTATGACGAGGTGTCCTACGCGGTGAGAGTGCTCCGTCTGCTTGGCTGTGAGACGCTTATCGTTACCAACGCCGCCGGCTGTGTGCGTACCGACTGGCAGGCGGGTGACCTGATGCTTATTACAGACCATATAAAGATGTTTTCGGAGTCTCCGCTCAGGGGCGCGAATATACCCGAGTTCGGAGTCCGTTTCCCCGACGCTTCGCACCTTTACACGCTACGTTTGCTTGACTTGGCGCGTCAGACGGCGTCAGAGCTTGGCTTGACGCTTCGTGAGGGTGTGTATTTCTACTGCTACGGACCGCAGTACGAGACCCCTGCCGAGGTGCGCGCGGCGCGGATTCTCGGAGGCGACGCGGTAGGAATGTCCACCGCACCCGAGGTCATCGTGGCGGGGCATTGCGGCATGGAGGTGCTTGGATTTACCTTGTTAAGCAACATGGCTGCGGGAATACTCGACCAACCCCTTTCGGAGCAGGAGGTTCTCGAGGCGGGAGAGACCGCTCGCGATAGCTTTTCTCAGCTTATCCGAGCTTGTCTCAGAAAGCTGTAGTTTGCTTTTTCCTGCCATGGGATTGGCGGAAAACGAGAAAATTAACAGTTTTGTCACTTGATTTTCCAGTGGAAAAATGTTATACTGGGTCATAAGTAATTATAGAAAAAACACGGAGGTCGGAAATGCACACCAACGAATCTGCGGAAATGTATCTTGAATGTATCCTTGAGCTGACTAACGAGCACGGAGAGGTACGCTCGATAGACGTTGCCAGAAAAACGGGCTACTCCAAGCCCAGCATAAGCCGCGCTATGGGTCTGCTTAAAAAGAGCGGGCACATCGACGTTGATGCGGGCGGTTATATAACCCTTAGCGAAAGCGGTCGCGCCATCGCTGAGAAGATACTTGAACGCCACCGACTTATAACCGATTTCCTTATCAAGATAGGAGTCAGCTCCGACACCGCCGCCGAGGACGCGTGCAAGATAGAACACGTTATCAGCGACGAGTCCTTTGCCAAGATAAAGGAATACGCGGGGAAGATAGGGTAGGAGGTTTTGGAGGTTGTTAGATAGTTTTGAGGTGGTTTTTGTTCCTTTTTGAAAAAAGGAACCGAAAAACTTTTGGCGCGGGGTAAAGATTTATTTGGATTTGTGCCTCTGACTGAAGTTTGCGACAACTGCTTGGGGCGTTTAGTGCGTAGCCGTGACAATTGCTCCCGCAAGCGCCCGTGACCCCTTCCCCAAACGCTCCACAAGGTTAGATTTGAGTCGGTAAATGGCATACAAAAGCAAAGGCGCCCGCGTTTAGGGGGCGCCTGATTTTACGTGTGCTATTTTAATTTTTATCACCGCACGTCGTGCGCTGACCTATTGACGAGGACGAGGTATTTTTCGTAGGGGCAGATTAATTTTATCGCTTCGAGGAGAGCGTTTGGGGTCATTCCGGGTGGAAGCCCTAACGCCGCCGCAAGCGCGTCTCGCCTTTCGCGGCTGTTTTCGCCGCCTGTCAAGCCGTCAATGTAGAAATCTACCTTTGAGATGGGATTGTCGGCTATCGGTTCGCCGTTTTCGGTGTAGGGAAGCAACAGCTCGCGCAGCAGGTTGTTCTTCATTCCCTCAACACCCAGCGTTCCCTCGGCAGAGGGGGCGTTTTTTCTTTTTTCCTTGCCCTCTATGCGCGGAATGTAAAGCTGAATCAGCCTTTCCTTCGGAATTGCGCTCGTGATGTGGGAGCGGATAAGCTTGCCCGCCCCGTCGCTGTCGGTCAGCACTATTATTTTTGAGCTTTTCGCAAGCGCGCGGATAAGCGCCAGCTTTTCCTTTTTGTTGAACACCCCAAAGCCGTCGGTGGTCACCACGTGCGCCTCAAAGAGCGAGGTTAAACGGATTTTGTCGTATTTTCCTTCGACTATGACAGGGTAGATTATTCTTAATTTTTCCATATCAGCCTGCTATCAGGAAATATATCAGCACCAGCGCGCCGAGGGCTATTCGGTAGATGCCGAAGGCTGTGAAGGTGTGCTTTTTCACAAAGTCCATGAGGAACTTTATCGACACCAGCGAGACGGCGAACGCCACTGCCGAGCCTATGGCGAGAATTATCCACGCCTCTGCGGGGACGGCAACCGCTTCGTCTATAACGTAGTCGGCGAATTTCAGCGTGCGAACAAGCGCCGCGCCAAGCATCGTGGGTATTGCCATAAAGAACGAGAACTCCGCGGCGGCGGCTCTCGAAAGCCCTAAAAGCATAGCGCCGAGTATGGTCGAGCCGCTTCTGGACGTTCCCGGAATAAGCGAGAGCATCTGGAACATGCCTATGAAAAAGGCGGTCTTGTAGGTGATGCCGTGGGTGTTGACTATCTGCGGAAGCGAGGCGCTCGGTCTGCGTTCGATAAGTATAAACGCCACGCCGTAGACGATGAGCGCAAGAGCGACGGTAACGTAGTTGCCAAGATTCTCGTCAAGGAAGTCGTCGGCGAGAACGCCCACCACGCCCGAGGGGATTATGGCAACGAGAACCTTGAACCAAAGCTCCCATGTGCCTTTCTTTTCGGCAGGGGATTTTGAGGGCGCGAGGGGATTTAGCTTGCCGAAAAAGAGGATAATGACAGCCAGTATCGCGCCGAGCTGTATCACCACCTCGAACATGCTGTAAAACTCCTCGGAAAAATCGGACGAGCCGACCGAAAGGCTCAAAAACTCGTCAAGCAGTATCATGTGACCTGTCGAGCTTACGGGAAGCCACTCGGTGATGCCTTCAACGATTCCGAATATTATCGCGGTTAAAATTTGTATGATTTTCATGTTTACTCCTGTTATGTGTTTTTGAGCGCACTGTGCGCGCAATAAAAGTTTTTGACCACCTTTTGTGCCGAAGAAAGAACAACGGGGTTAAAACTAACTTTGTGGAGCGATTTGGGAAGGGGCCCAAACGCTTGCGGGAGCTATTGTAATTGGTGTGTGCAAAACTTTCCGTGCAGTTTTCGCAAACAAACGACAGAGGCACAAAACAAAATAAATACTTACTCCGCGCCAAAAGTTTTTTGCGGAGCTTTTTTTCAAAAAAGCGACATCCGATGTAAAAACTAAATATTACTCCCCCGACCTCATTATATCGCCGTCCAGAACCTTGAAAGGCACACGGCAGAGGAACTCCTGCGAGGGGTGGGGCGCTGATTCTATGGGCGCGCCCGAAAGGTCGTAAAGCTCGGTGACGGTGAACGCGCGTCCTACCTTTGAGGGCGAGATTATCTCGGCGGTGTCGCCTATCTTGACCTTGTTCTTCTGTCTGAAGCGGTAGAGTCCTTCGCCGCAGTCTGCATCGGCGTTGTCCTCGGCGGTGGCGAAATACGCCTTCTCGCGAATATAGCCGTCCTTTGAGCAAAGCTGAGCCTCGTCAAAGGGAAGTCCTAAGTAGTATCCCGTGCAGTATTCACGGTGAGAAACGCTGTCAAGCTCGCGCAAAAGGCGGGCGTCAAACTCGTATTTCTCGGGGTCGCGCAGATACGCGTCAAGCGCCATGCGGTAGGCGTTGGTCACCACCGCCGTGTAGTAGGCGCTCTTCATTCGCCCCTCGATTTTAAATGAGTTTATTCCGCACTCTATGAGCTTTGGCAGTATTTCTACCGTGTTCATGTCCTTTGAGGACATGATGAACGTGCCAAGCTCAGTCTCCTCAATGGGAAGCGGCGTGTCGGGGCGCTTTTCCTCAACAAGCTTGTAGCCCCAGCGGCAGGGCTGAGTGCATGCGCCGCGGTTGGCGTCTCTGCCTGTAAGGTGGTGCGAGAGCATGCAACGTCCGCTGTATGAAACGCACATAGAGCCGTGAACGAAGCACTCGATGTCAACCTCGTCGGGAAGCGCTTCACGGATAGCCTTTATTTCGTCAAGGCAAAGCTCGCGGGCAAGCACTACGCGCTTTGCTCCCAGAGCCACGTAAGCCGCCGCCGACTCGGGGCTGACGATGCCCGCCTGTGTGGAAATGTGTATCTCCATGTCGGGCAGTATGCTTTTTACCTCTGCGAGCACGCCAAGGTCGGCGACGATTACCGCATCTATGCCCGCAGGGGCTATGGCGCGGAGAAAATCGCGGAGCGCGCCGTACTCGTCTGCGTGGGGCATGGTGTTTAGGGTGAGATATATCTTTTTTCCGCGTTCGTGGGCGTATCTCGCCGCCTCGAACAGCTCCTCAAGCGTGAAGTTGTCTGCCGCCGAGCGCATGCCAAAGCGGTTGAACGCCAGATAAGCCGCGTCCGCGCCGTACAAAAGCGCCGCGCGGAGCTTTTCGAAATTTCCCGCGGGGGAAAGTAGTTCTGTCCTGTATTTTTTCATCACGTTTTCCTTTTTTAATAGTTAGTTTTGTGTCGGGTAAGGGGTGACGTTTTTGTTCCTTTTTGGAAAAAGGAACCGAAAAACTTTTGGAGCGGGGTAAGTTTTTGTTTTGGTTTGTGCCTCTGTCGATAGTTTGCCACAGCTGCATGGGCAGTTTAGCGCGCTGACCGAAGAATTGCTCCCGCAAGCGTTTGGGACCCTTCCCAAAGCGCTCCGCAAAGTTAGATTGAGTCGGTATACGTGTACCATTATATTATATTTTAATCTATATGTCAAGTGAAAAAGTTTATTCGGGATTATTGTTCGGTATTATTGACTTCGGGGGTATGAGGGATTATAAAAGACAACAAAAAAGACCGCTGTGCGGTCTTTTTTATTCAGGCAACTACGACGTACATAAGAATTACCACGATTACAAACACGATCGAAACGATGGTTGTAAGCATGGGAAGTACCTTATCTGCCTTTGAGCCCTTGCCCTTGCCGAAGAAGGTCTCTGCTCCGCCTGCGATAGCGCCAGAAAGCTTCTTGTCCTTGCCCGACTGCATAAGAACAGCCACGATGAGGAACAAAGCCATAATGAGCAACAAAATACCAAGTACAAGTTCCATTTTTCTATCCTCCAAATCACAATTCTTATTAAGCGTAAAAACGCATCATATAAACATGCTTCGCAATTATACCACATTCAAAGGAAAAAATCAAGTCTTTTTTAAAAAATATTTGCGTCGAGACAAAAAATATGCTAAAATCTCATTAAACTGCGCTTTTTCGCTTTACTTTTTGAGTCCTTTGTGATAGAATATACTCAGATATAATATACTCAGAAAACAACACGAAAGGAACCATGATATGTCTGAAACCTGCGCAATGCAAAGATTTATCGAGATATACAAAAGCAAAATAAAAAGAGAGGGCGCGGACAAGCTGCTTGAATATCTGACATCAAGCGCCTGTGATTTCTTTACCGCTCCCGCAAGCACTCGCTACCACGGCTCGCATCCCGGCGGACTCTGTGAGCACAGCCTCAACGTTTACGACTGTCTGTGTGACTATCTGGAGCGCCCTCGTGTCCGCGAGGAGTACGGACTTGATTACAGCGAGGAGAGCATTGCCATAGTCGCGCTTCTTCACGACCTTTGCAAGATAAATTTCTACGTTGAGAGCACAAGAAACGTAAAAGAGGACGGCGTGTGGAAATCTGTTCCTTATTACACCATTGAGGACAAGCTCCCCTACGGTCACGGCGAAAAGTCTGTTTATATAATCTCGGGCTACATGCGCCTGACACGCGACGAGGCGTTCGCCATAAGATATCACATGGGCTTCTCCACGGGCGAGGACTCAAACAACGTGGGCAGGGCATTTGAGATGTTCCCCCTTGCCTTCGCGCTCCACACGGCAGACTCCGAGGCGGCGTACTTCATTGAGGGCAAAAAATAAGACGCCCTCCGAGGTGGTTTACCATAAATTTGGCGTAATTGCAATACAAAAATGAAAAAATTAAACGCAAAGGCTCTTAAAAGGCTTATTATATTACACGGGGCAATGGCGGCGCTGGCGCTTTTGATGCTTGCCTACAAGTGGGCGAGCGAGGTCTCGGCAAAGGCGCTTTTTAGACTGCCGTACTGTCTTACGCACGAGCTTTTTCACCTGTACTGTCCGCTTTGCGGCGGCACTCGCGCGGTTATGGCACTGTTAAGGCTTGATATAGTTTCGGCACTGCGGTACAACCCTCTCGTGGCGGCGTTTTCGCTGGGGCTGGTGATATATGACACGGTTTCGCTTGTACGCATATTCAAAGGAAAAGACCTGCCGAATATTAAATTCAATTGGCTTGCGGTCGTTCTCGCTGTCGGCGGATATTTCGTACTGCGGAATATTCTTCTGGTGGTCTTTGGGGTTGACCCGCTGGGCGAGCTTTTGCCCTATTACGTGTCTTAAGTCTAACTTTGCGGAGCGATTTGGGAAGGGTCCCAAACGCTCGCGGGAGCAATTCTGCCGTCAGCGCACCAAACGCCCGATGCAGTTGTCGCAAATTGCCGACAGAGGCACAAATCGAAAACAAATAACCCCTAAAGAAAAGTTTTTGGGCGACTTTTTTCAAAAAGTCGCGAAAAATCCGACGTAATAACTAACCATAAGGAGAACGAACATGCTTGACACACACGAGAAGCAATATCACATAGCGGTAGCGCCGGGTGAGATAGGCGAATACTGCATACTTCCGGGCGACCCGGGCAGGTGCGCCAAGATAGCGGCTCATCTGGAGAATCCCGTTCATATTTCCACCAATCGCGAGTACGAGATATGGAACGGCAGGCTTGGCGACAAGACGGTGACGGTATGCTCTACGGGCATTGGCGGTCCGTCTACTGCTATCGCCGTTGAGGAGCTTGTGGCGTGCGGCGCGAAAACGCTTATCCGCGTTGGCACCTGCGGCGGCATCTCGCTTGACGTAAAGTGCGGCGACGTGGTTGTGGCAAGCGGTGCTGTCCGTCAGGACGGCACGAGTCACGAGTACGCTCCGCCCGAGTTTCCCGCGGTACCCGACATATATACCACCGCCGCCATGTTCGGCGCGGCAAAGTCGCTTGGCTACAACGTCCACGTGGGCGTGGTGCAGAGCAAGGACTCTTTCTACGGTCAGCATTCGCCAAAGAGAATGCCGACCTCGGCTTCGCTTCTTGAAAAATGGGAGGCGTGGAAGCGCCTCGGCGTTCTCGCCAGCGAAATGGAAGCCGCTACTCTCTTTGTCGTTGGCGCGGCGCTTGGCGTGAAAACTGCCGCGTGCTTCCACGTGGTCTGGAATCAGGAGCGCGCCGACGCGGGGCTTGACACCGCCGCCGACGAAAGCCACGACACCGAAGCGGCTATCAAGGTAGCGATTGAGGCGATCAAGCTGATATGCCCCTGACCGGGGCGGGCGATTGGTCAGCGTTCCGTGTACAGTGCTAACATAGCGGTCGTTGTACCACTCGTCGGCTAAACACCGACTCGTTTGCTCCCGGTGCATGTTGTTTTCGGCGGGAGACAAGCCCCCGCCCTACAAGTTTTGGAGCGTTTGGGGAGGGGGACCCCAACGCTTGCGGGAGCTATTGTGACGGCTACGCACTAAACACTCCAAGCAGTTGTCGCAAATAGACGATAGAGGCACAAAACCAAACAAAGCCTTTCCCCGCGCCAAAAGTTTTTCGGTTCCTTTTTTCAAAAAGGAACAAAACGATACAATAACTAACTACAAGGAGAACAGAAAATGCTTTACACAATTGAAAACGAACAGATTAGAGTTGAGATTTCCGACAAGGGCGCAGAGATAATGTCTATCGTCGGCAAAAAGAGCGGACACGAGTATCTCTGGCAGGGCGACGCTACATATTGGGCAAGCCGCGCCACAGTCCTTTTCCCGATCTGCGGACGACTGACCGAGGGCAAGTACACATGGAAGGGCAAGGAGTACGAGATGATCCTTCACGGCTTCAGCAAGCTCTCACAGCACAAGGTCATCGCGCAGACAAAGGAGTCTATCACCTTTGAGCTTACCGCAACCGAGGAAAGCAAGGCTATCTACCCCTTTGACTTCGTTTTCAGAATGACTTACACCCTTGATGGCGCTTCTGTCAAGAATCTTTTCACGGTCATCAACGAGAACGAGGAGGATCTGCCTTTCTCCGTGGGCGGTCACCCCGGCTTCAATATTCCCTTTATCGAGGGCGAGCAGTTTGAGGACTACTATCTTGAGTTTGAGAACGCCGTTCCCTGTGAGCGCCTCGTAATGTCTCCCACTTGCTACTACACGGGCGCGACAGAGCCTTTCCCGCTTAAGGACGGCAAGGTGCTCGAGCTTCGTCACGACCTCTTTGTGAACGACGCAATCTTCCTTACGGGCACAGACCGCACGGTTTCGCTCAAGTCCAAGAAGAACGACCGCGCTGTTACGGTCAAGTTCTCCGACAAGATGGAAAATCTCGGCTTCTGGCAGAAGCCCAACACCGACGCGCCTTACGTTTGTATCGAGCCCTGGCACGGTGTTCCCGCTTACGACGGCAAGATAGACGATTTCGCTACGAAGAATCTCTTCACGCATCTTAAGAAGGGCGAGACCTACACCAACGATTTCACAATTACAATAACCGAATAACCCCTGCCGGGGAGGCATTCCGCGCGGCGAAATATTGTGAGCAACACATTGCGACTCGTATCCCAAGTCGCGCGCTGAACACGCGCTCCTTTGATTTGGTCAAAGAGTGCGGCGAAAAATTAAAAAATATCACTTGGTAAACCAAGGCGACGGCTAAACACCGCCCCTAGCGGGGAGCCGATTGGGCAGCGTACCAAGTGCGGAGAAAATTTTCAGAATATCACTCGTAAACCAAGGCGACGGCTAAACACCGTCGCCTTTACTTTTTGTATAGAGGATTTTGCGAACACAGTGCACAAAACATTATTAATTATGCACCCAAAGCAAAGGAGTGTGTGTTTAGCACACGACTGGTGGCAACGACCGCTATGTTCGCACAAGCTCGGAACGCTGACCATTTGCCTCCCCGGCAGGGGGCTGACCAAGTGCCCGTCCGGCGAGGACGGGCACTTGGTGGCACTGCGTGGCATTTTTTGGCACTCTGAAAGGTGGTAAAATCAGCGTGTCACAGGGCAAGCGGGAGGTGAACGATGTGTAATGAGTGAAAAGGAACAGGAAAATAACGAGTCTTGCTTTGACAGGGAAGCGGTGATAGCCGCGGCGGCGGAATACGTCGAGCTTTGCCGAAGCGAGGCGGTGGGCGCGAAATCGCGCGGACGGTTTCCGAATCTCGCGGGCTTTTGCAGGCATCTGGGGTTGGGCGTTGACGAGTTCAGAGAGCGCTTTGCCGAGCACCCCGACGTTTACGGAGCGCTTTGCGCGGTGTTCGAGGACGAGGCTTTAAACTCGGAGCTTTCGCCAACGGTCATCACGGCGTATCTGAAGCAAAGGCTGGAATACGGCGAGAGAGCAGAGCCCAAGCGGGCGGCTTGCGAGCTGCCCGAGGTCAAGCTGGTGTTTGACCACGACATTTTCGAGGACGGAGGATAAGCCATGGAGGGCGAGAAGATAAACGACGGGCGTCGGGTGATAAGGATAGGCGGCACTCCAAACCGCAAGCAAGCCGAGTTTTTCGCCTCGCGTGCCAAATACACCGCTTACGGCGGCGCGAGAGGCGGCGGAAAGTCATGGGCGTTGCGCCGAAAGCTGGTGGCGATATGCTTGCGCTACGCGGGAGCAAAGTGCCTGCTTATAAGGCGCTCATACGCCGAGCTTAAGGCAAACCACCTGTCTCAATTTATTGAGGAATACGGCGGCTTTATCAAGTACAGCGACGGCGACAAGTGCATATCCTTTCCCAACGGAAGCCGCATTTTTTTCGGTTACTGCTCCTCCGACCGAGACGTGCTTCGCTATCAGGGACAGGAATACGACATTGTGGCTATCGACGAGGCGACACAGCTTAGTGAGTATCAGTTTTCGATATTCGGCGCTTGCGTCCGAGGCGTAAACGACTGCCCCAAGCGCATTTATCTCACCTGCAACCCCGGCGGCGTGGGGCATGCGTGGGTGAAGCGGCTGTTTATCGACAGAGATTTCAGGGGTGGTGAAAACCCCGACGATTATCTGTTTATTCAGGCGCTTGTCACCGACAACGAGGCGCTTCTTAAGAGCGACGCAGAGTATCTCGGACGCCTCAAGAGCCTTTCGCCCAAGCTCCGTGACGCCTGGCTTTACGGCAAGTGGGACGTGTTTGAGGGGCAGTTCTTCTCGGAATTTGACCCGGAGGTGCACGTCTGTCTGCGTCGTGATATACCCGACGGAGTCAAGTATTTTCTCGCTTTTGACTATGGCTTTGACATGCTGGCGGCACTTCTTATGGGAGTGGACTGTGACGGCATGGTGTACGTTGCCGACGAGCTTTGCGTTCCGGGTCTTACGCTTGGCGAGGCGGCGGCGAGGATAACACAGTCCTTCGGTGAATTCAGAGCCGAGTACGCGGTGGCTTCGCCCGACCTGTGGAACCGCAGGCAGGACAGCGGCTTGAGCGGCTTTGAGATAATGCAACGCGTGGCGGGTATGCCGCCTATGGTGGCGGCTGACGACAGGAGGATTCCCGGCTGGCGCGCGGTCAGGGAATATCTTGGCGGAAGCTCGGGCGAGCCGCGGCTTAAAATTTGTTCGGGTTGTACCGAGCTTATTCATTCGATGACGTCTTTGCTCTGTGACAAAAGCCGTGTCGAGGATGCGGCGAGCGAGCCTCATTCGGTCACTCACGCCCCCGAGGCGCTTCGCTACGGGCTTATGAGCCGCTTTAACGTTACCGCGCCCCGTGACAATGACTTTTTCTTCTCCCAAAGGAAGAAAAAAGTCGGATATTTTTAAGGCGGTTAATTTTTAAGGAGGTTATATGAAAACAAATCAGACAAAAGAGTTTTCAGAGACTTTTGACGGCTTCAAGGGGCTGGACGTATCCTCACCAATAGGCTCGGGCAGGCTGTCTCGGCTCAGAAACTTCAAATTGCTTCCCGACGGCTCTGCCATAAAGCGCGGCGGCTTTCGCTATCTCGCATCGCTTGGCGGCGAGCCTCGCGGGAAAATTTCCTATTCCGACGGCGGAGAGGACGTAATTCTCGCGGCGGTGGGAAATCAGCTTGTCAGAGTCTCGCTGGGCAGCGGAAGCATTGACTCGGCGGAGATATTTTCGGAAAGTGAGGGGCGTGTGGAGTTTTTTGAGCTCCGCGGCAGGCTCTACATCGCCGAGAACGGCACTTTTTACCGATACGCGGGCGGCGTGTCGGTGGAGCCCTGCGAGCCGTACGTTCCGTTTTACGGCAAGGATTGGGCGGTAAATTCGGAGTTCGTGGGCGAGGTAAACGAGCCCTTTAATCTGCTCACATCAAAAATCCGCATTACCTATTCAAGCAGTGTTGACCAGGTACTGCGTCTTAAGGTCGGGTTTCCCATAAAAAGCATAGATGCGGTCTACCGAAACGGTGTGAGGGTAGAGAACGTGAACTTTACTGTCGGCACAGACCGAAAGCGAATAATGTGCGATGGCTTTGTGGGGTGCATAGGCGCCGAGGTAGAGGTCTTTGTGACTCTTGACACAGAGGAGTATCTTGACAGCGGGCTTTGCGGCTGTGACCGAGCGGCGGTCTTTGATTCCTTTGAGAACTCGAGAGTATTTATGTACGGCGGCGAGGACAGCGGACGCTTTTACGTGTCTCCCGCTGTCAGTGAGGATAATCTGGTGAGCCAGGCGCAGGTCTACGGCGGCGCAGACCCTATCTATTTCCACAAGGGCGGAGCGTTCAGCTTCGGGGGAATGGATTCCATAAGCGGAATGTGCAGAGTCTTTGACAGAATGGTGATATTTTCAAATCACCGCTCGTGGGTAACGTCATCGCTTTGCGACGATGACGGTTCAAGCCGTCTTGGCGTTATTGTGGACGTGCTTTCGGAAACCACGGGATGCACGTCTGAGGACGCCTTTCGCATGATAGGCGGAGCCACCCCCGTTACAGTCTCGCGCGGGGGAATATACAAGTGGAGCATGGACCCCGAGTTTGAGGAGGAGTCGGTACTTACCAAGATATCCGACAAGGTGTCGGCGCACGTGGACGAGGGCTTTTTGAAAAACGCGTTGGTGTGCTACAACCACGATGGCAACGAGCTGTGGTTTGGGAATTCAAAATCCGAGAAAGGCGAGGTGCTGGTCTACAACTGCGAGAACGGCGCGTGGTGGCTTTACGACGGGATATTTGCCGACTGCTTTTTTGAAACGGGCGTGGGAATAGCCTTTCTCAAGGGCGTTGATATTTACGTGTTCGACGTCGAGGCGGTGCGCGACCTGCTTAAAGATGGTGAACGCGATATCGAGGGCGAGATAGAGAGCGCGGGCTTTGATTTTTCCCACACGGCGTTAAAAAAGCACGTGGTAGGGGCGAATCTTCTGTGCGAGCTTGACGGCGGCAGGATAGCGCTTACGCTTAACGACGGCAGGGAGCTGGGCGCGGCGGACGTTGACAAAAGCTCGGCTTCGCCACTGCACGTTGGAGCTGACCTCTTTGAGCTGAGGTTCAGGACAGGCCGAACCGAGCGCGTAAAGTTCAATCTGCGCGCCGCGGGGCAGAGCAGGCAGAGGGTCTTCGGAATAGAGTTTTTTGCCGAGGCGTGACCGCGGATATAAAAATGAACACGCCTCCTTGCAGCGAGGCTGGAAAGGAAAAATATGAACACAAACACTAACATCACAAAGGCTTGGCGTGAGTACGAGGCGGGCAAGGATTACAAGCGGCGCATCGGACTTTACGAGACGGTCAGACGCAACGAGCGCTTCTATCGCGGCGACCAGTGGCGCGGCTCGGAGGGCGTAGACCTGCCAAAGCCTGTATTCAACATCATAAAGCGTGTTACCGACTACCTTGTTTGCTCGGTGGCTACGGGTAATTATTCGTTGGCTTACACCGATGAAAACATGCCCTTTTACTCCTCAAAGAGCGAGGGCGAGGCTATAAAGCGCGGTCTTGACGTTATGACCAAAAACGCCCGCTACCGCTGGGAGCGTTGCCGAATGGACAGCACGGTCTACGGTCTGCTTCTTGACGCGGCGATATCGGGCGACGGTGTGGCGTACTGTTACTGGGACAGCGCCGCCTCTGGCGACCGCGAGTTTTCGGGCGACATCGGCGCGCAGAGGATAGACAACATCAATCTTTTCGTCGCCGACGTGAACAACGCCGACATTCAGAGTCAGGAATACGTTATGCTTGCGGGGCGCGAGAGCGTTGAGTCGCTTCGCCGCGAGGCGAGGGAAAACGGCGCGGAGGAGCGCGCGGTAATGCGTATCGTCCCGGACGAGGACAATTCAGAGGGCTACGGCACAGGCGAGCTTGAGGACGGCATGGGCAAGGCGACCTGCCTTATCAAGTTCCACCGAGAGGGTGGCTTTGTGGTCTTTGAAAAATGCACCAAGGAGTGCGTTATCAAGCGCGTGGAGACAAGGTGCAGGCTCTATCCCGTGGCGTTCTTCAACTGGACTCCCACAAAGAACAGCATACACGGAGCGGCGCCCATCAGCTCGATGGTGCCCAACCAGAAGTTTATCAACCGCGCTTACGCCATGGTCATGAAGCACATGACCGACACCGCCTTTTCTAAGGTGGTATACGACAAGAGCCGTATTCCCGAGTGGACAAACGAGGTAGGCGAGGCTATCGCCGTGGTGGGCGCCACCAACGTATCCGACGCCGTGTCGGTGGTGGGTGTGGGCAAGATGCAGGAGAACTATCTGGAGCTTATCGAGAACGCGGTTTCCACAACCAAGGAGCTTATGGGTGCTACCGAGACGGCGCTTGGCAACATTGTTCCCACAAACACCAGTGCCATACTGGCGCTTAAGGAGACCTCAAAGGTCACGCTCGAGCAGGTGACGAGCGCGGCGTGCAGATGTATCGAGGATATCGCCAATATCTGGGCGGACATGATGTGCGCCTACTATTCAAACGAGCGCCTTGTTCCCTTTGTGGACGGCGAGGAAACGATTGCGGGGAAGATAGACTTCGACGCGCTTCGCGGCTCGCTTATCCGCGCAAGGGTCGAGGTGGGCGAGGCTACCACTTACAGTGCGTCCACGGCGCTTTCGATACTCGACAAGCTGCTTGACGGCGGCTACATAAGCGCGCAGGAATATGTAGAGCATCTTCCCGAGGGCTTTGTAATAGACAGGGAAATGCTTGTAAAGAAAGGAGAGACAGAGGATGGACGAGACGATGATACAGAACGAGCTTGAGGAAGAGGAAAAATTGGAGGAGGAGCTTTCCGAGGAGCTTAGCGAGGAGCCTGAAGTCGGTGAGCCGACTTCAGAGGATACAGACGGCTCGCAGGAGAGCGAGGCTGAGGCGGTCTCCAAAATAGAGGAGCTTCGCGCCGAGAAGCTTTTGCTTGAAGGTGAGATAGCTTCGCTTGAGAGTGCGCTTGAGAAAAAGCGTGCCGAGACAGACAAGGCGGCGCGTGAGTACGCCGAGTTCAGGGAGCTTTATCCCGATGCTGACACAGAGGCGCTTCCCGAGGACGTGCTCAAATCGGTAGAGGCGGGGCTTCCGCTTGCGGCGGCGTATGCGCTTTACGAAAAGCGCATACAGAAGCGCAGTGCCGATATCGCGGCTCACAACAAGTCCACACGCGAGGTCTCCTTCGGAAGCGTGGGCAAGTCTCCCGAGAGTGACTATTTCACTCCCGATGAGGTGCGCGCCATGTCTCAGGGCGAGGTCAGAGCCAATTATTCGAAAATTCTTCAGTCCATGAAGAACTGGCACTGAGAAGTGCAGGGTTAAGGGGCTTTTCGAGCCCTGCCCGAAAAACCAATTATATAAATACACGGGCGAAAGCCCTGAAAACAAACAAAGAAAGGAAACAAAACTATGGCAATTACAAATTTTATTCCTACTATCTGGAGCGAAAATCTTTACACCGAGCTTGACAAGCAGTATATCGCCGTCAAGCATTGTAACCGCGAGTACGAGGGCGACATCAAGGGCTGCGGCTCTGCCGTCAAGATCTGCGGGGTAGGCGACATCAGCGTGTTCGACTACACCAAGAACACCGACCTTTCCGCGCCCGAGGAGCTTTCCGAGAGCGAAAGAAGCCTTGTTATCGATCAGGCGAAGTGCTTTAACTTCCAGATCGACGACATTGACCGCGCGCAGAGCGTTCCCGGTCTTATGAACGCGGCTATGAAGGTTGCGGCGAACGCGCTTTCGGGTGCGGCTGACTCTTACGTTTACTCTCTTTACGGCGAAGCCGAGAACATGATCTATAATTCCGAGCCTACCGTTGACAACATTCTTGACACCTTCCTTGCGGCTCGCAAGGAGCTTTACAAGAACAACGTTACCGATTCCTCGGACGTTATTTTCGAGGTGTCTCCCGACGTTGCCGAGCTTATCATCAAGGCAAAGATCAACCTTGCCACCGACAACGCCGCAACCCTTGAAAACGGTTGCATCGGAAGCATCGCGGGCTGCAAGGTGTACGTTTCCAACAATATCGTGCAGATCGACGAGGACGGCGCGAAAAATCACATGTGCATCGCGAGAACAAAGCGTGCTATCGCCTTTGCCGAGCAGCTTTCCGAGATCAACGCTTACCGCCCCGAAAAGCGCTTCGCTGATGCGGTAAAGGGTCTCCACCTCTATGGCGCTAAGGTGGTATATCCCAAGGAAATGGTTGCCCTCAACATCACTGTTGCCTAACTGCCGTTGCTTAACGTCACGCCGCCTTAGGGCGGCGTGACGAGTGTGCAGTGAAAGAGAAGGGAGGTGGAAAAATGAAAAACAGAGAGGTCTATGAGGCGGCGCTTCATTTGCTTGCCGAGCCTATCGAGGAGGACAGGCTTGAGGATTACGCGTTGCGCGCGCCCTATCTGCTTGGCTGCTTCTTTTACGAGAACAGCCGACTTGACACGGCTTACAGAAAATTCAACGAGCTTGAGCCGCATGCCTTTACCCACGCGGTCTACTCCGAGCTTGACGACGATTTCCCGTTTGCCGAGCGCTTTGTGACCGCGGCGAGTCATTATCTTGCCGCCATGCTGGTGCTTGACGAGGACGCGGAGCTGTCGGACAGACTGTTTGATATGTTCTGTACCTCGATATCAAAAATAACGTCTGAGATACCCGCCGCAAGCGAGAGTATCATCAATATCTATTAAGCGGGAGGTGGCTATGAATTCCGAGACACTTGCGGGGATAGCGGCGGCGATTACCGCGCTTTTGTCGGTGATGGGAATAGTTTCAAAGCTGGGGCGCGCGTTGGCATCGCTTGAGGAGGCTGTGAAGCAGCTTAAGCAGTTTATGGAGAGTCAGGCGAAGAAAAACTCGGGCTTTTTGAAGCAGATAGTTGAGCAGGAGCGCCGTATAGCACTGATTGAATCCTGTGTTTTTACAAACAGGTCGTAAAGCGACCAAAGGAGGAAATAATGAAAATTTCTGAAACGTTAAAGCAAAAACTGGCGAGCCGAAAGCTCTGGAGCGCGGTGGCGGGTGTTGCCGTGTCGCTTGGGGCGATGTTCGGTATTGACGAGATGACCGTGGGGCAGATAACCGCCCTCATTTCGGCGATAGGCGTGCTTGTGGCATACATATTCGCCGAGGGCTTGGTCGATTCCAGTAAGCAGTAAACAAAAAGCAAAAGTAAAGGCGACGGTGTTTAGCCGTCGCCTTTACTTTTGGTATATGTTTTGTGCTATAAATTATTGTTTAGCGGCGCATTATGGCGGCGCACCAAACTCGTTGGGCGGGGGCTTGCTCCCACCGCAATAAAAATATTTTTGCGAACAAAATTGATGTAATTCTTATAAAGCCTACAACAATTGTGTTTTACGATATTGTTTTATTTTTTCGGCGGGAGCAAGCCCCCGCCCTACAGGTTTTGGAGCGTTTGGGGAGGGGGTACGGGCGCTTGCGGGAGCTATTGTGACGGCTACGCACTAAACGTCCCAAGCAGTTGCCGCAAACTATGGATAGAGGCACAGACCTAAACAAATTCTTACCCTGCGCCAAAAGTTTTTGGGCGACTTAGAATTTGGGATTTGCGTAGCAAATTTGCGGTGTTTAGCCGCAAAACCAAATTCGTACAGGCATGCTTGCATGCCGATTTTCACAAAAAGGCGCGAAAATCCGACACAAAAACTAACTTTTAGATGTTTTTAAATCCTGAAGCTCTCGGGGAGCAGGGCGGAGAGGGGGAGAGCCTTTTCGTTTTTGCCGTCGTACAGGAGGATTTGCAGGCTTCCGTCCTTTGAAAACTCGGCAAGCGCTTGACGGCACGCTCCGCAGGGTGGGCAGAAATCTGTTATTTCGCCCTCCTTGCCGCCTACCACGGCTATCGCCTTAAAATCTCGTTTGCCTGCCGAGGCAGCCGCAAAAAGGGCAGAGCGCTCGGCGCAGTTCGTCAGCGAAAACGAGGAGTTTTCCACGTTAGCGCCTGTAAAGACCTCTCCGTCGGCGCACAAAAGCGCCGCGCCTACAAAGAAGCCCGAATAGGGCGCGTATGCGTTCTTTCTCGCCTTGGCGGCGAGCCTTATAAGTTCCGAATTATTCATAGCTTTTACTCCCTATTTCTTCTCCAAATATTCCTCAAGGCAAAGCCCCTCGGAATGGATTTTGTAGGCGTGGTATCTTCCCACAAATCTGTAATGCCACGGCTCAAAGCTGTAGCCTGTTACGTCTACCTTGTCCTCGGGGTAGCGGAGAATAAAGCCGAACTTCCAAGCGTTTTCAAGAAGCCAAGGGTAGACGGGGTCGTCGGCAAAGCTCTCGTCAAGCTCGCGCATGGAGCTTGTCATAAGGTCAACCGAGAGCCCCGTGTGATGCTCGCTTGTGCCGGGGTATGCAGAATAGGTCAGTACCTTTTCCTTTGCCTCGTAGTAGGAAAGCCCGGTTGCCATTTCGTTGTTTATATAGGTGTTGAAAAGCGAATTCTGGTAGCTGTACGAGCGGTACGCGCTGGTGACGAAAACGCCGCCAAAGCCCTGCGCCCTCATTTCAATAAACATTGCCTCAAGCGCCTTTTCGGCGGTCTCGGCAAGCTCGATGTCCTTGTGCGTGTCGGCTACGGGAATAAGCCTTTCGGGCTCAAAGCTCTCGTCTATGGTGCTTGTCTTGTTTACCAGTATCAGATATTTTTCGTCGGTTACGTCCATGTATCTTTCGTACTCCTCAAGGTCTGACTTGAATATAGCCGCAGGCACTTCGTCCTCGGGCGGCGCGGTCTCTGCCGTGTCGGTGGAGTCTGTGACGCTCGGCTCGCTCTCCGTAAGCTCAAGAACGATAAGCGTCAAGCCCAGCAGAGCGGTTATTATAATGGCTACGACCAGCGGAATGAAAAGTCGGCTGCGGTTGTTTTCCATGATTTCTCCTATTTCGTTTCGACTATCATAAAGTAGGGCGACGTGGGCGAGTTGATAATTTTTATCTGCGCTATGCTGTACACGAAGCGGTCAAGCCCCGAGAGGTACTCGGTGACTGTTTTTCCCTCAAGGTCGCCCTCCTCGTGTCCGGGGTAGATGGCTATGCAAAGGATAGCGTCGCGGTCGAGCATGGATATAGCCGCCTCTATGGCGGGCATGGTGGTCTCGCGCATGGTGGTGATGTTTTTGTCACCGCCCGGCAGGTAGCCGAGATTGAACATTCCCGCTTTTATCTTGCCGTCTATGTATTTGGCGCAGTTGTGGTGCGAGTCGTGAATCAGCGTGTAGTTTTGCGGACATTCGGCTTTTTCGAGGTTTTGGCGGGTGGAATTTACCGCTGCCTCCTGAATGTCAAAGGCGTAGACTTTGCCCTTTTCGCCCACGGTCTTGGACAAAAACTCGGTGTCGTGACCGTTGCCCATGGTGAAATCCGCGGCGATGTCGCCCTCTTTTAAGTGGGCGAGAATAAATTGCTTTTGCAGGTCCAATAATCTTAACATTTTCGTTTCCTTAAATCCTTTTTGACGGCTTTTTTATTGCTCGCCCTTATGAATATCGCTTCTCAAAAATTTAATTGCTCTTTCCACCGCGTCTTTGGAGTCGTACCATGGCTCCTCGTCGTAGCGGTAGTCGAATTTTTTGCAGAACCAGCTCACGTCGTTTGAGAGCTTGTCGAAATACGGCTCGACCACGGCGGCGACCGCCTTGGCGAACTCGGGCATTTTCTTTTTGCCCAGACGCTTGCGCCCGTACTCCAGAAGCATGCGGTAGTGCGGCAGGCAGAAATAGGGCTGTGCTGATAGCTTGGGGCGGAACTCCTCGTCCTTTTCCCAAAGCATTACGGCGGTCTCTACCATGTGCATAAAATTGAAGTCTATGCGTCCGCAAACGTAACAGCTATGCTCCAGCTCGCCTATTCGCTTCTCTGCCTTTGCGCCTGCGGGGGCGAGGAGCGACATCAGGCTCTCTCTCGTGTCGCCGATAAGCTCGTTTATGTGGCTTTCAAGTGTCAGCGCCATGCCGAGGCGGTTCTTGCGGACGAACATCATGTCGTAGTGGGTGCGGCAAAAGCCCAGCTTGTTGGTCTTTATTCTTATGTCGGGCTCCATCATTGAAGCGCCCAGAATAAGCTCAAGCTCGTTTTCCTCCAGCTTGTTGTACATAGCGCAAAAGGCGCATCCGCACGACGGGTCTGCCGCCGATGCCTCAAAGGCTTCGTTTACGGGTATTGTGTAAATCTGTTCCATAGTTAGCCCAAGACGGGTCTTTTTTAAAGAACTCGCCTATTCTCCGTATATTTTAAAAATTTCTGTTGAAAAATCATTCAAGTTATAGTATAATAATAACACAATAATAAAAAATCATCAAGGGATTTTGAAAAATTTACAAACGGAATTTACATAATGGAGAAAATTTTCAGGATAAAAAACGATTTCGGAATAGATATCGACCGCACCTTTGACTGCGGACAGTGCTTCCGCTTTGACAAGGTCAAGGAAAGCCGATTTGAGGTGGAATACCGTGGCGTTGCTTACGGAAAGCAGGTCTCCTTTGCCGAGGACGGCGGATATCTTTACGTAATCGGCACGGACGAGAGCGAATTTGAGTCGCTCTGGCGGAGTTATCTCTCGCTTGACGAGGATTACGGCGCGATACACAGCGAGCTTTTGTCGCTTTCGCAAAGCGATGCGCTTCACCGCGCGGTGGATTACGGACGAGGCATCAGAATACTTCGTCAGGAGCCGTGGGAGGCTATCTGCTCGTTTATAATCTCGCAGAATAACAACATTCCGCGTATAAAGGGGCTTATCTCGGCGCTTTCGGCGCGCGCGGGCGAGAGGATAGGCGATGGGGTCTATGCCTTCCCGACAGCCGAGGCGGTTGCCGCGCTTGGCGTGGACGGGCTTCGCGAGCTTAAGGTGGGCTTTCGCGCGCCTTACATAATGGACGCCGCCCAAAAGGTGTCGCGCGGCGAGCTTGATATCGCCGCTATATCGGCGCTGGACACCGCGGAAGCCGAAAGGGCGCTCTGCGCGGTAAAGGGAATAGGACCTAAGGTGGCGGATTGCGCGCTTTTGTTTGGTTTTTCCAAATACGACGCCTTTCCGATAGACGTGTGGATAAAGCGAGTTATCGCCAAATATTTTGACGAGTCTTTTGACCCGCGCGCCCTTGGCAGATACGCGGGCGTGGCACAGCAGGTGTTGTTTTATTACGAGAGGTACGTGAGTGCCGATTGACGCATTGCACCATAAAGAAAAGTTTTCGCCCGCCTTTTTCAAAAGGCGGCGCAGTCAAGGGCGCGTAGCCCTTGTCGCCGCGCGCATGCGGCGAAATGCCCTTGCGGCGTTTCTTTTTGTGAACTTTTTCTTTGCGCCTTTTGGTACAAAGAAAAAGTGGACTAACGGTTTATGCCCTATGAAATTGTTGTGCAGTCCATTTGAAAGAATCTTTTTAGCACGAGGCACCCTGCAAACAGGGGGCACTGACCAAGAAAGGAACAAGCTATTATGGAAATCATCACCGAAGCTGAATACAGAAAACGATTGAAAAGCGGCGCAAAGGGTGCGTACGTCTTTTTCGGCGCGGAGGATTATCTTAAGGCGTACGCTATAAACGCCACGCGCGCCGAGGTCTGCCCCGACGAGGGCTTCGCCTGTTTCAACGACATGACCATAGATTTCCCCGATTTCACGGTGGACGCGCTTCACCGCGCGCTTGAAGCTCCGCCCATGATGGCTGACCGCAAGCTGGTGGTGCTGAAATCCTTCAACTTCGGAGCTATAAAGCCGTCTGACTGCGACGCGCTTCTTAAACTGCTTGAGGAATACGGGCAGGACGAGATGAACGTGCTTATTATTTCGGTCATTCCCGACGGACTTGACGTGGGATATCTGCCCAAGCGCCCCTCGGCGTTGCTTAAAAAGATAATGGAATTCGCGACGCCCGTGCACTTTGAGCCGTCGTCGCCCGCCAAGCTGACGGTGTGGGTCTCCCGACATTTTGAGCACAACGGAATCAAGGTGCGTGAGAGCGTGGCAAAATTCCTTGTGGAATACTGCGGTACGGGCATGTACGAGCTTTCAAGCGAGATAAACAAGCTCTCGGCTTATCTCCGCGCCCACGGGCGCGACGAGGTGACCGAGGACGACGTGCGCTTTGTCGCCGTCCCCGAGACCGATTGCGACCCCTTCGCGCTTTCCAACGCCGCCATGAACGGCAGACGGGCAGACGCGCTTGACGCGCTGGCGGTGATGAAATTCCGTCAGGTCAAGCCCGAATACGCGCTGGCTGAAATTGCGGGGCTTTATTCAAACCTCTACCTTACAAAGCTGCTTAAGGAGAGTGGAGCGACCCAGTCGGATATCGCCAAGATACTTAAGATACACGAATATAAGGTGGGGCTTTACATCAAGGCGACCGAGCACGCCACGCTTGACAGGCTTAAGCGCTCGCTTGACCTGTGCCTTGACGCCGACCTTGCCATGAAGACCTACGGCAAGCGAAACTATGAGCAGATAGAAAAGCTGATTTGCTTGCTGTGAGAATAAAAGGAGCTGTCGCCCAAAAGCGACAGCTCCCTTTTCGTATAAGTAATACAGCTTGCCAACACAATGTTGTGTGGTTAAAAGCTCGGCGGTGTCCTCGGCGTTATACTCGAATTCGTCAAAAAACCGCCCCAATATTCTCTCATTCTAACTCCTTTTGTCGGCGTCACTGTCCTTCAGCTCAGCCAGCTTTTTCTTTACCGCCGCTAAGGCTTCTTCGGGGGTGTCAACGTCCTTTACGGCGGCTTCCATAGGACACGAGCCGTCCTTCGTGCGGTTGACTATATATTCGGTAAGCTCGCCGTATTCGAAGGCTATGCCGTACCTTTCGAGTATCGGCAAAGCGCGGCGGCTTAATATTCCCGCGTAAAGCTCGGTCACGCCTATACTTGCGTAGAGCAGGGCGGTGGCCTTGCCTACCACGTTGTCGGCAACCGCCGAACCGCGAAGCTCCTCGCCGCACTCGGCAAGAAAGAGGGCGGGGGCTATGCCGCGCTCGGTGAACGCCTTTATCTTTTCGCCAAGACAGAGCACGCAGGTGTGCCCCGATAACAACGCCTTGGCTTTCTTTAAATTATCGCTCATGTGTTTTCTGTCCTTTTTTGAGATGCTCTTATTTTACATTAATTTGGCAAATTTGTCAATATTGCTGTGTGTTTCTGGAGAAAACTCCCAAAAATACCGCATATCACGCTAAAGTATTTTGTGCATAATGTATATTGACATGGTGGGCTGATTGTGGTATCATTTTTGTATAATTAGTATATAGATGTAGATAACCTTGTCGCGCGATAAGCGTCGCATCTTGATTTTTGGTAATATTGGGCGGTTTTACCCAAAGACCGTCCTTTTATTATTCATATTTTATTATGCCAAAAGGCAAAAGGAGAAATGACAATGAAAAACACAATGGTAAAAGTGTTTGCTATGGCTCTTGCCATGGTAATGCTTGTTTGCTGCTTCGCATCCTGCGGCGGCGACAAGGCAGGAAACGACACCTACTTTATCGGTGCTACGGGTCCTCTTACAGGTGATGCCGCTGACTACGGTATCGGCGTAAACAACGGCGCAAAGCTCGCTATTGATGAGATCAATGCGGCAGGCGGTCTTAACGGCGTTCTTTTCACTTACGAGATGAAGGACGACAAGGCAACCGCTCCCGACGCGCAGACAGCCTACAACGCGCTTATCGACGATGGCATGCAGATCTCTATCGGAAGCGTAACCTCGGGTTCTTGCGAGGCATTCGCAACCGAGGCGGCAAAGGACAACCTTTTCTTCATCACACCCTCCGCATCCGCGGCTAACGTTATCGCTGACAGACCCAACGCTTTCCGCGTTTGCTTCGGCGACCCCGACCAGGGTATTCTCGCGGCTCAGGATCTCGCGGCTAACTTCGAGACCATCGGTGCTATCTACGACACCAGCGACCCCTATTCCGCAGGTATCTACGAGGCATTTGAGGCTGAGATGGCAAAGCTTGGCAAGTCCTACGAGGTAAGAACCTTTGACAAGGACAACAACAAGGACTTCTCCGCGCAGGTAGAGGCTCTTAAGGATTGCGACGTTATCTTCCTTCCTTTCTACTACACAGAGGCAGGACTTGTAGCAAAGACATGCGCGGCAAAGGGCTGTGACGCGGTTCTTTACGGTTGCGACGGTCTTGACGGTATCGCAGGTCAGATCGACGATACTGTTACAAACAGCATCAAGTATATCACTCCCTTCGACGTAAACGCTACAGATGAGAAGACAGCTAACTTCGTTGCTAAGTACAGAGAGGTTTACGGCATTGATCCCAGCCAGTTCGCGGCTGACGGATACGACGCTGTATACGTTATCTACGAGGCTATGAAGGCTGCGGGTATTAACGACGTTAATAT
This sequence comes from Eubacteriales bacterium, assembly GCA_045660295.1. Lineage (GTDB taxonomy): Bacteria > Bacillota > Clostridia > Oscillospirales > CAG-272 > RGIG8775. The sequence goes on from JAZRDN010000029.1 coordinate 36,957, forward strand.
TTCGGCATCCGACCTTTGCGACAAGGTAGTTGCGGCTATTACAGCTGAGGACTTTGTATACGCAGGAACAACAGGAACAATGACTTGGGACGAGAGCGGTGCCGCAACAAAGGTTCCCGTAATCGTTGAGCTTCAGTAAGCTCTGAAAAAACATATTCATAGGTAAATTAACCGATACGCTCGGGGCGCGCCCCCGAGCGTATCGGTGATATTTGGTTTATAGCGCAGAGGGGTAGCACTTCTACCTTTTTGCGGTGTAAACCAAGGGCAATCTCTAAAAACTCACGCGAGGCGAGTGGCGAGCGAATTTTTTCGTCAGTCTAAACAAAAATTCGCGCGCATAGTTGACCCTATGCGAAGGGTTTTTGTGACGAATGACGGAAAAAGCGCCGCCAATTCGTCCGACGTTGAGTTTTTAGAAGTTGCCCCAAATCCATTCAAGGAGATAAAAATGAACATAAACATAATTTTCGACGGACTGAGTCTTGGCGCTATCTACGCGCTTATCGCTCTGGGCTATACCATGGTGTACGGAATCGCAAAAATGCTTAATTTCGCTCACGGCGATATTATCATGGTCGGCGCGTATTCCATACTTTGTACGCTTAATCTCATGGGTCAGCCTATAATCTCACTGGTTGTGGCTATCGTTATCTGTACGGCTATGGGTATACTTATCGAAAAGGTGGCGTATAAGCCCCTGCGCGGCGCTTCGCCTCTGGCGGTGCTTATTACCGCTATCGGTGTCAGCAACCTTCTTCAGGGCACGGCGCAGCTTGTGTTCGGCTCTGCGTCACAGCAGGTCAGCCATCTGTCGCTCGGTATGCTTAAAATAGGCGGCTTTGAGATGAACAAGGGTACTGTCGTTACTCTTGTTGTTGGCGGTATCCTTATGGTGGCGCTTACGCTCTTTGTTAAAAAGACTCGTACGGGACGCGCCATGCTGGCGGTCTCGGAGGACAGAGGAGCGGCTCAGCTTATGGGTGTCAACGTCAATCGGATAGTCATGATAACCTTTGCTATCGGCTCGGCGCTGGCGGCGTTCGCAAGCCTTTTCTACCTCATGTCTATCCCGTCGGTAAATCCCACACTTGGCGCTATGCCAGGTATCAAGGCGTTTACCGCGGCGGTTATCGGCGGTATCGGCTCTATTCCCGGAGCGATGCTGGGCGGTATACTTCTTGGTATGGTCGAGAACATCTGCAAGAGTATTCCCGTGGTCAGCGACTATACTACCGCAATCGAGTTCAGCTTGCTTATCGTAATTCTTCTTGTCAGACCCATAGGACTTCTTGGCAAGAAGCGCAGAGAGAAGGTGTAATATGGGATATTTCAAGGACATTAAAAATAGCTTCAAGCTTAAGCATTACACCAATTACATCGTGGTCGGGGCGGCGCTGGTGCTTTTCGTTATCCTCGGCTCTATGGGCACGCTTGGACGCTCTAACCTCGGACTTCTTCACAGAATAGCCTACAGCATCGTGCTTGCGGTGTCGCTTAACCTCGTTGTCGGCTTCCTCGGTGAGCTTTCGCTGGGTCATGCGGGCTTTATGTGCGTGGGCGCGTATATCGGTTGCTTCTTCGGACTCAAAATGATAGACGTTATCGGAAATCCGCTTGTAACCATGATACTTTCCATGCTTATCGGCGGCGCTGTGGCGGCGGTCTTTGGATTTATTATCGGTCTGCCCGCGCTTCGTCTTAAGGGCGACTACCTTGCTATCGTTACGCTGGCTTTCGGTGAGATAGTGCGTAACGTATTCAAAAACGTCGGGCTTTTCGGCGGCGCAAAGGGTATGCAGACCGCAAAGATATCCTACGACCAGAAAACACTTTACATCATATCGTTTATCGTTGTTCTCATCGTGCTTTTCTTCGTTCAGAACCTTATCAGAAGCAAGCACGGACGCGCTATCACCGCTATCCGTGACAACGAGATAGCCGCAAGGGCTATGGGTATCAACGTCACATATTACAAGCTTTTCGTGTTCGTTGTCGCCGCCTTCTTCGCGGGTGTTGCGGGCGTTATGTACGGATTCCAGGTCTCGCCCATCGAGCAGAGCTTTTTCAGCTACAACTATTCTATTGAGATACTCGTCATGGTGGTGCTTGGCGGAATGGGAAGCATCGGGGGCTCTATCGCCGCCGCTACGCTTATTACTTACGTTAACTTCATGCTCCAGAATCACCTTTCGGGCGAGCTTGCGGCGCTCAAGCTGCTTATCTACGCGATAATCCTTATTCTTGTGGTCGTATTCAAGAATGCGCCCGCCTTGAAGCCTTTGCGCGAGAGATTCAATTTCAGGTCTCTTATTCGCAAGATAACCAAGTCGCACACCAAGCCTCACAACATAAGCGATGACGAGGCTGAGTGGAACAGAGTTGAGACAAAGATAAAGATGGATGAGCTTCTGTCGGTTGACTTCCAGCAGAAGAACACCTACACCCCCGACAAAAAGTCCAAGAAGGAGGATAAATAAATGTCAGACGTTGTACTTAAGATAGAAAACCTCGGCATTTCCTTCGGCGGACTTAAGGCGGTGCAGGAGCTTAACCTTGAGATAAAAAAGAAGCAGCTTTACGGTCTTGTGGGACCCAACGGCGCGGGCAAGACGACTGTTTTCAACATGATAACGGGCGTTTACCACCCTACCACGGGTCGCTTCTTCCTTGAAGGCGAGGACCTTACAGGAAAGAGTCAGGAGACCATAAACCACAAGGGAATTGCGAGAACCTTCCAGAACATCAGGCTTTTTAACAACATGAGCGTTATCAGAAACGTGCTTGTTGGACTTCACAGCCGTCCCGAATTCAAGTGCAACCCCTTTGTCAGCATGCTCAGACTGCCTAAGCATTTTGACACCGAGCGCAGAATGAGAGAGAAGGCTAAGGAGATACTTCGCATCGTGGGACTTGAGGAGGAGAGAAACAACCTCTCCTGCAATCTGCCCTACGGTAAACAGAGAAAGCTGGAGATAGCGCGCGCGCTTGCCACCGACCCCAAGCTTCTTCTGCTTGACGAGCCCGCGGCGGGAATGAACCCCAACGAGACCGCGGAGCTTATGGACATTATCCGCAAAATAAGAGACGACTTTGATATGACCATTCTTCTTATCGAGCACGATATGAAGTTTGTGTCGGGTCTTTGCGACGAGCTTACCGTGCTTAATTTCGGTACGGTGCTGGCGCAGGGCGAGCCCTCTGTGGCGCTCAACGACCCTGAGGTTATCAAGGCGTATATAGGAGGCTAAAATGGCACTTCTTGAAGTAAAAGATTTAGAGGTATATTATGGCGTTATTCAGGCGCTTAAGGGCATCAGCTTCGAGGTAAACGAGGGCGAGATAGTTACCCTTATCGGCGCGAACGGCGCGGGCAAGACCACCACGATGCAGAGCATTATGGGGCTTATTCCCTCGCGTCACGGAAGCGTGATATACGACGGACAGGACATAACAAAAACGCCCTGCCATAAGATAGTACATCTCGGTATGTCGCAGGTTCCCGAGGGACGCCGTGTTTTTCAAGAGCTTACGGTTCACGAAAATCTGCTTATGGGCGCATACACCCAAAAGGACAACGGTCAGATAAAGAGGGATATTGAGGAGATATACGAGAAGTATTTCCCACGTCTTGGAGAGCGCCGCGGACAGATAGCGGGCACGCTTTCGGGCGGTGAGCAACAGATGCTCGCCATGGGGCGCGCTATGATGTGCCACCCCAAGCTTTTGATGCTTGACGAGCCCTCGATGGGACTCTCGCCTCTGCTTGTTGACCTTGTGTTTGACCTTATTAAGGAGTTTAACAAGAACGGCACCACCGTTTTGCTTGTGGAGCAGAACGCGGGCAAGTCGCTTGCGATATCCGACCGCGCCTACGTGCTTGAGAACGGAAAGATAGTTCTCTCGGGCAGGGGCGAGGAGCTTATGCAGAGCGATGACATCAAAAAAGCCTACCTCGGCGGATAGTCCTCGACGGACGGGCAATTGGTTAGCGTTCCATATGTGTACGAACAACACGGTCGTTGCCATCGGTCGCGCGCTGAACACGCGCTTCCTCGCTTTGGGTGACAGGTGCGGCGACAAAAATAAAAACAACACACGTAAAACAGGCACTCGTTAAACACGAGCGCCTGTTTTTACGTGTTTTAGCAAAATAAAAGACCGCCTTGGCGGTCTTTTATTTTGCGGTCTTTATTTTCTGTTCTTCTCAAAGCACTCGCGGCAGTATACAGGCTTATCCTCACGGGGCTGGAAGGGAACCTGACACTCTTTTCCGCAATCTGCGCAAATAGCATCAAACATCTGACGTTCGGGCTTAAGCTCGCCTCTCTCAGCCTTGCGCTTGTCGCGGCAGGCCTTGCATCTCTGGGGCTTGTTCTCATAACCCTGCTTTGCATAGAATTCCTGATCTCTTGCTGTGAAGGTGAATTCCTGTCCGCACTCCTTGCAGACCAATGTTTCGTCGGTGTAGACCATTGTTTCGTCGTTGTTCATGACATACCTCTGTTTTCTTGCGGGTCAAAAAGCCCACTAACTTTTATTAATGATACACCCAAAAACAAAATATGTCAAGGGCTTTTTGGAAAAATCTTAAGAAAAAATTCGATTTTTTTGTGACTAACGGTGAATTTGTACATATGACGGGGTGGATTTTTGTCAATTGTGCACAGTTTGGCTTTTGATAGGGCATCGTGTTGCAAAGCGAGTATAAAATCTGCTTGTTTCTCTTGCAAAATTCGGCAATATGTATTATAATTATAGTACAAACGCAACCAACGACGTATCCGCGGAGGTTTATTATGCTTAAAATAACATGGCTGGGGCAGGGCGGCTACATGCTCTGCGACGGAAAAACTTCACTTTGTATAGACCCATATCTTTCGGACAGCGTTTTCAAGGCTTCGGGCAAGGAGCGCCTTGTGCCGCCGCCGATCAACCCCGAGGAGCTGGAATGTGACGTGATGATATGCACCCACAACCACCTCGACCACGTTGACCCCGACACCATCTCGGTGATGAGATCGAGAGACACCGCCCTCTTTCTCGCCCCCTGCGATTGCGAGGAGAAGATGCGCTCTCTGGGCGTTGTCAATTACAGAAAATTCGACGAGGGCGACAGGTGCGCCGTCGGGGACTTCGAGCTGGAGGCGGTCTTTGCCGACCACACAAGCGAGTCGGCTATCGGCGCGGTGGTGCGCCATGAGGGGCTGACTCTGCTCTTTACGGGCGACACCTTTTACAACGAGCGTCTGCGCGCGTATAGCCGATTCGGCGTGGACGTGCTCTTTATCTGCATCAACGGAAAGCTTGGCAATATGAACGTTGAGGAGGCCGTAAAGCTGACGGGCGAGATCGGCGCAAGGGTCGGCGTGCCCGCCCATTACGGCATGTTCGCGGTGAACACCGAGGACCCAAAGAAGTACACCTCGCGCGTGACTCCGTCCTTTGAAATGGAGATAGGCAGGGAATACGGCATTGCCGAGATCGTGGGGGCGAAATGAAGATAGCGGGACTTATGAAGCTGACGCTTCTGGATTATCCGGGCAAGGTGGCGTGCACCGTCTTTCTGGCGGGCTGTAATTTCAGATGCCCATTTTGCCACAACGCGTCGCTTGTGCGCGGCGGCGAGCAGGAGATAAGCCGCGAGGAGCTTTTCGCCTTTCTTAAAAAACGAAGCGGAGTGCTTGACGGCGTGTGCATCACGGGTGGCGAGCCTTTGATGAGCGACGGCGCTGTCGAGCTTGCGCGAGAGATAAAAGCGCTTGGATTTTTGGTTAAGATAGATACCAACGGCAGTTATCCCGACAGGCTGGCAGAGCTTTTGTCGGCAGGGCTTGCCGACTACGTGGCTATGGATATAAAGAGCTCTGGGGAGGGCTATCCGCTCGCCTGCGGAGCGAACGTCGATATTGAGAAGATAAAGCGAAGCGTTGAGATAATAAAGTCAAGCCGAGTACCCCACGAGTTCCGCACCACGGTGGTCAAGGGGATACATACCGCAGACCGCATCGCCGAAGCCGCCGCGTGGGTTGGCGAGGGCGAGCCGTATTTTCTGCAGTGCTACAAGGAGTCCGACGACATAATAGCACCCGACGGGCTTTCGGCGTTTACGGTGGACGAGCTTGGCGAGATATTGAGCGAAGCGAAAAGGTTTAACTCAAAAACCGAGTTGAGGGGAATATAACCGCCTCGCCGGCGGAGGCGATTGGTCAGCGTTCCGAGCTTGTGCGAACAATACGGTCGTTGCCATCAGTCGTGTGCTGAACACACACTCCTTTGCTTTGGGTGCATTTTTAGCGACTCAAAACTAACCTTGTAGAGCGTTTGGGGAAGGGGACCCCAACGCTTGCGGTAGCTATTGTTACGGCTACGTACTAAATATCCCAAGCAGTTGCCGCAAACTATGAATAGAGGCACAAACCCCAATAAATCCTTCCCCCGCGCCAAAAGTTTTTCGGTTCCTTTTTTCAAAAAGGAACAAAAAACCACTCAAAGGAAACTAATATGAAAAATCAAAACACCATAACTCTTCCGACCCCGTTTGCCGAGAATATCGGCGGCGTTCCGTGGTTGGAATACCCCCGTCCGTCGCTTGCGCGCGAGTCCTATCTCTCGCTCAACGGCAGTTGGGAGCTTGAAGCGGAGGGCTACCGCGGTCCCGTCCTCGTCCCTTTTTCGCCCGAATCTCTGCTTTCGGGTGTCGGGCGCGAGGTTGGCGAGGCGTACACCTACAGGCGCGTTTTCTCTCTGCCCGAGGGCTTTGTCCGAGGGCGAGTGATAATTCATTTCGGCGCGGTGGATGCCGAGGCGCGCGTGCTCATAAACGGCGGTGAGGTCGGCTTCCACGAGGGCGGATATCTGGGCTTCTCCTTTGACGTGACCGAGTTTTTGCGTCGGGGCGAGAATCTTGTGGAGGTGCAGGTCATCGACACCCTCGACACAGACCTTCCTTACGGCAAGCAACGCCGTAAGCGCGGAGGCATGTGGTACACGCCCATAAGCGGTATCTGGCAGAGCGTCTGGCTTGAATCAGTACCCGACGAGTATGTGGAGCGACTTGAGATAACCCCCTCGCTTGACAGCGCGCGCATCAGAGTCGTTGGCGGCGCAAAACACAAAAGGCTCACGCTTGACGGCGGCGAGACCATTGAATTTGACGGCGATGAGGTAGTTGTCAAGCCATCAGACCCCGAAAACTGGACACCCGAAAACCCGAGGCTCTACGGTTTTACGCTTGAGTGCGGCGAGGACGAGGTGCGCTCATATTTCGCGCTCCGCACCGTGGAGACAAAAGGGAACAGGATACTCTTAAACGGCAAGCCCTACTTCTTCCACGGACTTCTCGACCAGGGCTATTTCAGCGACGGCATATACACCCCCGCCACGCCCGAGGGCTACGAGTTCGATATCCTTAAAATGAAGGAGCTTGGCTTCAACATGCTCCGCAAGCACATAAAGATAGAGCCCGAGCTGTTTTACTATTATTGCGATAAGCACGGAATGGTCGTCTTTCAGGACTTCGTCAACAGCGGAGGCTATAACTTCCTTGTTGATACCGCGCTTCCAACGCTGGGGCTTAAGCGCGGAATCAGCCACCGCGCTACCGCGCGCCGCCGCCAGCGCTTTGAGAGCGACGGCCTTGCCACGCTGGCAAGGCTTTATAACCACCCCTCGGTGTGTTACTATACTATTTTCAACGAGGGCTGGGGGCAGTACGATGCCGACAGAATTTACCGCGTGATGAAGAACGCCGACGGAAGCCGCGTCTTTGACGCTACTTCGGGCTGGTTCTTTGAAAAAGAGAGCGACGTGGATAGCCACCACGTTTATTTCAAGCCAATCAGGCTAAAAAACGGCGAGCGCCCCTTGGTGCTTTCCGAGTTTGGCGGCTACTCCTGCAAGATAGAGGGTCATTCCTTTAATCTGACCCAAAATTACGGATACAAGTATTTTGAGAGCGCCGCCGACTTCGAGAACGCGCTCTGCCGACTTTACCTTGACGAGGTAGTGCCCGCGGTGAAGAATGGGCTTTGCTCCGCCGTTCTTACGCAGGTCTCCGACGTGGAGGACGAGACCAACGGTCTTGTGACCTACGACCGCAGAGTCGTCAAGGTCAGCGCCGAAAAAATGAAGGCTGTTCGCGCGGCGATAGATAAAGCCGTCAGCGAATGGAAGGATTGATAAATTGAAATTTGACGAGGTTGTGCCATGTCCGAAATTATAAAAATAACAGATTTTTCAGCCCCCGAGCTTGACGTGTTCGTACGCCTTACGGGCGCGCAGTTAAGAAACCGTCTTGAGCCCGAAAAGGGAATATTCATCGCCGAAAGCCCCACGGTCATACAGGTGGCGCTTGACGCGGGCTGTGAGCCTGTGGCTCTGCTTACCGACGAACGGCTTATAAACGGCGCGGTGTCGGGAATAATAGAGCGCATGTCGGGCGTTCCCGTATATACCGCAAGCCGCGAGCTGCTGGCTGAGCTTACGGGCTTCGAACTGACCAGGGGAGCGCTTTGCGCCATGCGCCGTCCCGCACTTCCCACGGTGGAGGAGATTTGCGCCACCGCGCGACGTGTTGCGGTGCTTGAGGAGGTCGCCGATTCAACCAATATCGGCGCGCTTTTCCGTTCAGCCGCCGCTTTGAATATTGACGCTGTTTTGATAACTCCCACCTGCTGTGACCCCCTTTGCCGCCGCGCGGTGAGAGTCAGCATGGGTACTGTTTTTCTGGTGCCCTGGACCCGCATCGGAGAGACCAAGGACGACTGGCCCGAGGACGGGCTTGCGCGCTTGAAGAAAATGGGCTTCAAGACCGCCGCCATGGCGCTTTCTGATAAGTCGGTCAGCATTGACGACGAGGCGCTGATGGCAGAGGAAAGGCTGGCGATAGTGCTTGGCACAGAGGGCGACGGTCTTTCCAAAAAGACCATAGCCGACTGCGACTATACCGTGAAGATTCCCATGTCACACGGCGTTGATTCGCTCAACGTCGCCGCCGCTGGCGCGGTCGCTTTCTGGCAACTGGGAAAAAGATAACCCTTGGCGGTGAGCAAATGGTCAGCGTTCCGTATTTGTGCTAACATAGTCCTCGTTACCGTCGGTCATTTTCTAAACGAGAACGCCTTTGCCTTGGACGTCTAATAAAATAATTTTTGGGTACTGTGTTCGTACTGTACTCCGAAAGGCTTCCCCTTAAGGGTAAGCCTTTTTGTGTCGAAAAGTTTCGAAATTGAGAACAAACTGTGACCATTCCCCTTGACAACGGGATAGGCGCATGCTATAATGATATTTGTAATATAATATATACAATATGTAATGTTTCGGGCGTAAAGCCCGAAATGTTGACGCTATAGACTAAGGAGGTTTGTTAACTATGAGTAATCCAAGTATCGCAGAGTACTATTTTGACTATAACATCAAAAAGCTTCCTATGGGTGACGGCGCGGATGAGAATATTGCTGAGCCGAAAATCTATTTTGAGCGTGATTACAGAAAAAGGAATCTGCCGTATTCGATGTTTGTCGTTCCCCGGGAATGGCTTGGAAAGGGCAACGTGTACGCCGGAGCGATAGTGGCGTCGCGCCCTGAGGAGGAGATCACGAAAGCGCATCTGCCGTACGATGAGGTGAGAGTGGTTTTCGCAAGCGGTGAGATGGACGGAGCCGATATGCTCAGCCGTTCGGGGGCAAAAAGCAAAAACGCGCCCAAGTGCTCCTTTAAGAGCTTTTATGAAAACGGATGCAACATCGTCGTGTCTGAGGGCGCTGACGATTTTTCGGGCATGGGCGTTATAGAAATGCTCAGTGGCGGCAAGCAGGTCGCTCGCTTTATGTTCGCCGTCAATTTCGTGATGAGAAAGAAGATAAGCTACGTTCTCGTAAGGGACGCGGGCGGAGTGGAGCTTAAGTTTGAGTGTGACGCGTGCCCCGTAGGTCTTGAGGTGGCGCTTGTCAGCAATCCCGCAAGATTCCCCTGCCTTAAGTCGGACGCGAACAATAACATTGAGTGTAAATTGAAGCTTGATTTCGGCAAAAAGGGAAAGACCCCCAGACTTCAGCTTCCCAGGGAAAAGAGCTACGCGCTGCGCGACAGGTATCTTTCCGCGGTGCTTTTGGGCGAGGAAACCAACAAGTATTACTATCTTGAGTGCCGCCGCAACGATTTTCTGGAGTTTGACGATCCCGTGCCGGCGCTTGCCACAACGATCGACCGCGCTTGTCCTTTCTGTCACGGCAAGATAAACAGAGCGGTCATCAACGAGAAGAACAGGGCGTATAAAGAGGGCGGAATATCCTGCGACGGAAAGAGCGGTGTGGGAAGGCTCTCGGTGTACTCGGGTGAGAACGGAAGGAGCGTAGCGAAAAACTGTCTGTACTGCTCGGGAGATATTAAGATCAATGATGACGGCAATTGGAGCTTTACCCAGAAATACGGAAAGATACTGCCACCCGACTTCATGAATCATCAGGATTTCAAGATCGCGTTCGTAGGCTCTACCCGCGCGGGAAAGACTACTTACATTTCCAGATTTTTCAACATAACCGATGCGCAGAAGCAGGTAGTTGATGAGGGCGCCGTAAGGGTAAATATGGACATGAGAACGGCGGCGCAGGCGGTGTCGGTGTTCGGACTGGACGTAAATACCGCGCCTATCGGACTTCTTGAAACCTCGGGCAATTCGGGGTATCTGAGAAGGGAAAACTGGTATCAGCAGAATGTCAACTACACACAGAGACGAATCTCGCTTCAGCCCTCGTACTACCCCAGAGCGACACGAACCGACGAGTGCGAAAAGTATCCCTTTATCGCCGAGGTCAACAAAAAGGCGTACGTGTCGTTTTACGACATGGCGGGTGAGCGCGCCGAGCAGGAAATGCAGGTCGGCAAGCTGATAACAGACGGACGTCCTATCGGAATCTTCTGCATAGTGAACGGAGAAAGCGACGCGGTGGGTAACTCCAACGTTATGCACCAGCTTGAGTCGGCACAGCTTCCCGCTAATTGTCCTATCGCGGTCATCGTTACCAAGATGGATATGCTTGAGTCGGAGTTTGATCCCAGCTGCAGCTGTCTCAGAAGCGATTATTTCGAGCCTATCAAGGGCGGATACATCGGCAGTGAGCTTGAGCGCAAGATCAATTTTTCCAGCGAGGAGATAAGATCCTATCTCAGCGAAAAGAGGCTTTTGCCCAATTTCACGAGATATAGGAACGTGCGCTATTTCGGAGTTTCTTCCTTTAACTTCGCGGAGAGCATCCACGAGGCTAACGAGAACATAAATGATCCAGGTAAAATAAAATTTGAGTGTTCATGCAAGCAGATCGAGCTTCCCTTCGTGTGGATGATGAAGCAGTTCGGTCTGATAAAGTAATCGGAGGTGAGAAAATTGATAAAATTTCAATATACTCATTTTGGTCAGTGGGTTTGGAATCTGAGTGAGAGCGCAATTGACGATTACCGCTATTACAGGGGTGTGCTTGAGGATACCCGTGTGTCGCTTGAGGACGCTAATTTTATATACGCAACCCTTGACTTGAACGGCGAATTCCTTTTTATGAGCAATATAGAGGGCGGAAGCGGCAACGACGACGCTTTTGTCGGCGTAATAGGCGGTATAGATACCATGACCCAGAAGCCCATAGACTACATAGGCAAATGGGGAAAGGGCGACATCGTCAGAACCGACGAGGGCGAGAAGCTGGTTGAAAGCATGCCAAGGGCTGAAAAAAGCCCCAATACTCTGGACGGCATCGAAAAGATAGCCCCTATGTTCGCAAAGCTGGCGGAGGCTATCCTTTATACCAACAAGAGCATAGTCCTTCTGGTTGAGAATATAGACGAGGCAAAGAAGTACCTGAACGCGGTCATGTCGTTTTTTCCGCTCGTGTATTCAAGAAGGCTGAGCTTTTGTATGGGTACGTCGGGTGTTTCCGACAACATGTCATCAAACAGTCTCAGAGACGTGAGCGTGCGTATATTTGTGCCCACCTCGGATAAAAACATAAGCATGCAGTCTGATCTGTACTGGGTGTTTGATACGAGAAATTGCCGAAACAATTACAATAAGACATTGGGCGAATTGGGCGACGTAATAGAGCTGGCAATCGGTGATAAGGAAAAGCTCGCCGCTTTGTCCGAGCGCATCTCGCTTGCCTTTGACAAAAACGGGGAGACAGACAACTTTAAGCTGGCTCAGCTTGCGCGTCTGTTTAGATTTGACGTCAATCCCGACTACGAGACCGCCAGCAGGACTATCGCAGCGGGCACGGGCGACAATGACGATATGCAGCGCAGCGCCTTCAAGGCGGCGGCACAGTATTTGCTCCGTCCCGACGTTTGCGCGAAAACCACCTCTGCCGACAGAGGCATACTCATCAACGCTTACAGGAAAGACAGGCAGCTTTTGGGCAAAAACGGAGCGTTTGACCTGTTTAAGTGCGTTGTAGCCAAGCTCTCCGAGGGCTCGACGATTGAAAGAGACTTTTTGGTTGAGATGGCGGCAAGCGGCATCAACAGTGATATTATTGAGGACGGTCTATTTGACAAGTCCTTGCTTCCTGTGAGAAAGGATATCTTTGAGATCGCTTGCGGCGTGCTCGAGAGGGTCAACCGCGTAAGCGTTGCGGATATAAAGAATTTCGTTCTCGGCGCGGTAAGATTTTTTGATATAAATCAGTGCTACAGTTATATTCGCAATACCGACGAGGAAAAGGACGGAGAGATCTTCTTCGACGTTATCCGCAATATTACCGACCCGCAGAGGAGAGTCCTTCTGTCGGCGATACTTATGGCGTCCTGCTACGTGGGAGAAAAATCCTCGCCCCGTCTTTCGGTGCGCGCGGCGGGTCTGCAAAAGCTGGTGAGAAACCTCAATATGTCGTCTCGCGTGCATATTGACTTTATAAGAGCTATTCGCAGAAAGGTAAACGAGATAGAAACTGTTCTTCCCATGCTCAACGTTCATGAGAACGAGAGATTTTTGTGCGAGAACATTGCCGACAACCACGGAGCAAGAACCTCCTTGCTCGCCGTTGTCGTTCAAAGACTTTCCTTTAATGAGCTTATTGACCTTGAAAACGAGCTGCTCCGAGAGAAATACGCGGGTTTGAGGCGCGTTGTTGAAACAACGCTGCTCGATTACTCGTTCGTTGAGTCAAATCTCAGAAACAACCCCGAGGCACGTCAGAATTACAGAAACGTCTACGACAAGATGGAAAAGCTCAACGATTACGCCAAGATAGGCAGACTGTTTGAGGCACTGGATGCCGAAAAAGTCACGGTGCCCATGCTCTCGGAATATCGCTGGAGCTTCGTATATTCGGGCTATAAGACCGTAGAGAAAAACTTTAATTCGGGTAACCGTAGAAAGGTGGCGGAGAAGTTCGCCAAAATATTTCGCCCCACGGTCGAAGAAAAAAAGACGGGGCTTGTAAGCGAGCTTTTCAAGTCTGTCGGAATTGCCTTTAACTGGGCGATTTGGGTGGCTTTGCCCGCTGTGGTTATGTTCTTCCTTTCGAGCCTGCTTGCGGGTATATTCATGGAAGGACACGGATCGCTGTTCAATTGGGTGTTGGCGGCGGTAATCGGTGTGGCGTCAACCTTTATTTATTGGTTTAACCATGACGGAATGACAAAGATTAAACGGAATATAGTCACCGCGGTCGAGGTCGCTATTCTGATTGCGCTCGTTCTCCTTGTGTTCTACGGCGCACTTGGACTTCTGAGTGTTATCTTCAATTTTGCGAGGTGATAGTGCGAAATGGGAAATTTATTGAGAACGCTTTGCATTGACAAAGCAAGAATAGGTCCTGCGTGCTTCAGAAAGACCGTAGTACTTTTTATGACCGCGCTGGCGGTGGTTTTGGGCGTTTCCGCGGCGGTAGGCTTTGTGTACGGCGTGCCCTCAACTGTGATAGAGGTTGAGCAGATCCCCGAGGAGTGCATGCTTGATCTGGGCGGAGCTACCACGCTGAGCGACATAACCGACGACGTGGACTATATGCCGCTTTGGATAAAACTGCCAGGATTAAGGGTAAAGGTGCTTATTGAGGACAACAGGGGCGAGATGGGCGACGGAGAGGAAATACTTTCCTACTCCCCCGAGAGCAAGCGGTTTGACGTTCACGGAATCGGAAAGGGCGAGATAGTTTTTACTACATGGCTTGACAGTAAGCTGTCGCTTACCGTCCCCTTTGAGACCGATTTCAGTTCGGAGGACATTTCAAGCGTCGTCAGAGCCGAGTACAAGTCGCTTTTCGCGGACGGAAAGGTTACCGGTGAGGAGCTTTGCAATATAAACGAGCTCAGCTTTTCGAAGAACGGCAACATTGACCTTGCCGACCTGATTTATTTTGAGAACATTTCAAGAGTACATCTTACCTGCAAGAACGAGGTGGCGGTGTTAGACAACTATTCGGGCATTTCGGGGCTTGAGTTCATGGTCTCCGACGACATGTACGCAAAGTACATGGAAAGCGATAACTGGAAGGAGAACATAAATTGCGTATTCCCCGACCACGAGGCGGGAGAGGGCAAGTTCATGCTCGTTCTTGACCTTGGCGGGGGCGAGCTTGACCGCTCGGGCGCGATAGAGGATATGTATTATTGCTACTTAGCAGATGGAACCTTGCTTTCCGAGGCTGATTTCGCCATCGAAAAGACAGGCTACACCTTTACGGGTTGGTTTGAGGACCGAGACGACGTCTCGCACAACTCGGTGTCCATGAACGGTACGGCGCTTAAGGGTGACATGAAGTTCCATGCTACCTGGAGTGAAAACGAGTACACTATCGTGTACAACAACACGGGCTCTGGTACTGCCGACGACGTTATATCGCGTCAGACGCTCAAGTACACCGAGGAGGGGATTGTCAGCGTTACCCCAAGCAAGCGTACGGGCTACACCTTCAAGGGCTGGTCGAGAAGCTCGTCGGCAACCACTCCCGACGGAATGTTTTCTCAGGGTAGTGCCGTCAGTAAGCTTACCGCGGAGAACGGCGGAAAAATCGAGCTTTACGCCGTTTGGGAGGCAAATTCCTACGCGGTGAAGTATTACGACGGCAGCGCGCTTGTGGACAGCCAGCCGCTCCAGTACGGGCAGTCGGCTATCGTTAAGGATATTTCAAGCGGCAAGAGCGGATACACCTTCAAGGGCTGGGCTACCTCAAGCGGAAGCACCACCGTCAAGTACAGGGCGGGCAACAAGATAGAAAACCTCGTGTCGGACGACGGCGCAAGCGTAGAGCTTTATGCGGTTTGGCAGGAGAACAGATACACTGTTTCTTATAATACAGGAGCGTACTCGGGTACATTCGTTCCCGACCAGCCCAACGTCGGATATTCTGAGGAAGTAAAGCTTTCTGACGTGGTACCCGTATGGGAGGGACACATTTTTCTTGGCTGGAGCCTTGAGTTCAAGACGGTATATGACACAGACGACGTTCTGCCCGCGATGTATTCCAAGGGTGCCAAGGTGAGCAGACTTTCGGCGGAGGACAACTCCAAGGTCGTGCTTTACGCGGTTTGGCAGCCTGACACATTTGACATTATATTTAACAACGGTTCAAGCACCGACACGCTCAAGGCGACCTACGGCGAGAAGCTGAGAATAAAGGTTACTCTCCCCACAAAGGCGGGCAAGTCGATAAAGGGCTGGAGCACGACGTCGAATGACACTACTCCTGATTACGTCGGAAACTACGAGCTTTCCGAGTCCAATATAAAGACGCTTTACGGTCTTATGTCAAGCGACAAGAAGGTTACTCTGTACGCGGTTTGGGGTGAGAACGAGTACACCATCGAATATGACGTCGAGGGCGGCAGCCCCGCGCTTGATGACGTTGAGTTCAAGCACAGCCAGAGCGTAACGCTTGGAAGCGTGACAAGGCAGCACTACACCTTTGGCGGTTGGAAATGCAGTGCCAACAACAAGGTCTACACCGCGGGAAAGGTGGTTTCTATTTCCGATTTCGGATCGCTCAAGAACAACGATATCGTTACCATGACGGCTCTTTGGACGCCCCACACCTATATTGTAAAATATGACGGAGCAGGCGTCAGCGCTCCCGCGCAAAAGACTGTAGAGTACGGAGAGAATTTCAATCTTCCCGCCGCACTCAGCAAGTCGGGTTACGAGTTCAAGGGCTGGAAATGCAGTGAGGACGGCAAGACCTACTCGGCGGGCAAGAAGCTGAGCGACGTTGCAAGCACGTCGGGGGAGACGATTACGTTTACCGCGGTTTGGGAGCAGATCGTTACCCCTTAGAGGCGAGCCAATTGGTCATACCCCTGCTGGGGCTGATTGGTCAGCGCCCCATTGATTGCGACACATAGTGCGCCGCGTCCCACTCGGTCGCTGAACACGACCTCGTTGGCTTTGGACAACGGGTGCGGTGCGAATAATTAAATAACACACGTAAAAAAGCCTCCCGAACACGGGAGGCTTTGCTTATCACATTACATATTTGTTGTGCGGTGTTTTCCTTATAGCAGAAACGATGAAATTATCTCGCCCGCGTGGAAAAATCCGTCAAGCGTGCCCAGGGGCTTGCCCTTGCGGCCCTTTCGGAACACCAGCAGAGGAACGTATTCTCGGGTGTGGTCGGTGGAAGCGGCGAAGGACGGGTCACATCCGTGGTCGGCGGTTATCAGAAGCAGGTCGTCGTTCGATAGCTTCTTAACAAACTCGCCAAGCCAGCCGTCAAATTCGGCGATAGCGGCGGCGTAGCCGTCAGCGTCGCGGCGGTGTCCGTATTTGGAGTCAAAATCCACCAGATTGACAAAGCAAAGTCCGTCAAAATCACGCTCGGCAAGCTCTGCGGTGACTCTCAAGCCGTCGGCGTTGGAGGAGGTATATATCTCCTCGTCAAGCCCCTTGTGGGCGAAGATGTCGCCTATCTTGCCTACGCCTATGCGGTATATTCCGCGCTCACCGAGTCGGTCAAGCAGAGTTTTTTCGGGCGGTTCTATTGAAAAATCGTGTCTTTTCGCGCTACGCGTAAATGGGTGCTCACCCACAAAGGGGCGCGCGATAACTCTGCCCACGCCATGCTTTCCGCAAAGCAGTTTGCGCGCGGTTTTGCAGTGCTCGTAAAGCTCCTCTATGGGAACAACGTCCTCGTGAGCGGCTATCTGAAAAACACTGTCGGCGGAGGTATAGACGATGAGCCTGCCCGTGCGAATGTGCTCCTCACCGTAGTCGGCGATGACCGCTGTGCCAGAATAGGGCTTGTTGCAGAGCACGCCGCGCCCTGTAAGGCGTTCAAACTCGGAGATTATTTCATCGGGGAAGCCGTCGGGGTATGTGGGGAGAGGGTCTTTTGAGACTATTCCGCAAAGCTCCCAATGACCTATGGTGGTGTCCTTTCCCATAGAAAGCTCGCGCATACGCCCGAAGTCGGCGGCAGGCGAGGGAACAGGGCCGAGGAACTCAAGCCCCTCGATATTTCCCAAACCCAGCTTTATTAAATTGTCGGCGCAAAACGAGGGCGACTCGGCGCAGCCCTTAAGAGTGTGCGCTCCCACGTCGCCGAACAGCGCCGCGTCGGGGGCTTCTCCGCACCCAACGCTGTCAAGTACAATAAAAAATGCTTTCATAGGCTCTCCTGTGTTAGTTAGTTTTCGGTGGTTTTTTCAAGGGCGGCTAATTGGTCAGCGGTCCTTGCCTATCCGGCTAATCTGCACATGTTTAGGAATTCTTGGTTGAGCCAGTCCTTGGTGGCGGCCAAGCCCTCGGGAGTGCACTCAAATGTCGCAGAGCCCACGCGCCCCTCGTTCACAGGGTGCGGCCAAGGGTGAACCACCTTGAAGCTAACGTTTATTATGGGCGCTTGGTCGTCCTCTTTTGTTATCCGTATTTTGAAGCTGAAGGTGAGATTTTTTATGCAGCCCTCGTGGGTGTCGGTGCCCGCCGAGCCCGAATAAACGTTGAAGGTGTAAGGTCTGTCGGGGTCGGAGCAGAACCAGTCAAATCGGGGAAGTGTAATGAAATCCATATTTTTTCTCCTAAATAATTTTTGATTTTTGGCGAAACGGGAAGGCGTCAGCTCTCGCCTCTGAGCTTTCTGTAATCTCGCCGATGCTCTTTTTTTGGCATGTAGTTTAAAGTCTAAAATTTATGGAACATACCCGTGCGCGTCACAGGCTCACGCTCCGAGCTTTCGCAAACACCAACGTTGTGTAAAAGTCTTAACCACTCAAACCTTCTCAAACCCCACAATTATACCGCCCTTTTCGGCGTAGAAGGAGCAAAGCCCGCGGAGCTTGTATATCTCTATCTTGGCATCGGTGAATTTTTCGAGAATAGCATCCCTCAGTGTCTCGGCGGCGCGCTCGTTGAGGCAGTGACCTATCCGCACCTTGCCCGATTTAAGCCCAAGCGCTTCAAGATGCTCAACTACCGTATCAATGGCCTTGCGCTCTCCGCGGCACTTGTTAAGCGGCTCAAGGTCTCCGCGCTCGCTGGCTTTTCCCACAAGACGAATACCCAAAAGCCCCGCCATCTTTGCCACTATGGGACTTACACGTCCGTTGTTAGCCAGATTTTTAAGCGACTCAAGCATAAAGAGAAGCCCCGTTTTCTGACTGTACTCCTCAATCTCGGAGCATATGGCGTCAAAATCCCTGCCCGCAAGCGCAAGCTCGCGGAGCTTCTCTATGATCAGCACCATCTCAGGTCCCGTGGATAGCGAATTGAGCACGAAAACACGGCGGTCGGGGTGCGTTTCCTCGTACTCGCGTTTGGCCAGCATTGCGGCGTTGTAACTGCCCGAAAGCGTGGCGGTTATGGTCACGCAGTATATCTCGTCGGCATCGCCGAACGCCTCAAGCCAATCGCTCACGTTGGGGCAGGAGGTAGATGACTTTCCATTATACAAAAGCATGGCGTTCGCCATTTCAGCCACGTCAAGCTCGGCGTTGTCAATATACTCCTTCTCGGATGTGATTATCTTAAGGGGCGCCGACTTAAAATCAATTCCGTCAAGCTCCACCAGGTCTGCCGAGGAATCGGCAACTATTTTTATTTTCTTCTGTTCTGTAACGCTCATATCTGCTCCTTTATATACTTTATCAAATCGTCAAAATTACCCTGCGGATATCGGGAAATATCCTTTCCATCTTTGTTTATAATACATTCGGGCATGAGAAAGACCTTCATGCCGAGAGCCTCGGCTATCATGTCCTCGCCCACGTCGTTGCCAACCATAAGGCAATCCTCGGGCGACACGCCAAGAGCACTCGCCACGTCCGTGTAGTAGGCAGGGTTTGGCTTGCTGTGGCGTGAGTTCTCATAGGTGGTGTAAAGCTCGAAATCCGACGGCTTAAGCCCCGCCCAAGCAATGCGTTGCTCGGTGGCAATAGCCGGGAAAATGGGATTTGTGGCAAGCGCTACGCGCAGACCCATAGCCTTTATCGCCGCAACCGCCTTTGCCGCATCGGGGGTGTAACCGCAGGACGCCTGAACCTTGCGGAAATCCTCTTTATAAAACTCCTCAAAATATGGCTCGTCGTCACGTGCCTTCTCACCGTGAATTTCGGCAAATTTGTCCCAAAACACTTCCTCATTGGTCTTTTTGCCGCTGTTTTTCACCATCTCGCCCGTGCCCGCCCATATGGATTTGATCAGCAGGTCGGGATCGTATCCGTGAGGCGCGAGCTTTTTGGCGAGAAGCCCAAAATAGTATTTCACAAAAACATCTTGATCAAGCGGCAACAGAGTGCCGTCCAAATCAAACAAAACCACTTTAATACTCATTTAAGTTCCTCTTTTTTCTGTTTTATTATTGCCGAAAAAATGAAAATTTAACCTTTTTCAACTTGTTGATAAAACAACAAATTAATTTTACCATATTTTTTTGAATTTGTCAATGTCTGACGGGTTTGAACGGTAATTTATTGTTTGCGCGGAAGCCCTCGCGGGCAATTGGTCAGCGTTCCGAGCTTGTGCGAACAACACGGTCGTTGCCACCAGTCGCACGCTGAACACGCGCTCCTTTGCTTTGGGTGCATGTTCAGCGGTTCAAAACTAACTTTGTGGAGCGTTTGGGGAGGGGGACCCCAACGCTTGCGGTAGCTATTGTAACGGCTACGCACTA